>NZ_JSYP01000002.1 GCF_000813005.1 Flavobacterium sp. KMS | reverse complement strand
ATATAAATCTGTCAATGATTTACTGTCTGAACGAACTCCTGCAAAGGTGAATGTTGTTGAACAATAATCGGTTGCTGTTGGATCTACAATAGAAACGGTTGCTCCACATTGTCCTGAATCAGCAACTTGGCTAATAGCTGCTGGACATGTGATAACTGGTTTCTCTGTATCAGCTACAACTACTGTCGAAGCAGTAGAAGTTTCTTCACAAAAAGTAGAACCACTTATGATTTTTACTTTATAATCTCCATTTGAAGTTACAACTAATGTTGAAGCTGTCTCTCCATTGATAACTGAATTATCTTTGTACCAAACATAACTAGGAGAAACCGCATTGGTAACCGCTGTTAGTGTAGTAGTTAAACAAGCTTCTAATGTTCCTGTTATTGTCGCTGTAGGCAAAGAGCTAACAGTTACAACTCTTTCTGCAATAGCATCATCACAACCTCCAGTTCCAGTTACTGTATACTTAATTGTTGCTACCCCAGTTCCAACTCCAGCAATTGCTCCTGTTGATGCGTTTACTGTAGCTACTGCCGTATTACTACTACTCCATCTTCCTCCGACAGCACCTCCTGATAATGAAAAAGCAGTATTTTCTGTTATACAAATATTTTGATTTCCTGATAACGTTCCTGCAATAGGAGTTTCTGTTACAATAACTTTTACTGCGATTCTTTCACTCTCACATCCATTAGTTGTTTGACTAGCATAATATGTATTTGATTCCAATAAGTCAGTCTCTTTATACAAAATACCATCCGTTAGAGCATTATACCATTGAATACCTGATCCTGTAGCAATTAAATCTTTGATTTTTTTAGCATCTACAAAGCAAAAATTTTGCTCTGTAGCCGTTGGCATAGCTGGTGTAGCTGGTTGTGCATTAATTACTGCAGCAACCGATTCAGCTGATACACAAATTCCAAATGTTGCTTTTACAGTATAACTTCCTGCTGACGCTGTTATTGCAGCTCCATTTCGAACAACATTTGCCGATGGTGTGATTGTATAAGTATAAGTTGGGTCGTAATTCGTAATTGTAAAACTTCCTGTAGCTGTTGCACACGTTGGTTGTGTTACAACACTTACTGTTGGCATATCCGGTGTAGCTGGTTGTGCATTAATTACTGCAGCAACCGATTCTACAGATGCGCAAGTTCCAGAGGTAGCTTTTACAGTATAACTTCCCGCTGGAGCTGTTACTGTAGCTCCTGTTTGAGAAACTCCTAGCGATGGAGTTATTGTATAAGTGTAATTTGGGTTATGATTAGTAATTGTAAAACTCCCTGTAGCTGTTGCACACGTTGGTTGTGTTACAGCACTTACTGCTGGCATATCCGGTGTAGCTGGTTGTGCATTAATTACTGCAGCAACTGATTCAGCTGATACGCAAGTCCCTAATGTTGCTTTTACAGTATAACTTCCTGCTGGTACTGTTACTATAGCTCCATTTCGGTTAACTCCTGTTGACGGTGTGATTGTATAAGTATAAGTTGGGTCGTAATTCGTAATTGTAAAACTTCCTGTAGCTGTTGCACACGTTGGTTGTGTTACAGCGCTTACTGCTGGCATATCCGGTGTAGCTGGTTGTGCATTAATTACTGCAGCAACCGATTCTACAGATGCGCAAGTTCCAGAGGTAGCTTTTACAGTATAACTTCCTACTGGTGCTGTTACTGTAGCTCCATTTCGGTTAACTCCTGTTGACGGCGATACCGTATAAGTATACGTTGGATTATAATTAGTAATCTCAAAACTTCCCGTAGCAGTCGTACAAGTTGGTTGTGTTAATGTAGTTAATGTTGGTTTTGGAATCGATGCATTCATCGTTACTACTCCATTTATTGTAGCTGCTGGACATGGCATTGTATGTCCAACTGTTGTTATCGTATAATTAGCATTTGCCGTTGGAGTTCCTGAAATAGTTACTGTTCTTGCTGTTAAATCGACAACGGACTTTAACTCTGTTGGCAAATTTGTTACTATGGCATTTTTTGCGCTTCCTCCAAAAGTATAAACCGTAGTTGGAATTGCTATTCCTGTACAAACTACCGGATTTTGTGTACCGCTGGTAAGCACAATTGTTGAGGCATCATTTATAACTGCTGCAACCGCAATTCTCGATGTTGTAGTACAACCTTCGGTCGTAGTAGCACCTACATAATAAGTAGTCGTAGTTGATAAGTTTGGAGTAATAAATTCTGCTCCTGTTCCTAATACCTGTTCACTTACCGGATCCGCATACCATCTGATAGTATCAGCTCCTGTTGATGCAGTTGCCTTTAGTGTTAATGCTGCCATACCACAGCTAGAGGCTTCTGTAGTTGAATTTATTGTTGGCCTAGTATTTATCGATGCTTTAACTGCAGTCCTTGTTGCTGTAGCACATCCGTTATCAGTTGCATCAACATAATAAGTTGTAGTAGTAGTTAAGCTTGGTGTTGTAAAACTTGTACCTGTCCCCAATGATGTTCCTCCAGTTGCTGTGCTATACCAGTTAATTGTTCCTGAAGAGGCTGTAGCGCCTAAAATCACTTCTCCAGTATCACATTGTCCCGCAGGTGTTGTTCGTGTAATTGTTGGTATTGCATTAATAACAAAATTAGTAGCAGTTCGACAACCTGTGCCACTACCACAAGCTGCATAAAAAACTGTAGTTCCTGCCTTATTTATATCTATTAAGCCTGTAACTGTAGTTGGATCAAAAGATGCTCCGCTACCTACTTCAGTCCCACCCGAAGCCGATGTATACCATTGTATGGTACCTGAACATGTAGAAGTAGCCTTTAATGATCCTTTTACTCCTTGACAAGTAGAAACTCCTGTAGTTGTTGGTGCCCCAGCAACTGCATTAATAGTTATAATATCAGTAGAAACCGAAGTACATCCATTAGCATTTGTAGTTGTCACTACATAATTATTTGGCACTAAGCCCGAAAAGATTCCTGTTGTATTAATTACTGGTGCTGTTACAGGATTAGTTCCTTTTAATGTATAACTTATTCCTTCACCATTTGCAGGAGTTTTTACCGTTATTGTTCCTGTTGGTGTATCACAAGTTGATTGTACCACTTCAGCTGTAGGAACATCTGGCAAAGCAAATATTTTTATATCATCTTCTGTTACAGTTGCGCCATCGCCTTTAAAGTTCGTTCCTGGCACATCGATTTGGTTAACTCCTTCATATTTTTTATTTATAGTTGTACCATACGCGTTTACAGCTGCCGTAATTTTTCTAGTAGGATTGGCAGTTGTACGTGTAGGATCAAAGTATAAAGCTTGTGCATTAGAACTATATGTACCAGCAGCAATAGGCGCTATAACTTTCCCAACCAAGATTATCGTAACCACTCCATTTTGAGCAATATTAAACCCTCCAAACACAGGATTATTCTTAGATGTAACTGTATTACTTAAAGCACCTGAAGGACCAGTAGTATCTGCTGAATATGTTGCGGTAGCAGAATCAAATTCGATACCTGTTGGAAAATAAAAGTCTAAATCGACCCCGGCAGCATTTCCTACCCCTGTATTTTTTATTTGTATTTCATAAGAAACCTTCTCTCCAATCGAATTACAAGCTGATGCTTTAGGTAACGATTTTACTTTGGTATCCAGAATAGGAAAACAATTTGAGTTAACCTGTAAATTTGGCGGTAGATCTTTAGAGATAAAAGTCGATACATGTCCATTTACTCCCTCATTAGCACCATGGACATTAGAACCAGTTCCACTTCCTTTATTAGTTTTACCTGCCAAACCACCAATTACATTGGTAGTAATTTTTACAGTCCCCTCAAGATTATGTCTAATGATTCCACCACCACCACCACCACCTGGTCCGTGCTCGTTTTTAGTATCATTTTCTGTATTCCCTCCATTTCCTCCTTTTGCATTAATTGTAATATCTCCAGTACTGGTATTAGAAATATTCAACAATACTGTCCCTCCAGCTCCAGCTCCTCCAGCTCCATCTGGTGTACCACCATATGCACCCGGAGCACCATTTCCTCCATTAACTTCAATTAACCCATTACCTTGAACTGTTCCTGCATTAATAAGTACAATAGCTCCTCCGACACCTCCTTTTACACCATCGATAGCATTATTAGCATCTCCAGCGCCACCGCCACCTCCCATTATAAGTCTTGTTAATTCTGGTGTAGCATCTAGGTAGGATCTAAAACCAGGTCTTCCTCCCCCAGTATAAGTTGGCCAAGTTTGTCCTCCAATTCCTTGCCAACCGTAACCACCTAAACCACCAAAACCACCATTACCACCGCCACCGCCACCGGTGTTGTGGTCATTACCACCACCACCAGCATTGGCAGGAGCTCCTCTACCTGAAGAACCTGCTGGCATACCTTCAACTTTATTATCTACCTGGTTATAACCATCCCACATATATCTAGGCGTTCCTGCGATTCCTTCTCCTTTCCCTGAAATATAAGTTTTTGAAGCATCACCAACATAAGAAGTCGCATCATTTACACCTGAAAAAGCTATAGGGCTATATCCTCCTCTAAATCCTCTTGCTGTTCCATCAATAGAAAATCCATTAAAATCGAAAGTTCCAGAAACATTAAAAGCAATAACTCCACCTGCTATACCATTAAATGGTGGTGTCGTTATCTTAGAGGTAAGCTTTAAATTAGAGTATTGTGGTACTCTAACAATTTGAAATGTTCTCTTCCCTCTCGTAGGTGTTGCATCCGCATTAAAAAAACTATTAAAAGTACCTCCATTAGTACCAGTACCTTTAAAAGTTAAGTTACCCCCTGCTAACGGAACACTATTGGTTGCAATAACATATTCAAAAACACCTGTATTACCAATAAGTGTAAATCCTGTACCCCCTAAATTGTCAGGACCACTATTTGAATTTCCTGAACCATAATTGGCATCATTCCTATAATCAATAATAGCATCCTGCATTTGGATAATCAAAATCAAATCCCCTGCAGATATTTGTATTGTACCGAAAACATTATTATGCTTATCCGTTGTAGGCACTTTGCCTAAAACTATAGATTGAGCTCCTTTACTTAAAGTTGTATTATCACTAACAGGATAATAAGTATTTATAGAACTTGATACTGTAACGGGACCATCTCCTCCTGGCGTTCCACAAATCTGTGAAAATAAGCTAGTTGAAAATAAAAGAAATACAATGAAAAAGGTTTGCTTAAAAAAATTAAGCATTTTAAGAGTAGAATTATACATAAACAGTTTTGTTTGAGGTAATACTATGACTGTTCGAAAACCCAATGAAGGAATTCGAAGAGAATAAATTAAATAAGAGGGATTGTTCTACCGAAGATCTAAGGAAAAGATCTTTCAAAATTTTATAAAAGAAAAATAAAATAAGGGCCATAAATAAATTAGCTTCGACTCAAATTCGTCTTTAAGATTATAGAAATAGGTAGTTTGGTGGGGCGAAAGTATATAAAGGGTAAAATAATAACTAGATAACTCGTCGAACTACCTGTTTTATCGTTGAAGTACTCTTTTTTTCGAATAAATGTAGATTTTATCGAGAAAAAAATTAACAATTTAGCAACTAAAAGTTTTTATAACAACAATAAAAGTCATTTCGCGCACTAACTTCAACGCAAAAATTCATAACTTATTAAAGTTCAAATAATAGAATAAAAAAATACGCAACGTAGGGTTGCGTATTTTATACTTTTACGAGTAACTTATACTCAATTTTATTGCAAATTTTACTTTAAAAAATAATTTTATTAACAATTAAAACAGAACATCTACCCCTAATTAACAAATTATCCAAAATAAAAAGGCTATTTCAAGAAATTGATATTTCGTTTTAAACCATCAAATTTTGTTCTTTTTAAAGGGGAGTTTTTAAATACCACTTGAAAGGTTTCTTCAGTAATCTCTAACCACTCTTTTTTCGACATTGCCATAACATCTGGGTTAGGATTAAACAGTGGTTCTGAATGTGCTTTAGAAAATCGATTCCAAGGACAAACATCTTGACAGGTATCGCAACCAAATGCCCAATCATCAAATTTCCCTTTCATTTCTTGTGGAATATTTTCTTTGAGTTCAATTGTAAAATAGGAAATACACTTACTCCCATCAACTACATAAGGAGCAACAATTGCCTGTGTGGGACAAGCATCGATACAAGCTGTACATGAACCGCAATGATCTGTAGTGGCATAATCATATTCTAAGTCTAAATCGAGAATAAGTTCGGCAATGAAGTAAAAAGAGCCTACTTTTTGTGTAATTAAATTACTGTTTTTGCCTATCCAGCCTAAACCACTTTTGGCAGCCCAAGCTTTATCCAAAACTGGAGCAGAGTCAACAAATACGCGACCAGAAACATCACCTATTTGCTCTTGAATGGAAAAAAGTAATTCTTTGAGTTTTTCTTTAATTACAAAATGATAATCTTGTCCATATGCGTACTTCGATATCTTAAAGCTATCATTCTCCTGAGTTTCGGAAGGGTAATAATTAAGTAATAGCGACACTACGCTTTTGGCATCATCAACCAATAAAGTAGGATCTAACCGCTTATCAAAATGATTTTCCATATAGGCCATTTGACCATTATGGTTTTTATTAAGCCAATTTTCTAACCTTGGGGCTTCTTGTTCCAAGAATCCTGCTTTAGAAATTCCACAAGATAAGAACCCAAGCCTTTTGGCTTCGGATTTAATAAATTGTGAATATGTACTTTTTGAATTTATCAATGTAAATTTAATATGAAACGGTTTTAGCCCTGATGGGAGCGACATCCTTTTTTTGGTTTTTTAGCCAGAAAAAGATATAGCGGACAGCAGGAAATAGCTTCAAAAAAAATTAAAATAATCCGCCTTGAATATTGGTATTTATTCTACCTAAATGTTTGTATGCTTTATCAGTGACTTCACGTCCTCGTGGAGTTCTCATAATAAAACCTTCCTGAATTAGGAATGGCTCATATACTTCTTCAATGGTTTCGCTACTTTCGGAAACTGCTGTTGCCAATGTAGACAATCCAACTGGCCCTCCTTTAAATTTACTAATAATGGTAAGAAGGATTTTGTTATCCATCTCGTCTAAACCATGTGCATCGACATTTAATGCCTTCAATGCATATTGTGCAATAGCTAAATCGATAGTTCCGTTTCCTTTAATTTGTGCAAAGTCACGAACACGACGCAATAATGCATTTGCGATACGAGGTGTTCCACGACTACGACCTGCAATCTCGATTGCAGCATCTAAAGAAATTGGCATTTTTAATATCGAAGCACTTCTTTCTACAATTGAAGTTAAAAGCTCTGTAGTGTAATATTGTAATCGTGACGAGATACCAAAACGAGCACGCATAGGTGCTGTTAACAAACCTGAACGTGTTGTTGCTCCGATTAAGGTAAATGGATTTAAATTAATCTGAACTGTTCTTGCATTAGGCCCAGACTCTATCATAATATCTATCTTAAAATCTTCCATTGCCGAATATAAGTACTCTTCAACAATAGGACTCAAACGATGGATTTCATCTATAAATAGTACATCTCTTTCTTCGAGATTAGTAAGTAATCCAGCTAAGTCACCAGGTTTATCCAGAACTGGCCCTGATGTAATCTTTATACCAACCTCTAATTCATTAGCAAGTATGTTTGCCAAAGTAGTTTTTCCAAGTCCCGGAGGACCATGAAAAAGCGTATGATCTAATGCTTCGTTACGCTGATTAGCTGCAGCAACAAAGACTTTCAGGTTTTCTAAAACCTGATCTTGACCCGCGAAATCATCAAAAGAAAGCGGTCTTAATTTTTTTTCAAGATCAAACTCTTCAGAGTTATAGCGGTTCGTTGTTGGATCTAAATTTTCATTCATTTAGCAAAGATAGAGAAAGAAAAAGGAAGTCAAAAAAAAACCTCTACTATGAGTAGAGGTTTTAAATATTTTTAGTGATGAAGAACTTCTTCTCCTTCTTTCATTGGTACGTTTTGAGGTACAAAATCAACGTCATAGTTTGGATTACTATAGTCATATGGCCAACGGTAAACGTGAGGAATTTCTCCTGGCCAGTTACCGTGAATATGCTCAACTGGTGTAGTCCACTCTAAAGTTGTAGATTTCCATGGGTTTTGTACTGCTTTCTTACCGTAGAAAATACTACTAAAGAAATTGTATAAGAACACTAATTGGAAAGCTCCTCCAACTAAAGCAAACACAGTTATTAAAACGTTTACGTTTTGTAAGTCATCAAATAACGGGAAGTTTGTATTAGTATAGTAACGTCTTGGTAAACCTGCTAATCCGATAAAGTGCATTGGGAAGAATACTCCGTAAGCACAAACTGCAGTTACCCAAAAGTGAATATATCCTAAGTTTTTGTTTAACATTCTACCATACATTTTAGGGAACCAGTGGTAAATACCAGCAAACATTCCGTAAAGGGCAGAGATACCCATTACTAAGTGAAAGTGAGCAATTACAAAGTATGTATCGTGAACGTTAATGTCTAAAGTACTATCTCCTAAGATGATCCCTGTTAAACCTCCAGTGATGAAAGTAGAAACCATTCCGATAGAGAACAACATTGCAGGATTAAATTGTAAGTTACCTTTCCATAAAGTTGTAATCCAGTTAAATGCTTTTACAGCAGAAGGAATTGCAATCAATAATGTTGTAAATGTAAATACAGATCCTAAAAATGGATTCATTCCAGAAACGAACATGTGGTGTCCCCAAACGATTGTTGAAAGGAATGCAATTGCTAAAACTGACATAATCATCGCTCTGTATCCGAAAATTGGTTTACGAGAATTCGTAGCCATAATTTCTGAAACAAGTCCCATCGCTGGTAAGATTACAATATAAACTTCAGGGTGTCCTAAGAACCAAAATAAGTGTTCGAATAAAACTGGTGAACCTCCTTGGTAATGTAAAACTTCTCCAGCAATATAAATATCAGATAAGAAGAAAGAAGTACCAAAACTTCTGTCAAAAATCAATAATAATGCAGCAGATAATAATACTGGGAATGAAATAACTCCAATAACAGCAGTTACGAAGAATGTCCATATAGTTAAAGGTAATCTTGTCATAGACATACCTTTTGTTCTTAAATTAATAACAGTTACGATGTAGTTTAATGACCCCATCAATGATGAAGCAATAAAGATTGCCATAGAAACTAACCATAATGTCATACCTGTTCCTGAACCAGGAATTGCTTGTGGTAAAGCACTTAATGGAGGATAAATTGTCCAACCAGATGAAGCAGGTCCAGCTTCAACAAATAAAGAACTTAACATTATAACTGCTGATAAGAAAAATAACCAGTATGAAATCATATTCATGAATCCAGAGGCCATATCTCTTGCACCAATTTGAAGCGGAATCAATAAGTTACTAAAAGTACCACTCAAACCAGCCGTTAATACAAAGAATACCATTATGGTTCCGTGTATGGTAACTAATGCAAGATAAACATCATTAGTCATTACTCCATCTGGTGCAAATTTATCTCCTAATAAAACATTAAATATTTTAAAAGACTCTTCAGGCCATGCTAATTGCATTCTAAAAAGCAAGGACATTGCAATACCAATTACCCCCATAATAATACCTGTTATAAGGTATTGTTTGGCAATCATTTTGTGATCAATACTAAAGATATATTTAGTAATGAATGTCTCTTTATGGTGGTGTTCGTGTTCGTGATCTTGTCCGTGATCGTGACCTTCTGCTGACATATATGTATACTTTAAATTTCTTAAATAAATATTATTTCATAGCTACTTTAGGAGCTTCTACTTTAGCGGTAGTATCAACTTTGGTAGTATCAGTGCTTCCTGCTGCACCTTCTGCTGGAGCTGGAGCAACTGCTGCTTTAATATCCTGAGCTAATGTAGCTTTTTCGCTTAACCATTTTTTATACTCTTCTGGTGTATCAACAACTATTTTCATTTGCATGTTGTAGTGAGATGTTCCACAAATTTTATTACAAAGTAATAAATAATCAAAAGTATAAGGGTCAAGAGCTGTTTCTCCTTTTGCAACTAGTTCAACACTTTTCTTAGAACGCAGTTCATTAATATGAGCAACTTTCTTTACCATGTACTCTAAGTCTCTATATTCTGCAGTTGTGTAAACTGGCGTGAAAGCAAATTCTGTAACCATACCAGGAACACAGTTCATTTGCGCTCTAAAGTGAGGCATGTAAGCTGAGTGTAATACGTCTTGAGAACGCATCTTGAAATGTACTTTCTTTCCTTTTGGTATATGTAATTCTGAAACCACAATATCATCTTGTGCATATGGATCAGACATATCAACTCCTAAAGTATTTACACCTTCGATTAATCTTACGTTAGCTTTACCTAAAACATTATCAGGTCCAGCATATCTTGCAGTCCATTTAAATTGTTGAGCATATAATTCGATAACAACTGTATCTTCATCTTTGTCAACAAACATAATATTATTCCAAGCATATAATCCATAAAGAATTAATCCTGCCAAAACAACTGCTGGAATAACACTCCAAAGCGCCTCTAATCTATTATTATCAGCAAAATATAATGCTTTCTTATCTTTTTCTCCTTTATATTTAAAAGAAAAATAATAAAGTAATCCTTGAGTTATAAATTGAACTACAAAAATCAAAACCCAAGTAATGTTCATAAGGCTATCAACCAAACTACCATGCTCAGAAGCTGGTGTGTGTAATACTAATGGTCCCCATTTTAACAATCCATATATTGTAAAAATATAAATGAATGCTAAAAATCCGAACATTAAATACCCTTGAACATTATTATCATTATCAGATGCAACCTGAGAATCGTCCGATTTTGCTCCTACCTGAGTAAGATCAAATATCTTGGTCAATTGCCATAATGCTACAGCTAATAAAACTAAAACTATAATTACCAACAAACTTGTCATCTGTTTATTTCTTTAAATATTAATAATGAAAATGTTTACTTTCTTCTATAAATGGATTTCTTTTTGGTAACAAAGGAGCTTTAGTTAATGCAGTGAAAACTACAAAAATAAATAAACCTAAGAAGAAAAGTACTGATGCAATTTCTGAAACACCAATAAACCATCTATCACCTACTGTACCAGGCATAATCATATTGAAGAAATCAAGATAATGTCCTAATAAAATTACAATTCCAGCCATAACAATTACCCAGCTAATTCTCTTGAAATCAGTATTGATTAAAATCAACAATGGGAAAAGAAAATTCATAACAACAGCTCCAAAGAAAGGAAGGTTATAAAGTTGAATTCTTGTAACAAAATAAGTTACCTCTTCAGGAATATTTGCATACCAAATCAACATGAATTGTGAGAACCATAAATAAGTCCAGAAAACACTAATACCAAACATAAATTTAGCAAGGTCATGAATATGGCTTGTATTTACATGCTCTAAATATCCTTTAGATTTCAAGTATACAGTCACTAATGCAATTGTAGTGATACCACTTACAAAGAAACTAGCAAACACATACCATCCAAACAATGTACTGTACCAGTGTGGATCGATAGACATAATCCAATCCCAAGACATAATAGACTCAGAAACGATAAAGAACACTAAGAATCCAGCAGTCATTTTGAAATTCTTTTTGTAGTTCAAATCATCTTTAGCTTCGTCTTGTGCAAGACATCTTTGTCTAGTATAGTAGTTATACAAATTCCATCCAATCAAGAATATTGCAGCTCTAATAATCCAAAAAGGAAAATTTAAATATCCTGCTTTATTAGCAATGATTGCATCGTAATTTGGGCTTTTAGGATCTGTTACTCCATCTCCTAACCATACAAACATATGGTTGAAGTGCAGTCCACAAAACACTAAAATTATAAAAAATATTACAGAACCTACAGGTAAGTAAGCAGTTATACCTTGCATAACTCTAAACAATACCGGAGACCATCCTGCTTGCGCAACTTGTTGAATAGCGTAAAATGCAAGAACTCCCATAGAAAGCAGCAAAAAGAAAATACAAGCAACATATAATGCTGACCATGGTTTATTTTGCAATTGGTGTAAAACATGGTTTAAATGTTTTGTATGCTCATCTGCAGCACCAACTTGAGCGTGTTCTTTTTTTCCTTCAGCATGTGCATCATGAGCTGGCTCAGCAGTTTCATGAGTCGCTTCTCCATGACCACCATGAGACTCAGCAGCTAGTATTTTTTCAACTTCTTGAATATCTTTAGGTGCATTTAAAAAACCATACCCAATACCCAAAAGACCTACAGCCATTAAGATGAAAGAAAAAGTTTTTAATTTACTTGAAAATGTATACATATCTAATACGATCAGTTTGTTCAACAATTATTATAATTGGCTTTTTAGTTTTAGAACATAGTCAGCAACTAACCAACGTTCGTGAGTACTTAATTGATTTGCATGAGAACCCATTGCATTTAATCCGTAAGTCTCAACATGAAAAATACTTCCTTCAGTAATTACCCTGTCTTTATAACTAGGAACTCCAAGAAATTTTTCTCTTTCTACCAATTTACCTTTTCCATTTCCAGTTGCACCATGACAACTCATACAATAGATTTCAAAAAGTTCTTTTCCTTTATCTGAATTTCTATCTAAAGAATCTAAAGGTGATTTCAAATTAGCTTTTGCTAATTCATAACCTGCTGTAGAATTCTCATATTCATAAGGTTCAAAACCTCTGTTAATAGTTCCTTTTACTGGAAGTTGTCCTTCCTTTCCTCCTTTAAAAATATTAGCCTCTGCATATGGTTCATACGCTAAAGATTCATACATATTAGGGAAGTACTGATAGTTTGGTGCCGAATTATTGTGGCAAGATGAAACTAAAATAGTTATACCAACTAAAAGTGTTATTTTATATATACTTTTCATAGCTACAATTAATTCTTTTCTATTACTTTAACTTCTACAGCTCCCGTGTTTTGGAAAAAAGAAACTAATTCCTCTTCATTATCATTAACAGCGATTTCCATTAGGAAATGATCATCTGTTGTTCTTACATCAGGATTTTCTGCTTCTTTGAATGGCCATAATCTACTTCTCATATAAAAAGTGATTACCATTAAGTGAGCTGCGAAAAACACAGTCATCTCAAACATAATCGGCACGAATGCAGGCATGTTTTGAATGAAACTGAAACTTGGTTTTCCACCAATATCTTGAGGCCAGTCGTGAATCATAATATAACTCATCATCGTAGTCGCAACTGTTATACCAATACATCCGTATATAAAAGAACATATTGCTAATCTTGTTGGCGCTAAGCCCATTGCTTTATCCAATCCGTGTACCGGAAATGGAGTAAATACTTCTTCAATATGATGATGTGCAGCTCTAGTTTTCTTTACAGCATCCATCAAAATATCATCGTCATTATAAATGGCGTATATTACTTTATTACTCATGGTGTGAATCTTTATTTGCTCTTTCTCTAATGTAATTATCTCCTGTTCCTTTCAAAATAGTTTTCACCTCTGCCTGAGCAATAACTGGGAATGTTCTAGAGTAAAGTAAAAACAATACGAAGAAGAATCCAATTGTTCCGATGAAAATTCCAATATCAACAAATGTTGGTGAGAACATTGTCCAAGAAGATGGAAGGTAATCTCTATGTAAAGAAGTAACAATAATTACGAATCTTTCAAACCACATTCCAATGTTTACAACAATTGAAATTATAAATGAGAACATGATACTCGTTCTTAATTTTTTGAACCACATGAACTGTGGAGAAAAAACGTTACATGTCATCATTGACCAATATGCCCACCAGTAAGGTCCAGTAGCTCTGTTTAAGAATGCATATTGTTCGTATTCTACTCCTGAATACCAAGCTACAAATAACTCAGTAATATAAGCAACACCTACAATAGAACCCGTAATCATGATTACGATATTCATTAATTCGATGTGTTGAACTGTAATATAAGCTTCAAGATTAGAAACTTTTCTCATAATGATCAACAAGGTGTTTACCATTGCGAATCCAGAGAAAACCGCTCCTGCAACGAAGTAAGGAGGGAAAATTGTAGTATGCCATCCTGGAATTACAGATGTAGCAAAGTCCATAGATACAATTGTATGTACAGAAAGTACAAGTGGAGTAGCTAAACCTGCAAGTACTAAAGATACTTCTTCAAAACGTTGCCAATCTTTTGCTCTACCGCTCCATCCAAAACTCAAGATAGAATAAACTCTTTTATTAAAAGGAGTAATTGCTCTATCACGTAGCATAGCAAAATCAGGTAGTAAACCAGTCCACCAGAAAACTAATGATACTGAAAGATACGTAGAGATTGCAAAAACGTCCCAAAGTAATGGTGAGTTAAAGTTTACCCATAATGAACCAAATTGATTCGGTATAGGTAATACCCAGTATGCTAACCATGGACGTCCCATGTGAATAATTGGAAATAAACCTGCTTGTACAACAGAGAAAATTGTCATTGCTTCGGCAGAACGGTTAATCGCCATTCTCCAACGTTGACGGAAAAGTAATAATACTGCAGAAATCAAAGTTCCGGCGTGACCAATACCTACCCACCAAACAAAGTTTGTGATATCCCAAGCCCAACCAACTGTTTTATTTAATCCCCATGTTCCGATACCTGTAGATACGGTGTAAATTATACAGCCTAATCCCCAAAGGAAAGCTGTTAATGCGATTGTAAATACAATCCACCAATGTTTATTTGCTTTACCTTCAACAGGTGCAGCTACATCTACAGTTACATCGTGATAAGATTTATCACCTATAACTAAAGGTTTTCTAATGGGTGCTTCGTAGTGAGACGACATAATCCTTTATATTGTTTCTTAATTAATAATTTTTTGTACTAAGTATTTCTAACTTTAACGTGATAAATCACATTAGGTTTTGTTCCTACATGCTCTAATAAGTGATACATTCTATCATCAGCAGCTAGTTTAGTAACTTTGCTTTCTGTATCATTTACATCTCCAAATACCATAGCCCCAGAAGAACAAGCATTAGAACAAGCTGTTTGGAATTCTCCATCAACGATAGCTCTACCCTCTTTCTTAGCATTTAATATTGTAGCTTGTGTCATTTGAATACACATAGAACATTTTTCCATAACTCCACGAGAACGAACGTTTACGTCTGGATTCAATACCATACGACCTAAATCATCATTCATGTGATAATCGAATTCACTGTTTTTGTTATACAAGAACCAGTTAAAACGACGTACTTTATATGGACAGTTGTTTGCACAGTAACGAGTACCAACACATCTGTTATAAGCCATTTGGTTTTGTCCTTGACGACCATGTGAAGTTGCAGCAACTGGACAAACAGTTTCACAAGGTGCATGATTACAATGTTGACACATTACCGGCTGGAAAGAAACTTGTGGATTATCTCCAGCTTTTTCCATTTCGTTAAATGTAGACAATGAACTTGACAATCCTGCTATATTTTCTTTTCTTTCGTTATCTCCAGCAAAAGTACTTTCAGAAGAGTAATATCTATCGATACGCAACCAGTGCATATCACGACTTCTTCTTACCTCGTCTTTACCTACAACTGGTACATTATTTTCAGCGTGACAAGCGATAACACAAGCCCCACATCCTGTACAAGCATTTAAATCAATTGAAAGATTAAAGTGATGTCCTGTAGAACGATCAAATGAATCCCATAAATCGACAGATGTAGCTGCTACTTCATTGTGATCTAAAGATACTTTTGGTTGTTCGTTCCAAAATTCAGCATCTTTAGTATTAAATATCTCAAGAGAAGTTTCTTTTATAATATCTCCTCTTCCCATTAAAGTTTTTTGACCTTGAACACAAGCAAACTCATGCTCTCCACTAGCTTTTGCAAGCTTAACAGATTGTACATCATTAAAACCTTTATATAAAGAGTAAGCATTTAAACCTACAATCATTTCTTCTTTTAGAGCAGCTTTACGTCCGTAACCTAAAGCTAAACCAATAGTACCTACCGCTTGTCCTGGTTGAACAATTACTGGTACGTTTTCTAATTTTACTCCATCAGCTGTTGTAATAGTAGCATAACTTCCGTTTAAACCTCCATTTGCAACAATTTCATTAGACATTTGTAACTTCTTAGCATCAGCATTAGAAACAGTTACATAATTATCCCAAGAAACTCTAGTGATTGGATCTGGAAACTCTTGCAACCAAGGGTTGTTTGCTTGTTGTCCATCTCCCATTCCTGTTTTAGTATATAATACTAATTCGAAATCACCAGAAGCTTTAGATTGTGATACTGCATTTGCAGCAGCACTATAATCAACAGAACCTGCAGAAAGTGCCGAAGCAGTTCCAACAAAAATACCATCGTGTAAAACTTTATTCCAAGTAGAACCTGCAATTATTCCAGAAGCATTTGCTTTGATATAATCGTAGAATGTTCCAGAATTTCCTGTTAGAGATAACAAAACATCTTGAAATTGTTTTGTATCAAATATAGGACGAATAGTCGGTTGAGTAAGACCATAAGTTCCTTTTGTAATAGATACATCGTTCCAAGCCTCTAAGTAATGAGGAACTGGAGCAGCAATTGTTGCAAGCTCAGCAGTTTCATCTTGTTTTAAAGAGAAAGCAACAGATGTTTTTACTTTTTTCAATCCTGCAGCGAAAGATTCGCTATCTGCTAATGTATAAACTGGATTAACTCCACTCATAAGTAATGTATGAACGCTACCTGCTTTCATATCATTAATTAATTGAGCTACTTTAGCATCAGATCCTTTTCTGATTTGTCTTGTTTCAGAAGTTGTAAAAGCTTCACTCACCAACGCTTGGTTGATAGCTAAAACTAATAACTGAGCATTTTTATCTTGAATTCCTGATACTAATACTCCTTTTGAACCAGCAGCTTTTAATTGTTGAGCCGCTTTAGTTACTTCTGCTTTAAACTGACTGTCTAAATTAACAGCTACAGAAGAACCTGTTACAACATTATATATATGAACTAATGCTTGTTTTTGATTTGCAGTCGACATAGGTAAACGCTTATCAGCAGCAGCACCAGACAAAGTCATATTTGCTTCTAATTGGAAGTGACGAGACATTTTTCCATTTCTAGGAATACGTCCTTGTGCATAACCTGAGTCATACCCTCCTCCTTGCCAATCTCCCAAGAAGTCAGCTCCTACCGAAACGATAAGTGAAGCTTTTGAGAAATCGTAATTAACTAAAGCTCTTTCACCATAAACTGTTTCAAATGCATCCAAAGCAGATGATGACGATACCGCATCATAAACAACATGTTTTGCATTAGGGTTTTTAGCTATAAACTCAGCAATTAATTTTTCAGTAGATGGACTTGCCAAAGTATTTGTTAATAATACAATTTGACCACCTTTAGCATTCGCCTCAGCAATACTAGATTTAATTTTTAAATCAACAGCAGACCAAGTTGAATTTTTTCCTTCCAATTTAGGTTCTTTCAAACGCATACTATCATATAATGATAATATAGACGCATGGATTCTAGCATTGGCTGAAAATTTCGCTCCTGAAATTGTGTTATTGTCAATTTTAATAGGACGCCCTTCACGTGTTTTTACTAAAAGATTAGCAAAATCGAAACCATCAAAAACAGTTGTTGCATAATAATCAGCTACACCTGGTATGATTTGTTCTGGTTGCAGTACATAAGGTATCGATTTGTGAACAGGGCCTTCGCAAGCTGCAAGCGTAACTGCTGCAGTACTAAACCCAACGTACTTTAAAAAGTCACGACGTGAAGTTGAAGACGATGCTAATGCATCTGCATTTCCTAAAAATTCATCAGTAGGAATTTCTTCAACAAATTCGTTATTTCTAAGCGCCTCAACAATAGAACTATTTTCGTCTAGCTCTTCAACACTTTTCCAGTATTTTTTGTTTGATGACATTGTATATAAATATTAAAATCTTAATAATTTGATTAATAGTGGCATTTACCACACTCTAAACCTCCCATTTGCGCTGCAGTTAATTTCTCTACACCGTATTTTTTAGAAAGCTCTTCATGTATTTTAGCATAATACTCGTTTCCTTCCATCTTAACATCAGTTTTTCTATGGCAATCAATACACCATCCCATTGTTAATTTAGAATACTGTTTCATGATTTCATACTCTTGTACTGGACCGTGACAAGTTTGACATTCGATACCAGCAACCGAAACGTGTTGTGAGTGATTAAAGTATACAAAATCAGGTAAATTATGAATACGAACCCATTTTACTGGTTGTGTTTTCCCTGTATATGTTTGAGTAGCTTTATCCCATCCAACTGCATTATACAATTTTTGGATTTGCTCATCATAGAATGCTTTGCTGTACTCAGGAGTAGCAGTAGATTCAGCAACCTCTGATATGTTTTTATGACAGTTCATACAAACATTCAAAGAAGGAATACCAGCAGTCCTACTTACACGAGCAGCAGAGTGACAATATTTACAATTGATTTCGTTATCTCCTGCGTGAATTTTGTGAGAATAGTGAATTGGCTGAATTGGCTCATAATTCTGATCTACACCTACTTGCATTAAGTAAGCATACACAAAATAACCACTTGCCAATAACAAGAATATAGAAGCAACTAAAACCAAAAATTGATTTCTAGCAAACGCTTTCCATAATGAAACTCTTGGCTCTTTTGGAGCAACATCGATTCCATTTGCTTTCGCAACTTTTCTTAATACATTGTTTACTAAGTAAAGCATCACTACTAACATACCCATTACCAGAGCAAGCGCCCCTAGGATTACGCTATTAGAAATAGCCCCACTTTCACCTCCTGTACCCGGAACAGCAGCAGTTGCCGTTGGAGTTTTAGGCTCAGCCTTAGGCTCAGAAGTATAAGCAATAATGTTATCAATATCCCCTGTTGATAATTGAGGAAATGGAGTCATCACTGCTTTGTTGTGATCAGCAAAAAGCTTCACAGCAACTGGGTCACCTGATTTAATCAAATCAGAGCTATTATGAATCCACTTGTACAACCAAGCTTTATCATGTTTTGCCGACACGCCTCTTAATTCAGGACCTGTCGATTTCCCATCTAGTTTATGACATGCAGCACAATTTGCATTAAAAAGTTCTTTACCCTTTACCGGATCACCTCCCTGAGTTGCTACAGTAGCAGCAGCATCAGGCGCTGCTGGAGCAGCAGCATCTTGTGCAAATGAAGTTAGCGAGAAAATTAACGTTAGCCCTAAGCTTAAAAATAATTTCCTTGAGATCGAATTATGGTTACCCACCTTTTCCATATTGTATAATGATTATCTACTAAAATTTGGTACGGTTTTTTCTGTATACGAATTACACAAAAAAGAATACCTTCTTTTAAAACTTGCACAAAAATACAATTTAAGAACTATTCTCAAAACCTTAAAATAGTCTTAAATACCAATTTATATCAATTCTAAATAATTTTTCTAATATCCATTTATATATTAAATACTATTTTTGCATAAAAACCATCACATTATGAGAATTTTAACCCCTAGAAGGAAAACACTTTACACATCATTACTACTAGTTTTGGCATATAACATTAACGCACAAGATCAAAACATTGCACTAAACCAAGACCCCAAATTCGAGCAATTATTGAATGAAAAACGTAAAATTAACCCGTCAATTAGCGTTAACGACAGTTACAAAATCCAGATTTTTAGCGGCAAGAGTGAAGAAGCAAAAAAAACACTGATTGACTTCAAACAAGAGTTCAAAAACATCGATGGAACAATAATTTTCAACACCCCAAACTATAAAGTTATGGTTGGAAATTTTAAAAGTAAAATTGAAGCTGAGAGAAATTTAGCCGACATAAAAAAGAGATATAAAAATGTATTTCTTATCAAACCAGGCAAATAAAATCATCATTTTAACACATAAGAAAAAGACAGAATCCATTCAACTTGAATGGATTCTGTCTTTTTTATTAGCCTTAACTAAAGGCGGTTTTACTTTACCAAATAGCTCTAAAAAACTACCCAAATCACACATATCCAAATAGATAAAACTTAAAAATCTAAAATTCTTAATCAATACAACCTTTACTTTAAGCTCATTATTTCCAAATACCAACCATCCTCATTCTCCCCCAATTCTTAGGTACAATTATTATTTTCTCCCATTAAAAACAAACTCCATTCTTAAAGTATATTACTCTTGTATTGCCTCACTTCTTTTTTAGCCGCAGCCAAATCTTTTTGAAAATCTGCATTATCTCTAAGCCTATCCACAGTCACCTTACCCATCACCCTACCCATTTCTACATCGCTATACCAATGCGCATGACAAATAATACGGCTTTCGCCAAAATCATACCCTCGTTCCAAAATCATTTTTTCATTCTCAGGGAAAATTTCTCTAAATACTAATGCCCACGCCCACCCCACAGCAGAATGACCAGAAGGAAATGAACCAACTTTACGAAGAACTTCCTCTTGCTCCGGAGTACAAGTTTTGACATTATTCATCACAAATGGACGCTCTCTGTTATAATGATTTTTAGCCGCATAGGTTGACAAACCTGCATCTGTCATTATTCTACGCATAAGTATATAAAGCTTAGGCGTCTTTTCTTTACTAATTTCAATCCCTAAAGTTGATTCAAAAGATTTTGCCGCTGCGGGAAAAGAGAGATTTGCATCCTTCTTAGCTTGCATGAATCGCATATCATCATAAGATTCAGCTGCTCTTTTTGCATATTCTAAATCAATAGAAAAAGACGCAGAAGTATATTCTGGAGGTGACGGTAACAACATTAAACTATTTGGCATTTCTTCCTCAGACAAATACCCCTGTAACAAACCTGGCATAACTTCTCTTAGCTGCTCAACATTTGTAAAATTGTAAGCAACATTTTTTGAATTAACTTTAAAAGACGTTAATCCCTTAATAATATGAAATATTTTAAACCTCATAAAAAACTTGATTAAAAACATTTACACCACAAAAGCTCCTTTAACACAACAAAAGCATTTTCATGATAAAAATTCCTTAACCCTTTTTAATTTATACCATATAAAACAAAACACATTTGATTACCAATACTCTTGTAATTTAGAGTACAAATAACAAGTAACACTTATATAAAGGACGGAATAATACTTTTGTCGCATCTAAACATATTTCATCTTTCTGTTTCATATTCTAATTTGCAACCTATCCATTCTTAATATTTACGTTTTATATCAATAAACTACTGAATTTTGTAGTCACATTCACATAATTAACTTTTACCTAATACAACTAAGCCAACATCTTAAAAAAACATAATCATGAAATCAAAAGTTTTTTCAACAAGCGCACTGTTATTTGGAATGTTATTACTGCCAATTCTAGCATGTTCACAAGAAGAAGTCGCTAGTCTGCCAAATGAGCCTTTTAACAGCTCTCTTTATAGCCTAGACCCTCAAGATTTAACAATAGAAGAAGGATCCATTAATGATTTCAATTCCTTCAAAAAACAAAAACCTACTCCGCCATGGTTTGTTAAGCGCTTTAAGGTTACTGCTGGTATTTTTTTTCCCATAAACAACACTAAGGTTGAAGTAGGAAATCAAAATCATACTTTTGGAACAACAATAGATTTTGAAGATGATTTAGGCTTCCGCGAATCAACAACTACTTTCTTAGCTAATTTACAATGGCGAATATCTCGTAGATCAAGATTAGACCTCAGTTACTTTAACCTAAATCGTGATTCTCATCATACACTACAAAAAGATATCGAGTTTAAAGATCATACCTATACGGTTAATTCAGATATTACAGCCTTTTTTGATACGAATATCTATATGATTTCATATGGCTATGCATTTCTTACTAGTCCGAAATATGAATTAGGCTTAATGCTTGGAGTACACGTTCTAAAAAGTGATGTCGGTATCAACTTCGAAGGAAATACCGCAAGTATTGGCTATGAAGATAGCTTTGGGTTTACAGCACCTTTACCAGATATAGGAATATGGGGTGGATATGCTTTTACAGATAGACTAGCTCTCAATGGCAATGTTAGTTATCTTTCTGTAAAAATAGACAACATAGATGGAAAAATCATTAGTTACAATTTCTCCCTCATGTATGAAGTCGTAAAGAACTTAGATCTCGCTTTAGGTTATACAGGACTAAACTTCACTGTAGATGCAGAAAAAAACAGAGCACAAGGTTATTTAAAATGGGGATATAACGGACCTTCTTTAACCGTATCTTATTCTTTTGGCAAAAAGAAATTCTAGCACATAACAAAAAAAAATCCCGACAAGTCGGGATTTTTTTTTGAAAATATAAAATTCTATTTCAATTTCTTTTTGATTGCTACTTCATGGTAAGCCTCGATCACATCACGCTCTTCGATATCATTGAAGTTCTTAATTTGAATACCACAATCGTATCCTTTAGAAACTTCTTTAACATCGTCTTTGAAACGTTTCAATGCCAATAACTCTCCAGTAAATACTACAACACCTTCTCTAATAATTCTGATTTTAGAGTTTCTTGCAATTTTACCATCCATCACCATACATCCTGCAATAGATCCAACTTTAGAAATTTTGAATATCTCTCTAATTTCTGCAGTTCCAAGAATTTCTTCTTTCATTTCAGGAGCTAACATTCCTTCCATTGCATCTTTTAAGTCATCGATAGCAGCATAAATAATAGAGTAGTAACGGATATCGATTTCTTCTTTATCTGCTAACTGTCTTGCATTTCCTGCTGGACGAACATTAAATCCGATAATAATCGCATCTGATGCAGAAGCCAACATAACGTCAGTTTCAGTAATCGCTCCAACTCCTTTATGGATAATATTAATTTGAATTTCTTCAGTAGACAATTTAGAGAACGAATCAGATAATGCTTCAACAGAACCATCCACGTCACCTTTAAGGATCACGTTCAATTCTTTAAATTGACCAAGAGCAATACGACGACCAATTTCGTCTAATGTAATATGTCTTTGTGTACGTACAGATTGTTCACGCATTAATTGAGAACGTTTAGATGCAATTTGTTTTGCTTCTTTTTCATCTTCAAATACATTAAACTTATCACCTGCAGTTGCCGCACCATCTAAACCTAAAACAGATACTGGAGTTGACGGACCAGCTTCTAGAACTGTGTGCCCTCTTTCATCATGCATGGCTTTAATTTTACCATGATGTTTTCCAGCTAGCATATAATCTCCAATTTTAAGCGTTCCGTGTTGTACTAAGATAGTCGAAACATATCCTTTTCCTTTATCTAAGAAAGCCTCAACAACAGTTCCCTGTGCTGCTTTATTAGGGTTTGATTTTAAATCTAAAATCTCAGCCTCTAATAATACTTTTTCTAATAAGTCTTTAACACCTAATCCTGTTTTTGCAGAAATATCATGCGATTGGATTTTTCCTCCCCAATCTTCTACAAGTAAATTCATACTTGCTAATCTTTCTTTAATTTTCTCAGGGTTAGCATTTGGCTTATCAACTTTATTTATAGCAAATATAATTGGTACTCCTGCAGCTTGTGCGTGAGAAATTGCCTCTTTTGTTTGTGGCATGATATCATCATCCGCCGCAATTACAATAATAGCAATATCGGTAACTTGAGCTCCACGTGCACGCATCGCGGTAAACGCCTCGTGACCTGGTGTATCTAAAAATGCGATTTTTTGACCATTATCCAATGTTACACCGTATGCTCCAATGTGTTGTGTAATTCCTCCAGACTCACCAGCGATAACATTTTCTTTACGGATATAATCCAGTAAAGATGTTTTACCGTGATCGACGTGACCCATTACAGTAACAATTGGCGCTCTTACAACTAAATCTTCTTCTTTATCTGCAACTACTTCAATAGCTTCTTCGATATCTACAGTAATAAACTCAACTTCATAACCAAACTCATCGGCTACGATAGTTAATGTTTCTGCATCAAGACGCTGGTTCATGGTAACCATGATACCAAGTGACATACAAGTACCAATAACTTTAGTAATTGGCACATCCATCATAATTGCAATTTCACCTACAGTAACAAACTCAGTAACTTTAATAGTTTTACTTCCTTCGTCTAAAGCTCTTTGCTCATCATCAGATTTCTGACGGTGCGTGTCTCTCTTATCTCTACGGTATTTAGCAGCTTTTGATTTTCCACCTTTACCTTGTAGTTTTTCAAGCGTTTCTCTAATTTGGTTTTTTACTTCCTCTTCAGTAGGCTCTACTTTTGCAACGATTGCAGGACGGTTTCCTTTTACAAAACCTGGTCTTGCACTTCTGTTAGCATTAAAACCTCCTCCAGCTCCTCCTGTATTTGGAGTGATTTTATTAGGATTTGGTGTTCCTGGTGGCGTTGCCGGTCTAGGCGCACCTGGTTTAGGAGCAATTCTTTTACGCTTATTTTTATTAGCGTTATTTGCAGCTGCTCCTGGAGCTCCTGGTTTATTAGGAGTTATCTTTGGATCTTCTTTTTTCTTTTTAGGCTTATTAAATTGAGATAAATCAATTGTTTGACCAGTAAGAGTAGTACCAGATAATTTTTGATATTGTGTTGTTATCGATTCTTCAACAGGAGGCGCAACTGGAGCAACAGGTTCTGCTTTTACAACAGGTTCCTTTACTGGAGCAACTACAACTGGCTTAGACTCTTTTTTCTCAACAACTTTCTCAACGACAGGTTTTTCTTCTTTTTTCTCAGCAACAGGAACTGGTGGTTGTACAGGTTGAACTACCTCTTTTTGAACAGGTTTTTCTTGCTTTACAACTTCCTTAGGTATTTCAACTTTTTCTGGCTCTGCTACTGAAGGAGTGTTTGGAATAATTGCAGGCTTTTTCGGATTTAAATCAATTTTACCAACTTGAACTGGACCAGTTACTACAGCTCTCGCTTTTATAACCTCTTGTTGTTTTTGGCGCTCTTCGTCTTGTTTGCGTTTGTCTTCAATTTCTTTTTCGCGTTCTACACGCAATGCTTCTTTCTCTTTTCTCTTTTCCTCACCAACTTCTTTAGAAGCCTCCTTATTTCCCTTATCGCCCGCAAATTGGCTTTGTAGGATATTAAATTCCTGATTAGAAATTTTTGCGTTTGGATTTGCATCAATAGCAATTCCCTTATCTTTTAGATAATCCACAGCTCTTTCTAATGAAATATTTAATTCCCTTAAAACCTTGTTTATTCTTATTACTCTCTCTTCAGACATAAAACCTTTTTATTATTACCTATTCGTTGTGTTGTGAGAAAGATAGACTAACTATCAAACTCTTCTTTTAGTATTCGCATTACATCTAAAATCGTTTCCTCTTCTAGGTCTGTTCTTCTTACTAAATCTTCTACTTCTTGTTTTAAAATACTTTTTGCAGTATCTAATCCTATTTTAGCAAACTCTTCGATAACCCAATCTTCGATTTCATCAGAGAACTCAGTTAATTCTACGTCATCGTCTTCACCGCTTGCTACATCACCTTCTCTAATAACATCAAGCTCATAGCCTGTTAATTGACCAGCTAGTTTAATGTTATGACCACCTCTACCGATAGCTTTAGAAACTTCTTCTAATTTCAAGAAAACTTCGGCTCTTTTTGTTTCTTCATTAATCTTAATTGAAGATACTTTTGCAGGACTTAAAGCCCTAGTAATATATAATTGAATGTTACTAGTATAATTAATAACATCTATATTTTCGTTTCCTAACTCACGTACAATTCCATGAATACGAGATCCCTTCATACCTACACAAGCTCCAACCGGGTCAATTCTGTCATCATAAGAATCTACCGCTACTTTTGCTTTTTCACCAGGAATCCTAACTACATTTTTAACTGTAATTAAACCGTCGAAAACTTCAGGAATTTCTTGTTCAAACAATTTCTCTAAAAACTTCTCAGAAGTTCTAGACATAATAATTTGAGGTTTATTCCCTTTTAATTCAACACTTTCAATAATACCACGAACATTATCTCCTTTACGGAAAAAGTCAGATGGGATTTGTTTTTCTTTTGGTAAAACAATTTCATTTCCTTCATCATCCACCAAAATTACAACTCTTGGGCGAACATGATGCACTTCGGCAGTATAAATATCTCCAATAATATCTTTAAATTGCTTGTAAAGATTTGTATTATCGTGTTCATGTATTTTAGAAATAAGGTTTTGACGCAAAGCTAAAATAGCTCTTCTACCTAAATCAATTAATTTTACTTCTTCAGAAACTTCTTCACCAATTTCAAAATCCGCTTCAATTCTTCTTGCTTCAGTCAAAGTAATTTCTTCATTTTCAAAATCTAGATCTTCGTCGGCAACGATTACTCTTCTTCTCCAAATTTCCATATCTCCCTTATCAGGATTTATGATAATATCGAAGTTATCATCTGAACCGTATTTTTTCTTCAATGCATTTCTAAATACATCTTCTAAAATTGCCATAAGCGTTACACGATCAATAAGTTTATCATCTTTAAACTCTGAGAATGAATCGATTAATGCTAAATTTTCCATGCGAATTCTTTAATTAAAATGTTACTGTAACAATTGCCTCTTTAATTTCTGTATAAGGTATTTGTTGCTCTTTTTGAACTGTTTCTTTTCCTTTTCCTATTTTCTTAGGTTCTCTTGCTTCCCAAGACAAAATTATGAAATCTTCATTAGCATCAACTAATTCAGCCTCAATTTTTTCACCATTAGTATTCACAATCAATGTTCTACCAATGTTCTTCTTGTATTGTCTAACCATTTTTAATGGTGAACCAACTCCTACCGAAGCCACTTCCAAAGAAAAATCTTGTTCTTCTCTGTCCAAATTATTCTCAATAGCACGGCTAACATCAATACAGTCTTGCAAGAGCACACCATTATCTCCATCCAAAGATACAATTATCTTGAAAGCATCGGTAATGGTTAAGTCTATTAAAAAAATTGATGGTTTTTCTAAGAGACCTTCAGCTATTAATACGTTTACTTTTTCTTTAAATGTCATACTTTTATAAAAAGAGGGGACATTTAGTCCCCTCATTATTTAGATTTTAATAAATAACGGTGCAAATATAGTGTTTTTTTATAAATCAAAATAAATTGATTGCTGTAAAAATATTTCTTATCTTTATTAAAGCATTAAAATAAATGATTTTTCACATAATTTAACACCACAAAGTTATGAAACGCATTTTAGTTCCTACCGATTTTTCTGAGCATGCAGAAGACGCTTTAAAAGCCGCTGCACAAATCGCTAAAAAAAATAACTCTGAGATAATCATACTTCATACACTAGAATTACCTAGCCAAATGAATGATGCAATTACTGGCGGAATCAGCATCCCTGAGACCATGTTATTTATGAAAAAAGCCAACGAAATGCTTTCTAAAATCACCGAGAGACCCTACCTAGACGGACTTACAATAACTGAGATGGTAAAACTCGACAGACCAGCTGAAGGAATTGCAAAAGTAAGTAATGAACACGAAATCGACTTAATAGTTATGGGTTCACATGGCTCTTCTGGATTTGAAGAATTACTTATAGGATCGAATACTGAAAAAGTAGTTCGTCATTCTGAAATTCCAGTTTTGGTCATTAAAAAACACATGGAAACTTTCAAAACTACAAATTTTGTTTTTGCTTCAGATTTCTCAAAAGAAACTGAAAAACCTTTTAAAAAATTGATTGAATTCACTAAATTCTTCGATTCTAAATTACATTTAGTCATGATTTGCACTCCAAATAGTTTCAAACCGACTCATGTTGCCGAGAAAATAATGAATGATTTTATCGCTCCATTCAATCTTAATAATTATTCAACCAACATTTACAACGATACTAATATAGAAAACGGCATTATAAATTTCTCTAATAGTGTTGACGCTGATTTAATCGGAATGTGCACACATGGAAGAACTGGATTTGCACACTTCTTTAACGGAAGCATTAGCGAAGATTTAGTAAATCATGCAGTACGCCCTGTAATGACTTTTAAAATCTAGACAAACAAAAAACAAAAAAAATCATCTCACAAAAATACAAGATTTAAAAATCCTTAAATTTATTCCATAAAAAAAGCCTCTCAATTGAGAGGCTTTTTATGTTGGTCTACAAGGACTCGAACCTTGAAAGACTGCACCAAAAACAGTTGTGTTACCATTACACCATAGACCAGCAATGCTGTTAAGCGAGTGCAAATTTAAAGCTTTTTTTAGTTTGTGCAAATTTTTTATATCGCACCATACAACAAAACCTTTTTACAAAAAAATCAAATTGAAAAAAAATCAAATAAAAAGAGAGATTACCAAACAGCAATCTCTCTTTTTAAACATATCATCACCTCCCATGAAGTTTTATTTTTTTTTTAAATCTCCTAAGAAATCTGACTTAATTCCATAAAAAAAGCCTCTCGTTTGAGAGGCTTCTTATGTTGGTCTACAAGGACTCGAACCTTGAAAGACTGCACCAAAAACAGTTGTGTTACCATTACACCATAGACCAGCAGTGCTGTTAAGCGAGTGCAAATTTAGAGCTTTTTTTAGTTTGCGCAAACTTTTTGAACAAAAATTTGAAAAAAAATTGATTTTTTTTCGAACAAAGCTCCGCCGTTTCTCGAAACCTATTCAAAAACAACATGTTAGTTTTTATAATTACTTTTTTAGAAAAATTTGTTAATGCTAGTTTGATTACATAAAAAAACATTTTCTTTGTAAGATAAAATAAGGACAAATTTTTAATACCTAAATATGGCACAATTCAACTTTAATAAATGGAATACAATTATTGGTTGGTTAACATTTACAATCGCTTTAATAACTTACACCCTAACTGTCGAACCTACCATGAGTTTTTGGGATTGTGGCGAGTACATCGCTACAGCAGCAAAGCTTGAAGTTGGTCACCCTCCTGGTGCCCCTTTATACCAAATGATGGGTGCTTTCTTTGCAATGTTTGCAATAGATAACCAGCATGTGGCATTAATGGTTAATATGATGTCTGTTTTTTCAAGTGCCTTTACAATATTATTCATGTTCTGGTCGTCCTCTATTATCCTTAAAAAATTAGTTGGTCGTTTTGCCGAAGTAAATCAAAATAACGCTATTGTAATTTTAGGAAGTTCTTTTGTAGGGGCTCTAGCCTATACTTTTTCTGATAGTTTCTGGTTTAATGCTGTCGAAGCAGAGGTTTATGCTATGGCATCCTTATTAATCGCTTTACTTTTTTGGCTGGGATTACGTTGGGAACAAGACATGAATACTCCAAGAGGAAATAAATGGTTACTAATTATTTCATTAGTTGTAGGTCTTTCATTTGGTGTACACTTCATGGCTTTGCTTACAATTCCGGCAATTGGATTTCTTTATTTCTTTAAAAACTACGAAAAAGTTACTATCAAAAACTTCATTGTTGCCAATATAGTAGTTGTAGCTGTCTTATTATTTATCTTCATATTATTACTTCCTTTAACGATGGCTTTCTTTGGTAAAACCGAGATTTTCATGGTTAACGAAATGGGATTACCTTTTAACTCAGGAACTATATTTGTTGCCTTAGCTTTTATCGCTTTCTTTTATTTTGGATTACGTTACACAAAACAAAAAGGACTTGTTTTTTACAACACTATAATTCTTTGTATCTTATTCATTTTAATTGGATTCTCTACTTGGTTAATGCTACCTATCAGAGCAAATGCTAATACTGTAATTAACGAAAACAAACCTTCGGATGCGACCGAAGTACTTGCATATTACAACCGTGAACAATACGGTGTAAACCCATTGTTTTACGGACCTCAATACACGGAAGTTTTTGCAGGATTAGATAAAAACACTCCTTATCTAGACAAAAAACCGAATTACGAAAGAGACTATAAAACTGGTAAATATATTATTACCAATAATTATAAAAACGCAGTACAAAATACTGACGATGCACAAAAAGCTTTTTTACCAAGAATGTGGAGTACTGAGCATGTAGAAAACTACATTAACTTTACTAATCCTCCTGCATTTAAGATAAACCCAAATTACCCTTATGAAGATGATTTGCAAAAATACGGTATCGACCCAAGTCAATTATCTGAAGATGAGTTTAACAAAGCAACTGCTCAACTTAGACATGAAGTTGAAAAAACAATCACTGAATTTAGAAAAGCATACGCTCAAAAACAAATTGATAATGAGGGTTATGTGAAATTCTTAAGAAGTTATGGTGATTATTTAATTGTTGAAAAACCAACAACTGCAGACAACTTTAGCTTTATGTTCGAATACCAATTCGGATATATGTACTGGAGATATTTAATGTGGAACTTTGTAGGTCGCCAAAGTGACACTCAAGGGAAATATGATAATTTAGATGGAAACTGGATTAGTGGAATCAAATTTATGGATTCAATTCATTTAGGTTCTCAAGACAATTTACCATCGGATGTATTAAATAATAAAGGAAGAAATGTTTATTTTTTCTTGCCTTTCATCCTTGGTTTAATCGGTTTAATGTACCATGCAAATAAAGATTTAAAAAGTTTCTATGTCCTATTAGCTTTATTCTTATTTACTGGTTTAGCATTAAAAATTTACCTAAACGAAAGACCTTTTGAACCTCGAGAGAGAGATTATGCATTAGTCGGATCCTTTTATGTATTTGCAATCTGGATAGGATTCGGGGTCTACGCACTCTATGAAACCCTGCAGAAATATATAGCACCAAGAATTGCCGGACCTATAGTTATTGCAGGTAGCTTACTTGCTGCTCCGATACTTATGGCTTCTCAAAACTGGGATGATCACGATAGATCTAATAAATATACTGCTGTAGCAATGGCTAAAGCGTATTTAAACTCATGCGATCCTAATGCGATTTTATATACCATTGGAGATAATGATACCTTCCCGTTATGGTACGCTCAGGAAATAGAGAAAATAAGAACAGATGTTAAAATCGTAAATACAAGTCTATTCATGACCGATTGGTATATCGATCAGATGAAAACAAAAACATACGAATCGAATGCATTACCAATATCTTTTGTTCACGAACAATATGTAGGTGATAAATTAGATTATGTGGCGCATATTCCAAAAATAGATAGTCGTTGGGACATTAAAGGTTTTATTGATTTTATAAAAAACCCTAAGTCAACAGTTGAAATGCAAAACGGACAAACGATTCACTTTTATCCAACTAATAAACTCCGTCTTACTATAAACAAGGATAATATTATCAAGAATAAGGTAGTTGCTCCTAAGTATTACGACTCTATTGTTCCTTATATCGACATTGATATTAAAGGAAGTGCTTTATACAAAAATCGTTTAATGATGCTTGATATATTAGCTAATAACGATTGGAAAAGACCAATTTATTTTAGTGGTGGTGCTTTTGACGATGAAGATTATTTATGGCTAAAAAACTATCTACAATTAGACGGAATGGTGTATAAACTTGTCCCAATTAAAACCGTTCCTAATAAAGATGGCGGACCAATGGACATGGGGCAAATTGACGCTGATAAAATGTATGATATCGTAATGAAATGGGATTGGGGTAATAGCGAAAGCGATAAAATTTATCATGATCCAGAAACAAGACGTAACAGTATCACGTATCGTACTAATCTTTCCAGATTAATGAAACAATTAATTACTGAAGGTAAAATTGACAAAGCCAAAAATATTATCAATTTAGCTATGACAAAAATGCCATTAGATAAATTTGGTTATTACTCATTAGTTGAGCCTTTTGCTAAAGGATATTATGATGTTGGCGAAAAAGCCAAAGCACATGATTTACTAGAAAAGTTAATAAACAAATACAAAGAAAATCTAGATTATTACAGCCATTTAGACCCATCTGAACAAACAAGTCTGGCTATTGATATAATTACTGATATCGAAAGATACAGAAGCTTATTACAAGTAATGAAGGAAAGTAAAGATTTACCTTTTTACAACAAGCAAAAAGCAATTTTCAATACTTATGTAAATGTTTTCGAGCGATTTGGTCGTGAAAAAGAATAAATAATATTCTAAAAATATAATAATTAAAAAATGTAGCGCTATTGAAAAATACCGCTACATTTTTTATTTTTACATAAACTAAAATTTCAGAAAATGAGTTTTTACTGGATTAAGACGAACAAGCTGATAAAACGATTCTTCTCTAACTATTATTGGGACATTCCTAATAAGGAGAATAAAGTTTATTTAACTTTTGATGACGGTCCAACTCCCGAAATCACAGAATGGGTTTTATCTGAACTAAAAAAACGCGATGCCAGAGCCACTTTCTTTTGCATTGGCAATAACATCGAAAAACACCCCGAAATTTTCAAAAAAGTAATCACCGAAGGTCATTCGATAGGAAATCATACTTATGACCACTTAAAAGGCTGGAAAACGACCACAAAAACGTATTTAGACAATAGTCTTTTATGCGGCAAACAAATCCAGAAATCTTCTACTGAAAATCTTCAGCCTAAGATTTTTCGTCCTCCTTATGGCAAAATCACCAAATCACAATCGACACAATTACGCCAATTGGGGTATAAAATAATAATGTGGGATGTTTTAAGCGCAGATTTTGACCGAAGCATATCTCCAGAAAAGTGCTTACAGAATGTAATAAAAAATGTAAAATCAGGAAGCGTAATTGTTTTTCACGATAGCATTAAAGCATCGCAAAACCTTAAATTTGCATTACCAAAAACATTAGATTATTTAAAGGAAAACAATTTTATATTTGATGTTATTTATTAAACATACGGTCATTTAATAAAACATATAAAGAATACTACAAGTTTAGTATCCAGAAGAAATTAGAATTGTTCTTGTACAATCCCTATAATAGTATTTGCATCCAATTCGCCGGATTGCCTCCAAATCATTTGACCTTCTTTATAAATCATTAAAGTAGGTAGTCCTTTTATTCTTAGTGCATCAGCCAATTCCTGATTTTTATCCACATCAATTTTAATGACTTTGGCTTTATCGCCTAGCGCAGCTGCAACATCTTTTATTACAGGATGCATTGACACAGATGATTCGTTCCAATCGGTGTAAAAATCAATTAACACTGGAACTTGAGCATTTATAAGTTCTCCAAATTTTGACATAAAATCAACTATTTAATCTTTTTAAATCTACTAAAAAGAGATTATTATATACAAATGTAGCATTTTTAACGAATTATGCCACATCCTTCCCTTTTTTTAGTTCAATCACGGTTATTTCGGGCATAATCCCTACACGTCCTGGATAAGCATGAAATCCAAAACCACGATTTACATATACATAGCGACCTGCGTTTTCATACAAGCCAGCCCATTGTTTATACACATATTGTGCCAAGCTCCATTTAAAATAGCCCGGAATTTCAATCCCAAACTGCATTCCATGTGTGTGTCCTGACAAAGTAAGGTGAAAATTCTTAGGATGATTTTTTATTTCATACTCCCAATGACTAGGATCATGACTCATTAACACCTTAAAATCATCTTGTTGAACACCTTGCGAAGCTTTATTTAAATCACCCGCTTTTTTAAAATTATGTCCCCAATTTTCAACACCTACCAAAGCGATTTTATCCTCTCCTTTTTGAATGTAAGTATGTTCATTCAATAATAATTGAAAACCAATTTGTCCGTATAAGCTTTTTATAGCTTCAAAGTTTTCATCTTTCTTTTGTTCAGATGGCCAAGTAACATATTCGCCATAATCATGATTTCCTAAAACCGCATATTTACCAAATTTAGGATCTTTTATTTTATTAAAAGTCTCTAACCATGGATGCATTTCGGTAGCATGTGTATTAACGATATCTCCTGTAAACAAAATCATATCCGAGTTTTGTTCATTTACTAAATCGATGGCATAACTTATTTTCTCTGGATTATCAAAGCTTCCTGAATGCACATCAGATATTTGTGTAATCGTAAATCCATCAAAGGCATCTGGTAAATCTGGAAAAAATACAGTTTGCCTGATTACTTTAAAATTATATTTTCCTTCAAAAATTCCATAAATTAAAGACAGAAAAGGAACTGCTGCCAAACCAACTGCCAATTGACTCACAAATTTTCTTCGGCTCGGAATTACGCTATCTTTCGTTAAGTTAGGATTCTCGATAAAATAATTAACTAATCCAGCTCCTACACGAAAAATATCTTCACCCAAAAGCACTAATGTTATTACAATTTTTGGTACATAAACGACCAACATCAACCCCATTGTAAACATGGTTTGCTTAGTTTGCCCAATAGAACGGTCAAATTGCGTAAAGGAATATATTATAAATATAAAAAGTAGTAAACTTATTATTTGGTAACTTATCAGGAGCCATCTTAGCTTAATTAATGTTCTAACAGCCTGAAAAGAATAAAACTCTATAAATAAAAAAAGAGCACAAATAATTATAAAACGAATGACCATTGGAAAAATTTTTAAGCAAAGTAACAAAGAATGAATATGTGAAAACTTTTTGTTATCAAAATTTTAACGCAAACAATAACAAAAAAAGCTGGTGATTTTACTCACCAGCTTTCCACCTACTAAAACTATTATCCTACCTACCCCCTTATATAAATTATTAACCCTAATTTATAGTAAGTAGAATATTAATCAAACCCTTATTTTTTAGCTTTTACAGCCTCTGGTTTAGCTACTTCAGTTTTTGTAGCTTCAGCTTTTTTATCTGCTTTCTTTTTAGCATGTTTAGTAGCTTTCACTTCTTTTGTTGGAGTCGTTTGAGCTGGAGTTGTTTGAGCATTTACCATTGCTGTTGTTCCTAAAACTGCTATAGCTAGCATTAATACTTTTTTCATGATTGTTAGTTTTATGATTATTATTATTTCATTATTTATAGGTCAAAGATATATCTGCTAAATGAAGATTAAATGAAGATTTACCTTGCCTAAAAATTTTAACTTTTAATTAGGCTTTGACACTATTTGGAAACAATAACAAAAACGTAGTACCCTCATTAGGAGTCGAGGTTACCTTAATCTCTATATGATGAAAAGAAGCTATACTATCGGCTATAGCCAAGCCTAAACCTTGACCATCCTGATCAGAACTAATTCGGGTAAATCGATTAAATATCTTTTCGACTTGGGTTTCATTCATTCCTATTCCCGAATCAGAAATAGACAAATAGTAATGTTGATTTAAAAACCCATCGCTAATAGTAATACTTCCGTTCTCTTTATTATATTTTATTGCATTGGTAACTAGATTATACAATAGGATATGCATGAGCGTATTGTTACCCATAAAATTAAAATCATGCTCCATTTTATTAGAGAATTGCAATCCTTTATCATCAATCCTATCTTGTAAATCATCGTACAATCCGCTTACGATTTCATAAAAATCAATAGCTTCATTGGCGGCATATTGATTATTCTCGATTCTGGAAATTAGCAATAAGTTATTGATTATTTTTTTCAGCATATCCAATGTCCTGAGTGAGCCTGCAATTTTATCAACTGCATTATCATCCAAAGATTCATTTTGTAATAAGTTCTCGAATTTATTTTTTAATAATGCAATCGGGGTTAAAAGTTCATGAGAAACATTGGATATAAATTGCTTTTCTTTTTTAAAAAGCTCTCCTATCCTATCCATCATTTGATTTAAAACCGAATCTAATTCTCTAAAATCTGCCGAATGCGCCTTAATCGGAGTATGATCAAAAGCTTCGGGTTCATTTACTCTACGTATTTTAGTATCTATTATTTTATAAAAAGGCTTGAGTAAATACTCTATATAAAAAGTATCTGCCAAGAATGTTATCAAAACAATTACAACTAAGACAATAATAATAAAGAGCTTAATAATAAAAGTAAGATCTTTTATTTCTGCCAAACTGCTTCCTATCTCTAACTGATATCCTATATTTTCGTAAGTAAAATGATATCGTAATATCCTATACTCATTTTCTTCACCTTCGATAATCCTATTCTCATTAACAAAAGTGGTCTTTTCTAGATTTGGTAATTTTGGTAATCTCGATAATACCAAAAACTCACTATGTAAAGTCGAAAATTGCGAATATGTTTCAGTAGAATCATCTGCATTTTCGATAAAATCATCAATTTCATTTTGATTTAAATGCTCAATAAACTTTTTCTTTTTTTCGATAAGTCCATTATTAATGTGTCTATAAACCACATTCTGAACTAAAATAGGCAGCATTAACCATAAAATCAAAATCACTAACAATCGTGTTAGTGCATTAAAAATGGCTAATTGATGCTTTATTTTCATATTACTTTATCTAGGCATTAATTCGATATCCAACATTTCTCACTGTTTCAAACCAATCAATTGTAGTATGTTTGTCTAGTTTTTTTCGAAGGTTACGAACGTGAACATCAATAAAATTTGAATCTGAATTTATCTCCAGAATATCTCCCCAAATATGTTCTGTTAATTGTAATCTGGTAATTACACGATTTTTATTCAATACTAAATATTGAAAAATATCAAATTCTTTCTTGGTCAAATTAATCGGCGTTCCATCATAACTTACTTTGTAATCTTGTAATTGCAACGAAAATCCATGTATAATTAAATCATTTAAAGTATACCCATGCATTCTACGAATAACAGCAAACAAACGTGCACTTAACTCTGTTAGCGCAAATGGCTTGGTAAGATAATCATCGGCACCAAGATGCAACCCATCAATCCTGTCATCTAATTCTCCACGAGCGGTAATAACAATTACTGCAATTTTAGATTTGGTTTTTCGAACCGCTTTTAAAACATCAAAACCATCTCCATCTGGCAAACCTAAATCAAGCAGCATCGCATCATAATCATTTCCGCCAATTTCATCTAATGCTTCATTACACGTATTAGCAATTTTACATACATAACCACCATCACTCAAAAAATCTTTAACCTCGATGGCAAGCTCTTTATTATCTTCGACAATAAGAATATTCATAAACTGTATTTTATAAATTAAAAGTAAGCAAATAATGAAAACGTAATTTTTTAATTATTAAAAATTTAACGCCTGTACGAACAAAAAAGGCTGATAAATTTCTTTATCAGCCTTATCAATAATTATCCTTTTTGTTTTGCCTACCGCTATCAACCTTCATTTAAAGCAAAACAAAAACGACATCTATTTTTTAGCTTTCATTGGTTCTGCTTTAGGAGCTGCTTTTTTCTCAGATTTTGTTTTTTTATCTGTTTTTGCTTTTGGGTGTTTGGTTGCTTTAACTTCTTTTGTTGGAGTTGCTTTAACCGGAGTTGTAGCTGCGCTAACCATTGCACTTGTTCCTAAAACTGCTACTAATAACATTACTAAATTTTTACTCAAGTTTTGCAGTTTGTTTTTTTTGTTTTCGTGAATCTGTGATTTCATGATTTCTAATATTTAAAAGTTAATTATCTCTTATTTTATACACCAAATTTACATCTGTAATATGAAGACAAAATGAAGAAAACAGTCATCTGAAAATTTTAACTTGACATTAACGATTCGCTCTTAATATTCAACCTTACAGGACTTTTACGAACAAAGTAATACAATAGCATTACCAAAGGCGCACTGCTGTACGATTCTACAGATAGTAAAAAAAGCATCTCTAATAAAACATTTCAATTCTAATTTGAGTCTATCCAGATTAAATTTTCAAGAACCGAATCGTTTTTAAAACCCAATTGTTTATTTTTACAGACTAATATTTTTTTTATGTCAACTCAAAAACGCCTTTTTCTTCTTGATGCTTACGCTTTAATTTTTCGTGGCTATTATGCTTTTATAAAAAACCCGCGAATTAACTCCAAAGGAATGGATACCTCTGCAATTATGGGGTTCATGAACTCACTTTTGGATGTGATAAAAAGAGAAAAACCAGATCATTTAGCAGTAGCTTTTGATAAAGGAGGAAGTGCTTTACGTAATGAGATATTCCCTGAGTACAAAGCCAATCGTGATGTAACTCCCGAAGCTATAAAAATTGCCGTACCTTATATACATGAATTATTAAAAGCAATGCATATCCCGATTATAGAAGTTGCGGGTTTTGAAGCCGATGATTTAATTGGAACTATTGCAAAGCAAGCCGAAAAAGAAAACTATAAAGTATTTATGGTAACGCCAGATAAGGATTTTGCACAATTAGTATCTGAGAATATATTTATGTACAAACCAGCCCGAATGGGTAATGGAATAGAAATTTGGGGTGTTCCTGAAGTATTGGCAAAATTTGAAATCGAACGTCCGGAACAAGTAATTGATTTTCTTGGTATGATGGGCGATGCTGCCGATAATATCCCGGGGCTTCCAGGAGTTGGAGAAGTTACTGCCAAAAAACTATTGAAAGAATATGGCTCAATGGAAAACCTTCTAGCAAATACTGACAAGCTAAAAGGGAAAATGAAAGAAAATATCGAGGCTAACGCTGAGAAAGGCTTACTATCTAAAACATTGGCAACTATCCTACTTGATTGTCCTGTAACTTTTAACGAATCTGATTACGAATTAACTCGTCCTGATATCGAAAAAACGGATGCTATTTTCCAAGAATTGGAATTTAGAAGAATGGCAGAACAATTTGACAATCTTTTTAAAGCAGATGGAAATGGATTAACAGCTACTGCAGCTGCTCCTGATGCTAAACTATACAAAAAACCACAACCGAAAAACGATGATCAATTTGATCTTTTTGGAAGTGCTACTACTGATGAAGAAAATCCAGAAGCGCAAAGAACTTCTTTTTACAATAATCTAGAAAACACGCCTCACTCTTATCAAATTATTCAAGGAGATTTAGGTTTAAAATTGCTTTTACAAAATTTACAAAACCAAACTTCTGTTTGTTTTGATACCGAAACTACAGGATTAGATGCTTTACACGCCGAATTGGTCGGGATTTCATTTTCTTATGAAAAAGGAAAAGGATTCTATGTTCCGTTTCCAGAAAACCAAGAAGAAGCAAAAGCATTGATTGAAAAATTTATTCCGTTTTTTGAGAATGAAGCAATCGAAAAGATTGGTCAGAATTTAAAATACGATTTAAAAATATTATTGAATTATGGTGTTTCTGTAAAAGGAAAATTATTTGACACTATGATTGCGCATTACCTGATTAATCCAGACATGCGTCATAATATGGATATTTTATCAGAAACATATTTAAAATATTCTCCAAAATCAATTGAAGATTTAATTGGTAAAAAAGGAAAGAATCAAAAATCGATGCGCGATGTTGCACTCGAAGATATAAAGGAATACGCTGCTGAAGATGCCGATGTAACGTTGCAACTTAAAGAGATATTCACCACAGAATTAGACAAAACCGGAACTAAAAAATTATTCAACGAAATCGAAATTCCGTTAGTTAGTGTTCTAGCTGCGATGGAAACTGAAGGAATTAGACTTGATGTTGACTTTTTAAAATCATTATCAGAAGAATTAGGTAAGGATATTAAAACATTAGAAGCTAAAATTTACGAAATCGCAGGAGAACAATTTAACCTTGCATCACCTAAACAATTAGGAGATATCTTATTTGATAAATTAAAAATTGGCGGAGCAAAGCAAAAGAAAACCAAAACTGGTCAATATGCAACTGGCGAAGAAATCTTAAGCTATTTAGCCAAAGACAATGAGATTGTTGCTGCAATCCTAGATTGGCGTTCTCTTGTAAAACTACAAAATACTTATGTAGAAGCTTTACCATTACAGGTAGATCCAGTTTCTAAAAGAGTTCATACCGATTATATGCAAACTGTAGCTGCAACTGGTCGTTTAAGTTCAAACAATCCTAACTTACAGAATATTCCAATTCGTACCGAAAGAGGAAGACAAATACGTAAAGCTTTTATTGCTCGCGACGAAAATTACACCTTAATATCTGCCGATTATTCTCAAATAGAATTACGAATCATCGCTGCTTTAAGTGGTGAAGAGAATATGATAAAAGCATTCCAGAATCATGAAGACATACATAAATCTACCGCTTCTAAAGTATTTAATGTAGCATTAGAAGAAGTAACTCGTGAACAACGTAGCCATGCCAAAACTGTAAACTTTGGTATTATCTATGGAGTTTCGGCTTTTGGATTAAGCAACCAAACTTCATTATCAAGAAGCGAAAGCGCAACATTGATTGAAGCATACTACAAAACTTACCCAAGATTAAAATCATACATTCAGGAACAAATAGAATTTGCGAGAGAAAATGGTTATGTACAAACTATTCTGGGGCGTCGTCGTTATTTAAAAGATATTAACTCGCAAAATGCAGTTGTTCGTGGCGGAGCCGAAAGAAATGCTGTAAACGCTCCGATACAAGGAAGTGCAGCCGATGTGATTAAAATCGCAATGATCAACATTCATAAGAAACTAACATCTGAAAATTGGAAATCTAAAATGTTGCTTCAAGTACATGATGAGCTTGTGTTTGATGTACACAACTCTGAACTTGAAAAAATCCAACCCATGATTAAACACGAAATGGAGAACGCATTTATAATGGCAGTTCCACTAGAAGTAGAATTAGGTTTAGGGAAAGATTGGTTAGAGGCACATTAAAAAACAAAAAAATGTTTATTACATTTTTTTCTCAATTAAGTCTCTTCATTAAAAAACCAAAATAATGAACAAGAAAATTCATACATTGCAAAAAATATAAATTAATAAGACTAATCTTCTCTAAAATAAAAATGAAAAAAAACACCTTATTAGCAATAATATCAATTTGCATACTTGCAACAGTAAATTTATTTTGGTTTATACAATCTACTGCATCAATATCAATAGATCCAGAAGTACACTATCGGTTATCACAAATCATAGGGTTTCTAGAGCTTATAGCGTATGCCGGATTATTGCCTTTTTTTGTAGCATTATACAAAAAACAATAAATAAAAATCATCATGAATGAAGAATTAAATAAACTTTTTGAGATTAAAAATACTCAACCAGAAGAAGATACAGACTCAGATCTATTCAACATAATTGTTCACTTCGTGATCAGAATAGTTATTCCACTTTTTGTATTTTTACTATTATACTCGATTGTAGATTATTCAGGCAACATAGGAATAGCATATATAGTTTTTTTTATCTCCCTTTTTATCCTTTTTTTAATAATTGTTGCCCTTTTAATTGAGGCTTCTAACCTTAATAAAAAGAATAAAATATATCTGAGAAATACTAATTATGTCATATTAGCTTTTTATGCCCTCCCTTTTATATTGGGATTAATTATAATTGGAAGAAATTCTTAAATAAAATTTACAATGTAATTATAAAAAAGACATTGAATTTAAACCAATTATAATGAGCGTTCATTTAATAAAAAAATAAACTAAAAAAAATCCATTAGCTGCGGCTAATGGATTTTTTTATTATTTAGATTTTCTTGATGATTCTCTTTCTTTCAGTTTAGTTTTGATTACTATGGTTTCGTAATCGCTGCTCTCCCCTTCTTTTTCTTCTAATCTTGAGATTAATCGTTTGGCAGCAACTTCACCAATTTCTATTCCGTGTTGGCTTATTGTGGTTAAACTTGGTGATAAACGTCTCGAAGCCAAAATTCCGTCTGCAAAACCTATTATCGATATATCTTCTGGAACTTTATATCCTTTTTTCAAACTAACCCTTAAAGCTGCAACTGAATCATTTTCATCTAAAGCGAAAATGGCATCTATTTTATGATCAAAAATGGCATCTATTTTACTTTTCATATCTTCTTCAGAATCTGTACGAAGAATGATATTTTCGTTTACAGGAATATTATTGTCATTTAAAGCTTTTAAATATCCATCTGCTCTCAATTTCCCAACACTTAAATTATCTACAGAAGAAATCAAGGCTATATTTTTACATCCTAAATTAATTAAATGTTGCGTTGAATTTAATGCTGAATCAAAATCATCTACTACCACTTTATCACACTCTACACCTTCTGCAATCCTGTCAAACATTACAATTGGCGTTCCGTCGTTTATAATTTCTTTAAAGTGATTGTATTCTTGTAATTTCTGAGCTTCTTCAGAAACCGATAATATAAAACCATCAATAGTTCCGTTACTCAACATTTCAAGCGTATGAATTTCTTTCTCCAAAGACTCATTAGAAATACATGTAATAACATTATATCCCTTTTTATCTGCTACTTTCTCGATACCACTAAAAACTTTAGCAAAAAATGAGTTTAATATGTTAGGTATAATAACTCCAATAGTTTTTGTTTTACGGTTCTTTAAATTCAAACCAATAACATTCGGCTTATAGTTTTTTAGTTTGGCATACTCTTTAATTTTAATTTTAGTTTGCTCACTAATTTCAGGACTATCATTAAGTGCCTTAGAAACTGTAGACACAGAAACGTTAAGTTCTTTTGCGATTTGTTTTAAAGTTGCTTTAGCTTTCATTTAAGATAATTTTATTGAATTAATACAAATATAGTAGAATTAAGGAAATTAAAACAAAAACAAGTCAAAACATGCTTTAAATTTTCAAGTAATTACATCTCCTTCTTAAAATAATTTAAACAAAAAATTAAAAAAAAGCCAAAATCTAAAACCGCCCATCCAAAAATTTCGTTTATACCTATTTACATATAATTATAATTTGCTATTAACAACCACTTAAAGAAATTGAATTATGAAAAACGAAGTTAAAATCCATGAAGTTAACCCCTTACTTAACAACAGAAGGAGTTTTCTTAAGATCAGTGGCTTAACCATTGTTGGCACTGGCTTACTTTTGGCAGGATGTAATCACGATGACGATGATGAAAATATGCCTGTTGACGACACTTCACTACCTGGAATTAGAAATGGTGTCTTCGATTTAGGCTCTGGAGATTTCGGCGTATTAACCTACGCATATGCCTTAGAACAACTAGAAGCCGACTTTTACACTAAGGTTGTAAATGCATCAAACTTTAATAGTGTTTTTAGTGATATCGAACGTCAGGTACTTACTGATTTATATCATCACGAAGTAATCCACAGAGATTTTTTTAAGGCAGCTTTAAGCGGAGCACTTCCTAATCCAAGCACACAATTACTTCCTAGTTTGGCATTTAATTACGGATCTATGAATTTTAACAGTCGTACAGAAGTACTTGCAACTGCTAAAGCTCTTGAAGATACAGGAGTTGCCGCATATAATGGTGCAGGAAAACTAATTAAAAGTGCTGATTATTTGGTGTTGGCAGGAAAAATTGTTTCTGTAGAAGCAAGGCATGCTGCGGCAATTAGAAGTTTAATAAACCCAAATTCTAAAGATTTTGCGGGCGATGATGTGGTAAATGCCACAACTGGTTTAGATGTAGCGAAAGATCCATCTAAAATCTTAGCTGTTGCGGGAGGATTTATAACAACTCCATTCACAGCAAAATATTTACCATAACCACAACCCATAAAATCTAGAAATTATGAATATATTAAAATTTATAGAAACCTTTGCCGACGAAAGCGCAATGAGAAGCACGGGCTCAAGAAGAGATAGCTTTACACAATTTGGAAATATCGGAAAGACTTTGGCAATAGCCTCAATTCCATTCGGGTTATCTTCATTAGCCAATAAAGCTTTAGCCAAAGATATAACTGCAACTCCAGCAACACCAATTGGAGCATTACAATTTGCATTAACCTTAGAATATCTTGAAAATGAATTTTATGCTATGGCATTAGATTCAGGAGTTATTCCAGCATCTGAAAATGGCGGACGCGATTTAAAAGTTTTTCAACAAATTGCTGCCCACGAATCAAGCCATGTAAATTTTTTAATTGCAGGATTGGGAGGAACAGCAAGTGCAAACTTTGTTCCTAAACCTACTTTTGACTTTACTGTTGGTGGCGCTTTTGACCCATTTGGTGATTATCCAACATTTTTAGCTTTGGCACAAGCCTTTGAAGACACAGGAGTAAGAGCTTATAAAGGTCAGGCAGGAAATTTAATTTCTACGCCAGATTTACTAACAGCTGCACTGCAAATACATTCGGTAGAAGCACGTCACGCATCCGAAGTACGACGATTACGCGGCCTTAAAGGATGGATAAGCGGTAACGAGAGAGGTGCAGGAATGCCATCTGCGACCCAAGCTGTATATAATGGAGAAGAATTAACTGTACAGGCAGGATACAATACTGCAACCTTATTTGGAGCCGCAGCAGGCTCAGAAGCCTATGATGAACCACTTACTACGCAACAGGTTGTAGACATAGCAAATTTGTTTATTGTGTAACAAAATATAGTCGCAAAAATCCAAACCATCTCTACTTAATTGTAAAGGTGGTTTTTTTATTCTTTTAAATAAAAAGATATCTCCTGATTTTCAGTAGTTAAAATAATCTTTTAAGGTATTTGGTTTTAAAATAATTAATTGTACTTTTGCAACCCCTTTATTGGGGATGGAATGTTTAATTAAAATAATATTATGGACGCATTAAGCTACAAAACAGTTTCAGCTAGCAAAGCCACTGTAACTAAAGAGTGGATTGTTGTTGACGCTGAAGGTCATAACTTAGGACGTCTTGCTTCAAAGGTTGCAATGATCTTAAGAGGTAAGTACAAACCAAGTTACACACCGCACGTTGACTGTGGAGATAACGTAATTGTTATCAACTCAGAAAAAATTAACCTTACAGGTACAAAAATGGATGACAAAATTTACATGCGTCATACAGGTTACCCAGGAGGTCAAAGAACTTTAACTGCTAAAGTATTGCAAGCAAAAAACCCTGCATTATTAGTAGAGAAAGCAGTAAAAGGAATGTTACCTAAGAACAAATTAGGAGCTGAACTTTTCAGAAATTTAAATGTTGTTGTAGGATCTGAGCACAAACAAGGAGCTCAAAAACCTAGAACTGTTAACCTAAACGATCTTAAGTAATGGGAGTTATTCACAAAATCGGTAGAAGAAAAACCGCTGTTGCACGTGTTTATGTTTCAGAAGGAACAGGAAAAATCACTGTAAACAAAAAAGAATTCGCAACCTATTTCCCAACTGCAACTTTACAGTACAAAGTTTTACAACCAATGTCTATGACAGAAAATGTAAACAACTTTGATGTAAAAGTAAACGTTTACGGAGGTGGTTCAACTGGTCAAGCAGAAGCTGTAAGAATGGCATTAGCACGTGTTATGTGTGAAGTAAATGCTGAAAACAGAGCTATCTTGAAACCAGAAGGTTTATTAACAAGAGATCCAAGAATGGTTGAACGTAAGAAATTCGGTCAGAAGAAAGCTCGTAAGAGATTCCAATTCTCTAAACGTTAATATTACCTGTCTTGTTCATTTGGAACAAGGCATATCAATTATTATTGAATTTAAAAAACACAGTTGTTGTTGCTCTCCTATCGAGGTAGGAAATAGTTTAGCATCTAAATGTATAAAGCCGACAAAATCGCCATTTATGCATTGCTAATCAACAGAACGTAAACTAGTACAAAAATGGCAAACAAAGTAGAAGTAAAAGAATTACTAGAAGCAGGTGTTCACTTTGGACACATGACTAGAAAATGGGATCCAAACATGGCTCCTTACATTTATATGGAGCGTAATGGTATTCACATTATCAATCTATATAAAACTGCAGCAAAAATTGAAGAGGCTAATGAAGCTTTGAAAAAAATCGCTGCATCAGGTAGAAAAATATTATTCGTTGCTACCAAAAAACAAGCTAAAGACATCGTTGCTGATAAAGCAAAAGCTGCAAACATGCCTTATATCACTGAAAGATGGCCTGGTGGAATGCTAACTAACTTCGTAACTATCCGTAAAGCTGTTAAAAAAATGGCTACTATTGATAAAATGAAGAAAGACGGTACTTTCATGACACTTTCTAAGAAAGAGCGTTTACAAGTAGATCGTCTTCGTGCTAAATTAGAGAAAAACTTAGGTTCAATCGCAGACATGTCTAGACTACCTGCAGCATTGTTCGTAGTAGATATCAAAGCTGAACATATCGCAATAAAAGAAGCACAAAAATTAAACATTCCAGTTTTTGCAATGGTAGATACTAACTCTGATCCTAGAGAAGTAGAGTATGTTATCCCATCAAATGATGATGCTTCTAAATCAATTGATAAAATTTTATCTTTAGTTACAGCTGCAATCGTTGAAGGTCTTTCTGACAGAGGTTCTGACAAAGAGGCTGAATCATTGTTACCTGCTACAGAAGAAGCAACTCCAGCTGCTGAGGCTGTTGAAGCTCCTGCTGAAACAAAAGAATAAATAAACATTTAAATTCCAATTTTTAAATTCCAAATCCCATAAAAAATTAGAAACGTTAAGTTGATAATTTGATAAAACTGGAATTTGAGATTTAAAGATTGGAATTTTTACTTTTAACTCATAAAAAATCATACAATATGGCAACAATTACTGCTGCAGACGTAAATAAATTAAGACAAACTACAGGTGCCGGAATGATGGACTGTAAAAAAGCTTTAGTTGAAGCTGAAGGAGATTTCGATAAAGCTATACAAAACCTTAGAGAAAAAGGTCAAAAAGTTGCTGCTAATCGTTCTGACCGTGAGTCTTCTGAAGGAGCTGCTGTTTCTTTTATTAATGCTGACAAAACTAAAGGAGCTATCATCACTTTAAACTGCGAAACAGATTTCGTAGGTAAAAATGAAAACTTCGTAAATTTAGCTAAAGAATTAGTTGAAAAAGCAATAAACTTCTCTTCTAAAGAAGAATTCTTAGCTTCAGATTTCAACGGAATGACTGTTGCTGAAAAGTTAATCGAGCAAACTGGTGTTATTGGTGAAAAAATCGAAATCGGTGGTTTTGAAATTTTAGAAGGAGCTTTCGTTGGATCTTATGTTCACGTTAACAAAATTGCTGCATTAACTGCAATTTCTGCACCAATTGATAACGCTGAAGTTTTAACTAAAGACATCTCTATGCAAGTAGCATCTATGGGAGCTGATACATTATCTTACAAAGATTTTGATCCTGCTTTCGTTGCTTCTGAACTTGCTGCTCGTATTGCTGTAATCGAAAAAGAAAATGAAGAGGCAAAACGTTTAGGAAAAACTTTAAAAAATGTTCCTAAATATATCTCTTTCTCTCAATTAACTGAAGAAGTTATTAAACAAGCTGAAGAAGATGCTAAAGCTGAATTAAAAGCTGAAGGTAAACCAGAACAAATTTGGGATAAAATTATTCCAGGAAAAGTTCAACGTTTCATCTCTGACAATACTACTTTAGATCAAGAAAAAGCTTTATTGGATCAAAACTTCATCAAAGATGATAGTAAAAAAGTTGGTGATTATGTTAAAGGATTCAACGTTGAAATTACAGGTTTCAAAAGAGTTACTTTAGGATAATCTATATTCTAGATTCGCATATAAAAAAAAGAGAGACTTAACGGTCTCTCTTTTTTATTATAACTATTTGTTTGATTTTGTAACTGGAGCTTCAAAACCTCTAGCTTTCATTAAAGCATTAATCTCAGGATTATGTCCTCTAAAAGATTTATAAGCTTCCTCTTGATCCGTTGTATTACCTACACTAAATATCTTATCGTGTAATCTTTTAGCAACATCTTTATCATAAGGTCCTTTTGCCTCTGTAAATGCCTCGTAAGCATCGGCACTAATAACATCTGCCCATAAATAACTATAATATCCGCTCGCATATCCATCACTAGAAAAAATGTGCCCAAATTGAGGAATACGATGACGCATTACAATTTCTTTAGGCATATTAAGCTTAGTCAATGTTTCTTTCTCAAAAACTGTAGGATCAATAACAGAATCTCCTGCTAAATGTAATTTCATGTCAATAAGTGAACTTGAAATTGTCTCAACAGTAGAAAATCCTTCATTAAATGTTGCTGCTTTTGCAATACGCTCAACCAAATCTTTAGGAATAGGCTTTCCTGTTTTATAATTTAAAGCAAATTTATTCAATACCTCAGGAGTTTCTAACCAACGTTCTAAGATTTGAGATGGAAACTCTACATAATCTCTTGCAACAGCAGTTCCTGATAATGTAGGATAGGTAACATCTGAACATAAACCATGTAATGCATGTCCGAATTCATGAAATAGAGTAGTTGCATCTGACCATGAAATCAAAACTGGCTCATTATCATTTCCTTTTATAAAATTACTATTATTAGAAACTATCGTGAGAACATTTCCGTCTAGTTTTTGTTGCTTTCTATACGCATTCATCCAAGCACCAGAACGCTTTCCTTTACGGGCGTAAGGATCAAAATACCATAAACCTACTACTTTACCCGTCTTTATATTTGAGACTTCCCAAACTCTAACATCTGGATGATATACAGGAACATCTGTTATTTGTTTAAATTTTAAATCAAATAATTCTCCCGCAACCCAAAACATTCCTTCGCGTAATTTTTCTAATTGAAGATATTCCTTAACCACATTTTGATCTAAGTCATATTTTGCTTTTCTAACTTTTTCAGCATAATAACGATAATCCCAAGGTTCTATCTGAAATTTTCCTCCTTCGGCAACAACAATCTTCTGCATATCAGCTACATCTTTGTGAACCTGATTTACAGCTGGCTCCCAAACAGCTTCCATTAAAGCCATCGCTCTTTCAGGAGTTTTAGCCATTCTATTAGTTAAATTCCAATGAGCAAAAGTAGGATAACCTAAAAGTTTTGCTTTAGCAGCACGAAGCTGTAAAATTTCAACCAAAGTCGATTTATTATCATATTCATCTCCGTTATCTCCTCTGTTTATAAACATTCTCCAAACTTTTTCTCTCAACGCTCTATTGGTAGAAAAAGTTAAAAAAGGCTCTACAAAAGAACGTGTATTAGCAATACAACCTAATGCCGAAAGTTTTCTTTCTTTAGCATCGGCCATAGCAGCTTTTTTTATTCCGTCAGGCAAACCATCAAAATCTGCATCGGTTACCAAAGCAACATATTGGTTATTTTCTTCTGCCAATAAATTCTGGCTAAACTTAGAAAATAACGTTGATAATTGCTTATTGATTTCTCCAACTTTAGCTTTATCAGCATCACTTAAATTTGCCCCTTGTTTATTAAACTCCGTATAATAAACCCAAATAAGTCTTTGTTGTTCTCCGGTTAGTTTCTTTTTATCTGGAGAATTATATAACTTTTCTATTCTGCCAAATAGTTTTCTGTTTTGATAAAACTCAGTAGATTGAGCAGCAAGTAATGGCTCAATATCTTTTTGTATCGATGCAAATTCAGGAGTACTAATATTTGAAGAATAAATTCCATAAGCCGTCATAATTCTCGACAACGTTTTACCAGAACGTTCCAATTCGGCAATTGTATTATCAAAAGTAGCAGGTTTTGTATTATTAGCAATAGCATCAATCTCATTACTTTTTTGTTTGATAGCAACATCAAAAGCGGGCTTAAAATCGGCTATTTTATACTCTGTAAAAGCAGGTACACCACCATAAGGACCAGTCCATTTTTGCAATAATGGATTTTGTGAATTTGTTTGTGCCTGAACAGAAGTTAAAGATGTAGCCATAATTAGAATAGTGACAATTTTTTTCATGTACGTTATTTAATATTTTATAAAATAAATGCAATTCCCAAATATAGCCAATAATTAGAATAGCTAACGAAGAAAAAAGCCACATCTTAAATACATCTCAACAATGTTTTTTTATAAAAATAAATACTCCGAATAATATCTTAAATTTGGCATATTAAAATTTATCTATGTTTAAAACCAAGAAAGAAATTGTTTTTGTTATCCTCGCTGGAATTTTTATTACCAATGCAGTTGTAGCAGAGCTAATTGGGGGGAAATTAATCCAAATTGGTCCATTTGTAATGAGTATCGGAATCCTACCTTGGCCTATTGTTTTTTTAACAACCGACTTGATTAATGAGTATTTTGGAGAAAAAGGAGTTAAAAAACTATCTTTTATAACAGCATGTTTAATCGCTTATGCTTTTCTAATATTATTTATGTCAATCGTAATTCCTGCAGCAAAAGGCATTAGCCCTGTAAATGACGAACAATTTCAAGCTGTTTTCGGACAAAGTATGTGGATTATTGTAGGTAGCATTATTGCATTTATGGCATCTCAGTTAATAGATGTATGGATGTTTTGGTTCTTTAAAAGACGAACAGGAGAAAATAAAATATGGCTTAGAACAACAGGTTCAACAGTAATTTCTCAACTATTTGACTCTTTTATTGTTTTAGGAATTGCTTTTTGGTTACCTGGAAAAATAAATTTCGATACTTTTATATCATCAGCTTTAACTGGCTATACATTCAAACTTACTTTGGCAATAGTATTAACTCCACTGATATATGCTGGTCATCATTTGATTAAAAAATATCTGGAAGAAGATAATTCCGAAGAAAAGAAAAACAACCATACCGCATGAAACATCACAATATATTTTTATTGATTTTAATTTTATGCTGCTTGTCTAGTTGTAATAAAAATGATAGAGATCAATTATTAGAGTCAACAACAACTGTTTCCGAAAAAATAAAGGACATCTCAAAAAGTACAATAGAAACCATAGCTTCGGCTAAAGATTCCATTACAAAAACTATATTCACGCCTAACAAAACAAAAAATAATGAAACTATTACTGAAGAAGGTGCTGTTATAAAAGATAGCATAAGGATAGAAAACTTAGAAACTGAAAAACTTAAAGGTTTTACCTATTTTAAAAAATTACTTTCTGTATGTAAAACAGGAGAAACACTAACCCAAAAAGAATTAATTGAAGACCATAACATCCCAAAAGAAGGAGTTAAATTAATAAAAAGCATAACTAAAACTGCCGAAGATGAAATCGATATCAAATGGAATTCTACTTGGTTTATTGAGAAAATTTCGGATGCTAAATTTGCTGATGCTCGAATGAAAATTAAATTTGAAGCAAACAAAATGTATACTTCAGGAAAAGCTATCGGAATAAAATACAATAAGAGAATTTATAACGACTTAATCATCATTGGAACCTCTGCCTATATTCCTTCAGTAAAAGGTTACCATTGGAAAATTGGAAAATAAAACACAAAGAAATCAATCACAAAATGAACAAAACAAGCATTCTCTTTTTATTTATAATGACATTAATAATTACTGCTACAAGCTGTAGCAATGACAGCAACAATGAAAACAATGCTTCAATTGTTGGTAAATGGGAAATTTTACAATACGGAATTGGCCCCATTGATCACGAGATTTTTACAGACCGTGTCAATGTAACAGAATGCGGTAAAGATTATATAGAATTCCTATCTGACGGAACATATAAAGTCATACTGTTTAGTAAACACAAAGAAGAATGCTATACTATCGAAGACAATGGAAAATACATAAAAAACGAATCCACTCTTTCTCTTATAAAATATATACAAGACTCTGAGCATATCATAGAATCAGAACCTACAGATTCAGAAATTATAATGCTAAACGAAAGCACATTAAAATTTAGATTTTTAACTAAAACTGAAAAGGAAACAGTTTCACAAATTTCAATATTTAAAAAAATATAATTAAAAATGGAACCAATAAGATGTGGCTGGTGCTCTGCAAGTGATTTATATAAAAAATACCATGACGAAGAATGGGGTATTCCTGTTTACGACGATGCGTCATTATTTGAATTTTTAACTCTCGAAACCTTTCAGGCAGGATTAAGTTGGATTACTATTTTAAACAAAAGAGAAAATTTTAGAACTGCTTTTGACAATTTTGATTACAAAAAAATCGCACAATATTCCGAAGATAAAATAGAATCCTTACTACAGGATACAGGAATAATCCGTAATAAATTAAAAATACGTTCGGCAGTTAGCAACGCACAGGCATTTATAAAAATACAAGAAGAATTTGGAAGTTTTTCTGATTATATCTGGAAATTTACCGATGGAAAACCCATCATTAACAATCCGAAAAACTTAAAAGATGTCCCCGCCACTACTCCACTTTCTGACGCTATTAGTAAAGATTTAAAAAAAAGAGGTTTTAAATTTGTTGGCTCAACTGTTATCTACGCTCAAATGCAAGCCACAGGAATGATCAATGATCATATCGAAGATTGCTGGACAAGAAAAAAATAGTTTGCAGTCATAGTTACAGTTTGCAGTCACAGTTTTCAGTTTCAGAAAAACTTAATTCCACTTATATTTCTTAATGGTTCAAAAATATTTTTGTAGCTTTTTTTAAACTACAAAAACTGTTCTTCAACTTTAAACGTTAAACATTAAACGTTTAAACAAAAAATTATTACATTTGCTTCACACTTTAGGGGTGTCTACAATAAAGTAGGCTGAGATTTTACCCTCTGAACCTGATCTAGTTCATACTAGCGTAGGGAAAAGTAAGATGACTTCCGTGCATATCTATATGCCATTGTAGCCATTCCTAAAGTATAACTATATACTAAATTCTAGAGGAATGGAACTAAAAATCAACCAACAAACCAAACAATTCAATGCTGAATCTCTTAGCGTTCAGGCATTGCTCGATCTCGAAATTCCCAACAAACAAAATGGCATTGCCGTTGCCATAAACAACACTGTTATTCCAAAACCAATCTGGAATACTCATATCCTAAACGAAACCGACGATATTTTAATTATTTCTGCTACGCAAGGAGGATAAATTAATTTAATTATTCAAAAATTTAAAGATTTAAAAATTGTAGCTACAAACTTATTTCAAAAGTTTTGCTCTTGATTTTTTAATTCTTCAATATTTCAATCTTTCAATAAAAAAACATGACTAACGAAGAAAAAATATCCAGAACTCCTTTTCCTAACTCTAATAAAGTATATGTTAACGGAGAAATACATCCTATAAAAGTGGCCATGCGCGAGGTAATACTTAGCGAAACCAGACTTTCTAATGGCGGAATCGAAAAGAATCCTTCAGTAACTATTTACGACACATCGGGTCCTTATACAGATCCAAATATCGAGATAGACATCCGAAAAGGATTACCTCGCCTAAGAGAAGAATGGATTTTAGGTCGAAATGATGTAGAAATCCTAGACGAAATCAGTTCTGATTACGGACAAATTCGATTAAATGACGAGAGTTTAAATCACTTGCGTTTTGAATATTTACACCAACCAAAACGTGCCAAAAAAGGCGCAAATGTTACGCAACTTTATTACGCTAAACAAGGAATTATTACTCCCGAAATGGAATATATTGCCATTCGCGAGAACCAACGCATTGAGTTATTAAATGAGCAAACCAAAGCCATGCAATGCCAACACGTTGGACATAGTTTTGGTGCTAATACTCCAAAAAGCAAGATAACTCCAGAATTTGTACGTAGCGAAGTAGCAATTGGTCGTGCTATTATCCCGAACAACATTAACCATCCCGAAAGCGAACCTATGATTGTAGGGCGTAATTTCTTAGTAAAAATAAATGCTAATATTGGTAATAGCGCTGTAACATCGACCATCGAAGAAGAAGTTGAAAAAGCTGTTTGGGCTTGTCGCTGGGGAGCAGATACCATAATGGATTTATCTACAGGAAAGAACATTCATGAAACCAGAGAATGGATTATTCGTAATTCGCCAGTTCCAATTGGTACAGTTCCTATTTATCAGGCTTTAGAAAAAGTAAAAGGAATCGCCGAAGATTTAACTTGGGAAGTTTTCCGTGATACTCTTATCGAGCAAGCTGAACAAGGAGTTTCTTATTTTACTATTCATGCTGGTGTTTTATTGCGTTACATTCATCTTACCGCAGAACGTGTTACAGGAATCGTTTCTCGTGGCGGATCTATAATGGCAAAGTGGTGTTTGTTTCACCATAAAGAAAATTTCTTATATACTCATTTTGAAGAAATTTGCGAAATCATGAAACAATATGATGTAGCATTTTCTCTAGGCGATGGTTTACGTCCTGGTTCTATTGCCGATGCCAATGATGCTGCACAATTTGCCGAACTGGAAACGCTTGGAGAATTAGCCAAAATTGCTTGGAAACACGATGTTCAAGTATTTATAGAAGGTCCTGGTCACGTGCCAATGCACATGATAAAAGAAAACATGGACAAGCAATTAGAGCATTGTAACGAAGCTCCGTTTTATACTCTTGGACCATTAACTACAGATATTGCACCGGGTTACGACCACATTACCTCAGCTATTGGAGCTGCAATGATTGGTTGGTACGGTTGCGCAATGCTTTGTTATGTTACCCCAAAAGAACATCTTGGCTTACCTAATAAAAAAGATGTAAAAGATGGAGTTATCACTTATAAAATCTCAGCTCATGCTGCCGATTTAGCCAAAGGTCATCCCGGAGCACAATATCGTGACAATGCATTGAGCAAAGCTCGTTTCGAATTCCGTTGGGAAGATCAGTTTAATTTATCCTTAGATCCAGACACAGCAAGAGAATTCCACGATGAAACTCTTCCTGCCGAAGGTGCCAAAATCGCTCATTTCTGTTCGATGTGTGGACCAAAATTCTGCTCTATGAAAATATCTCAGGAAATACGTGATGTGGCTGCAGCCGTAAAAGGAATGCAAGAGAAATCGGAAGAGTTTATTGAGCAAGGAAAAGAGATTTATATTTAATTTCAGAATAAAGAAGCAAGAGAAAAGAAAGTCAAGAAATAGAGGAAAGAAGAAAGATTATGATAGTTCTATCAAATCCAACTGCTATAGCAAATGAAATCAATGTAATCCATTCTCTTTTTGAGGAAGGATTACAATTGTTTCATGTGCGAAAACCAGATTATTCGCTAAAGGAAATGATTTCGTTTGTCGAACAGATAAGTCCCGAATTCCGATCTCGATTGGTATTACATAATCATCATGAATTGATAGAAAACTTTAAGATTAACCGAGTCCATTTTACAGAAGAGAAAAGAAAAAACAATCTTGGTTTTCCTGCAAGGTTTACAAAACCATGTAGGTCTAAAAATATAGTTTTATCAACATCAACCCATTCAATTCACGATTTTAATTTATTAGCTCCCGAATTTGAATATGCTTTTTTGAGTCCAGTTTATCCGAGTATTTCTAAAGAGGATTATCTTCCTAAAACAGATTTGTTTGAAGCCATAAAAGACAGAACTAATACAAAAACTAAACTGATTGCTTTAGGCGGAATTAATACTGAAAACATAGAAAAAACGCTGGTAAGTGGTTTTGATAATGTTGCTTTATTAGGAAGTATTTGGAATGTAGAAAATCCAATTAAAAATTTTAAATCATGTCAGAAAATCGTCCTTTCGTACTTACAATAGCTGGTTTTGACCCTTCTGGTGGCGCAGGAGTTTTGGCAGATTGCAAAACTTTTGAGCAACATCATGTTTCTGGACTTGCCATAAATACAGGAAATACAATTCAGACAGAAAAAGAATTCTTTAAAATAGAATGGACATCTCTTGATTTTGTGTTACGTTCCATAAAAACACTTTTTGAAAATTATGACATAAAGGTGGTGAAAATCGGGATTGTGCCTTCTCTACATTATTTAAAAGAAATTGTTTTTAATATAAAAGAACTTTCTCCTACAACTCAAATAGTCTGGGATACAGTTTTAAAATCTACAACCGAATTTGATTTTATTACCATCGAAAACAAATCAGATTTAATCGAGATACTTTCTAAAATTGATTTGATTACACCAAATTATAATGAAGTAAAAAAGCTATTTCCTGATTTCAATTTTGACGCAAGTCAATTAAACAAACAAATTCCAACGACTATTTTATTAAAAGGCGGACATAATAACAAAGCAATTGGAACTGATTATTTATATACTCAAAATGAAGTTTTCGTGCTTTCGCCAAATAACACCAAATGTTACGCAAAACATGGTTCAGGTTGTGTATTATCATCGGCTATTGCTGCTAATTTAGCTTTAGGTCAAGATTTAAAATCAGCCTGTATAAATGCCAAAAATTATATCGAAAAATACTTGAATTCAACTTCAACCTTAATCGGCTATCATTATGTATAATAAACTACAATACATCTCACAAGGAAATACAATCGAGGCACAATTGTACAATATTCATCAGGCGTTAGATAATGGCTGTGATTGGGTACAAATGCGTTTTAAAAACCAAACAACAAAGAATTCTTTTGCTTTAGCAGAAGCTGTAAAATTTTTATGTGAAGAATATCTAGCCAATTTCATCATCAACGACAATGTTTATCTGGCTCAACAAATTGCTGCCGATGGTGTACATCTAGGACTTTCGGACACAAAAATAGACGAAGCACGAGCCATATTAGGCAATACAAAAATTATTGGCGGAACAGCCAATACATTCGAAGATATCACAAATCACATAAAAAATGGTTGTGATTATATTGGTCTTGGTCCATTTCAGTTCACAGAAACCAAAGAAAAGTTAAGTCCGATTCTAGGCATAGAAGGATATCATGAAATCATACAAAAAATCAAATCCAACAATCTCGAAATTCCTATTTATGCTATTGGCGGAATCACATTAGAAAACGTTGATCAATTAATAGAAACTGGAGTTCATGGAATTGCTGTTTCTGGAATAATTACCAAAAGTCCCGAAAAAGGAAAACTCATTACACAACTTAACGAAAAATTATATGCAAACGTCATCATTTAAAATAGGCGACAAATTACTTGAATCCCGTTTGTTTTTGGGGACAGGAAAATTTGGCTCAAATCTGGAAATGGAAAAAGCTATTTTAGCTTCGGGAAGTGAATTGGTTACAGTTGCTTTAAAACGTATTGATTTAGAAACTGAAACCGATGCTATTTTATCACATTTAAAACATCCGAGGATTAATTTATTACCAAATACTTCGGGAGCAAGAAATGCAAAAGAAGCAATATTCGCTGCTCAATTAGCACGTGAAGCTCTTGAAACCAATTGGCTAAAACTCGAAATTCATCCTGATCCAAAATACTTAATGCCTGATGCTATCGAAACTTTAAAAGCTACCGAAGAATTAGCAAAACTAGGTTTTATTATTCTGCCGTACATACATGCAGACCCCGTTTTATGCAAGCGATTGGAAGATGCAGGGACAGCCGCTGTAATGCCTTTGGGCTCTCCTATTGGCAGTAATAAAGGTTTAAAAACAATCGATTTTCTAGAAATTATAATAGAACAAAGCAATGTTCCTGTAATTATAGATGCTGGAATCGGAGCCCCGTCAGATGCTACAAAAGCAATGGAATTAGGTGCTGATGCTGTTTTAGTTAATACTGCGATTGCTGTAGCCGGAAATCCTGAATTAATGGCCGAAGCTTTTAGAGAAGCTGTAATTGCAGGTCGAAAAGCATTTGAGGCTAAACTAGGAAAACAATATAATCAAGCTGTAGCTTCGAGCCCATTGACTTCTTTTTTATACTAACAAAGTTATTTCACGCAGATTTAAGGGGATTTAAGCTGATTTAAAATGATTATTATTTGTTTATCTGCTAAAATCTACTTGAAAAGTAAAACATTAAAAAAGAAAGAAAATTCTTTAATTTTGAATCGAATTTAAATTAAAGGATAATGACAGAGAATGAAATATCATATCTAGTGCGAGGAGCAATTTTTAAAGTATATAATAATTTAGGCCCAGGATTATTTGAATCTGTTTATGAAAGCGCTTTGTTTTATGAATTGACAAAAATTAATTTACAAGTCCAGAAACAAGTTGAAGTTACAATTCTTTATGAAGAAATAACACTAGAACCTGCTTTTAGACTAGATCTTTTGGTAGAAGACAAGTGATAATTGAATTAAAATCAGTTGAAGAAATAGCTCCAATACACTATAAACAGCTTGCCACTTATCTAAGGCTCACAAATAAAAAACTAGGATTATTAGTTAATTTCAACACTTTAAACATTTTAAATGATATCAAAAGAATTGCTAATAAAATATAAAAACATCAACAGATATAAGATTCAGTAAAATTCAATTAAAAATTAAATCATTTTTTATCTGCTTAAATCTGTAAAATCTGCGTGAAACAAACAAAATTCAAATGAACACATTCAAATCTGTTTTTAATCAATACGACTGGAATACCATCCAATCCAAAATATACCAAACCTCCCCACAGGAAGTAGAACGCGCTTTGACTAAAAATAAACGAAATCTTGATGATTTTCTGGCACTTATCTCACCAGCAGCTTTGCCTTATTTAGAGCAAATGGCGCAAGAATGCCATGAACTTACTAAGAAACGTTTTGGTAAAACAATCCAAATGTATGCGCCACTTTATTTAAGTAACGAATGCCAGAACATTTGTACCTATTGTGGTTTTAGCTTGGACAATAAAATCAAACGAAAAACACTTTCAGACCCTGAGATTAAACTGGAAGTTGAAGCTTTAAAAAATATTGGATTCGACCATGTTTTATTGGTAACTGGCGAAGCAAATTATACTGTAAATATTAATTATTTCCTGAATGCAATTAATCAAATAAGAGAGCATTTTTCGATTATTTCTGTCGAAGTTCAGCCGCTTTCTGCTGAAGAATATGAAAAACTTCATGAAGCTGGAGTTTACTCTGTTTTGGTATATCAGGAAACGTATCATCAGGAAGTTTATAAAAAGTACCATACTAAAGGCAAAAAATCAAATTTCGATTTTAGACTGGAAACTCCTGACAGAATTGGAACTGCGGGTATTCATAAAATCGGATTAGGAGTTCTTTTAGGATTGGAAGATTGGCGCACCGATAGTTTTTTTAATGCTTTGCATATCGATTATCTCCAGAAAAAATATTGGCAAACTAAGTATTCAGTTTCTTTTCCCAGATTACGTCCTGCCGAAGGAATTATCGAACCCAATTTTATTATGGATGATAAAGATTTAACGCAACTTATTTGTGCGTACCGATTATGGAATGAAGATCTGGAAATTTCTATATCGACACGTGAAAATGAAAAATTCAGAAATAATATTATTCCGATTGGAACGACGAGTATGAGTGCAGGTTCAAAAACTAATCCTGGCGGATATGTCGTTGACCCACAATCATTAGAACAATTCGAGATTAGCGATGAACGTTCGGCTCAGGAAATCGCTAAAATCATCAAAGAATCAGGTTATGAGCCAGTTTGGAAAGATTGGGATAGAACATATAGTCAAATATCTTAAAGTCATTAAACCAGATACTCTCGAATCTTAATTTCATTTCACATTTCACCTCTTACTTTAAACATATAGAATGAGTATTATACAAGATTTTTTACGCTATAACCGCCAAATGATGTTGCCTGAAATTGGTGATATTGGGCAAGAAAAAATAAAACAAGCAAAAGTATTAGTTATCGGTGCAGGTGGCTTGGGCTGTCCTATTTTGCAATATCTAGCAACTGCGGGAGTAGGAACTATTGGTATTATAGATTTTGACATTATAGAAATTCATAATCTACATCGTCAGATTTTATATACCGAAGAAGCTGTTGGTCATGCCAAAACTCTGACTGCTAAAACCGTAGTCGAAAAACTAAATCCATTAATTACTGTTATCGCTTTTGAAGAAAAATTAACTCCAGAAAATGCGTCTCAAATTATTCAGGATTTTGATATTGTTGTAGATGGTTCGGATAATTTTAAAACACGATATCTCGTTAATGACACATGTGTGAATTTAAACAAAGTATTGGTCTACGGAAGTATTCTAAAATTTGAAGGACAAGTAGCTGTTTTTAATCATAATAATAGTAAAAACTTACGCGATTTATTCCCTGAAATGCCCGATCCTAAAGATGTGCCAAATTGTAACCTCAACGGTGTTCTTGGAACATTACCTGGAATAATCGGCACAATGATGGCACACGAAACATTAAAACTAATTTTGGATTTACCTACATTAAATAATCAATTAGTTCTTTTTGACACGATAAATTGGAACTTTACTAAACTGAATTTCTAAAAAACAATAGCATCTCCAACATTAATAATAGCATTTTCCAGGCACACTAAATTTGTACCAAAGAAAACTGAATTATCAACTTTACGGTACTTGCTTAATGTTTTTAATGGTTCTTTTTTCACAACACCTTTACTAGGATCATTATTTACCATAATACATCTTCCGCAAGGTTTTATATTTTTGAATTTACCATTTCCAATCTGAAAAGCTTCGAAAGTATCTTCTTCGTGTGCAATAGTAGTCGTAATTACAATATTGGGTCTGAACCTTAAAACAGTTATTTTTTCTGCGAGCTTTTCATTTAAATTATCCAAGCTTTCGCTTCCGATTAATAAGTACGGATAACCATCGGCAAGACTAACATTAAATGTGGTATCTAGTTTTGAATTTGTATGTTTTCTATCTCCGCTATTAATAATTTTGACTAGTTTACAAGTAAATCCTAGCTGAGCAGTAAACCATTCAGAAGTTGTTTTATTTACCTCAACAACTTCGCTTTTATCATCCCATACCATCGAAGAAATAGGTGTTCCTAAATTTTCATCAATAAAAAACTCATGCTTTTTGTCTAGATATGTTATTGTCATTTTTCCATTCAAAATTTGTGGATAAAACTGACTTAAAAAAGGATATTCTCTTTGAGTAATAAATTGATTAAATTCATCAACAAGCATCCATCTGCGGTCATTTTCAAACCCCATTTCTTCTGCCCTAGCGCTTTTACAACTAATTCCTGCCAAACTTTTGATAGGATAGATATAAAGTTCCTTTACAATGTAACTAGTACTCATCATTATTTAAAATTTGCATAAAAACATCACGTTCAATTTCCCGACATCCTAAACTTTCAAGATGTGGATTATAAACCTGACAATCTAAGAGTTTATAATTCTCATTTTTTAATTTATTTACTAAAGCTATAAAAGCAACTTTGGATGCATTAGACACTTTAGAGAACATACTTTCTCCACAAAAAACATGTCCTAAATCTACACCATATAAACCACCTACCAATACATCATTCTCCCATACCTCAACCGATTTTGCAAAACCCATCTCATGAAGTTTACAATAGGATTCAATCATGTCATTAGAAATCCATGTTCCGTTTTGACCATCACGTTTTATCTTCTGGCAATTTGAAATTACATCTCTAAAATTCTGGTTGAAAGTAACTTTAAAGATGTTTCGATTAAGAATATTGCGCATGCTTTTGGTCACAATCAATTCATCTAAAAACAAAACCATTCTAGGATTTGGCGACCACCATAATATTGGTTCTCCTTCATTAAACCATGGAAAAATTCCGCTTCGATAAGCTAGCTGTAATCGTTCTGGAGATAAATCACCTCCAATTGCCAAAATACCATCATAATTGGCTTCTGAAACTGGCGGAAAAAATAAAACTTCGGATAAATGATACATTTTTAAGTAAAATATAAAACCCGACAAATTTGAAAAAATTGCCGGGTTTGTTTATTATAAAATCAAAACCTATTGATTAAAATGGTAAATCGTCTGGTTCGTCTTCATTTAAGTTTGTTGCTGGAGCAAAAGCTTCTGCAGCAGGCATTGGTGGAGTTTGAGCTGGAGCAGCTGTATCTAATCTTTCGATTCTCCATCCTTGGATACTATTAAAGTATTTAGTTTCTCCTTGTGGATTAACCCATTCTCTTCCTCTTAAGTTAATTGAAACTTTTACTGGATCTCCTGTTTTATAGCTACTCAACAAATCGCATTTATCTTGAGTAAATTCGATCATGATGTGTTGAGGATATTGCTCTTCTGTAGTAACTACAAGTTCTCTTTTTTTGAATGATGCACTAACTTGTTGTTCTGGATTAACAACTTTTACTTTTCCTGTAACTTCCATCTCCGTTTTTATTTAATTGTTATTTATTTTTTTATTTTCTTAGCCAAAAGTACTTTCCAAGCCGATATTACATCGTTTTCATCAAGATACTTTTTAGCTTTTTGATGCACTTTTACATCATCATCTGAGCTCAATACTCCCTTCACAGAAAAGTTTTCTTTCACAAATATACTAACTTCTTCTGTTGTAGGCAAGGCTTCAATATTCCCTAATTTACCTAAATCATTCCCGTCAAAAACAGGACTTTCCTTTACATAATCAGGTATCGCATCTACTCCTACTCCTAGAGTTGTAAGGGGTTTTTCGACTTCAAAAAGTCCTTGATTCGATCTTGAATACCAATTACTTCCTAAGCGGGAAACCAAGTCTATTTTATGTTGATCGATTGCTCCATTCTCATCCAAAATTGCTTCGTGAATATGAATTTTTACCACCTCACAAAGAATAAGATTCCCTGCTCCTCCTTCTGTCCCTAACGGAATAATTTGAGTTACTTTACATTCAAACTGTACTGGCGACTCTTTTACTCTATACGGTTTTACAATATCCGATGGGATTTGTGTTAATCCCGATTTTATAAATTCGTTTACACCATCGGCATATTCTGTACTAGCAAGCGATGTTTGTTGTACAATATCATAATTAACCACGTTAATAACAACTTCGCGTGTAGCTTCGGCATTTATCAAAGTATGTTTTATAGAATTGTCACGTACTCTTCGAGAGGGTGAAAAAACTAAAATAGGCGGATTGGCGCTAAAAACATTGAAGAAACTAAATGGCGATAAATTCGGATTTCCGTCTTTATCTATAGTACTTGCAAAAGCAATAGGCCTTGGTCCAACTGCACTTTGTAAATAACCTTGCACTTTTGCGGTCGGAATTTCCTTTGGATCAATACTAATCATACTTTTATTTTTCTAATCATTTTTAGAAGACAACAAAAGTACATAAATCGTTTAAGTTTCGAAAGAAGTCTATTCATTTTAAAAATAAAAATCTTTGTACCCGTACAAAATATATACTATGTTTATTTCGTTATATTTATACCTCAAAATTTAATTTATGTTTTTTTCAGAAAGAAGAAATACAACCCGATGGATCATTATTTGTGCTTCCTTTTTGATTATTTCCTTAATTCTTTGGAACACTTATACCTTTTTTCAGATTTTTAAAAATGAGGAACGCTTAAAAATGAATCTTTGGGCTAATGCTCAAAAAACATTGATTAATGCTGATGAAAATACCGATGTCGAATTACCATTACAAATTTTTAGCAACAACACTTCGATTCCTATTATTTTAACTGAGAAGGACAGTATTATAAGTGCAGTAAATATTGATGAAACCGTTATAAAAGATAAACAAAAGGCTAGTTCTTTTTTAAGCAAACTAAAACGGGAGAATGAGGCAATTGTAATTGAGTATGCTCCTGGAAAACATCAGGAACTATATTATGGCAACTCCGAATTATTAAATAAACTTAAGTATTATCCAATTGCTTTATTATTGATTATCTTTTTGTTTGGAGGCTTGGTTTATAACTTTTACAGAAGTACCAAAATGGCTACCCAAAATAAACTTTGGGCAGGAATGGCAAAAGAAACAGCTCATCAAATAGGAACTCCATTATCATCTCTGATTGGTTGGGTCGAGTTTTTAAAGACTGAAAATATTGACCAATCAATTACTTTAGAGATTGAGAAAGATATTGAGCGTTTACAAACTATTACCGATCGTTTCTCGAAAATAGGATCTACCCCAGTTCTTGAAAATAAAGATATTGTTCAGGAAACAGTAAACACCTATGATTATTTACAATCTCGTTTCTCTAAACAAGTAAATTTTTCTTGCCAGACACCCGAGAATCCAATTATGGTTATGATTAATCCTATTCTTCATAGTTGGACTATTGAGAATTTGGTAAAAAATGCCATTGATGCTATGAAAGGAAAAGGCAATTTGTCATTGAAAATTGAGCAAGACGGAAACTTAGTAAAAATAAACGTTTCGGATACTGGAATTGGGATTCCTAAAAAACAATTTAAAACCATATTCGAACCTGGTTTTACAACCAAAAAAAGAGGTTGGGGATTAGGTCTTTCATTAACAAAAAGAATTGTCGAGGAGTATCATAGCGGAAAGATAAGGGTTTTACAATCTGAAATAGGAAAGGGAACAATCATCCAACTTAATTACAAAATAAATTCTCCATCTTAAAAATAAAAAACCACAAACTCATGAATTGAATTTGTGGTTTTATTTTATTTAAAAGATACTTATTTAAGACCTATAAATTAGCCTGAATACTTTTGGCCAAAGCCTCAAATTCTTCTTTACTAAGTGATACTTTATTATGGAAACGCATTTCATCCATTTCGTTAAGCGGAATCAAGTGTACGTGTGCATGAGGAACTTCAAGTCCTACTACTGCCATTCCTACTCTTTTACATGGAACTGTTTTCTCCAGAGCAATTGCAACTTTTTTAGAAAACTGCATTAATCCTAGATATAATTCATCATCCATATCAAAAATCTTATCGATTTCTTTCTTCGGGATGCAAAGCGTGTGTCCTTTAGCATTTGGATTTACATCCAGAAACGCCAAAAAATTATCATCTTCGGTAATTTTATAACTTGGAATTTCTCCGTTTACTATTTTGGTAAATATTGACATTGTTTATTCGTTTATTTGGTTAATCGTTTAACCGATTTAACGATTAAATAGTTAAACTAAAAATTTAGTCTCTTGTAATTTCAAGAATTTCAAATTTCAAAACTCCGTTTGGTACTGTGATTTCTGCAACTTCGCCAACTGATTTTCCAAGTAACCCTTTTCCTATTGGAGAAGTAACTGATATTTTTCCAGTTTTTAAATCTGCTTCACTTTCTGCAACAAGCGTATATTTCATTTCCATACCGTTGCTTTGATTTTTAATTTTTACATTAGAAAGCACCAACGCTTTAGAAACATCTAATTGCGATTCATCTATTAATCTTGCATTCGAATACACTTCTTCCATCTTAGAAATTCGCATTTCAAGTAGGCCTTGTGCTTCTTTGGCTGCATCATATTCGGCGTTTTCAGATAAATCACCTTTATCTCTTGCTTCGGCTATATCTTGAGATGCCTTTGGACGCATTACACTTTTTAAGTGCTCCAATTCATCTTTTAATTTTTTTAATCCTTCTGCTGTATAATAAGATACTTTACTCATAACTTCATCGTTTATATAAATAGAAAAAATCCCATCGGGACGGGATTTCTTATTACAAAGATACTATTATTTTTAATAGTACATAATTATATGTTAATCATATAGATTTCAAATCTAATTAAATTAATTTTGTTTCACTAATTCTTTTTATAATAATGAAAAAATTCTGGCTTTTATCCCTGTTTGTTGTTCTGCTCATGTCTTGTAGTGATAGTCGTGACAGAAGTAAAAATCCTAATATTCCAAATTATTCGGTAAATCTTACCATTGATACGAATTTGCCTGCCTATTCTAATCTTAAATTTATAAGCAATCCTGTATATATTCCTAACTATGGAGCAAAAGGTTTAATTGTAATGAAAGTTGGCGAAACCTCATATAATGTTTTTGATGCTGCTTGCCCTAATGAAGCGATATCAAGTTGCGTAGCTATGACTATCGATGGCATAAATGCTGTTTGTTCTTGTGACAAAAGCGTTTATAGTTTATTTACAGGACTAGGGGATAAAGAGTATCCTATGAAACAATATCGTGTTGATATAGCTGGAAGTACATTACGTATTTATAATTAAGGGAAATTACAGCTTATAGTTTATCGAAAACAAAATTACTCGGGGTAAAATATAAGTTGTTTGTTCACTAATCATATAATCCGAAAAGGAATAAGTCTCTTTTTTTCTTACATTAAGCAAATTATTTACCGTAAGTTCAAATCCTAAGGGACTATTTTTCTTTTGATAAAATAATGATGTATTCATTATTTCATAGAAATTAGATTGATTATTATTATCTGTATTTTTTAGATTTTTGTAATCAATTTTATAAGTCCAAAATTTAAACAAATTAATCTCAAATTCTGATTTTATAGCATCTGTTTGGTAATTAGATTTCAAGCTACTTAAAAATTCGCTATACCCTTTAGTATAACCAACACTAAAATAAGGCCACTTCTTATAAGCTGTTCTAAACACGCCCCCTATTTCTTGGTTATTTCTTTGATTATTTGTGGCTATATCATTTAAAACCTGTGTATAATCAAGCCAACTAAGGTTTACATTTAATTTTAAATTAAATCGATAAATTTTTTTAGAGAACGAACCATCAAAATTCCAATTTGTTTCAGGATTATCCGTTAAAACAGGTGTATTATATTGATTAATTCCTTCCAGTTCAACTTCATTCCGAATAACTTTTACTTTTTTCGAATAATTTACCATTCCATTCCATACAATCCCTCTGTACATATTCATTTTTGAATAATGCAAATTAGCCGAGTGGTATCTTTCATTCTTTAATAATGCATCTCCTTTATAAACTGCATTATAATATTGTAAAGTATATTGATTGGCTAATTGATTGGCTTCGGGGAAACTGTTCACTAATTTATATGCAAAATTCAATATTTCTGACTTATTAAACTCATAATCACTATTCCATTGTGGCTGAAAAAACGTTCTTCCCAATGAAATATTTTCATCATTTTGTTTAGTCTTCATCTGATACCAGTGCAAATAAACACCCGGTTTATTTGTCCACTTACCTATCTTAAATTTATATTCTAAACCAACATAAGTATCATTTAATTGATATTTTACATTATTACCAAAACCTGCATTCACAAAGTCATTAATAGTACCATCTGTTAGAAATTGTTTCTCTGAAGTATCAAATTTAGATGTTCCAAAATTATTACCAACATTAGCATATAGATGATTAAAATTATTAATAACCCAATAATGCTTAAATAATGCATCAATAGTATTATTTTTTATTTCATTAATCTGCTGCACATTATACATTTCATCTTTAATTAATGGAATCAACCCTGTCAAAAAAGGTTGGTTAGTAGACCAATAATTTTTCGGTGTAAGTTTATCATACGCTTGATTAATCACAAAAGTAGTAGTATGATATAAATCATAATTTTTATGCCATTCGATATATTGCTTTACTGATACATTATCTGCTTTACTAATTGTCTCAAAAAGACTTGAATCTGTATTTGTTATGGAGGTTAAAACACTAGACAAATCATTTGTGCTGGACTGATATTGTCCATTATAATACCATTTTTCTTTATTACTGGGAGAATAATCTAGTTTTACATTTCCAATTCCTAGTACTGATTTATTATCAGCATTTCGAAGTTTGTATTCATAATCAATAATACTATTATTTAAATACTCATTCTTATTAGTTATCCTAGACTTTGTCAAAACGTTAGAAAAGATAGAGAATCCAGAAACAGATAATTTAGGCGAAATATCAAAGCTAAAATTTAAAGCCCCTAATTGGGACTTATTCTTTTCCATATCTGTATTATCTTTAACATAAGAATATAAATTAGTAAAAGACTTTCTTCCCAAAATAAAACTACTTATTCCTCCTCTAAATCGCAGTAAATCATCAAAAGTAAAAGTACTCTTACCTATATTATTAAGGTCACCTATAAAACTAAAATTAGCCTTAGGACTATAATAAAACAAAGCAGCATGTGCCAAATAAAACCCATTTTCGTCGGTACCTACTTCTGCTCCTGACTCTATATCTCCAAAAACAAATTTTTTCTTATTCTCTTTTAATTTTACATTTATAGCCAAATCATCCGTATCCGAGACATGCTTCATAAATCCGACCTCATTAAAATTATCAATTACTTCAATTTTATCAAGGGCATCTGCTGGAATATTTTCTACCGCTAATTTTGATCCACCACCAAAAAATGATTTCCCCTCAACCAGCATTTTAGTTACCTTTTTTCCTTGTACAGTTACAGTTCCATTTTTATCAACTTCTACTCCTGGTAATTTTTCCAAAATTTCTTTCATTTTGCGTTCATTTCCATTAGAGAATGCCTTCACATCAAAAATCAAGGTATCCTTTTTAACTATAACTGGCTTAAAATCATGTTTAATCACAATCTCTTTAAGGTTTTCACCTGTGGGTTTTAATTTAAAATCATGAGAAATTTTATCTGATTCAGGGTCTAATATAAAAACCTCTTCTATAAACCCAATATAAGAAACTGTTACCTCGTACTTAGCTTTTTTATCAAGCTCCAATTTGTAACGTCCTCTATTATCTGAAATAGCAAATTTTAAACTGGCATTTTCCTGCAATGGTTTAGCGATTACGTTAGCAGACTCTAATGGTTTATTAACATCATCAGAAACTATCCCTACAAAGCTTTTTGTTTGAGAAAAAGAAAAAGTTGAAAAAAGAAAGAATAGTATATAACGAAGCATTTAAAAGTATTATTTTGATATTGCATTTAAATTATTCTGATGGGTCTGCTCTACTATTTTGTTAAAATCATCTTCTGTAATTGTTTTTCCTTTTACTTCTTTAATCTTAATATCTATTTTTGAATCTAAATCTATTTTTGAAACTAAGTAGATTATTTTATCATCTTGCAATTCTAATATTAACCCTGGTAATCCACCAAATTCTTTCGGTCCATAACTTAATGGTATAGCTGGACAATACCAAGCTATTACTTGTACCGTATTGTCAGTTTTTTTTAAAGGAATTTTTTTCTCTATTAATGCTTTATAACATAAATAATCATTTATTGTTTTTGTTTCGTTTGTAAGCTGCCAATTATTATTATCATCAGATAAAACATTAAACATTTCTCCAGAAAAATCAATAATTTTCAAAACTATCTTTTTATCATTATCCCTGTAATAATCATATCGTCCAGCGAATATCTTAGCCATTCTTGTTATTCTCTCATTTATATCCAAAGCCGAAAAGAGAGAAAAAAAAGACTTATTATTCTTAATTAACAACTCATATTCTAATTTTTTAAGTTCTTCATCAATACCATCCACACGTAATTTACCTTTTACAATAACTTCGTTTTTTTCCAAAGATCCTCCAGTGGGCACAACTATATAATTTACTTTAGCACTATTTTGTGCGTTTATTACAATCGAAAAAAAAAATATATTTATACTTCATAAGATTTAGTTTTTATATTCTATGATGCAAATAAGTTAGGTTACTTATAAAACGTAAATTTCTTAATTACTCTAACTTGAATCTATAAATTATTATTTTGATATCGCATTCATATTATTTTCGTTCGTTTTCTCTACTATCTTATAATAGTCATTTTCAGTAATTACTTTACCTTTTATTTCACCTATATTAATTTTCAACTTCTCATCAATCTCTATTTTTGAAGCTAAATAAATTATTTTATCATCTTGTAATTCCAATATTAATCCTGGTAATCCACCAAATCCTTTTGGTCCATAATTCATCGGAATACTAGGACAATACCAAGCTATTACTTTCGCGAAATTATCTATTTTTTTTAGCCAAATCTTTCTTTCAGTAATGGCTTTATAGCATTTATAGCCATTAATTAATTTTGTTTCATTTACAAGTTCCCATTCTTTATTTACATCCGCCAAAACATTAAAAGATTCCCCCCAAAAATCAACAACCTCTATTAGTTCATTTTTATTATTATCTCTATAATATTCTTTACGCCCAGCAAGCGATCTTGCTAATCTTGTAGCTCTTTCATTAAAATCAAGACTTGAGATTAAATGAAAATAAGATCTATTATTACTTACCAACAACTCATACTCTAATTTTTTTAATGCTTCATCAACACCATTGAATGATACACTCATTTTCATTATAGTTTCATTTTTTTCTATAGAACCATTAGTTGGCATAACTATATAATTTACTTTAGCTAGATTTTGAGCAGTTAATCCAATCGAAAAAAAGAAAAAAAGGATATATTTATATTTCATATAATTTAGTTTTAATCCGTTTAAACTAAACATCTAAACGGATTATTAATAACAATAAACTTTATTTATCCAAGACATTCTTTATAAGCTGCCCAAGCTTCACCAGAAGCGTCATCTTCAAGGCCTATGTCACAAAATTCTATATATGTACGATGATATACACCTCCACAATTACTTACAAAAAAAGTCGAAGCCACATCAGACTCTACTGTATTTGCCATTGCTGGCCCACTAAATGCTACCGCTAATAAAGCAGAAAATATTAATTTTTTCATAATTTACTTTTTTAATTTTATTAATAGTGTTATTGGTTAACCATCGTAAACATATCAATAAATAAATATTATTCTTACATTTTAATATTATATTAACAATATAAATATTAAAAAATACAAATATATTTATCAAAAGCTAAACAATCCTATGAAGAAATCTAGATTTTAAACAATATCGTGTAGATATAGCTGGAAGTACATTACGTATTTATAACTAAAAAAGAAAAGCCTGAAAAATTAAAATTTTCAGGCTTTTTTTAATATAAAACTAAACTGATTTAAAACTTAAGCGTTAATCCAGCTAAGAAATTAATTCCAGCCTGCGGATAATAAGACGGATAGATATCCCACATGGCTCCGTTTGAAACATATTTTTTATCCAGAATATTATTTACTAAACCAGTTATAGTAATCGATTTAAATATAGATTTTGGTTTTATCTCGTAAGCAATATTCAAATCGTTTGTAAAATAATCTGCTAGTTTTGCAGCTGGTAATTCTATATTATTCATGAATTGCTCTCCAACATACTTTTGCAATAGCGAAACATATAATCCTTCGATTGGTTTATAAACAATAATGTTCCCTACTATTACTTCTGGAGAATAGGCAATACTTGTAGTTCCATAATATTCCCCATCTACAGCCAAATCAACATTTTTGTTACTACTTAATGTAAAATTAGGTCTTATTATAAACTTCTCCGACAAGGCAATCGTTGCATCTACTTCTAGCCCTAAACGGTAGCTTTTTTCGGTATTAGCACGAATTGAAGCACCAACATCATCTAACCTTCCTGTTAAAATCAATTGATCTTTGTATGCCATATAATACACATTTGAAGTCAATTGTACTTTCTCTGAATTATATCTCCATCCTAATTCAAAGTCATTTAATTTCTCAGGTTTTACATTTCCTCCTTCGTAATCTGTTCTATTTGGCTCACGATTGGCTCTTGCATAAGAGAAATACAAGGTGTTTTTTAAGTTGATTTCGTAATTCAATCCTGCTTTTGGATTAAAGAAATTAAAATTATCATCGACCAAACCAGTTTGTTTACTATTGGCTTTATACTGTACACTTCTATATTGCAAATCACCATAAAAACTTAACTTATCGGTTAATTGATAATTTGCTTTCGCAAAAATGTTCCCGTCAGTTTTAACCGAATGATCATCATAATAATGATCTCCAAGTTCTGTTTGAGAAGCATTTCTTGCCCAAATGACTTTACCAAAATGATCGCCTTCATACCTATTCCAGCCTCCTCCTAAAATTACATCTAGTTTATCTGTAACATATTTTGCAGAAAAAGTTGTTCCATAAAAATCATTATCCAACCATTTTTGGCGAATTAAATCTGTTCCCGGAACTAATTCTCCTAAATCATTATATACTAGTTTAGTCGGTTCAATCCCTCCATAACCTTCAACGGGTTCATCATATTTATAATTTTCATAATACCCTTTTCCTTTTGTATAATGTGCTGCAAGATTTGTACTCCATTTTTCGGACACAAATTCACTCCAATGTAACTGATAATGGTTTTGATTATAATTATCGGTTTCATTATCATAAAAACGAGTATTCCCTAATGCATCTTTAAACTTTCCTGCAGAGTTGTAGGTTCTGTCAGTATTTAGAGTTTCTACATCGATTCCGTTCCAGGCTTGATACGTTTTTTCGGTTCCTCCAAAAACCAAAGCTTTAATTAAGGTTGTTTTACCCACATACGCTCCTTGCAAGAAATAGGATTTTAAATCTGTGCTTGCTCTATCTATATATCCATCTGATTTTATGGTCGATAATCGTCCTGCAATTTCAAAATGGTCATTTAATAAACCAGTACTAAACTTAACTGTGTTTTTTAATGTATTAAATGAACCAAATGAAGTAGCAATTTCTCCTGTAGCTTTTGTAGCATAATTATCTGTCAATAAGTTTAAACTTGCTCCAAAAGCGCTCGAACCGTTTGTTGAGGTACCAACACCTCTTTGCAACTGTAAGCTCTCTACAGAAGAAGCAAAATCAGGCATATTTACCCAAAATGTTCCTTGGCTCTCGGCATCATTATACGGAATTCCGTTTATGGTAACATTTACTCTCGTAGCATCACTACCTCGTACGCGTATTCCTGAATAACCTACTCCGTTTCCAGCATCTGAAGTCGTAACAACCGATGGCATATAATTCATAAGAACAGGAATATCCTGACCTAAATTTCTGAATTTAATGTCTTTTTTAGTTAAATTACTAAAACTTACAGGGGTTTTCGTAGTAACACGTACTGCCGAAACCAACACATTATCTAATTGATTTACTTTGGTAGTATCTTGTACTTGTGCGAAAGAAGAAAGAGAATAGAAAAAAGAGAATAGAAAAAAGAGAGATGGCTTATAGTTTTTCAACTTTGAACCTTTGCAACTTAGTACCTCAGTACCTTTAAAAAATATTTTCATCCGTAAAAAAATTACGAATAAAAGGGGGAATTATTCTTTTTGTTAAATTAATAAATGTTTCACGACAAAATATAGTGTGCACGCTATGACTTGTCGTTTTTTCCCTTAGCGACATTACTCGCTCAGGTTCTTTGGGTATGATCTCAGCTCGTTATTTAGAGCACCCCTTTGAGACAGTGCAAATGTAGTGTTAAAAAACAAATTCCAAAAATTAAATTCCAAATTCCAAAAACTCGTTTTTACTATCATCTTTATTAGAATTTGGAATTTATTTTTTTGGATTTTATTCTAAATTTGGCTTCTTTCGAGATTGCTTAATCTCCGAAACGTTCTTTTTATCCTTGATACGTTTACGAATTACTGATTTTGGAATCTTAGTCGCTTTTCGAGGTTTCTGGATTATTAAAGCGTTTTTAATCAACTCCAGAAATCGTTTTGTTACGATACTTTTGTTTTTTAGCTGACTTCTATCTTCATCACAATTCAAGATTAAAACTGTATCTAATGTTAATCTTGTTGCTAATTTTATTTCCAAAAGTATTTTCTCTTCTTCAGATAAAGCTTGCGAATTTCGCAAATCAAAGCTCAAAACAACCTTCGAGGATACTTTGTTTACATTCTGTCCGCCAGCACCACTACTACGAACAGCTTTATAGGTTAGTTCTGTAACAATCTTTTCTATTTCCATTATTGTGGTTGATGTGCTGGTTTTAATAAATCGTTTACCGTTTTTACAGGATTAAAAGTAATTATCGGTACTGCAACAAAAACGGTTAACCATTTTGCCATTGCACCATTCCATAATCCTGGTAATTCATATCCTTTTACAGTATTTTTGCCTGCGCTTTTTTCGACTATAAAACCTGCGTTATGATTTATAAATTTTGTTAAATCAAACTTTTCGTTTTTATAGTTTTTAATTCCGCAAACTAGATCAACCGGATTAAAATGAGTTGCATTTGCTAAAATAGCTGCTTGGTTTTTGTCTGCTAAATCTACCTGAGAAGCTTCTACAATCTGAAGCGAAATTACTCCCTCTTCGTCCTGAACCCAAAATGGCCCTCCTCCTGGTTCTCCTTCATTCTTCACCATTCCGCATACGCGAATTGGCCTATCCAAAACTTCTTTTATTCGATTTATTTTATTTTCAAAAGTGAGTTTTTCAATAGCTACTTCTATGTTTAGATTTTGTTTTAAAAACAAAACTACCTCAGCGATTTTTCCTTCAGTTATCTGTTGATTTTCAATATCATTTAGGTAACCAAAAACTTTATTTTGCAATTCTATTAAAATTCCTGCTAATGCTTTTTTATACAAAGCAATTTTCTCTATATGATTCTGGATTACATTATCGATGTTCTTGATAAAAATAACATCCGCATCCAGATTATTTAAATTTTCTATTAAAGCACCATGTCCGCCTGGTCTAAAAACCAATTGTCCGTCATCCGTTCTTACTGGTTGATTTTCTAAATCGACTGTAATTGAATCGGTACTTTTATTTTGATAAGAATAACTGATACCAATTTTTGTCCCTGACTCTTTCTCAATTTTTGTTTTAACAGCAGCAACACACTCTTCAAATTGACTCTGATGAATTTCTGAAACTGTAAAATGCAAATTAGAAACAGAATTTGAACTGGCATAATAAGCACATTCATGCAAATGTTCCTCGATAGGATTTGCAATATGAGTTTTATATTGATGAAAAGGCAAGACCGCTTTTGGTTTATTTGCAAAATCAAAACAATCCGAAGCCAATAACATTTTTATAAAATAATAATTTTTATAATCTGTGTTCAAAGAATCAAAATCAGGATATACTTCCCTTAATTTTTTATCCACAGCTTCAAAAAAAGGAAACTTATCCATCCCTATAATAAAAAGAGATAATTGACTTTCTTTTTTTCTGTTGATATAGGCATTAATGCTTTCCTTTTCGATATTAAAATCATTTAGAAATGCATTCAAGAATTTAAACATTCTGCTTGCTGCCCCAGAAGCCGGAACGAATTTTTTTAATTTTAAATTCGATTTATTAGCATCAAACATAGCCGCTTTTATTTCAAAATCAGCCTCTGATAAATTCAAAATCCCGTTTAAAACTGTCGCTGGGCTTATTAAAATACTTTTGTCTATTCCGTTTTTAAAAATCGCTAATTGCTTTTTAATTTTTTCAAAAGGAATTCCGTGCTCGTAAATTTGTACAAAATCGGCCGAAGAAAAACCTAATTCTTTAGCAATCGTTAAATCATTAATTATTTCTACTGCTTTGGCCAAGCGTGATTTTTTATTTCCTGATAGGGTTATATACGGTTTTTGGGTATTGATTACTGTTTCTTTAAAAACAGAAAAAACACTTTCTCGTTCTTTTGGACTATCCCGAATATCATCTTTTTCCCAAGGAACATCTATATCGGTAAGGAAAAACAAATCGTATTCGTGTTCTAATGCAGCTTCATTTAATAATGGATTACAAAAACCATAGTACATCTCTGAGAATACCTTGGTTACCATAAGATTGGTATCGCAAAATAAATACTTATTTGCTAAAGCTAATTTTTCGTTTTCTAATTTTGTTTGTCCATAAGCAATTGGCATCATATCTTCTTCAACACAAATATGCTGATTCTCTTCCCATCTTTCCTGAAGATAATCACGTGCAAACTCAGGAACCCACTCCGTTTCATAATACGAGGCAAGTTGCTTTGCTAAAGTTGTTTTACCAGTACTTTCAGGACCAAATAAAGCAAATTTTAATATTCTTGTATCCTGTTGTTTAAGATTTTCTTCCATTCTAAATAAGCTGAAATAGCCAAAATTGTAAAAATTAAATATTGGAATGATAACATTCCTAACCCACGATAAGCATATAAAGGCACTACAATAATATCACCGATAATCCAGAGAGTCCAATTTTCTATCTTTTTCTTTGCCATATACCACATTCCTGTAAAGAATATGCCTGAGGCAAGAATATCAATATAATTATCTTTATGTAACTCATAATCGAAAAATTTATAAATGCCGAAAACTACAACAATTGTAATAAAAAACAAGATAATACCTGTTAATTTTTCCTTAATATTTGTACGTGTAATTGGCAAGGTATCTTCTTGATTTGTTCCTTTTGCCCAGTTGTACCAACCGTAAATACTCATAATCGAGAAGTATCCATTAATCATCATATCGCCTAAATAACCTGCTATATAAAGCAAATAAACCGAAATTACTGTGGCTATTAATCCTGTAGGATATACCCAAATATTTTCTTTTTTGGCAAACCAAACGCTTAAGATTCCAAAAACAAAAACAAGAAACTCTAAGCCAATATGCCAAAGTGGAACATTTTTATACGCATTAAGAAAAAAATCAATCATTGAGCTTGTTTGTTTTTATTACATAAAAAGGTTTACGATTCAAAAAAATGAATGTCGTTTTCAAAAGCTGTACCTATAACTACAAGGTCTGCTCCCATTTCATACACTTTCTGAATTTGTGACAAAGCTACAATTCCACCACCAACAATTACTGGTATGTTTACATTTTGAGAAATCAGCTGAATCATTTCTAACGGAACAGCTTGCTTTGCCCCACTTCCTGCTTCTAAGTAAATTAATTTATTCCCTAACATTTCGCCTGCCAGAGCTGTTGCTAATGCCAAATCAAGATTTGTTCTATCTAATGGTTTTGTTTTGCTTACTCGTGCAACCGCAGTTTCATTGCCGCTTTCAATTAAAATATATCCTGTTGAAATAATCTCCAGATTCATTTTTTTTAAGATTGGCGCTGCCTGAACCTGATATTCGATTAAATAATCTGGGTTTCTACCCGACAACAATGATAAAAACAAAATTGCATCTGCTTGTGGTGAAATTTGCGATGGGTCTCCAGGAAAAATCATAACTGGTAAATTAGTTTTTAATTTTAACTGAAAAACTAAATCTTCCAAAACAGTACTTTCGACCAAACTACCTCCTACAAAAATATGTGTTGCTGGCGATTGATTAATTTTTTGCAATAAGCTATCAAGGTTTTGCCAAGTAATTTTATCTGGATCCAAAAGAATCGCAAGTAATTTTCGATTCTCAACTTTGGCCAAACGTATTTCTTTATATATGTTTTGTAATTTTTGTCCCATAGCGAGCGTAAAAGTAAAAGTTTTTTTATGCAAGAGAACTATTTCGAATCAATTATATTTGTGTATTCGCTTTAACTAACGAAAGAAACAAACCTATGATTGCTATTGAATTACTAGAAAAATACGACGCAATACAGAAAAAATTCACAAAAACAACTGTTGTTTTTAAAGAAGGTAAGTTGCCTGCGTACTATTATCAGATTCTTTCGGGCGAAGTAAAAATGAATAATTATAATGATGATGGTCGGGAATTTATTCAGGGAATTTTCTATAAAGGTCAATCATTTGGAGAACCTCCTTTATTCTTAAATCAAAAGTATCCCGCTAGTGCTGTTGTTGTAGAAGATGCCGAAATACTTTGTGTTCCTAAGGAAAGTTTCATGAAATTATTAAATGAAAACCCTGCGATAAGTATTAAAATCATCGAAAACTTAGCACAACGGTTGTATTACAAATCGGTAATGGCTGCCGAAATATCTACTCATGAACCCGAACATCGTGTATTACGATTGATTGATTATGCTATTGCTAATTTTAATTTTAAGAAAGATGCAAATGGACACCTCATCAATTTTACGCGACAACAAATTGGTGATTTATCTGGACTTCGGGTTGAAACTGTTATAAGAGCCATAAAATCCTTAGAGAAGAAAGGCGAATTAAAAATTATAAACCGGAAAGTGTACCGATAGTTTTTGCTTTATGATTTGAGTCATAAATGTAAGATATATGTAGGCTGTAACTTTGTTACTCTAAAATTATATATCATGACACTTTATAACTCAACATTCGAAAATTTTAATAAAAGTTACATTGGTTCTGCAACTATGGCAATTATTGGACAAAGCTGTCTTGGTGCAGCTGCAGCAATGTTTGTTCTGGCTAATGGAACATCGGTAACACAAATGATTCAGCTTGCAATAATTGTATTTGCTAATATCATTGCTAATACTTCTATCTTGGCACAAATGAGCCATAAAACGGTTTTTAACCTAATTATAACAAGCGTCTTTTTCAGTATCTTGTTTATTATTATAAATAACATTTAGTTATGAAAAAACAAATAGAAAACAGAGAAGATATATCGCTTCTGGTAAACACTTTCTATACAAAAATAAGAGCCAATACTGAGATTGGCTTTTATTTTAATGATATGATTAAAGATTGGGATGAACACCTGGAGAAACTAACCGATTTTTGGGAAACCAATTTATTCGCTGTCAAAAAATACAAAGGCAATCCTATTGAAGCGCACAATAAAGTTGATGATCATTTTAACCATCAGATTTCATCGCATGAGTTTGGAATCTGGCTAAATATGTGGTTTGAAACACTGGAAGAACTTTTTGAAGGAGAAAATGTAGATACTCTTAAACGAAGAGCTCGAAAAATGAGTACGTTTCTTTATTTGAATATGTTTGAAAACCGCTCGAAAGCCTAGATTGTATTACGTGGATTATTACACAAAGGTTCGCAAAGGAAACACGAAGAAACGCTAAGAATTATTAAAGGTGCGCATCTGATTACTGAAACTAAATACTGCGACTATTTTTTACCACGCAGATTTGGCTGATTTTAGCAGATTATTATTTTGATTTTACTGAATACTGCAACTGAAAACCGAGACTTTTTCACTGAAACTGAAAACTGCGACTGAATACTAATTACTAAAAACTACTTCTCCAGCGCGTAGACTAAAGTAAAATTTTCTATTTCTTCATAGTACACTACAAAGTCTTTTACCAAATCATCAAAATGTAGGCTTGCCAATGTTTTGTTTTCCTCCAGAGAGAAAGAATTTACACGAATATGGTCTTTAAAACTGATTCCTTTTTCGTTTCGGATTTTGAAGATGGCTTCTTTTGCTCCCCAAATTACGGTGAGTTTTTTTATGTATTCTTCTAATGCATCGGAATTTAAATAATCGAATTCTCTATCTACAAATTTATCAGCAATTCTTAAGATTTTTTCGCGTTGGAGTTCGATATCGATTCCTACGGTTTCTTCGCTAATAATTATTGCCGAAAAATTATGCGAATGTGTAATTGATATATGATTATGGCAACTTAAATACGGCTTTCCGAATTGGTCATAATGCAAATCCAGATCGGTAAAACCTGCTTCTTGCATAAGCATACGTACACTTAAGAATCCTCGTTTATGCAAATCAGATTTCATTCCGTTTAAACGAAGTTGTGTTTTTTCTTTTAAAACTACTTTATCAAGCAACTCTTCGAAAGACTCGGTTATCTTCCAAATTAAAATTTGTGTTGTTGGGTTAAACTGTATTGTTTGATGTAAAGGCATTTGTTTTAATTGTGAATTATAAATTATGAATTATAAATTTTGCTCCTGTCGAAAATATTCTGAAGCCAAATATTTATAATTTTCTCTTTTGCTATATTAAGAAATAGAAGTTCATATACACTTGTAATCTCTTACGTTTCTAGCCCTGATGGTAACGGCATCCTATTGTGGCGGTGTTCGCCGCAATAGATATAGTGGACAGCAGGAAATAGCTTCATATTTTGACTATGCTCAATATGACAATTATATTATTTATCTAATGTTCAAAAGATTAAGTGATTAAACATTTCACAAATCTTTTAGAAATTAGTTAAATTATAAAGTTATTCCGTAAATTTGCAAAAAAAATTTACAATTACAAATATACTATAAATGAGTACTACAACTATGCCTTTTGTGGCTTTCAAAGTAAAAGACATCTCTCTAGCGGCTTGGGGAAGAAAAGAAATTGAACTAGCTGAAGCTGAAATGCCAGGTTTAATGGCGCTTCGTGCTGAATATAAAGACGAACAACCTCTTGCAGGTTCTCGTATTGCAGGATGTTTACACATGACTATCCAGACTGCCGTTTTAATCGAAACTTTAATTGCTCTTGGTGCTGAAGTTACTTGGAGTTCTTGTAACATTTTCTCTACTCAAGATCAGGCTGCTGCTGCTATTGCTGCTGCTGGAATTCAGGTTTATGCTTGGAAAGGTCTTAACGAAGAGGATTTTGACTGGTGTATCGAGCAAACTTTATTCTTTGGTGAAGACAGAAAACCATTGAACATGATTCTTGATGATGGTGGAGATTTAACTAATATGGTTATTGACCGTTACCCTGAATTGGTTGCTGGAATTAAAGGTTTGTCTGAAGAAACTACAACTGGTGTACACAGACTTTACGAAAGAGTAAAAGCTGGAACTTTGCCAATGCCTGCAATTAACGTAAATGACTCTGTTACTAAATCTAAATTTGATAACAAATACGGGTGTAAAGAATCTGCTGTAGATGCTGTACGTCGTGCAACTGACTTAATGTTAGCTGGAAAAAGAGTTATCGTTTGTGGATACGGTGATGTTGGAAAAGGAACTGCTGCTTCTTTTAGAGGTGCAGGATCTATTGTAACGGTTACTGAAATTGACCCAATTTGTGCTTTACAAGCTGCAATGGACGGTTATGAAGTTAAAAAACTAAACACTGTAATTGCTAATGCTGATATCATCATTACAACTACTGGAAATAAAGATATCGTTCTTGGAGAGCACTTCGAGCAAATGAAAGACAAAACTGTTGTTTGTAACATCGGACACTTTGATAACGAAATTGATATGGCTTGGTTGAACAAAAACCACGGTGCATCTAAAATCGAAATCAAACCTCAGGTTGACAAATATACTATCGCTGGAAAAGATATCATCATTCTTGCTGAAGGTCGTTTAGTAAACCTTGGTTGTGCTACAGGTCACCCAAGTTTTGTAATGAGTAACTCATTTACAAACCAAACTTTGGCACAAATCGAATTATGGAAAAACAGTGCTGCTTACAACAATGACGTTTACATGTTACCAAAACATTTAGATGAAAAAGTTGCTGCTTTGCACTTAGCTAAATTAGGAGTTGAATTGGAAACTTTACGTGACGATCAAGCTGCTTATATTGGTGTTCCAGTTGAAGGTCCTTTCAAACCAGAATACTACAGATACTAGATTAATTTTAGATTTAAGATTATAGTCCCGAAGCTTCGGGATAGATTTTTAAAATTAACTGAATATTAGAACCCTTGCAGAAATGTGAGGGTTTTTGTATTATTGTAACAATCTAAAAAACATGAAAAATTATATTTTTATCATTATTTTTTTAATTGTGTCTATTGAATTAACCGCCCAAGGCAATTCTAAATATGAATTTCAAAAAGACAGATTTGATTTAGGAGAATCTTTTTTACAAAAGGGGCAAAATGAAAAAGCAATCCAATTATTTTTTTTTGCCCATCATATTATTCCCGACAACGAACTAGGACAAATTGCATATAAAAAATATGATTCTTTAAAATCAATCGTCAGAGAAAATTTGTTGAAAAACATATCTGGAAATTGGAAAAAAATTAGCACCGATTCAAATTGGGTTATGCCCGATGAAAATGGTTTGATTGGAGAAATGTTAACAATTAATTCCAATGAAATATTATTTTTTGAGCTTTACAAAAAATCGAAAGAATGGTGTTTCATAAAAACTGAGCCAGTGATTTTTTGTAAAAAAGCAGAAATTGCAACTTACATCGACTATGATTCTAACTTTACAGAATTTGTGTATAAAAATAAAGAAGTTTGGCGATATTCTATTGATGAAAATTCAGGGATTTTAAATGCTTATTTTATTGGTTTTGAAACAGAAAATGGAGTTTCTGAGATGATATGCGGTAATTCTCACTTTCAATATTTTAAATTACAATAATTTATCTCTACAATTTATCAAAATCTCACCCAACCAGGCATAAAAAACATTTCTCTCAAAAAATTGCACGTTTATAAATATCTACTTACTTTTAATAATTAAAATAAGAATCTATTTCTCAAATACTTAAATAGTACAAACTTGAAAAAAACAACTTTTTTAATCATCTTCTTATTTTTACTTATTCTCCCGCAAATTATTTTTTCTCAGGAAAAGAAACCTAAAGTCGTTTTGGTTTTAAGTGGTGGCGGAGCAAAAGGAATTGCGCATATTCCGCTTTTACAAAAACTAGATTCTCTACACATCGTTCCTGATCTTATTGTTGGGAATAGTATGGGAAGCGTTATAGGAGGCTTATATGCCATGGGATATTCTGGCGATAGTATCGAAAAATTAACCAAAAACATTAATTGGGATAAATTACTTGGCGGAGGCCAGTCGTTAAGATCTGTAAGTGTAGAGGAAAAAAGAGAATTTCAGCGCTATTTAGTTGGAATAGGAATTAAAGATAAAAAACTAAACAGCGTTGGCTCTCTGTTAAATGATCAAAATTTAAGAGAATACCTTGCTGAATTGACCTATCCTGTATATAATGTTAAAGATTTTGACAGTCTGCCAATACCGTTTAGAGCCATGGCTACAGATTTATCCGAAGGAAAAGAAGTTATTCTAAGCAAAGGTAATCTTGCTTATGCCATGAGAGCCAGTATGTCTCTGCCTGCTATTTTTAAGCCTATGGCATATGAAAAAACAGTATTAGTTGATGGTGGTGTAATGAATAATTTCCCTACAGATGTTGCCAAACAAATGGGTGCCGATATTATTATTGGTAGTGATGTAGGTGGTGGATTGGAACCTATAGACAAACTGAATAATCTTGTGACTATATTGACACAAACCAGTATGTTCCCGAGTAACATTAAGAATCCAGCAAACCGAAAACTCTGTACTATCTTAGTCGATCATTTGCCGAACTTACGTTTTTCTACCGCTGATTTTGCAGATAGCGATGAAATCTACAAAGATGGTAAAATCGCAACAGCAGAAAACCTTCCAGCTTTAATCGCATTATCCGAAAAATTAAAAGGATACACACAACGAATTCACGAATTACCAAACATACCCGCAGAATTTGTTCTTGACACTATTGTTTACAAAAAAATTAGTCCCGAAAACCTTGCTTTGGTATTAGGAAGAATAAATCTTAAAACAAATACAAAATATACCACCAAAGATTTAATAGCAGGCATTAACAGAGCCATGGGTACCAATCTTTTTGATGAAATTACATACAGTTATTTCATCAAAGATGGCGACAAACTAGGAGTTACTCTATTTGGACATGAACGCGCAAAAAACCAACTCAACACATCCGTACATTACGATACTTACCGAGGCGTTGGAATCATTTTTAATTACACCGCAAGAAATGTTCTTGCCAGAGCATCTCGTCTTCTTGTAACAGTGGATATTGCTGAGCAGCCAAAAGCAAGAATCAATTTTCAGAAAAATTTCGGAAAAAACAGAGACTGGTGGTGGTCATCTGAACTTTATGGAGCTTTTTTAAGGCAAGAAATCTATTTTGATGGTAAAGCTTCAGATAATGTACTTTATAATTATTTTGAATTTAATAATGAGATTAACAGAAATTTAAATTCATTAAAAAGTTATTTTGGCTATGGTTTACACTATCAATACGCCAATTTAAAACCAAAATACGACAGAGAATACAATCCTGACTCGGTCGATATCACCGATTACTCCTTAAACAGTATCGAAGTAAACATGCATTATGCCTACAATAATATGGATAAAGTTTTCTTTGCCGAAAATGGAACAATTATAAAAGCAAATGTAACCCGCTCATTGTTAACAGATGTCTACACCTCTTTTAACGACCCAGATCAAACAAGCATATCTGGCGCAACCAATGGTTATACAAAATTTGGTTTCAGCTTTGAAAAGAGAGCCCTCTTAAGAAAGAAAATCACAGGAATCATTGCGTTTGATTCTTATTTTATTTTTGAGGATAAACTTAAAGACGATCAAATTTCATATTCAGATTTTGGTTATGCTTCAAAATATTTCTTAGGAGGAATTATACCAAGTTCTGGTAGTAATCGTTTTTCATTTCCTGGCCTACATGAAGATGAACTCAATGTTTCACAATATATGGGCTTAAAAATTGCTTCTCAAATAAATCTTATGGGAAAAATCTATCTTACTCCCCATTTTAATATTGCAACTGTTGGGTTTGAATCTTTTGATAAATACATTAATAAGGCATTTAGTCCAAAAGGAAAATGGGATGATGGCTTCGACCCTAGCCTTGTAATATCTGGAGGAGCCGCGATTTCCTACCAATCCATTTTGGGTCCAATCCATTTTGATACTTCCTGGATAAATAATATCGATAAAGTGAGATTGTTTTTTAGTGTCGGATTATCACTAAATCCTTAAAAAAATCGGATTTCTTTTTAAAATCTAAATTTTATAATTTGGGCGTGCCACCATTAAAAAAAAGAGCCGATGAGCATTAGTTCATTGGCTCTTTTCTTTAATGCTGTCGGGCTATCCGGGCTACTTTGGTAGCTACCTCCTATCCCTCACGCAAACAAAATCATCAAATTAATTTAAGACCTTTCTTTTTACATTCAGGAACTAACTCCTAGATTATATTTATATATTAGCTATAAAACATTATTAGGATAAAGAAAATGTTTTAAAATCAAATCAAGAATTAGTTAATCATATCAACGTAATGAACTTGAATATTTTAAAACCTCAACTATCTATAATGTAAACAAACCCGATTAGATTAATTACGATTAAAAATATGATTGAAAAAGTTATATGTGAACTACATGGTTCAAAAGATATGTCTTTTGCCTGTATACATCTTGCAATGGCAATAGACAAAAAAGAAAAAGTTGGCTTTTTTTATTCCGAAGCCGAAGAAAATCTACCGCAAATTGCCTGGTGTGGATCATGTGAGCAATGGCTACTCGATAACGGCGAAGAGTGGAATGAAGCATTTGAAAATTTAGCCGATTTCAAAATATTATGCTCCGATTGTTATGACGAAGCCAAAGAAATACAGTTCGGAACTGATAAAATATAAACAAACATGATTTCTACAAAAGACTTTAAATTATTACCTAATAAAAATTCACTCCAGAATATCTGCAAAGCAATTTCAGTTCTGGACGCTATTATTTGCCAAGAATGGGAATATCGATATTACTCCTACAACTCTAAATGGGGAGAAGGCGAAGAATTTTTCGAAATGAGAGACGAATCTGGAGATTTAATGAATATTCTTTTTCTCGAAAATCATTGCGTAATAAATGGTTTTGCACACGAATATCAGCATAACGAGAAAAGTGATCTGACTAAAAACCTTCCTGAGATTTATAATGACTTTATTTTTGGTGAGCCTGTTGCATCCTTTGGAACAACATTTTGTTTGTGGACAAACGAAACCGAGAATTGGGAAGTTGGAACGATTGAAGATTATAATGACAACTCAGCAGAATTACTAACTATTTTTGATGGAAATCCGCAAACATATATCGATTGGGCAAGCGAGTATTTTGATGAATCTTATAAAGAAACTGGAATTCCATTAAAAACTGTAACCGAAATTTATCAAGGTAAAATCCTGACCAAAGAAATGGTTTTGTCTATTGTAGACGAAATTGAAGATTGGGAATTACTAGAAGAAGATTTAAAAGAAATAAATTACGAATACGATTTTAAATAGATAAACAGCAATGAAACGCATTTTCTTCCTCTATATATTTCTCCTTATAAACTGTATGTCATTTGCACAAAATAATGATACATGGACTGCATTCTGGGATAAAGACACAACGCATACCGGATATAAAGATAAAAACGGCATTATAAAAATCGAACCTAAATTTATGGGAATGACAATTGCCCATAAATTTGATGATATTATTGTTGTTTCCGAAGAAGAAAATGAAAGTTGGAAAAACTATTATCTAACAAAGACTGGAAAAATAGTTGGTCGAGATAGTTTGTATATATTCGACAATGGTCCTGATTGCGAGAATGAAGGTTTTATTAGATTTCGAGACCCAAAAACTGATAAAATGGGCGTGTTTAATGGTGATGGTAAAATTGTAATTCCTGCCGAATATAGCAGCATAACCAAAGTTATAAACGGAATGATTATAGCATTAAAAGGCGCCGAAAAAGTAAATGATAATCATGGTGGAGGTTGCAATCATTTTAGTTGGGCTGGTGGAAAGGATTATCTTATTAATACCAATAACAAAATCCTTATTGAGAACTTTGTATATAATGATGAGCTGAATTTTTATTCTTTACAAAAATCAAAAGAACCAAGCTTAGACCCGATAAGAGAAAATTTCCTTGGTGTTGATGGACAATACTATTCATTTATAAATTATGATAAAGAATTTAAATTGTGGCTAAAAAACAATTTACTCACAGATTTATCCAAAGAGAATTTACTAAAACATTCCTATGAAGAATTTTTCTATTGGAAAGAACCTGTGGGCTGGATAAGTGAACCAAAAACTAAGTTCATTAATAAAAACTACAAACTCATAAAAGATAAATTGCTAGAACTTAGCAATCCAACTTGTGATTACTTTGTTACAACAAATGGCCTAAATCAATTTATCTACGAAGCAGACAAATACAATCAGTACTTTAATAATTGTAATGAATCCAAAGACTGGAAATATCCAATGAAGAGTATTATTATTAATCACCGTGATAAAAAAGATTCCACGCAGGATCATTTTGATTTCCTGAGAACCGAAAATGGATATCAATTAATAAGTGTTTCTATACGTTAACGTTAAGGGAAACTTAAATAGTTTTTAGATTATTGGATTTTCAGCATCCTTCTCAGCAAATAAATCATGACAAAAGAAGATTTTAAAATCAATCTGGATAAAGCCCTTGATGGTCTTATTGATTTTACACAGAAAATGGTAATAAACAAATTACCATACGATTGTAAATTCATAATTAAAACTAATTGTTCATACGATGGAAATGAGCTAGAAAACGATGAAGAAATTTATCCTGATGATAAAATCAATGAATCAAGCTCAATTAATCCTGCTACAAAATCGACTGTAATTGATTATTTATGGCGAAATGGTAAAGTCCCACAATGGATTAATGTTCAGGTTAATAGTTGTGATTCAAATTTTAGCTACATAACATTAGAGTGCTGCGGAAGATATTCGGCTTTTTTAAATCATAAGGATGGACCTTTTCGTGGGTTAGGACCTAGTATTCCCTATCGCTATTATGATCCAATTTCTGAAAAACTCATCCAAAAAGTAGATTTGAATGAAATAAAACAATATTCAACAAATTCTTCTTTTCACTAAAACACAAAGGTTAACTTTGTAAAAACGTGAATTATGAAAAACTTTTTATTTTTAGGAATTGCCATTATATTTGAAATCATTGCAACTTCAGCATTAAAAAAATCAGAACAGTTTACTCAACTTATCCCAAGTATAATAACTTTTATAGGATATGCAGGTGCATTTTACTTCCTTAGCTTTGCTATAAGAACAATTCCTGTTGGTGTTGCCTATGCTATTTGGTCTGGAGTTGGGATTGTATTAATTACTATTATTGGAGCTGTATTCTTTAAACAAACTCCCGATTTACCTGCAATAATAGGATTAGCATTAATCATTATTGGCGTTGTTGTGATCAATGTTTTTTCTAAAACTACATCACATTAGATTAAAAAATAGTACTTTTGATAGCATCAAATGATACTATCATGAAGCCTCCATATGACATTACTCCAATTATATTAAAACTTATCAGTTCTATTTCTGAAAAAATTGGAGCACTAAACGCCGTCAATTTAGACAAGCAATCTCCTCAGTTAAGAAAACAAAACAGAATAAAAACAATTCATTCTTCTTTACAAATTGAAGGAAACACTTTGACAGAAGAACAAATTACAGCTTTAATAGAAAACAAACGTGTCATTGGTCCTGAAAAAGATGTCCTTGAAGTTCTTAATGCCATTAAGGTATATGAAAAATTAGATCAGTACAAATCAACATCATCTAAAAGCTTTTTAAATGCACACTCTGCATTGATGAAAGGTTTAATTCCTGATTTTGGAAAATATCGAAAACAAGGTGTTGGAATAGTAAAAGGTTTAAAAGTTACACATGTTGCCCCGCCACATGGCAATGTTCCTCATTTAATGAATGATTTATTTGATTATTTAAAAGATAAAGATGAATTAACTCTAATAAAAAGTTGTGTTTTTCATTATGAAATGGAGTTCATTCATCCTTTTTTAGATGGAAATGGTAGAATGGGAAGATTATGGCAAACCTTAATTTTAATGAATGAATATCCCGTTTTTGAATTTTTACCTTTTGAAACTTTAATTAGCCAGACCCAAAAAGAATATTACAAATCACTTGAAACAAGCGACAATACTGGAAAATCAACTCACTTTATTGAGTATATGCTTGGGGTCATAAATACATCGTTGGAGAATTTATTGAACTACAACAATAGAACAATAAGAGATATAGACCGCCTGGATTACTTTTCGATGCTAGGAGTTCGTGAATTTACAAGAAAAGATTATATGAATGTTTTTAAAGAAATATCATCTGCTACAGCAAGTAGGGATTTAAAAAAAGGAGTGGAACTTAAGATTTTTAAAATTGAAGGAAATCAAAATAAAACAAAGTACATTTTACTATAAATTGAATTTCTTTATCATCTAATTACAAATACAATGAACTTCCGAAAAGCTACTATTTCCGATTTAAAAGAAATGCAGGAATTGTATATCGAAACTATAAAACATGTTTGCAAAGACGATTATAATCCAGTCCAAATTGATGTTTGGATTTCGGGAGTTGATAATACCGAACGCTGGATTGAAGTTATCAATACACAATTTGTTTTATTAGCAATTATAGCAAATAAAATTACTGGTTTTGGAACTTTAAAAGATGGAAATTACATCGACTTCTTTTACATTCATAAAGAATATCAACGACAAGGAATCGCTGATAAAATCTTAACCGAATTAGAACTTGAAGCAAAGAAACAACATACAAAAACCATAACATCTGACATAAGTATAACAGCAAAACCATTCTTCGAAAAGAAAGGCTTTATTGTAAAAGCCGAACAACGAAATATAAGATTAGGCGTAGAACTGATTAATTACAAAATGGAGAAGCAATTATAACACTAAAAGTCTAACGGAGTAAATCTCTCTCAAAGGTGCAGAGACACAAATTTTTAAATCAATCTTTGTCGACGTACTTTACGCCCTTCGACTTCGCTCAGGGTGACAATATTGCAGAAAACTTTGCGTCTCTGCGACTTTGCGAGCAAAAAACATAGCGTGCTTTGCGTAAATCTTAGCGCACTTTGCGGTAAAAAAACAGCAAGTTTCGGATTTTATGACCGAAGAATCCTGTCGATATTTGTATTATAAAATTGAACGAAATGAATACACAGGAAAACATTAATTATAATCGCATTGCCGATGCAATAGATTATATCAAAGCTAACTTTAAGGAGCAACCCAACTTAGATGAGGTTGCCGAAAAAGTGCATTTAAGTCCGTTTCACTTTCAGCGTTTATTTACCGAATGGGCAGGAACAAGTCCGAAGAAATTCTTGCAATATATTAGTGTCGAACACGCAAAAAAAATCCTCAAAGAAAACAATCAGGCAACTTTATCTGATGCCGCTTTCGATACTGGTCTTTCGGGTACAAGTCGCCTTCATGACTTATTTGTAAACATCGAAGGAATGACGCCAGCCGAATATAAAAACGGAGGTAAAAACCTAGAAATCAATTTCAGTTTTGCCGAAAGTCCGTTTGGGAATATTATTGTTGCTTCGACTAGTAAAGGCGTTTGTTTTATGGCTTTCGCCGAAAATGAAGAAACTGGTTTTGAAAATTTACAACACAAATTCCCAAATGCAACATTCTCCCGAAAACTAGATTTGGTACAACAAAATGCACTATTTATTTTTCAGAATGACTGGAGTAAATTATCCGAAATAAAACTGCATTTAAAAGGAACTGATTTCCAATTAAAAGTCTGGGAAACCTTACTCAAAATCCCCATGGGACAACTCTCCACCTACGGTTCTATCGCACAACAAATAGAAAAACCTAATGCTTCGCGTGCAGTAGGAACCGCGATTGGCAGTAATCCTGTAGCTTTTCTTATTCCTTGTCATCGTGTAATTCAAGCATCTGGAACTTTTGGCGGATATATGTGGGGAAATACCCGAAAAACAGCCATTATCGGTTGGGAAGGCGTACAGGTAAATCCTGCACTACACAACGTACATCTGTAGAGACGCACCGTAGTACGTCTAACGTCATGTATTTCCATATTTCTATGTCGACAATCTTTGCGTAGACGCACTGCGGTGCGTCTCTACAGAATGAAATTGTGGTAAAATATAATACATAATTTTTTTCACGCAGATTTAGCAGATATGGCAGATTTTAAATCATTTTAATCTTTTAATCTGTGGCAAAAAATATAGTACTCTTTGCGTAGATGCATTACGGTGCATCTCTACAGACAAACTGTATGTGAATGATTCTTCATGATAAATTCAATAACATCTAAAATTACCATGCAAAATATACAATCAAAAATTGCTTCTCTTAATTGGGAAAGCATCACCAAATCTATGCACGAAAATGGATATGCAATAATTCCTAATGTGCTTAATAACGATCAATGTGAAGATTTGAAATTCGATTATTCAAATCCCAATTTATACCGAAAAACGGTCGTTATGGAACGTTATCGATTTGGTTTAGGCGAATACAAATATTTTAATTATCCATTGCCAGATTTAATCCAAACAATTCGAACAGCTATTTATCCTAAACTTGCTCCAATTGCAAATGCATGGATGAAAGTATTAAATATCAATACTATTTTTCCAGAAACGCACGAGAAATTACTCGAACAATGTCACGCCAATAATCAATTAAAAGCAACTGTTTTAATTTTAAAATATGGCAAAAGCGGTTTTAATACTTTACATCAAGATTTATATGGCGATGTTTATTTTCCGATTCAGATTGTACTTTTTCTAAACGAACCCGATGAAGATTTTACTGGTGGCGAATTTGTATTAACACAACAGACTCCCAGAGCACAATCGAAAGCCATAGTTCTGAAACCAAAAAAAGGTGATATTCTAGTTTTTACCACCAATTTCAGACCCGTAAAAGGTTCTAAAGGTTATTACCGTGTTAATATGAAACATGGTGTTAGTGAGATTCATTCTGGCGAGCGACATACGCTGGGGATTATTTTTCATGATGCGTTAAATTAAGGTGCAGAGGTGCAGAGGTTTCAATGCACAGTATATCTGTAGAGACGCACCGCTGTGCGTCTAACATCACGTAATTAATCTATAAGGACAATCTTCGTGTAGACGCACTGTGGTGCGTCTCTACAGGATAAAAATTGCGGTAAAATATAATACATAATTTTTTTCACGCAGATTTAGCAGATATGGCAGATTTATAAATCATTCTGATCCTTTTAATCTGTGGCAAAAAATAGGGTAATCTTTGCCTAGACGCACTATGGTGCGTCTCTACAGTAAAACAAACGTATAAAAGAAATGATTTATCATATTGAAATTTCAGATTTAAATCTTCGGAATAAAATTAAAAATGCAGAAATTTGCTTTGGTGGAAACCGAAAGCTAAAAATTTACGGAACTTTAAAATGTTCTTCTGGTAAAAGAATGAAACATGAAAATCGGGTTTTCTTTTTATCCGAAAATGAAGCTAAACAAAATAGCTTTAGACCCTGTGGACATTGTATGAAAGCTGAATATAAAAACTGGAAAGATGGACTTATTTAATCCCGAAATAGACGAAACGACCAATTTATTACCTAAAGACGGAACTGTAAATTATTATGGTAAACTATTTTCCAGAGAAAATTCAAATCATTATCGAGATATATTACTCAATACTATCGAATGGAGAAATGACGAAGCAATTATCTTTGGGAAATTAATAATTACAAAACGTAAAGTGGCTTGGTATGGCGATTCTCCTTTTGAATACACTTATTCTAACACTACAAAAAAGGCACTTCCGTGGACTAAAGAATTATTAGAATTAAAAAAGGTTATCGAAGAAAAAACCGGAGAAACCTTTAATTCCTGTTTGCTTAATTTATATCATTCTGGCGACGAAGGAATGGCGTGGCACAGCGATGCCGAAAAAGATTTGAAAAAGAATGGTGCTATTGCTTCGGTAAGTTTTGGTGCGGAACGAAAGTTTGCCTTTAAACATAAAGAAACTAAAGAAACCGTTTCTTTAATCTTAGAACATGGTAGTTTATTGGTCATGAAAGATACTACACAAACCCATTGGTTGCACCGATTACCTCAAACTAAAACAATATCTAAACCTAGAGTAAACCTGACTTTTAGAACTATAGTCGAGTAATTTTTTAAACCATTAAAAGATTAAGATTCATTAAGTATGTGAATCGAGGATTGGGTTTTGTATTAAGCATAAATTCTTAATCTCATAATACTAAATTATAACCCACATTTTTTGTAGATATCTAATATTACTGATTCTTTTCCTAAAAGATAATTATCTATATCGTGAGGGAATTTTTCGGCCATTTCTATTTTTATCTGGCTATATCTGTCCCTTTCGTCTGCATGTGTGCGTAGGTAATTTCGAAAAGTGACATGGCGTTTTAACTCACTCGACTCTTTGTTGCATACATATAAATGATGCTCCATAAGGTGTTCCTTATTTTTATAGCTAAAGGCATCTCGGCCATCAATACCTAAATTACCTACATGTTCATAACCTATCTCTTTTAGTTTCTGTTTTACAATCAGAAACCTATCGTTTTCGATTACAATATCTATATCTATAATCGGTTTTGCGTGTAAACCTTCTACAGATGTACTACCTACATGTTCAATTGATAATACCTCATCTTTTAAAACAACGAGTAATTCTCTTTCGATTTTTTTAAATTCATCCGCCCAATTAGGATTGTACGGAACGACAATTATATTCCAATTTTCAGCACCTATCATATAGCTGTTTTTTGCAAATATAATAATTCGTTATTAACGCTTCTTGGGTAAAACATTATTATAGGAAACTGACAATGCATCTTGTAGCATTGGCTCAGGAACTTTGGCAAGATCTACAATTGTCCAGCCTTGTTGTCCCCATTTATTAGGTACGGGATAAAAGAATTTTTCACTTGAAGCGCAAAAAACAGATTGTTCGATTTCATTAAACTTCAATACTCCTTGGTTTTTATTTACATCGAGTGTTGCAAATATTTTCTTCTTCACCCTAAAAGAAGTCTTTTCAAAGTGTGGTTCTTCGGTTGCTTCTGAGAATGATAGAGCTAACTTTCTAAATGTTTCAATCGATATCATGATAGCTTATTTTAAAGTTAAACTCTAATTTTTACCAACCTTGATTTAGTCCATTTTTAAGAACCTCATCATATTTATCTTTATCAAAAATATATAAATTTGGAGCTTTGTGTGCTACATTACTTTTCTTTTCGTCGAGCTTATTCAAGATTCCGATATTGGTTATTTTTCGGAGAAAGTTTCTTCTATCGAGTTTTCTATCCAAAATCGTTTCATATAATTTTTGAAGCTCCGGAATCGTAAATTTTTCAGGCAACAAATTATATCCTACTGGTATTAAATTCAACTCATTTCGGAGTGTAATCAAAGCTTTATCTAGAATTTCTTTGTGATCCAAGATTAATTCTGGAACTTCTTTGTGATCAACCCATTCTATTAATTCTTCTTTTTTATTTTGTTGTGGAACCGTTTGTAAAAAATCGACCAAGGCATAATATCCTACGGTTACAAATCGTTGCGAAAGCCATTTTCCTGCCTCTCTGGGAATTTTTAGATGGTCTAAAATTGCATTACCAAAATGCTTGTCATTTCTTTTTACTTTACCAAAAGTAGCAAATTGTCTCAAAAAAATACCTTCTACTCCTGTCCTGATTTTAAGTACTCTTACTGCTGCATCATCTATATCTTCATTTATAGGGACAAATCCGCCGGGCAATGACCATTTATTTTCATACGGGGTTTTAATTAGCAAAACTTTTAGCTGATTATCATGAAATCCAAAAATCACACAATCTATAGAAAGTCCTGGCTGATAGTCTTCATGAGTATATATAGTGGTATTTATCATGCATTTATTATTTGTTCAAATTTTATCCGACATAAAATAAATGTGCAATTTAGCTTATTTTCAATAAACGAAAATCAATCTTAATTTCTAACATCGTTTTTGCAATTAAAATAGGCTATAGCACCAATTTTTTATGCTTTAAAAAATCATAAATTAATGTCAAATTTACAATCAAATATAAAACGACTTAAAAAAAATAAGTACATTGCGTCATAATAACACATTTAATGCTTCGCTTGTTATTTTTCTTCAAAAAAACAATTAATAAGCTAATTATAAGGCATTAATGTCCAGTTAAAAAAATTACTGTTCTGTAACAAAAAAATAAAAAGGCAGTCATATAATTAATTGAAAACATAACTAATTGTATTATGAGCATCCCAACTCTAGAAAAACTGAACAAGAAGCTTATTAGAAAAATATGTTCTTCTTTCGGATTAGTATCAAAAAACGACCTTTTAGAAGAATCGTTAAAATATAGCATTAAGCAGGAAAAAATTTCCGATCAACTTTTGAGTAATGTTGACTCAAAGGACAAAAAAGCAAAAAAAGATGCATATGAACAAGCCATAAATGAATCCTATAAAGGAATTGGAGTTATGGATTTTATGAATACTTTAAAATAAAAAAACGGGCAAAATATATATTTTGCCCGTTTTTTATTGTTTTAAAATTGTTGTCACTATTTCACTAATTCAAAATCAGATTTTACACGAATATCTGCCGAAGATGATCCAATCATCAATTCAAAATCGCCTGGTTCTGAACCCCACTCTATCTTGTCATTATAAAAAGATAATTTTTCATTATCTATTGTAAACTGAATCGTTTTAGTTTCTCCTGCATTTAATTTCACTTTCTGAAAATCTCTAAGTTCTAAAACTGGTCTTACAACTGATCCAAATTTATCTTTTAAATACAATTGTACCACTTCTTCTCCTGCTACTTTTCCAACATTTTTTAACTGAAAAGAAACTTGAATTTTCTCATTGCTTTTCATTTTAGTTGTAGATAATTTTAAATCGGAATAATCGAATTTAGTATAACTTAATCCGAATCCAAAAGGGAATTTAGGGCTGCTTTTTAAATCTGTATAAGCAGAAACATATCCTTTTGCATTATCATCTTGTGCTGGTCTTCCTGTACTATAATGGTTGTAGTAAATAGGAATTTGCCCCACTTCTCTTGGGAATGTCATTGGCAATTTTCCTGACGGATTATAATCTCCAAATAAAACATCTGCAATAGCATTTCCTGCTTCGCTACCTAACCACCATGTATAAAGAATAGCTGGTACATTATCGGCAGTCCAATTAAAAACAAGTGGTCTTCCGGCATTAACTAAAACTACAACTGGTTTTCCTGTTGCCTGAATCGCTTTTACTAATTCTTCCTGAACTCCTGGTAAATTAATATTGCTTCGGCTTTTGGCTTCTCCGCTCATATCATGTCTTTCTCCAATACTTAAGATTACTACATCGGCTTGTTTTGCTGTTGCGATTGCCTCTGCAAAACCATCTTTGTTATCACCTTCTACTTCACAACCTTTGGCATATAATAATTTGGTATTCTTCCCTACTTTATTTTGTAATCCATCCCATTGAGAAACTACCCATTTGTTATAATCTACTTCTGGTAATTCAACCGCCCAGAAACCCATATTAGCTTTATACTCTTTTACCATTGGCCCTATAAACGCAATTGTTTTTGTGCTTTTAGAAAGCGGTAATGTCGCATTATCATTCTTTAATAAAACGATACTTTTTGCTGCAACTTCACGAGCTGCTTTACGATGCTCTGGATTATTCAATTCTTGTTTCTCTCTATCTGGATTAGAGTATTTGTATGGATCTTCAAATAATCCTAATTCAAATTTTTTGCGCAAAATTCTTTTTACTGCATCATCAACTAAGTCTATCGAAACTTTGTTTTCTTTTATCAATGCTGCCAAGTTATATCTGTATCCATTACTTTCCATATCCATATCGCTACCAGCAGTAATTGCAGCTAGTGCAGCTTCTTTAAGATCTTTAGAATAGCCATGTGCTACCATTTCTCCTATTGATCCCCAATCTGAAACTACAAATCCTTGAAAGTTCCATTTTCCTTTTAAAATATCTCTTTGTAAATACGCATTTCCGGTTGCTGGAATTCCGTTAATATCATTAAATGAATTCATAAATGTAGCTGCTCCAGCATCTAGCGCGGCTTTGAAAGGTGGCAAATAGGTTTCCCACAACATTCTTTCGCTCATATCTACTGAGTTATAATCTCTACCTCCAATTGCAGCTCCATAAGCAGCAAAATGTTTTACGCATGCCATTACTGAATTTAGATTTCCTAGTTTATCTCCTTGAAATCCTTTTACTCTGGCATAAGCTATTCTTGAACCTAAATAGGTATCTTCTCCTGCTCCTTCCATTACACGCCCCCAACGCGGATCACGACCAATATCTACCATTGGGGCAAATGTCCAATGAATTCCGCTTGCAGCAGCTTCGGTCGCAGCAACTCTAGCCGAAAGTTCTATCGCTGCCAAATCCCAACTTGCTGCTTCTCCTAACGGAATCGGGAATGTGGTTTTGAAACCATGTATTACATCCTGACCATATAACAATGGTATTTTAAGACGTGATTGCATTGCCAATTCCTGATATTGTCGGGTGTATTTTGTTCCAACTACATTAAGCATTGACCCCACTAAACCATCTTTAATTTCGGCTTGTTTGTTTGGGTTTATTGTAATAGGTCCTGTTGCAGCATTGTTACCTGTATACTGGTTAAGCTGTCCTATTTTTTCCTCAAGCGTCATTTTTTTTAACAACGCATCTACTTTCTGATCTATTGTTTGCTGTTGCGCTATCGCAAAAAACGAAATCATCAAACAAGTTAATGTGGTAATTCTTTTCATGAAATAAATATTAAATTGGTATTGATTTTTCTACCAAACGTAAGTTGCCACCGAACCTGCGTCTAATGAAGTTGCTGTTTGTTTTTGATTGTATTTAATGTTAAATGTTTCGACTGTTTCGCCATCATTTTCAGCTATTAGAACAATATTACCTTTTGGAGTTTTAAAAGCTACATTATGTATATTGCCACTTACATTACTAGCAATTCGTACAGAACCTTCGGGTACAAATTTGGATGCGTGTGCAATAATATAATATCCTACTTCTCTCTTAATTACTCCATCTTTATCAATCATCAAAGCGCCTTTGCAGGTACTGCATCCGCCTGGTGTAAATGGTTTATAAAATTCATCATTGGCTAAGCCCCAAGAAAGTGCGTTCTTACTCCAATTGCGCATAGAACCTATTACAACATTTTTTACATTCCATTTTAAATCTGTCTCAAAACTGCTGCCTGATCCTGTATATTGTTCTGTAAAATAAATATTCTTATTCGGATATGCATCATGTACTGTTGATAATGCGCTAATATCTCCTTCGTATAAATGAAAAGCCGAGCCGTCTACAAATGGTAATGCTTTTGAATCATTTAAAATCGTTAAGGGATATTCGGGTTTGTTGCAATTATGGTCGTAAGTAACAATTTTGGTTTTGATTTTTGCTTTCGCGAAAGCGGGACCTAAATGATTCCCGATAAAATCTGCTTGTTGTTCTGCAAGCATTAATAAACTTGGGTTATTTCCGGGATGCAAAGGTTCATTTTGAGGGGTTATAGCGTCAATTATAATCCCTTCTTCTTTCATCTTCTGAATGTATTTCACAAAATAATTAGCATACACTTCATAATACTGTGGTTGTAAACTTCCTCCTTTTGTACTTCCGTTATCTTTCATCCAAACTGGTGGTGACCAAGGCGATCCCATGATTTTAATACCTGGATTTATGGCAATAATTTCTCTTAAAAGCGGAACTAGCGCTGTTGCGTCTGGACCCAGATTAAAATGTTCTAGCTGTAAATCTGTCTTTCCTGCAGGCATATCATCATAAGAGAATACCTCAGTATTAAGATCTGACGCTCCGATACTAATACGGAGGTAACTAATTCCTACCGAATTATCTTTTGAGCCAAACAGTTCTTGTAATAATGCTGCTTTTTTTGATTTCTCTAATTTATTAATAGTTTCGGCACTTCCTCCTGTTAATGAAAATCCAAAACCATCAATAGTCTGGAATTTCTTCGAAGCATCTATTTCGATAGTTGGGTTTGTATTTGTTGCAGTAGTAAAAACTAATGCTTCGGCTTGTTTTTGAAGCTTTACCGATTGGTCACTTTTGGTAACCCAATATTCCACTTTATCTGTTTTGGATGTTGTAGTTGTAGTTGCATTTTTTGTTGAGCCACACTTTATTTGCATTGCAATAAGTGGTAGCAAAATCAAAATTTGCATTGTATTGTTTATTTTTTTCATGGTTTAGTTAATTTCAATTAAAACAGGGAAATGATCCGATGGGTATTTTAAATCTATTGAATCACTTAAAACTGCATGTTTTTTTATTTTTAGATTGCTGTTTTTAGAAATAAAAATATAATCTAGCAATAGCGTGACTGGTTTGTCATGCTTAAATTCATTAAAGGTTCCAGATGGTCCAAATGGTTTTTCTTCTGAAATTTCACGAGTATCATTCATTATTTTTTTCAAAGAAATGATGCGTCCTTCATTAGGTTCTGAATTAAAATCTCCCATAAGGAATACGGGATATCCTTTGGTATTTACTGCTGCTATTTTAGAAAGAATTAGTTCAAGTCCTTTGGTTCTTGCTTCTTCGCCTATGTGATCGAGATGTGTATTAAAAACCCAAAATGTTTTTTTAGTTTTTAGGTCCTTAAAAAGTGCATACGTACAAACTCTATTATAAGCTGCATCCCATCCTTTTGATATTACATCTGGGGTTTGTGAGAGCCAGAAAGTATTGGCTTGTTGTACTGAGAATCTATCTTTTTTATAAAATATAGAAGATGATTCGCCTTTTCCTTCTCCTTCGCGAGCAATACCTATATGATTATAACTTGGTAATGCCGTTGCAATATCATTAACTTGATTGGGCATTGCTTCTTGTACTCCAAAAATATCCGGGGCGTAAAATTGTATTTGTGATGTAAAAAAATCTTTACGGTTTGGCCATGCATTTTCTCCATCTGAAGCAATATCTAAACGGATATTATACGTCATGATTTTTAAATTTTGTCCATAAATTCCATTAAAAGACAAAAACATTACAAGGGCGATTAGTTGGTTTATTTTTTTCATAATTAAGGGTTTTAACCCATTAAAGCTCCAGTTTCATCCGAAGCTTTTAATGGAGAAAACTAATCTAACAAAATATTAATTACAAACACTATTATAGGTTTTACTTTACTATTTTTTAACAACTTACTTATTCGTAGTTGCAAAATCCAGATAATTCAAATTAAATCCTCCTTTATCAAAAACGACTTTAATTTTGTTTTCTCCTTTTTTCAGCTTTACGTCCGAGAGTATAATTGTTCTCCAAGTTGTATCATTTCCTGTTGCAGGAAGCGTGATTATCTCGGATATTTTTCCAGTTTCGTTTTCCAGATGTAACTTTCCTTCTTCTTTTTCGCTTGAGTATCTAATAGCAACATTATATGTTGTTGCCGATTTGCTTGTTGCTGTAAATTGTAACCACTCGGCATTTTCGATAAATGATACCTGATATCCATTTGAGGAATCGTCTTTACAAGGCAAAATATCAACTCCGTCGTTTCGCATTGTTTTTCCTTTGTTCCATTCTTCAAATGTTCCGGTTTCTACTCGGTAATTCACAAAATCTTTATCTGAATATGCAAATCCGTTTGTTCCTAAATCATATTCGGTTGCAAATATTTTACCAGGCAAAACTCGTTTTTTATAACTTTTTGTTTCATTTGTACGTACTTGACGAAACATTGCGTCAAGTACGTCTGCCTTTATTGTGGTATTCTCTAACTTAAAATTCTCTGCTAATTGCATTAATGCTTTTTCTGCAAAATCAGGGCTTGGTTTTTCACCTCCATCTTTCCAGTATAAACGCAGCTTTTCGTATTCGGGTGTTTTGGTAACTGAAGCAATTCCTGCAATATTTTCGATTTTTTTCATGGGCCAAAATGCCCAACCGATATTATTTGTTTCGAATAATGAAATAGCATCTTTAAACCAAACATTTGAGTTTTCTCCACCTTCTCCCATCCAGATTGGTACATTATATTGTTTTCTATAATCTAGCATTTTCTGGATTGATGCTGTGGTATTGTAATTCCAATATTTATGAAAACTCATTGCCATATTATCATCCCATAGCGGAAACATTCCGTTGTAATTATTTCCCCAACAATTTCCTTCGATAATAATCATGTGGTTTTTATCGACTTCGCGAATTGCTTTTGTAATAGAAACTAAAAGCTCACGCAAAGGCGCATTCGAATTTTCATCGCAACCATTTTTATTTGTTCCTGTAAAATTCCAATTGGGTTCATTTATAATATCATAAGCTCCAATCCATGGATTGTCTTTATAACGCAACGCTAATTTTTTCCATAATTCAGTCATTTTTTTACGATTGGCTTCGCTTTCCCAAACTGATGGTTTTGTATCATCATAATCAGAGATTGCAGCATCTTTTCCTTGTCCTCCTGGTGCAGCATGAAGGTCTAAAATGAGGTACATTTTATTTTCGGCACACCATTTTAGTAAGTTGTCGGTCATTGTAAAACCTTCTTCTATCCAAGTAATTTCGCCATTCTTCTCTGTTTCTATTGGCGGTGTATATAAATTATAATGCATTGGCAAACGTATGGAGTTAAATCCCCAAGCTGTCAATGAGTCAACATCTCTTTTGGTTATTCCGTTGGCTCTATATGCCTCATAAAACTTTTCGGTTTTTTCGGTTCCAATTAAATCTGTTATTTTTTGTTTTATAACATATTGCGGACTTGCAAATGGTTCGGTCTGAATCATGTATCCTTCCTGAACCATCCATCCTCCTAATCCTAATCCTCTTAATACTATATTTTTACCTTTTCCATCTACAATATTTTGTCCGCTTTGGTGCAAAAAACCTTGTCCAAAAGAGGTCAATGAAAACAATACCAGTAATGGCAAAACTATTTTTCTCATATATCTGTTTTATTATATAAGTCCTAGATTAAATCTTATTTGTTTATTATTTCCAAATATAAGTCCCTACAGAACCTCCATCTAATGAGGTAGTAACCCACTTACTATTAAATTTTATATTGAATATCTCAGTTGTATCGCCATCGTTTTCTACTATCAATACTTTTTTACCTGTTGGGGTTATAAAAGCTACATTTTGTAAATTCCCACTTATATTACTAGAAATTCTTATGGAACCTACTGGAACAAATTTAGAAGCGTGAGCTATAATATAATACGCTACGTTACGATTAAAACTGCTGCTAGAATTTACAGTTAATGCGCCTTTGCAAGTATTACAACCTCCTTGTGTATGTGGCTCAAAAGAACCATTATTAGCCAAGTTCCACTCTAATGCATTCTTACTCCAATTACGGATTGAACCAATAATTACATTTTTAAGATGCCATTTTAAATCGCCTTTAAAATCTCCTGTCGAAGAGGTAAACTGCTCAGTGAAATACAGATTTTTATTTGGAAAAGCATTATATACTGTCGAAAGTGCATTGATATTTCCAGCATATAAATGAAATGCCGATCCATCTACAAAAGGACTTGCAATAGGATCTCCTAAAATTGCCATAGCATATTGTGTATTATCGCAATTATGATCGTAAGCAATGATCTTAGTTGTAAGATTAGCTACCTTAAATGCTGGTCCTAAATTGTTTTTGATAAAATTTGTTTGTTGTAAAGCGCTCATTACCATACTCGGGTTATTACCGCCATACAAGGGTTCGTTTTGCGGAGTAACAGCGTCAATTGTTATCCCTTCATTTTTCATTTGCTGAATGTATTTTACAAAATATTTTGCATACACATCATAATATTGAGCTTGTAAGCTTCCGCCAACAAAACTATCTTTGTCTTTCATCCAAAGTGGTGCTGACCAAGGCGTTGCCAATATCTTAATGTTTGGATTAATTGCCAGAATTTCTTTTAAAAGTGCAATTACTCCGTTTTTATCAAGGTCTAAACTAAACCTGGCCAAATCAAGATCGGTATCACCTTTTGGTAAATCATTATAAGTAAATGCTTTCTCGTTTAAATCGGACGCTCCGATACTTATTCTTATATAATTTATTGAAATAGAAGTTTCGGTCAAGCCAAATAATTCCTGCAATAAATCCTTTTTTTTCTGGGTAGTTAATTGATTAATTACCTGTGCACTTCCTCCTGTTAAGGTATATCCAAACCCATCAATGGTTTGGTATTTTTGAGCGTCGTTTACTTCAATATTTGTATATGAATTTGCTGTGGTATTAAACCCAAGAACTCCATTTTGTTTGGTAAGCAATACTGTCTGATCCCCTTTGGTTAACCAAAAATCTACATCATTAGTAACAACAGTGGGCGGATCTGGTTTTACTGGTGGTTTTGGAGCAGGATCGACAGTATCGCTAGATGAAGAGCATTTTACCTGCAATACGACTAGTGCAGCAAAAAATGCAACTTTTATAATCTTACTTAAATACTGTTTCATTTTATTTCTTTTTATAATTTCTTAATAAACCAAAGTTTGCATTGCATGTGCTGGAATCGTAATTGTCTTTTTCTCGGATGCAAGTATTAAATTATATGTTATCTCTTTATCACTTTTGTTCATTACTACGGTTGCAATTTTTTCATCTGCATTAATAAATGATGTACTCAATAAAGCATCTGTACTTATTTCGGTTATGATTCTTTTGGCATTTGGGCGAATGAATTTTGAAAAGTGTCCTATATAATAATACATCGGTGTGTATATTAATTCATCAGTATTTGTATTAGCATGAATTGGGGCAAAGCAAAAATTACCTACGTGATTTGGACCTCCGTTTTGATCCAAGAGAATATTCCAATCTGTCCAGCCTACTGTTCCGTTATTAAAATCATTAATCATATTAATTCCGTATCGCTCGGCATTTCCCCAAAACTGATATTTTGCAGCATCAAATTTTTCATTGCAACCTTCGGTAAATAATAAGTTTTTATTTGGGTAAGCGGCATGTACAGCACCAACGGATTCAAATTTAGGCGGTCCTCCTGCCCAAGTTTCATACCAATGAAACCCTATTCCCCAAGCATATTTGGAAACTTCGGGATCTGAAAAAACAAGGCGAGCTCTTTGCTCTAACATTTCTCCACGGTTATGATCCCAGATTATAATATTTTTAGATTCTAATCCTTCTTTTGCCATTGTTGGGCCTAGATAATCTCTTAAAAAATCTCTTTCGGCTTCTGGGCTATAAATACAAGATTCCCAGCTCTGGCTAGCCATTGGTTCATTTTGAATAGACAATCCCCAAATAGGAATACCTTCTTTTTCATATTCTCTAATAAATTTCACGTAATAATTAGCCCATGATTGTGCATATTCTGGTAGTAATGTACCTCCTCTTAGCATGTTATTATTACTTTTCATAAATGCCGGAGGACTCCACGGACTGGCAAAAAGTGTTAATTTTCCTCCTGCCGTAGCAATAGCTTTTTTTAATAACGGAATACGATATTTACGGTCATGCTCAACGCTAAAGGTTTTTAAATCTTTATCTCCTTCTTGTATATAAGTATAACTACCACTACTAAAATCGGAACTATGTATTGTTGTTCTTGCCAATGAATAACCTATTCCTTTGTCTTTATCATAATAAGCATTAAGAAATTCTTGTTGTTTCTTAGCACTTAATTTTGCAAAAACCTCGGCACTTGCATCTGTAATTGCTCCTCCGATTCCTAAAAAGGTTTGATCTGTTTTTTGAGGATTTACTGTAATTGAGATTGTATTGTTTGAATTCTTATTTGCAGAAGCGAGAATTAAATTAGCTGTTTTGGATAATTTAAAATTTGTATTCTCAGCTGTTGTAAAGATTTCAATTTTTTGATGATTTTGATTGTGTTCGTTTTTTGATTTTTTGTCTGTGACATTTGATGATGAACAGCTTAATGCAAAAACCGTTATCAGTATTGGTGAAATATTTTTTATCAGTTTTATAGTGTTGTTCATCTAAATAGTTTGTTTTTTTAAATAAAACCAAGAATTAAAAATGACTGAACATATTTAACTCTTGGCTTTTATTATAATTAATAGACTAAAGTTTGAATGGCGCGAGCTGGTATTGTAACAACCGTTTTCTCTGATGCTATAATTAAATTATAAGTCACACTTAAATCGGTTTGATTCATTACAACTGTAATCATTTTACCATCGGTATTAAGAAATGATGTACTTAACAAAGAGCTTCTGCTTACTGCTGTACTTACTCTTTTTGCATTCGGTCGAATAAATTTTGAGAAATGCCCAATATAATAATACGATGGTGTATAAATTAATTCTCCTGTATTGGTGTCGGCATGAATTGGCGCAAAACAAAAATTCCCCACATGATTTGGCCCACCATTTTGATCTAAAAGAATATTCCAATCTGTCCAGGCAACCGTACCGTTATTAAAATCATTAATCATAGAAATTCCATATCTTTCGGCATTTGGCCAAAATTGATATTTCGCAGCATCAAATTTTTCGATACAACCTTCGGTAAACATCAATTTTTTATCTGGATAGGCTTGGTACACTTGTTTTACATTATCAAACATTGGTGCTCCACCTGTCCATGTTTCGTACCAATGAAACCCCATTCCCCAAACATATTTTGAAGCTTCTGGGTCGGAATAAATTACATTGGCTCTTTGGTTCATTAAATCACGATTATGATCCCAAGCAATGATTTTTTTATCTCCTAAGCCTGCTTTTTTCATTGTTGGCCCTAGAAAGTTTTTTATAAAATCTCTTTCTGCTTCTGCAGAGTAAATGCAAGATTCCCATGTTTGCGTTGCCATTGGTTCGTTCTGAACCGATGTTCCCCAAATAGGCATTCCTTCTTTTTCGTAAGCTTTTATAAATTTTACATAATAATCTGCCCAAGCCTGATTGTATTCTGGTAACAGAGTACCACCTTTTAGCATGTCTTTATTACTTTTCATAAATGCTGGCGGACTCCAAGGAGCGACATATAATACCAGATTATTATTAGCGGTTTTCATCGCTTCTTTAATCATTGGTATGCGATATTGCCTGTCATGATCAATATTAAAAGTTTTTAAATCTTTATCTCCTTCTTCGATATAAGTATAGCTTCCACTGCTAAAATCAGAACTATGTATTGTGGTTCTTAGCAATGAATAGCCTATTCCTGTTTTGGTATCGTAGTACGCTTTTAAAAATTCTGCTTGCTTTTCTTTTGATAATTTGGCAAAAACCTCGGCACTTGCATCTGTAATTGCTCCGCCAATTCCCATAAAGGTTTGAAAAGTTTTTTTGGGTTCTACAAAAACCGATATTTCAGTTTCTAATGGTTGTTTCGATGCCGAAAAAACTAGATTATCTGTTGGTGTTATTCTTAATTTTGAATTATCTGCTGTTGTATAAACTGCAATTTTTTTTCCATTTGTTGTAAACTCTTGCTTGTTTTTTTGCTGCTGCGAAAAAGCGGTCAACGTAAATAATAAGCAAAGAATCTTATAGCTGTTTTTTTTCATTATTTAATTTTTAATGTGCAAATTCTAACAACATTTTCAATGTCAATAAAACATACCTTTAGTATCTAAGTAGTTTAAAAATAGCCCATAGTCATAAAGAATATGGGCTATTCTACAACCTAACTTAAACTTATTTAACTCAATTCTTAATTATTTCCCTCTAAACTCTACTTCTGTAATTGTTATTCCAGTTGGAGTAAATCCGTTACCACCAGCTCTTATTACTAAATAGACTTTACCCGTTTCTGCAAACTTTACAACATTACCTACTTTGTCTGTAGCACTATTTTTTACACATCCTACAGCAGATAGTTTTCCATCAAATGCTCCTTTCCCGCAACCGTCTTCAGAGCTTAATCCCATAACTTTGTTGTCTGTATATACAACTCCAGAAGTTGGAACTGTTTTTCCAGCATATACTTCAAACCAAAAATCTGGAGATCCGCTTTTTGCAGATACCTGCATATCTATTATATATTCTTTACCTGCTACAACATCTATTTCCTGATAAATCCCTTCCTGATTAGAGGTGTTTCCACTTGCGTTTATAGTTGCAAATCCCGGAGTGAAAGTCCATGCGGCTAATCCGTTAGTATTAAGGTGCAAGTTGGTCCATTGTGCTTGGTCAGCAGCATCTAAGAAACTGGTTCCTTTAACTAAATTTCCTCTGTCAGGATCATTTGCAGCAATAATAATTTCTTTGGTAGCAAAATCAGTAGTTCCTCCACGGCCTACAGCAGTATGCACTACTTTATACGTTCCTTTATCTGGCAAAAAAATCTCCAAATTCATTTTTCCATAAAACTCTGCCTTGCCTACTTTCCAGTAAGAATTCAGCACATTGTCTGTACCTGATACTAATAAATATGTATTATTCTTTCCTTCTACCGGGGTAATTGTAAATGAAGGATCTACACTTGCAACAGTTAATCCGTTGCCAGCTCCTGGTGCATCAGGTTCACAACTTGTTAGTGTTCCTAAAACAAACATTAGGTATATAGTCTTTTTAAAAATTATATTTAAATTCATATGATCTTTATTTAATCGTTATAATTAGGGTTCTGAACAATTTTAGTATTCTCTAATTCTTTAAAAGGAATTGGCCAAATTTCATTTTTACCTGCTTGGAATCCTTTAGATGCCAATGCAGCAGCAGCTTTTCCTGTTCTTACTAAATCGAACCAACGGTGTCCTTCTCCAGCTAATTCTTTTCTTCTTTCTAACGCAATTGCATCCAAAGAAACCGGAGTTGATCCTAAACCTACACGTGCTCTTACAGCATCTAGTAAAGCTTGCGCTCTTGTTCCTGTACCACCTAATGCTTCGGCTTCCATTAAATATGTATCTGCTAAACGAATCGCGTAAACATCTTGTTTGTAATTTAAAGCTGTTGAACCACTACCTGTAGATGTATCGGAATTTAATGGCATGAATTTTTTAAGGAAATAACCTGTATCATCATAATTAGGAGCCCAATCTGCTTGTTTAGCAGCTTTCAATGCTTTCATATCAAGAATGGTAGCATCAAAACGAGGATCTCCTTTTAGCACATCATATAAACTTTGTCTTACGGTACTAAAACTCCATCCCGAAACATAATCTGGTGCTGTAGAATTTTCTGACCTGTTGTATCCTCTAGGTCCTACCATAATACAAACAGAGTTTCCTTCATCTTTTCCTCCACCCCAAAAGCCCCAATCGGCATTACTTTTATCAGTATGTACAATTTCAATAATCGATTCTGAATTAAACTTGTTGCTTATCTTCCATAAATCTGCAAAATCAGCTACCAATTTATATCCGTACATACTTGTACCACCCGGAGTACCATTTACATCAGCAAATTCTGCTGCTGATAATGCATTTTTCCCTTCGTATAAATAAACTTTTCCTAACAATGCCTTTGCTGCACCCTGAGATAAACGTCCTGCTTCATCTCCCTTATTTGTAATTATAACAGGTAATCCAGGAAGTGATTCTTTCAAATCTTTTTCAATCTGTGCGTATACCGCTTCTGGTGTCGCTTGAACTACATTAAAAATATCTGGTGTTTTTAATGGCTCTAATATCAATGGGATATTTCTGAAAGTACGAACCAATTCAAAATAATAATAAGCACGTAATGCTTTTGTTTCAGCTGCAAATCTTGCTTTTTTAGCTTCATCCATAGGTACCGCTGGTAACTTTTCAAGCAATACGTTTGCTCTAAAAATTCCTTGATAAAAATCTCCCCAAAAACTACCTGGGATTGTTGATTGACTAAGTGAATAATCTCCAAATGCATGTATTCCGGCACCATCTGTAGCACCACCACCAGCTGCATTAAAATCATCTGAACCTGCATTTAGCATACAGATCATGTTTTCAAATCCTTTAGACTGCTTACCAAGTATATCATAAACAGCTACTAATCCTGCATAAGCCTGGCTTTCATTTTGGTAATATTTATCCTCCAGAACAGTTCCTTTTGGTTCTACAGTTAAAAAATCCTCACCGCACGACAGGACAGTAAAAAGTACTCCGCAAACAACAAGTGAATATTTTATATTTTTTAGTTTCATGATTCTCGTTTTTATTAAAATTGTAAATTAACTCCCAACATTATAGTTCTGGCTTGAGGATAAATACCTCTATCTATACCCATAACATTTCCTGTAGCGCTATTTGCTCCAATTTCAGGATCATATCCAGTATACTTAGTAAAAGTCAATAAGTTCTCTCCTGTTAAATAAACTCTGGTTTTTTCTAAACCAATTTGTCCTATAGTCTTAACTGGCAATGAATATCCTATCTGAATTGTTTTTATTCTTACGTAATCTCCTTTTTCAAGATAAAAATCAGAAGGGTTATTAAAGTTTTTGTTTGTATCATCAGATGTTAATCTTGGGTACGTATTAGATGTACCTTCTCCCGTCCAACGACTTAAAGCAGTGGTTTGGTAATTAGAGTTTTCAATATCTAACCTACGTAATCCCTGGAAAATTTTATTTCCTGCGGCTCCTTGCGTAAAAATCATTAAATCGAAATTTTTATAATCTAGATTTACCGTAAATCCAAAAGTGTATTTTGGTATTGGGCTACCAATATTTGTTCTGTCATCTGAATTAATTTGACCATCTCCATTAATGTCTTGCCAACGGAAATCTCCAGGTTTAGCATCTGGTTGAATTAATCCTCCTGCAGCATTTTTATAAGCATTAATCTCATTTTGGTTTTGGAAAATTCCTGCTGTCTTAAATCCGTAGAAAGATCCATAAGGCTGCCCAACTTGAGTTCTTGTAATATCATATGTCATCGCTTTAAATTGCTCTCCTGTTGCAAGAAAATCAACTCCACGTCCTAAATATGTTACTTCATTTTCCAGATAAGATACGTTTGCACTTAAAGACATATTAACCTGTCCTAATTTTTTACGGTATCCTAATTCTAAATCGACACCTTTATTTTGCATATCAGCAACGTTTCCAGTTGGATTTCCTGAACCAACATAACCTGGTAACATAATTTCCTGAAGGATTCCTGTAGTTTTTTTAATATACCAGTCTACAGATAAACTGAAATCAGAAAAAATAGTAGCATCTAAACCAATATTTGTCTGGCTAGTTTCTTCCCATTTTAAATCTGGATTTGAAGGTGCATTCGGGCTGTTACCAATAGTTACAGATCCAGATGTCCCTATAGTATAGTTACGACCATCTCCTACAGTTGCCAGATATTTAAAATCTCCAATATTATCATTACCAGTTACACCGTAACCACCTCTAAATTTCAATTGGTTTACTACTTTGTTTTCAACCCAAAATGCTTCTTTTGATGGAACCCATCCTAATGAGAATGAAGGGAAAGTTCCATATTTATTATTTGCTCCAAATCTTGAAGATCCATCTCTACGAATAATACCTGTTACTAAATATTTTTCTTTAAAATCATAAGTTAATCTAGAGAATAAAGAAGTTACTCTGTGCTCATTTCCTGTAGTTGCTGTAGCATTTATTTGATCTTTTGGAAGGTCAAAATTAAAAGAGGCATCATCATGATTATCTACTGGTAAATTAGTATATGTAATTTTTGTACCACTATTTCTGTTATCTACATAAGCTCCCTGACCTACTAATACGCTAAAATTATGATCACCTATACTTTTTGTATAAGAAGCAGTATTCTCTATATTCCATCCAAAACCTTTATTTGTTTCTCTATAAAGGTTATTTACTTGTGTCATATTAGTTGAGTTTAAATATGCAACTGGTGTAAAGCTTTCAACACCCCAATAAGCAAGTTTACCTCCTAATGTAGTTCTGAATTTTAATCCTTTTATTGGCTCAATTTCTAAGTAAGCATTTCCAACAAAGTTATCTGACCAGTTGTAATTTCCTAATCTAGTTTGAGTATAAGCCAATGGATTAGACATTTCTTGTGTAACCATAGTCGAAACACCATATGGATTTCCGTAAGGATCTCTTAAAATTCCTTTACCATGACCATCAATACCGACAGAATAAGGAGGCAATGCAGCCATCCCTGGGTCTGTTACGATAGCAGGAGTTATCGGATCTAAATTTATTGCAGAACTTAATGGTCCTCCAAACTCACTATTTGTGTTTCCTATCCCCATCGTTTTCTCTCTGGAAAAACCTAATGTCTGACCAAAAGTTACCCATTTAGATATTTTGTGAGTAGAGTTTAAACGAATGTTTTTTCTGTTATAATTAGAAATATCTGTTGTTACAATACCCTCCTGATCCAAAAGACCAAAAGAGGCATAAAAAGTAGATACATCATTTCCTCCTGATAAACTTAACTCTTGACCAATACGTGCTGCACTATCATTAAAAATAACCGATTGCCAATCTGTACCTGCACCTAATGCATTAGGATCTTGAAAAGGCAATGCAAAAGTATCTGTTGGAGATTTTTTAGCATATCCGTTTGCATACTTCTCATTTCTTAAAGTCGCATATTCAGTCGCATTTAAAAGATCTAGTTTTCTTGCTGCCGAAGAAAAACCTGTATAGCCATTATAGCTAACACTCATTTTTCCTGATTTCCCTTTTTTGGTAGTAACAATAATTACCCCAGCTGCAGCTCTTGCTCCGTAAATTGCTTGAGAAGCCGCATCTTTTAATACCTCGATAGAAGCAATATCTGACTGGTTTAAATATCCAATACCACCAGCATCAACCACTACTCCATCTACAACCCATAATGGGTCATTGTTTCCCAGAGTAGTTATACCACGCACACGAATCGTAGATGCCGACCCTGGTTGTCCAGAACTCGCAGCGACAGTAACTCCAGAAACCCTTCCTTGTAAAGTTTGTTCAACTCTGGATATCGGTAAATTTTCGATATCCGAAGATTTTACTTTAGAAATTGCTCCTGTAACTACACTTTTCTTTTGAGTACCATATCCTACAACAACAACCTCATTTAACGTTTGTGATTCTGGACGTAATTGTACAACTATTTTATTTCTACCATTTATTGGTTCATTAATAGTTCCATAACCTATAAACGTAATTGTTAAAACACCATTAGAAGGTGCCTGTAGTTGAAACTTCCCATCAAAGTCAGAAGATGTCCCTTTCCCCGTTCCTTTTATTAAAACAGATGCTCCTGGTACTGGCATACCACTTTCATCATTAACTATTCCGTTTACTGTAACGTCTTGCGCTTGAGCATAAACTGAGAATAGAATAGATGAAAAACAAAAAATAAGTAATTTTGTTAATTTCATTTTTCTAAAAATTTTGGTTAATTAATTAGTAATTCGGAACAATAATAATAAGTTTTTTTAAGAATACGCAATTAATAATCACTACAAAAACACATCAAAATCAAAATTAACACTAGTCAAAAACACATCAAAAAAAATATATTTAATTGATTTACATTATTTTAAAAATTAAATTATGGTATTTAAAAAAAATATAAAATTAAAATAAACACTACATTCAATATAAATCGATTATTTTAGCTTTTATAAGGTAAATTTTCTAAACCAAATCAATATTAAGTCTAATATTTTAAGGATTTTAAAGCCACGTAAAAGCTAAGTAAATCGTTGAGCCTATTATAATGTAATTATGAATTTTACAAGATTTAACATCATAACCGTTTGTTTTTTATTCTTTTCGATCCTATTATCAGCACAAGTTAAAAATATCGGTGTTCCTGACATCCGAAACTATAAACGGGCAGAATACAAAGGAGCAACCCAAAACTGGAGTATTGATCAAGATGAGAACGGAAATTTATATTTTGCCAACAATAGCGGTCTTATACAATTTGATGGATCTTCCTGGACAAAGTACCTCTTACCAAACTCAACATCGGTACGATCAGTAAAAGTTGATAATTCTCACAGAATATATGTAGGCGGCTATAAAGAACTTGGCTATTTTGATGCCGACTCTAAAGGAAAATTAAAATATACCTCTTTATCAAAACTCATCAAATCAAAAAGTGCTCAAGAATTAGATTTTGTATGGAGAATACATATTGTTAAGGATGAAGTAATTTTTCAATCTTTTGCCAGAATTTATATTTTTAAAGACAATAAACTTAAAACAATAGAAGCTCCCAAACGTTTTCAGTTTTCTTTTCAAATTGACAACACTATCTATGTTCAAGACAATTCATTAGGAATACTAATATATAAAGACGGGAAATTATATCCTTTAAAAGGTACTACAACATTAAACAACACCGAGGTCTGGGCAATGTTTAAAATGCCTAACAATGAACTCTTGGTAGCAACTTTAGAAAATGGACTTTTTATCTATAGCAATCAAACACTGACTCCTTGGAACACTGAAGCCAATGCTTTTATCAAAAAAAATAGTTCATTAGGAGGTGTCTCTATCAAAGACAAATTCATTGTATTAAATTCCGTTTTAAATGGCATTATCATATCCGACCTAAACGGAAAAATTATTCAGCACATAGACCGCAAAAAGGGCTTACAAAACAATACCGTACTTACTTCTTTTATAGATAGCAAAAACAATCTTTGGCTTGGGCTAGATAATGGGATTGCATTTATCAATGAAAGTTCTCCATTTACATACTTTGGCTTTAGTTATGATATTAGTACCGTATATGCTTCTGTAATTCATGATGGGTATTTATATGTAGCAACAAATCAAGGTGTTTTTTACCATGCTTGGAATACTGCTTTTAAAGAAGGGGCTTTCTCGCTTGTAGAAGGAACAAATACGCAAACATGGAATATTCAGGTTATTGGTAACGAATTAATATGTGCCAACAATAGAGGCGCAATAATTATAAAAGGAAATAAGGCTGTAAAACTATTGGATAAGAATGGTTATTTCGGTTTTAGAACAGTCCCCAACCATCCAAATTTTGTAGTAGGATCAAACTATAATGGATTTGCATTGTTTGAAAAAACTGCAAATGGTTTAGAGTTTAGAAATCAAATTTCAGGATTTAATAAATCTTCTATTTTATTCGAGCTAGACAATGACTATTTATGGTTAAAAAAAGATGAATTTTTATATCAAATGAAATTATCTGATGATTTAAAAAAATTCAAATCAATAAAAATAATTCACAATTTATCAAAAGAGAAAGGCATTGGAAGTATTCAAAAAATAAATAACAGCGTTTATTTCCAAACAAATAACCATTTTTATAAATATTCTAAAGAACAAGAAGTTTTCTATAAGGATAAAAAAATGACTGCCGTTTTTAAAGATATACCCGTAATAAATTCTCTTTATGAAGATTCAAAAGGTAATCTTTGGTACGTATTTAATGAATCTTTGGGAGAACTAGTTAAATCCCCTGATGGAAATTACAAAAATGTCGTTGCCCCATTTTCAAACTTAACAGGAAACTTAGTAACCAACTATCTTTCGGTTAACACTATTGATCCTCAAAATATTTTTATCGGATTAACCGATGGTCTGGCTCATTATGATTCTCAATTAATAAATAATATCGTAACCAAACCGAACGTATTCATTCGAACTTTTACTTTTACAAATGATACCTTGACCTTCGGAAATCAGAAGAAAATTTCGGAAAAATATCTAATTCCATATGCTTCAAATCATGTAAAATTCACTTTCTCATCTCCTACTTATGAGAACCTTGAAAATGTAGAATACTCTTATCAATTAGATCCTTTTGACGAAAAATGGAGCAATTGGTCAACAATTTCAGTAAAGGAATATACCAATTTAAGAGAAGGCAATTACAAAATGAGAGTTAAAGTGAGAAATAGTTACGGGATACAATCTGAGGTTGATGTCATCCCTTTTACCATTTCACCACCTTGGTATAGACATATTCTTGCTTATATATTTTATTTTATGCTTGTATTGGTTGCTATTTACTCTATCTCCTATCGCATAAAAATGAAAATTAGAAAAAATAAATATTACGAGACAATCGAACAACGAAGACTTTACTTAGAAAAAGAATCTAAAATAAGGCAAGAACAATATCAATTAGAAAAAGAAATTGAAAAATTAAAAAATGACAAATTACAAATAAAGATTCTCACTAAAGACAAAGAACTAGTTAACAACTCCTTACAAGTAGTAAAAAAGAACAAAATCCTAAACGGGATTATACATAAACTGAAAGAAATTGACATTGAAACATTTGACGAGTCAACTAAATTTCAATTCAACAAACTCAACAAAAGCATTGTTAAAGAAGTAAATACAGATAAAAGCTGGAAAGATTTAGAAAAGCATATAAAGAATGTGCATTTTGAATTCCTGAAACGCTTAAAAGAAAAATACCCTAAAATTTCGCCTAGAGAACTAGATTTAGCAACTTATTTATTGATGAATATGTCGACTAAAGAAATTGCAGAAATCATGAACATCTCAAATGGAGGAGTTGAACTTGCTCGTTATAGATTAAGAAAAAAACTAGAATTGAACAAAAAAGAAAACCTTATAGGATTCTTAATGAGTATTTAAACAAAAAACCATCCGATCATCGGATGGTTTTTTGTTATAGTTTAAAGATATTTTTTAAATAAAATTTAAAACTCTTTCCAGAGCCATACCTCTAGACCCTTTAATAAGTATTGTTTGCTTATTAAAAGCTATAGTTCCTAAATAAGTAGCAAAAGCATCAAACGAATCAAAGAAATGGAAATTCTCTTTATCAGCTTTATGTTTAAAAAAAGAAGGCCCTATGAAATAACAATTTGTTTTATTCTCATTCAAAAGTGATGTTACAATAAACTTATGTTCTTGATCACTTTCTGAACCAAGCTCAAACATATCTCCCAAAATCATGACTTTATTTTGCTTCTCTAATTGAATGAAATTCTCGATTGCAACAGCCATACTACTTGGGTTTGCATTGTATGCATCCAAAATAATTTCGTTAGTTCCCTTTACTAATAATTGCGAACGATTATTCTCGGGTATATAACTCTCTAAAGCCTCTTTTATAGCAGAATCTTCTATCTTAAAATACTTTCCTATTCCCAGTGCTGCACTTATGTTATTGGCATTATACAGTCCAATTAAATGCGAAGTAATAGTTTCATTGCCAAAACCTAAAACCACAAAAGGATTTGCTGTAATGGTGCTTATAACAACATCACCACTAGTATTTTTATATCCGAATGAAAATTTCTTTATCGCACTTGTTTTTTCTACCTGAATAGAATCATCCAGATTGACAAACGCAACTTTATCATGAGCAGAAAGATAAGTATACAATTCACTTTTCCCTTCTATAACTCCCAAAATTCCTCCAAAACCTTCAAGATGTGCTTTCCCAAAGTTGGTCACATATCCAAAATCCGGCTGAGCTAATTCGCATAAAAACTCTATTTCTTTTTTATGATTAGCTCCCATTTCTACAATTCCTATTTCAGTTTCTTTAGTAAACGTTAATAGCGTTAAAGGAACACCAATATGATTGTTTAAATTTCCAACAGTTGCTTTAGTATTGTACTTTTTAGAAAGCACAACATTAATCAGCTCCTTAGTTGTCGTTTTCCCATTACTTCCTGTCAAAGCAATAATAGGTAATTGTAAATAAGCACGGTGAAATTTTGCTAATTCTTGTAATGCAATCAAACTGTTTTCGACCAAAATAGTTCTTTGATCAATAAAGTAAGATGCATTATCGATAACCACAAATAACGCTCCTTTTTGCAAAGCCTCTTCTGCGAATGTATTTGCATCAAAATTATCTCCTTTTATAGCAAAAAACATTGAATTTAATTCAATTTTACGAGTATCTGTCGAAACTGACTGGCATTGTAAAAACAAATTATGAATGTGAGCAATATCCATTTTAAAACAGATTTAAAACAATAAAAGCCCTAATCAAAGGGCTTTTATTACTATTATTAAATTTCTTAATTTCTAGGTGATTTTCTTTTTTCAGATTTAGGTCCTACTCTTGACATTGCACATCTGAAACCAATGTAATCAGTTGCCATATCTTGAGGGAAATATCTTCTTTGAGCTGGATCTAACCAATATGCTCTATCTCTCCAAGAACCTCCTTTGTAAACTCTAACATTATCATTTACTAAAGTTGTTCTTTTGCTAGACTTATCATATTTTCTAACCATGTTACCTAAACTATCTGTGGTAACATTATGCTTAGGAGAATTGTACATTGCTTGTTTTGCTTTATCAGCAGCAGTTTGCTCTTCTTCTGAAGCTCCGAAATCATAATATTTAGATGATTGCTTATCTCCATCTCTATAATTGATATTATCACTTGTAGAGAAGTTTTGTCTCAAATAAGTCTCTTGCTCGTCAACAGGAACTTGTGCAATATCTCCAGGGAAATTTCTTGCTACAATTTTACCATTGCTTAAAGTATCATATTTGATAGTTTCTTTAGTAACGATTTCTACTTTACCGTCTTTGCCAATTTTATTCTTAGCATACAAGTTACCTCTAAAGTAGTTAAAGTCATTTGCTTCATTATCGATAAGAGGTCTGTAAACATCGGCAACCCATTCGGCTACGTTTCCAGCCATATCATACAATCCAAAATCGTTTGCAGGATATTTTTTCACTTCATTTGTAATATCTGCACCGTCATCAGACCATCCAGCTATACCTCCGTAATCTCCATTACCTTGTTTAAAGTTAGCCAATTGATCACCTCTTGTTGCTCTTTTTCCAGAACGAGTATAATCTCCAGACCAAGGATATTTCTTTTGTCCTTTATAAATGTTGTATTCTCTTTGTCCAACATCTGCAGCAGCAGCGTATTCCCACTCTGCCTCAGTTGGTAATCTATATTCTGGTAAGATAATTCCAGAAGAACGCTGTGCATAAACATTTTTAGGCTCTTCAGCAGCATCTCCTTTTTTAGTTCTTCTTACTTTTTTACCTTCTTTTAAAACAATTTCTTCGTTTCCTCCAAATGTAGATGTAGGAGCGATTAAATATGTTTCAGTATTAAAGTTGCTTTCAGCATTAACATCATCTGTTTTAGCACCTTTTTTAAGGTATCCATTTTTTTCAAGAACTGCTTCGTTTACACGGTTAGTTCTCCATTTACTAAACTCAACTGCTTGAATCCAGTTCACACCTACTACAGGATAGTTGGCATATGCAGGATGTCTTAAGTAGTTATTGGTCATAGTTTCATTATAACCTAAACGATTTCTCCAAACTAAAGTATCTGGCGAAGCTCCTTCATATATATGTTTGTAATTTTCTTCTGTTGGTGGAAATACTTTTTTCAACCACTCAAGGTATTCTAAGTACATCATGTTAGTCACCTCAGTCTCATCCATATAAAAAGACTGTACGTGTTGTTGCGTTGGAGTATTGTTCCAATCATGCATTACATCATCCTGAACCTTACCCATGGTAAACGTCCCTCCTTCTACAAAAACTAATCCAGGTCCTGCTTGTTGTTTTTTGTTAGAAACATTTTGTGCCGTTCCATTAATACTATTAACGTCCCAACCCGTAGCTCTTGATGCACTCGAACTAGATTTTTTACTACAGCTAGCCATTCCCAGAACCAATGTCATAGATAACATTAACTGTAAGGCCATAATTTTGTTTACTTTCATACTCTTTAGTAGGTAATAATTTAGGTGCTGCAATATAATAATTAAAATTAATTCGCAACATCAATTATAAAACAATTATAAAAATTTCATGTACCTGATTCTTGTAAAATCATCTCACATAACTTGAACGCAAAAATATACTTTTTATTATTTACTATAACACTAAATACTATATTTTTACTTGGTATAATACAACTATATCATTTTTGTTAAAGCGCGCAATGAAAAAGACCTTATTAACCTGTTTTATCTTACTATATATCAGCTCTTTCGCGCAGACGAAAGATGATGTTATTATAAATTGGCTCGATAAAAAAGACATGTATTTTGGAGAGTTTAAAGTCAATGCCCCCCTGTTTTCGGGTAATAGCTACCACTTAAACTCCGACACAAAGACAATTTTTTACGCTTTAAACCTTACGCAATTCAATTATTCTGAGAACAGCAACGTCCAATTATCTAATATTGTTTACGAAACAATTTCTGAAAATGAACTCGGTGATTTAACATTAAAAAACATCCCAAAAACTATTAATGAAACGTTAAAAATCTCTTCTGCGAGAGGAATCAATCAAGCTTTACTAACCCTGTCACCAATAATCAATAACGGAACAGGATACAAAAGGGTAAAATCTTTTACCTATAATATAATAACCAATTCTCAAAACAATACTACCTCAAGAGCATCATTAACCAGAAAGAATGCAAACATCACCAATTCTGTTTTATCATCTGGAGATTGGTATCGAATTTACATTGAAAAATCTGGTGTATATAAAATCTCCAAAAGCTTCTTGCAAAATTTAAACTCAGATTTGACAAAAGTCAACCCAAAAAAGATAAAAATATTCGGAAATGGTGGTAGAATGCTACCTTTATCCAACTCATCTTATTATCCTAATGACTTAACAGAAAATGCAATTCAGATCATTGGCGAAAATGACGGAAGTTTTGATAACGACGACTACATCTTATTTTATGCCGAAGGAGTCGACACTTGGAACGATGAAAGCAGAACCTATAGTAACTTATACGATAACAAATCATACTATTATATAACGACTCAGGGAGGTGACGGAAAAAGAATCACCCAAATGCAACCACCATCAGGAAGCAGCACCATAAACCTCTCAACATTTGACGACCATCAATATCACGAAAAAGACCTGATAAACATAACACATCTTGGTAGAGAATGGTATGGCGAATCTTTTGAAATCGACAACGAACAAGAGTTTGAGTTTAGCTTTCCGAATATCGACACTTCAGTTCCTGTAAAAATACAAGTCAAGACAGCTTCTGCTTCATACACAAACACATCTTTTAAAGTTGCTGCAAACGGACAAGATATAGCTACTACAAATTTTCCCGCAATAACACCAAATTCAGAAATTAAATTCTATACTGACTCATTACCTTCCAACAAAACATTTACAGGAGCCGAAAATATTAAAATAAAACTTAACTACAATAATAGTGGTGTTCCCGGATCAAAGGGATATCTAGATCAAATTAAATTAATTGCTAAACGAAAACTACAAGGCTACGGAAAACAATTTCTTTTTCAATACGACTTAGCTAGTTCAAGCATCGGAATTGCCAGTTACGATATCACAAACACATCCAGCATTGCTCAAATTTGGGACATCACTGACATATATAATATAAGCACTATTGAAAACTCAAATCAAAACACAATAAGTTTTAAAGCACAATTAGGAGAAATAAGAAAATATGTAGCCCTCGACCCTTCCGACTACTACATTCCTTTTAAAGATAACAAAACCAAAATTCCTAACCAGAACTTAAAAGGAACACTTTTAAAAAACAATCAAGGCGCTTTTCAAGACATTGATTATGTAATTATCGCTCCCTCTTTTTTAATGAATCAAGCCGAAAGACTAGCATCCTTTCACAGATCTCATTCTAACTTAAGCGTAAAAGTAATTTCAACTGAATCTATCTACCAGGAATTCTCATCTGGAAAACAAGATATAGCCGCCATCAGAAACTGCATTAAATACATATATGACAATGCCTCTACTCCTGATAAAAGAATTAAATACGTTAATCTTTTTGGAGATGCTTCTTTCGATTATAAAAACAGAATCAATAATAACGGAAACATTGTACCTATATATTACTCCTTAAGAAGTAATAGTACAGGAGAAGCTTCATTTGCATCTGATGATTTTTATGGATTAATGGATAATGACGAAGGCAATGTAGTTTCTTTTTTTGGAGGAATAGATCTCGCAGTAGGAAGAATGCTTGTTAATGACACTAAACAAGCTGACGAAATGGTTAATAAAGTACTAGAATACCATGACATTAAATCTTACGGAAACTGGAAAAATAACTTCGTACTAGTTGCAGATGATTCCGATAAAGCTTCGGATGCTACATTACAAAGCCGACAAAATAAATTAGCTGATGTTATAGGTACCGAAAAACCTTTTTTCAATATTGATAAAATCCTCTTAGATTCCTATACACAAGAAGCTTCAGCAGGAGGATCAAGATATCCCAAAGCACGAACTGACTTATTTGATGCTTTCGAAAAAGGCGCGCTCGTTTTTAACTATCTAGGACATGGCGGTGAAGATGGATTAGCAGGCGAACGTATTTGGAGCAAAGCTGATGGGCAAAATCTAAACAATCAATACAAGTATCCATTATTTATAACCATAACCTGCGAGTTCTCAAGATTTGATGATCCAACAAGACCTACTGCTGGTGAATATACATATTGGAATCCTAAGGGAGGCGCTATCGCTATGCTTACAACTATAAGATCCATCGGACAATTTAGCGCTGAAAACTTCAATGACATTTTATCAAAAAACTTATTGTCATACGGATCCAACCAATACACAACCATTTCCGAATCATTACGACTATCCAAAAATAGCAACCCAAGCTCTTCTAGCAATGTTATTGTATATATAGGCGATCCAGCTTTAATGCTTGCTATCCCAAAACCAAAAGTAAAACTAACCAAAGTAAACGATGTCGTTATCTCCCAACCAATTGATGATTTAAAATCGCTGTCAAAAATTAAATTATCCGGAGAAATAACAGATGAAAACAATAATTTATTAACAAACTATAATGGTGAATTAACTACTGCGATATTTGATAAATTAATTATATCTTCGACACTCAATAATGATGGCTTTAGTCCCCCAATGCAATTTAACACTTTGGGAGAAACTATTTTTAGAGGAAGTGCATCAGTAACCAATGGTTTATTTGAGTTTAGTTTTGTAGTACCAAGAGACATCCGAATCCCTGTAGGAAACGGAAGAATTAGCTTTTACGCCAAAAAACAACAACTTCTTGAGAACCAAACAGGTTACGATACAACAATGAAAATAGGTGGAATAAACGAAAATGCACCTCAAGACAATAATAGTCCAAAAGTGCAGTTATATATGAACGATGAAACATTTGTATCAGGAGGGGTTACAAATGAATCTCCTTTTTTACTTGCAAATCTTGAAGATGAAAACGGGATAAATACCGCAAGTGGAATAGGACATGACATAGTTGCAATTTTAGACGGAGACGTTAGTAATCCTTATATATTAAACGATTATTATCAAACCAAGTTAGACGATTACACGCATGGAACATTACGTTTTCCATTCCGTAATTTAGCAGTAGGATTGCACACCGTTTCGGTTACAGCATGGGATGTATACAACAACCCCGTTACAACCGAAATTCAATTTATTGTTTCAGGTGATGATTCAATAACATTAACGCATGTTTTAAATTATCCGAATCCGTTCACAACCTATACTGAGTTTTGGTTTTCACACAACAAACCTTATGAACCCTTAGAAGTTCAAGTACAAGTAATGACAATTACTGGAAAGGTTGTTTGGACAAAAAATCAAATTATTACTACCGAAGGTTTTTTATCTCGGGACATAACTTGGAATGGAAGAGACGATTTTGGCGATCGAATTGGCAAAGGTGTTTATATTTATAAACTAACTGTAAAATCGAACACAACAAATAAAAAAGCAGAAAAAATTGAAAAACTTGTCATACTTTAATTAAATATTATATTTGTTTACTATTTTAAAACCTAGATGAAAAAACCTACCCTCATTTTAATTTGCCTTTTTGTCGTTTCATTAGCAAAGGCACAAGAAAGAACTATTACAACTGCAGTACCTTTTTTATTAGTAGCTGCCGACGCTAGAGCAGCAGGTATGGCCGACCAAGGTGTCGCCACATCTGTAGATGCATTCTCTCAACAATGGAATCCCGCAAAATACGCCTTCTCCGAAGACAAACAAGGGTTTTCTGTTAGTTACACTCCGTATCTTACCGATTTGGTAAATGATGTCTCTTTAGGACAAATAACCTATTATAACAAAATAAACGACCGAAATGCATTTGCAGCAAGTTTCCGTTATTTTGGATTTGGTGATATCGAATTACGAAAAACCGATAGTCCTGATGAAGCAGTAAACATTGTATCGCCTAACGAACTAGCTTTCGACGGTTCTTACTCACTAAAGCTTAGCGAAAAATTCTCGATGGCTGTAGCAGGAAGATACATTCGCTCAAATCTAAAAATCGCTTCTGAAGATGTAGATGCTAAACCTGCAAGTTCATTTGCAGTAGACGTAGCTGGTTTTTATCAATCAGAAGAAATTGCTTATAACAGCTTTAACGGAAGATGGAGAGGTGGTTTTAATATTCAGAATTTAGGACCTAAGATGAAATATGATAGTGATGAACTCAATGCTAACTTCCTACCAGCTAATTTAAAAGTAGGTGGAGGATTTGATTTTATCCTAGACGATTACAACAAACTAGCAGTAGGCGTAGAATTTAGTAAATTATTAGTTCCTACACCTCAAGATCCAGATTTAGATGGCGATGGTACAGTTACTCTGCAAGAAAGAATGCAAAACAATGAAGACTACCGATCAATAGGTTGGGTATCTGGAATTTTCCAATCTTTTGGTGATGCTCCAGGTGGTTTTAGCGAAGAGTTAAAAGAGATTACTTATAGTATTGGTGCCGAATATATGTACCAAGATGCATTTGCATTCCGATTAGGATATTTTCATGAAAGCCCAGAAAAAGGAGCTAGAAAATTCTTTTCTTTAGGAGCAGGTTTCAAGTACAATGTAGTAAAAGTAGATGTTTCGTATTTATTCTCTACTTCAAACGTAAAAAATCCATTAGAAAACACACTTCGTTTCTCACTAACCTTTAACTTTGGCGACAAATACGAAGTATATTAATAAATAAAATTCACAATTATAACAATCCAAATTTCACCTTCGTGAAATTTGGATTTTTTTTCCTAAATACATAATGAAAGAAATATCTATTACAACGCAATTTTCTGTTTTTGAATCTATCGAAGAACTTTCAAAAGACACTCAAGACTTAATGAACGAAGCAATCGCTATTCGCAAAAAAGCATACGCCCCTTATTCTAAATTTAGAGTTGGAGCTGCATTACTTTTAGATAATGGCCAAATTGTTTTAGGTTCTAATCAAGAAAACGCAGCTTATCCATCAGGACTTTGTGCAGAACGAGTAGCAATTTATCATGCAGGAGCAATTTATCCTGATGCCAAAATTTTAAAAATTGCCATTACTGCAGCTTCAGATACGAATCAAACAAAAGCTCCAATCCCTCCTTGTGGATCTTGCAGACAATCAATTGCAGAATATGAAATAAAACAAGAGACCCCTATCGAAATTTATTTCATGGGAGAAATAGGTGTAATTTATCAATCAGCATCCCTAAAAAATTTACTTCCATTCATGTTTGATAAAAAGTTCTTGTAAAAAAAACCAAAAATTAGCTTTTAAATTTTACTTCTTAGTAGGAATGTCTTATTTTTGCATCCCGACCCTTCGGGCGCAAATTTGTGGGAGGAAACTATTTTGCGTTATAGGCAACAATTGATAACAGAAACACTTTAGCAAAAGAAAGAATTCAGATGAAAGAAGTTACAAAAGAGGTATATTTAAAGTGGTATGAAGACATGCTACTTTGGAGAAAGTTTGAAGACAAACTAGCAGCATTGTACATCCAACAGAAAGTAAGAGGTTTTCTTCACCTATACAATGGTCAAGAAGCTGTACTAGCTGGTGCATTGCATGTCATGGATTTGACAAAAGATAAAATGATAACTGCATACAGAAACCACGTACAACCAATTGGTATGGGTGTGGACCCAAAACGTGTAATGGCTGAACTTTTAGGAAAAGCAACAGGAACATCTAAAGGAATGGGTGGATCTATGCACATTTTCTCAAAAGAACACCGTTTTTACGGAGGTCACGGAATTGTAGGTGGACAAATTCCTGTAGGAGCTGGTTTAGCTTTTGCAGATAAATATTTTGAAACAGGTGGTGTAACTATGACCTATTTTGGTGATGGTGCAGCAAGACAAGGTTCTTTACACGAAGCCTTTAATATGGCTATGTTATGGAAACTTCCAGTTGTATTTATTGTTGAAAACAATGGATATGCAATGGGAACTTCTGTAGAGAGAACCGCAAATCATACTGATATCTGGAAACTTGGTTTAGGTTACGAAATGCCTTGTGGACCAGTTGACGGAATGAATCCAGTGAAAGTTGCTGAAGCTATGTACGAAGCTGTTGAAAGAGCTCGTCGTGGTGATGGTCCAACATTCCTAGAAATGAAAACATACCGTTACAGAGGACACTCAATGTCTGATGCACAATTATATCGTTCTAAAGAAGAAGTAGAAGAATACAAAAAGATTGACCCAATTACACAAGTTCTTGATGTAATAAAAGATCAAAAATTTGCTACTGAAGAAGAAATTGAAGAAATTGACCAAAGAGTAAAAGACTTGGTTGAAGAGTGTGTGAAATTTGCTGAAGAATCTCCATATCCGGAATTACAACAACTTTACGATGTAGTATACGCACAAGAAGACTATCCATTTACACCTCATAAACTATAAATCATGGCGATAAAAGTAACAATGCCTCGTTTGAGCGATACTATGACGGAAGGAACGGTAGCAACTTGGCTTAAAAAAGTAGGAGACAAAATTAGCGAAGGAGATATCCTTGCTGAAATTGAAACTGACAAAGCAACAATGGAATTTGAGTCTTTCAATGAAGGAACTCTTTTATATATAGGAATACCTGCTGGAGAAACTGCTCCAGTTGATTCATTATTAGCAATTATAGGAAACGAAGGCGAAGATGTTACGGCATTAATCGCTGGAGGAGACGCTCCTGCTGCAGCTCCGAAAGCTGAAGCTGCAACTCCAGAAGCAAAAACAGAAGCACCTGCTCCTGTAAAAGCTGCAACTGAATTGCCAAAAGGTGTTGTTGTAGTAACTATGCCTAGATTAAGTGATACTATGACTGAAGGTACAGTTGCAACTTGGCTTAAAAAAGTTGGTGATGCTGTTGCTGAAGGTGATATTCTTGCTGAAATCGAAACTGACAAAGCAACAATGGAATTTGAGTCTTTCAATGAAGGAACATTATTATACATTGGTATTCAAGAAGGAAATACAGCTCCTGTTGATAGTTTATTAGCTATCATCGGACCTGCTGGAACTGATATTTCTGGTATTGCCGAAAACTATACTGCTGGTGGTGCTCCTGCAAAAGCAACAGAAGAAACTAAAGCAGCTCCTGCACAAGAAACAGCAGAAACTGTTGAAGTAGTTAGCGACGGAAAAAGAATTTTAGCTTCACCTTTAGCAAAGAAAATTGCTTCAGATAAAGGAATCCAATTATCTCAAGTAAAAGGATCTGGTGAAAACGGACGTATCGTAAAAAGCGATATCGAAAACTTTACACCTGCTGCAGCAACAGCTACACAACCAGTTGCTACTGCGGCTCCAGCTAAAACTCCTGAAGTTACTGCTGCTGCGCCAAAAGTTTTTGTTCCTGCTGGTGAAGTTTTCACAGAAGAAATCAAAAACTCGCAAATGCGAAAAATCATTGCTAAACGTTTAGCAGAATCATTGTTTACAGCTCCTCATTATAACTTAGTGATTGAAGTAAGCATGGACGAAGCAATGACATCTAGAGCTACAATAAATAGCGTTCCAGATACAAAAGTATCTTTTAACGATATGGTGATAAAAGCTTGTGCTTTGGCATTGAAAAAACACCCAAAAATTAACTCACAGTGGAAAGAAGATGCTATCATCATCAACCACCATGTAAATATTGGTGTTGCTGTAGCAGTTGAAGACGGATTAGTAGTTCCTGTATTGAAATTTACAGATGCTATGAGTTTGTCTCAAATTGGCGCTAGCGTGAGAGATCTTGCTGGAAGAGCTAAAAACAAAAAACTTGGACCACAAGAAATGGAAGGAAGTACTTTTACAGTATCTAACCTTGGAATGTTTGGTATTACAGAATTTAATTCTATCATAAACCAACCAAACTCTGCCATCCTTTCTGTAGGTGCAATTGTAGAGAAACCAGTAGTTAAAAACGGTCAGATTGTAGTAGGAAACACAATGATGTTATCATTAGCGTGTGACCACAGAACAATTGACGGCGCAACTGGAGCTCAATTTTTACAAACATTAAAACAATACATCGAAAGCCCAGTTACAATGTTGGCATAATTTTAATGTCAGCCTGAGCATCCCAATCCCGAAACTTCGGGACGGAAGATGGTTATTTATAATAAAATCCCGTTTTGTTTATTCAAAACGGGATTTTTTGTTTAATTTCCCTCCACTAATTCAATTCTTCATAAAATGAAAAAACTAATCCTTGCCACTTTATTCCTGACCGTAATTGCCTGTCAGAAAAAGGAACAAACAGAAAAAGTAGCTGTTGTTACAGATGAACACAGTTATTCTAAACCTGAACTTGCTGTTGTAAAACACTTAGACCTTGACATTAAAGTTGATTTTGAGACACAATCCATTACAGGAAAAGCATCTTGGGAAATTGACAACGTTAGCAAAGGCAACGAAATAATCTTTGATGAAAACACACTTAACATCACTAAAGTAACTCTAGGTGATGATGAAAAAGAAACCAAATTTAAGCTAGGCAAAGAAGTTGAATTCCACGGAAAACCTCTTCATATTACAATTGAACCAAATACAACCAAAGTAAATATTTACTACAGTACAAGCAAAGATGCTGTAGCTTTACAATGGTTAACCCCAGCACAAACGGCAGACAAAAAGAAGCCTTTCCTTTTCTCTCAAGGAGAAAGTGTTTGGTCTCGTACCTGGATTCCGTGTCAAGACTCTCCATCAATTCGATTTACTTATAATGCAAAAGTTACTGTTCCTAAAGACTTAATGGCAGTAATGAGCGCTGTTAACCCACAAAAGAAAAACGATACTGGAGTTTATACTTTTAAACAAGACAAAGCAATACCATCTTATTTAATGGCAATTGCAGTTGGAGACATCGAATTTCAATCAATCGATGATAGAACAGGTGTTTACGCAGAACCATCAATGCTAAAAAAATCAGCTTGGGAATTTGCTGAGCTTGGAAAAATGGTAGTTGCTGCCGAAAAACTTTATGGCCCATACCGTTGGGGACGTTATGATGTATTGGTTTTGCCACCAAGTTTCCCTTATGGAGGAATGGAAAATCCTAATTTAACTTTCCTAACTCCAGGTGTTATCGCTGGAGACCGTTCATTAACTAGTTTATTAGCGCATGAATTAGGACATAGCTGGAGCGGAAACTTAGTTACCAATGCAACATGGGATGACATTTGGTTAAACGAAGGTTTCACCACTTATGTAGAACATAGAATTGGCGAAGCAATCTTTGGCGAAAAAGAATTTGAGATGCAAAATGTTATCATCCGTAAAGAATTAGTTGACAATGTAGCTGAATATGGAGACACAAATCCCGACACAAGATTAAAAGTAAGCCTTACAGAAAGAAATCCTGATGACGGAATCAGCATGATTCCTTATGTAAAAGGATATGCTTTTTTAAGAGTTATTGAAAATGCCGTTGGACGTGAAAAATTTGACGTTTTCATTAAAAACTATTTTGATGCACACGCTTTTAAATCTATTACAACAGATGATTTCATCAAATACTACAATGAAAACCTTATAAAAGGAGACAAAGCACTTGCTGATAAAATAAAAGCCGAAGATTGGATTTACAAACCTGGAATTCCATCAAATATTACTCCAGTAAGTTCTGCTGATTTTGATGCAATTGATAAAATCCAAAAAAGCTGGAGAGAAACCGGAGTTAAAGGATTAAATAAAAAAATTACAACAACTGCAGAAAAACAGCATTTTATAGATAATCTACCAACGGACATCACTGCAAAAGAAATGGAAGCGCTTGATGGTGAATTCAACTTTACAAAAGGCGGTAATTTCGTTATCAAACGTCAATGGTTTATTCCATCGATTCGCTATAAATACACGGCTGCTAATCCTGCGATTGAGCAATTTTTGATTTCAAGCAGCAGAACCGGATCAGTAATGATGCTTTATAAAGAAATGGCAAAAACTCCGGAAGGAAAAGTTTGGGCAAAACAAATTTTTGACAAAGCTAAATCTGGTTATCACGCAACAACCGTTCAAGCTGTTGAAGGTGTTTTAAAATAGTATTCAGTTTCAATTTACAGTCGCAGTCTCAGTTTTCAGCTTACAATCTGACCGAAGACTGCGACTGAAAACTGTAAAGCAAAAAATCCCCAGTTACACCTTGTAATCGGGGATTTTTTTATTCTTATTTGTCATTCCTGACCTAATAAACGAAAAACATTCTTATGAAAACAATTACCCTAGCCCCGATAGAAGTGGAAATCCTTTTGCTTTTTTCTTTAAAAAGCAAAAGATTGTAACGAATAGCGGGATTAGCTCCTAAAAAAACTCCTCAGGGAAAATTGTCCATCACATAGCGTAAATCCTCCATGTTCTAAAATCTGTAATCGTAGCACCTTTGTAATGTCTAAAGACAACAACAAATAAATAACTTAAAAATTAAATAAGATGACACGATTAAGAGCATTAAACCCAGAAGAAGTAACAGGAAAAACTAAAGATTTATTCAACGCTGTTCAGGCAAAGTTAGGAGTTGTTCCGAATATGATGAGAACAATGGGAAATTCTCCAGCAGTTCTTGAAGGATATTTAAATTTAAGCGGCGCGCTAAGCCACGGAAAATTAGGAACAAAAACAGGAGAATTAATTGCTTTAGCAGTTTCAGAAAGTAATTCATGTGATTACTGCTTAGCAGCCCATACCTTTATTGGAGAAAAACTGGTAAAAACGGATCCAGCTGTTTTGCAAGCAGCAAGAACAGGAAACTCAACCGACGCAAAAATCGAAGCCGTTTTACAATTTGCTAAAAAATTAATTAGTAAAAATGGCTTAGTTAATGACGAAGATGTAAACAAAGCAAAAAATGCTGGTGTTACTGATGCTGAAATTGCTGAAACAATTGGACATGTAGCTTTAAATGTTTTAACAAACTACTTTAACAATACTGCAAATACAGAAATTGATTTTCCAGCAATATCAAGTTTAAATTAATAAAACCAATTCAAGCAAAAACACTTTATAAAGATAGTTGTGAATTATTTTCATAGCTATCTTTATATTTTCAAAAAACAAAAGAAATCATGAGCAGTCAGAATGTCTTCACTCTAATTAATCCACAAAATGGTAATTTAGCTTTTAAGTTACTCCCTTTTGATAACAATAGTCATTTTGACCATTTGCAACGCAATAATTATTTCTCATTAATTTGGGTAACCAAAGGAAAAGGGAAAGTAAAAGCTGATTTTGCCGAACATCATTTTGAAGAAAATTCACTCCTTGCCTTTTCTCCTTATCAACCTTTTATGCTCTGCGTAAGTGAGCCAATTGAAGGAATCGCAATTCATTTTCATCCAGATTTCTATTGTATTCACATGCACCAAAAAGAAGTTTCTTGTAATGGTATTTTATTCAACAATGTTTATCAACCACCTTTTACAATAATTACAGAACAGGCTGCAGCAACTTTTACAATGGTTTTAGAACAAATGAAAACCGAAATTCAAAATGCTGAATTAGCACAATATGAATTATTGATTTCCTATTTAAAAATATTTTTAATTACTGCTTCCCGATTAAAAAATGACCAATTAGAAAAAATGAAATCAGTTCCTAACTCTAAAGAACCATTTATTCTTCAGAATCTGAAAGATGCCATTGAACTGAATTTTAAAACCAAACATTCAGCAGGAAATTATGCCGAATTACTTAATATCTCCCCAAAAGCACTGGCGAAATTATCTAAGACTTACTTCAATAAAACATTAACCGATTTAATTGCCGAAAGAATAATAATCGAAGCCAAAAGAGAATTGTACATGACCAACAAAACAGTCAAAGAAATTGCATATGAATTAGGTTATGAAGATGAACATTACTTTAGTCGATTTTTTAAAACCAATGCTGATGTTTCGCCTCAAATTTATAGAGAGACAGTAGGTTTTGGAAAAATGGAGGCTTAATTTTTATTTTTTGCCTCAATCCATTTAGACATATATTTTGTACTTCTCATAGTATGAAATTGCAACATACTCCCTATAAAATTTTTATTACGATGCGATTGCAAATTAGATTGCAAATAGAAAATCATTTCCATAAAATTGGTCGCAAAATTATCTTTCAAATAACGCGTATTAATAATTTCAACTCCTTTAATTTGAGCCTCGTTCCAAAGATTCTTATTTTGATATAATTCGACAGCTGCTTTTACAAAACCTTCTGTTTCATCAATAATAAAACCATTCCACGGTAAATCACCATTCATAGCTTCCGCTCCTATTGTTGTGGTTACACTTGGTGTTCCGGATTGCATTGCTTCAACCAGTTTCCCTTTTAAACCTGCACCAAAACGTATTGGAGCTAATACTATTCGCGATTTCTGCACTACTTCCTGAGCATCAACAGCTCGCCCCATAATATAAAAACCAGATTTAGGTTGGTGTAATTGTAAAACTTTTTGTGAAGGATAAGCTCCATATATATTTAAAACAGCATCTGGTAATTGTTTTTTTACCAAAGGCCAAATTGCTTCTTTCAGATATTGAACAGTGTTCCAATTAGGTTCATGCAAAAAATTACCGATAAAAATAAAATCAGTCCTTTCTTCAAAAGAAGGTAATTCTTTTAATACACCTTCAGAAATTGGATTTAATAAAAAGGGCAAATAATACAATAAAGCGGTATCAATTTTAAATACCGATTCTAACAATTCTATCTCAAACTCAGAAATTATCAACGACAAATCACAACGTAAAATACTCGCTATTTCCCTCTTTGCTACTTCTTCTGAAAATAAATCGCTAACTATAAATTTTCTATTTTCTTTGAATGCTTTTTGACGAGCTTGGCGCAAACAGTGCAAATCCTCAGTATCTAAAATACGTAATGTATCAGGACAATTTTCAGCCACACGCCAACCAAACTGCTCTTCAATCATAAACCGATCAAACAAAACAATAGTTGGATTCAGTTCTTTTATAAAATCGTCAAAACTAGAACAATTTAAAGCAATCGATTTCTTTTCGATTCCTAATGCTTGCAAATCTATCATGAAGTCACTATCCAAAGCTGGGCTAGCAAATGTAATTTCAAATTCTTGTTCTTGAAAAATTGAAATCAATTGCATCATTCTCCCCCCTGCAGCCGATGAATTAGGCTCAGGCCATACAAAACCAATTATTAAAAGCTTTTTAAGCTCATTCATATCCTATTTTATTTCTACTACAAAATAATACTATTTAAGCGGCAATATCATCATTAAACCCAAAAATCGGGAATAAAACACTAATTTTGTAAGTTATAAATCAAATATCATGTTAGGATTAAAATTAGCTACAGACCCACGTTGGGTAAACATAGTCGAATCGAATATCGAAGAAATTCTTACCGACCATGCGTGGTGTGAGCAAAAAGCGGCTTCAAACGCAATTAGTTTAGTAACATACAATTCAGAATTAGAGGAATTAGTAACAGAAATGCTAATTATTGCCAGAGAAGAGTTAGAGCATTTACAAATGGTACATGACATTATCAAGAAAAGAGGTTTGACACTTGGTCGCGAAAGAAAAGACCACTATGTAAATGAGCTTTTTAAATTCATGAAAAAAGATGGCAGTAGAAAAGATGCCCTTTGTGACCGCTTATTATTTTCGGCTATGATTGAAGCTAGAAGTTGTGAACGCTTTAAAGTCCTTTCAGAAAACATAAAAGACCAAGAATTGGCAACATTTTATCGTGATTTAATGATTTCGGAAGCAGGACATTATACTACTTTTTTAGGATTTGCCCGAAAATATACAGATAATATAGACATTGATAAACGTTGGAAAGAATGGATTGAATATGAAGGTTCTATCATTACCAATTATGGAAAAAGCGAAACTGTACACGGATAAAACTAACTAATAATCATACTTATGGCAAAAGGGAATATAAAATCCATTTTATATAGAATAGTAAAATATATTGGAATAGTGCTAGTCGTTATTTTAGCGCTACTTTTTATAACGCCTTATGTTTTTTCGGATAAAATAAAAGAAGAGATAAAGAAAACAGCAAACAAAAAACTTAATGCCGAATTAAATTATTCTGATGCTAATATCTCCTTCTTTCATCATTTTCCATCATTAACTTTAACTTTAAACGATTTAAAATTAAATGGATCTGCTCCATTCGAGAAAGAGAATTTTGTTTCAGCAAAAGAGGTTTCCTTTGGAATAAATATTAGCAGTTTAATATTTGGCAAAACGGTAAGTATCGATCAAATTTACTTATCAGATTCATTTATCAATGTAAAAGTTAATAAAAATGGTGAAGCAAATTATAACGTTTACAAATCGTCATCAGTCGAAGCTGAAAAAGCAACAGACAGCAGCGATACTTCTTTAAAGTTAGAAAAAATTGAAATCTTAAATAGCAAAATTATTTATGATGATAAATCAACCAATGTACATCTAGATGTTTTTGGTTTTAATTATTCTGGAAAAGGAGATTTAAGCAAAGATATTTTCGATTTATATTCAAAAGCTAAAATCGAAAAACTTAATATTTTATATGAGAATGAACCGTACTTAATGAATAAAAAGGTTGATGCCGATTTAATCACTAAAGTAAATGTAAACTCTTTATCATTCTTTTTTGAGCAAAACAATTTAAAAATAAATCAGCTAATTGTTGATTTTAAAGGAAAATTTGACTTCTTAAAAGACGGTTATAATATCGATTTTGTAATTAAATCGAATAATAGCCAATTACATGATGTATTTACAGCATTTCCTCCAAAATTTATCACTTGGTTATCAAAAACTGATTTAAAAGGAAACACCAATTTATTGCTTACACTAAAAGGAAAATACATTGCTTCTCAAAATATAGCGCCAGATTTAAACTTAGATTTAAAAATAAATGATGGATATGTAAACTATAATAAAAGTTCATTCCCTATTTCAAATTTGAATCTGGATATAAATACAAAACTACCTTCATTAAATCCAGATCTATTAATTGTTGACGGAAAGAATTTAGCTTTGAATATTAATAAAGATTATTTAAAATCTAAATTCTATGTAAAAGGAGTTGACACTCCAGACTTGAATATAGATTTAAGCAGTCAGATAGATTTAGAGAAACTAACTCAGGCATTTGGAATACCTGATATTGAGTTAAAAGGAAATCTTATTGGAGATATTAAAGCAAAAGGGATTTTTGATTTAAAAAACAAACTCTTTCCCGTAACTTCTGGGACTATTAATTTCAAAAATGGATATTTAAAAACAAAATATTATCCTAACCCAATTACAGACATAACTATTGTTTCAGAAATTAAAAATCAGAAAGGAACTTTTGATGATTTAAAAGTAAAATTATCACCTGCACAAATAACATTTGAGGGGAAACCTTTTTATATTGATGCCGATTTATATAATTTTAATGATCTTACTTATGATGTGAAAGCCAAAGGAGAACTAGACATAAGCAAAATATATAGAGTATTTTCTCAAAAAGGGTTAGATTTAGATGGTTCAATTAAAGCTGATTTAGTTTTAAAAGGCAAACAAAGTGATGCCGAAAAAGGAAATTATAGTAAACTCCATAATAAAGGAACGCTAGAAATTAAAAACATAGGAATAGTTTCTGAATACCTTCCTAAAAAGTTCATTATTAAAGAAGGTCTATTTAAAATAAACCAAGACAAAATGTTCTTCAAAAACTTTTTGTCAACTTACGGTCAATCAGATTTTAAAATGAATGGTTATTTACAAAATGTCATCAATTTTGCAACAACCAAAACGGGTGTTTTAAAAGGTTCATTTGTCATAAATTCAAGATACATCAATGCTGATGAATTTATGTCGACAACTACTATTGAAACAAATAGTACGGCAACAACATCAAATACAAGTTCTGAAACTCCAAAAACTGAAGTAGTACAAACTGGTGTAATTATAATTCCAAAGAATTTTAATCTACAATTTCAGGCAAATGCACAGAAAGTAAACTTTAATAAACTTGCCTTAAATAATGCCAAAGGTAACCTCAAGATGAATAAGGGTATTTTAACCATGCAAAATACAGGTTTTAATTTGATAGGCTGCGAAGTAACCATGGACGCAACATACCAAGCTCTAACAATGAAAAAAGCTCTATTCGACTATACTATCAAAGCAACAGATTTTGACGTTAAAAAGGCTTATAATGAAATTGAGATATTTAGAAAAATGGCTAGTGCAGCTGAAAAAGCACAAGGAACAGTTTCTTTAGATTATAAATTAAAAGGAAGACTTAATGCTAATATGGAACCTGTTTATCCTTCGTTAGTAGGTGAAGGAGTTGTCTCTGTAAAAGACATCAAATTATATGGCATGAAAATGTTTAATGCAGTAAGTAAAACAACTAGCCATGAGGGAATAAAAAATCCTGAAATTTCAAAAGTAGATATCAAGAGTAGTATTAAAAACAATATAATTACCCTGGAACGATTCAAATTTAAATTTGCAGGTTTTAGACCAAGAATAGAAGGAACAACTAGTTTAGATGGAAAATTAAACATAAAAATGAGATTAGGCTTACCTCCTTTAGGAATTTTAGGAGTTCCGTTAATAATAACAGGAAACAAAGACAATCCTAAAATAAAAATAGGACGAAAATCAGATGATTTAGAAGAAACTCAAGATACCGAAGATTAATCTAAACTTTATCAATGTTATCAAACCTGCTCAATCGAGCAGGTTTTTTTATGCCTGCATAAGAAAGAACACTTCATTATATTCATTTTAAAACACTTTTACCCCTTGTACCTGTTAGACACTATTCACAAACGATTCCGCTCCATAAACACGCTAAAATTATACCACGAAACTTCACAAAGTTTACACAGAGTCTCGCAAAGATTTCTTACTTGTAAAACTTAAAATAGTTTCTCAGAAATCTCTGAGATGCAAAGCTGTCTTTAGCATAAATAATACTTCCGGTTTTAACCGCAGAGTGAGGAAATAGAAAAAAAACGCAAAGGCTTGCAAAGCTATTTATTAAACTTTGCGAACCTTCGTGTAAGCCTTTGCGCTTATTTTGCTATTAAAACAACCACAGTCTTGTCACCCTGAGGAACGAAGGGTTTTCACAAGATACTAACACAAAGCTTTTTTAGATTGTCGAGCTACTAATTGATCCATTTTAACCGCAGAGTAATGAAATAGAAAAAACACAAAGGTTCACAAAGCTATTGATTAAACTTTACGAACCTTTATGTAAGCCTTTATGCTCTTTTAGTATTGATCCCAACTTTTGCACCTGATCCGATTAAACTTTGCGAACCTTTGTGGGATCAAGAACAAAACCTGGGGAGGAATGTCAAAATAAAATAAGAACTTTGTAATCTAAGAATTTGAGATGACTCCTATAGACCTTTTAAAATTTATGCTGCCTGATTTTTTAGTAGAACACTTTGAAATAGTTTCTAGTACTAACACAGAAGAAGTACTACACCTTTATTTCGAAGAGAGCGCTAAGCCTCCACAAGAGTTTGATATGTTTGAATTAGTATCAAAGGGTTTTCAAGATGAGATTACCATTCAGGATTTTCCATTAAGAGGCAAATTTGTGTATTTACATATCAAAAGACGCCGCTGGACCAATAAAACCAATGGTCAAATTATAAAAAGAGATTGGGCATTAGTAGCTAAAGGAACTCGCATGACGCAGGAGTTTGCGGCTTTTTTAAAAGAAATTAATAGATAATAACGCTACCGACTGTCATACCATTGGAGGTTTTTTCGGAGTCAATGGAAAAAAACTTCAAAGACAATATAAAAAACATCTAAGCTTTTTTAGTACATGGGCTCCGCGCGAACATGCGCACCAGTGGATTGTTTACCCCGAAAATATAGGTACTCATTTATCCATTGATGAAGTAGCTTTATCTCAGGGTGAACTCTATACAATTGTAACCAACAAGAAATTCAAAGGCAAAAAAGGCTGCTTAGTGGCTATTGTTGCAGGAACCAAAGCTGATCAGGTCATAGAACACCTCTGTAAAATTGATTACAAAAAGAGATCTTGTGTAAAAGAAATAACACTTGATATGGCTAATTCCATGAAATTAATATCAAAGAGAGCCTTTCCAAAAGCCATACAAGTAACCGATAGGTTCCATGTTCAAAAATTGGCATTGGAAGCATTACAAGAAATCAGAATCAAACATCGATGGGAAGCTATGGATTTTGAAAATCAATTAATATTACAGGCAAAAAAAGAAAATAAAACATATATTTCACAGCTTTTATCAAACGGAGATTCTGTAAAACAGCTATTAGCCAGAAGCAGGTATTTACTTTATAAATCTCGCGAAAAATGGACACAGAGCCAAAAAGAAAGAGCTCAAATACTCTTTGACCTATATCCAGATATAAAAACAGCCTATAATCTAAATCAACAACTTCGAGGGATTTACAATAATCACAACGATAAACATATTGCTATGACCAAACTAGCACATTGGTATAGAAATGTAGAGGAATCAGGTTTTAAAAACTTCAATATTCTGCTCAATACCATAACTTTTAATTACCAGTCAATCTTAAACTATTTTGATAATAGAAGTACCAATGCTTCGGCTGAATCTTTTAATGCAAAAATTAAAGCATTTAGATCACAATTCAGAGGTGTAAGAAATATAGATTTCTTCTTGTTCAGATTATCTAATCTTTTTGCTTAATCCCCAACTTTTGAACCTGATCCGATATAGCGGGGATTTGTAATCTGTGCCTGCAATAGTAAAGTACTTTAAAACAAAAAACCTGTGAATCTTTCGATTTACAGGTTTTTTTTAATGTTTCGGGTTTTGAAAAGATTGATAAAGTTGCCTTTTTCACTTCTTTTCCCCTTTTGTGGGGAGAGCAGGATTCGAACCTGCGAAGTTTACACAGCAGATTTACAGTCTGCCCTCGTTGGCCGCTTGAGTATCTCCCCGAACCCGATAGTCTAGATTTGAAATCTGTGACACTCGGTAAGCTATAAAAAAACTCCATTATTTCTAATGGAGTTCTTTGTGGGCGATGAGGGGTTCGAACCCCCGACCCCCTCGGTGTAAACGAGGTGCTCTGAACCAGCTGAGCTAATCGCCCTATTTTACTAGGTTGCTATCGTTATGTGATTGCGAGTGCAAATATAAGACTGTTTTCTGCATTACCAAAACTTTTTTAAATAAAATATAATAATAATTTGCAGTTAGTTTTTATGCGATTGATATTTAGTTATTTGAATATGTGGTTTTTTTGAGCGAATTTGTTTTTTGTAGCTTTTTTACTAGGTTTAGAAATAAGTCTAGTTATTGTTTCTCTTTATCCAAAGGCAATTCGGCGACTACAAATGTGCTTCCTCCCACAAAAATAAAGTCATTTTTGGTCGCATTTTCTTTTGCAGCCGTAAAAGCATCCGAAACAGAGTCGTAAGTTTTACCTATTAAATCATATTTTTTAGCATTTTCCTGTAAAATAGCAGTGCTTAAACCACGAGAGGAATTTGGACTACAGAAATAGTATTGTGCCTTTTTAGGAAATAGTAGTAAAACGGAATCTAAATCTTTATCATTTACAACTCCCAATACAATATGTAAGTTCTCGTAAGTTTCATTCTGGATTTGGTTTATTACTATAGCCAGGCCATTTTTGTTATGAGCCGTATCGCATATAATTTTAGGATTTTCGCCAAGCTGTTGCCATCTTCCTTGTAAACCTGTATTTGTAACGACGTTTAATAATCCAGTTTTAAGATTTTCGTCGGATATTTTAAAATCATTTTGAGTATTCAGGATATGTATGGTTTCCTGAACAGTCTTTTTATTATGTTGCTGATAATCTCCAATTAAATCAGAAGGGTAAACTTCGGTAATAATATCAGAAGCAAAATATATTTCAGACTGAGTCTCTTTTGCTTTAGCTAAAAAAACAGGTTTTGTTTCTGGAGTATATTCTCCAATTACAACTGGTACATTTTGTTTTATAATCCCCGCTTTTTCGCCTGCAATTGCTGCTGGGGTAGTTCCCAGAAACTGCGTATGATCTAAGTCTATATTGGTAATAACAGAAACCAATGGAGTAATGACATTGGTTGCGTCTAGTCTTCCGCCTAAGCCTACTTCTATAATAGCGATATCTACTTTTGCTGTAGCAAAATAATCAAATGCTAAACCAACAGACATTTCGAAAAAACTCATATCATTAGATTCAAAAAAATCTTTGTGTTTACTTATAAATTCGCAAACAAAATCTTCTGAAATTTCTTTACCGTTAATTTTAATACGCTCGCGAAAGTCTTTTAAATGTGGTGATGTATAAAGTCCTACTTTATATCCAGCTTCTTGTAATACCGAAGCGAGCATGTGAGAGGTGGATCCTTTTCCGTTTGTTCCTGCCACATGAATACATTTTAATGAATTTTGTGGATTGTTTAAATGGTCAACCAAATGTAATGTATTGGTTAAGTCTTTTTTATATGCCGAAGCCCCTTGTAGTTGGTACATTGGGAGTTGGTTGAACATCCATTCGGTAGTTTCTTGATAGTTCATTTTTTTCGAGTAAAATAGTTGTTGATTGAAATATTTTTCGTTTTTTTTAGTTTAATATAACAGCGAAAAGTATCTTTATTGCAAAATTGGAATATTTTTTAGAATTAATTATCAAATACAAGAATTAATATATGTTTAGCTTCATTCAATTACAAGCGGATACTATTGCAAATGCCGCATCTAACGTAGTTATCGAAAAAATTGCACCAAATACAGAGATTTCTGTTTTAGGATTTATTTTAAAAGGAGGATTTTTCCTGATTCCAATTGCCATCTTATTGTTCTATACTTTTTACGTTATTATCGAGCGTTATTTATACATAAGCAAAGCTTCAAAAATTGACCCTAGATTAATGATGGATGTGGGGGTTAATCTTAATTCAGGTAATCTGGATATGGCAAGAAGTATTGTAGAAAGAAATGAAACTGCTGCAGGAAAGATTCTTAAAGAAGGTGTTCTGGTTATAGGAAGACCAATAGCTGAAATCGAATCGAATATGGATCGTGCTGCCGATATTGAAATAGGAGAGATGGAAAGACGTCTTGGTCATTTAGGACTTATTGCAGGTATTGCACCTACATTAGGTTTTATTGGTACTATTTCGGGAGTTATTAAGATCTTTTATAGTATCTCGGTTACAGAGAATATTAGTATTGGTAATATTTCGGGAGGTTTATATGAGAAAATGATTAGTAGTGGTTCAGGTTTAATTGTTGGTATTATCGCATATAGCGCGTACCACCTTTTGAATGGAAAAATTGATGATTTTGCCTTAAAAATTCAGAAACAAATACTTGAATTTGTAAACATAATTCAAAGATCATAAGATATGTCTATTAAAAGAAAAAGAAGATTTCATGCCGAGGTGGCAACTTCATCGCTAAGTGACATTATGTTTTTCTTGCTGTTGTTTTTCTTGATTATATCTACATTGGCAAATCCTAATGTTATTAAAATGACATTGCCTAAAGCTAAAGCAAATGAAAAAACAAACAAACAATTTATAAGCTTATCGGTTACAGAAGATAAAAAATTCTACATCGATAAACAGCCAGTAGATTTTGAAGAGTTAGAAACTACATTAATGTCTAAATTAGGTACCGATAAAGAACAAACGGTAATCGTAAGGATTCCGTTTAATCTACAAGTACAAGATTTGGTAGATGTGCTACAAATAGGGGTTAAAAACAATCTTAAGTTTGTTATAGCAACAAGTCCTAAATAACACAGTCCTGTGTCTTTGCGAGGAACGAAGCAATCACATCTTGTATTGTCAAGATGATGAATAAAACTAAAAAAGGCTTTCTGAATATCAGAAAGCCTTTTTTGTTGTTCTTATGTTTTTTAATTCAAATTGAAATTATAAATAATCTTACCAACTTGTTTTTCGGGAGCATCACTACTAGCGTCCCATTTGGTATTCATGGCAGCTATTTTGGCTTGATCCAATAAACATTTCGCTGTGTTTGTAGTTCCTTTAATTCCTGCAATAGCACTTATGGTTCTTCCGTTTCTATCTACAGAAACTTCTACAACGACTCTTCCTGTTTCATTACACGTATAGTTTGGAGCTGGTTTAGATAACGCTTTTCTGTTTCCAAGAGAGTAACCTGAACCACCACCAGAACCACTTCCTGATCCTCCGCCACTTCCAGAACCATATCCGCTACCTGTTCCTATGCCGGTACCAGTTCCGTTTCCTCCGCCAGTTCCACCTCCAGAACCTCCAGTTCCGTAATAACCATTAGAGCTTAAGTTTCCGTTTGATTTTCCTTTGTTTCCTGCAACTTTATCATCGCCATCACCACCTTTGTTGGAACCTTTTAAAATGCTTGATAAAGCATCATTAGTCGTATTCGAAACTTTAGGTTTTACAACGACAGGTTTTGGGTCAGGTTTTGTAACAGTTATCGGTTTTTTAGTTTTTTCTTTCTGCGGAATAACAACACTTTCTTCTGTAGAATTTTCTTGTGATAATGTTGCTTCTTCAGGAGTCGATTTTACTGGCGTTTGTTTTGCATGATTTTTAACTTCCAGAACTTCACTTTTGTAATTTGCACCAGAGCCTAAATCGCTATCACCAAAGTTTACGGTAACGCCACCACCTCCGCCACCTCCAGCGAGTTCAGTCATACCATTTGCTGGTGGCCAAAAACGAATGAAGAACAACAATAATAGTATTGTTGCATATATGAGGGTAGAGAGTAGTAATGATTTCTTTTTGTCTGAAGAAATGGGTGAACTCATTTTTATGCTGAATTTTTATAAGTGTATTAGTAAAACGTATAAAATTACTGAAAATTGTTTACAATCAAAGAGGGTAAGGGATTTAACCGTAAAGTTTTTAAATCTGTAGTTGGTGATTTAACCGCAAAGGACGCAAAGTTTTATAAATCTGCTTAGATCTGTGTAAATCTGCGTGAAATTTTAAAGGTAATTTTTTTAAATCCGTTTAATTATTTTAATCTGTGGTATAAAAAATTAACCGCAAAGTGCGCTAAGGTTTACGCAAAGTGCGCAAAGTTTTTCCTCAGAAAGACAAGTTTGTGGTTAAATCTGTGGCTAACCTTTTTTTATAAACAAAAAAAACGAACCAAATAGATTTAATCTGATTCGGTTCGTTTTAAAATATGGTATAAAATAATTTATACTAATTGTTTCAGTGCAATTTCAAAAGCTGTTGCGCTGATATTTGTTTTTGAAGCACTTAAAGCATGCGCTTTTTGTATCGCATTTTTTATAGTGTCTGAAGTGTCATTAAAAATAGCCTCATCGGTCATTTGTACTTTCTTTTCCATGAAATAAGCAAAAACACGAGCCATTCCGCAGTTAGAAATAAAGTCAGGAATTAAACTCACTTTGCTATCTACTTGTTCCATGATAGAACCAAAGAAGATTTCTTTATCAGCAAAAGGTACATTTGCACCACAAGAAATTACTTCAAGGCCATTAGCAATTAATGCGTCGATTTGATTTTGAGTAACTAATCTAGATGCTGCACATGGAGTAAAAATTTCGGCTCCAATTGTCCATATCTTTTCGTTAATCTCTTCAAACGGAATCATGTTTTGAGCAACAAGTTTGTTACCATCTTTTGCTAAAAATAATGCTTTGATTTCTTCAAAAGAAAAACCTTCTTCGTTTATCAAGCCACCATCTCTGTCGATGATTCCAATTACTTTAGCTCCCATATCTGCTAAGTAAAAAGCAGCTGCAGAACCCACATTTCCAAAACCTTGTACGATTGCTTTCTTACCTTTTACATCGCCACCATAAGTAGTATAAAAATGACGAACAGCTTCAGCAACACCAAAACCTGTAATCATATCGGCTACAGTATATTTTCTGGTTACATCTGGAGAGAACTTTGGGTTTTCGATTACCTTAATAACACCTTGACGTAATTGTCCAATTCGGTTAATTTTATCAGCTTCGGTAGGTTTAAAGTGTCCGTTAAAAACTCCTTCTTGTGGATGCCAAACACCGCATTCTTCGGTCATTGGAATTACTTCGTGAATTTCATCAACGTTTAAATCCCCACCAGTTCCGTAATAACTTTTTAGTAATGGAGAAACTGCTTTGTACCAACGTTGTAAAACACCTTTCTTTCTTGGGTCATTTGGATCAAAATTAATACCAGATTTAGCCCCACCAATCGCAGGTCCAGAAACTGAAAATTTTACTTCCATTGTTTTTGCCAATGATAAAACTTCGTTCATATCCAAACCTTTTCGCATACGAGTACCACCACCGGCAGCCCCACCTCGAAGAGAATTAATTACTGTCCATCCTTCGGCTTCAGTTTCAGAATCTTTCCAATTGAATACGATTTCAGGTTCTTTATTTTCGAATTTCTTTAATAAATCTTTCATTTTCTGCGATATGTTTAATTTTCACAAATATAAAAAATTGGATAATGCGAAATGTGTATTTAGTAAAATATTTCGAATGCCTTATTTTATGCTAATTTTTTAACTAAAAACCTTCAGAAATAATTATTTACCTAATAATTGATCTTTTAGTTTTTGATCAGCAGGCTTCTTGGATAACCAGATTCCGAAGAGTGCTTTTTTGAATTCAAATCCAGGAATTTTACCCTTTAACTGATTGTTTTTGTAGATCCAAACAGAGGCATCAGAAGGGGAGTATACAAGTTTAAAAGTGTTTCTTTTACTTATTTCACCCATAAAGTAGCTTTTGAATTCTTCTATTTTAGGTCGCAATGTTTCTATGTTGCCTGGGTATGTCTTTTTGAAATTATCATCTATAGCTTTTAATAATTTTGGTGTAGATACTGTTGAAGAAGTAACTTCAATACGCATTGCCATTGCGCTATCACTATCAAGAATATATTTCGAATCTTGGCTTAATTGTGATAAGTATAATGCTTGCAGATATGTTCCTGGCCACATTGTCGATTTTCCACCACCGCCATTTAACGATAAAGCTTTACTTTGAAATTGAATTGTTCTCGGAATTGTAACACCATCTATAGTAAAGGTTTTTTGTGCTGTTACGGTTGAGATTTGGAAAGTAAGAATTAATGTAAATAAAAGTAATAAATTTTTCATTGTATGGTATTTTATGATTTTTGCTAAAATACGCCTAATTTCTATGTTTTTAAAGTAATTTACGTCCCGTTTTTCAGGAAATGCCTTATGTTTAAGGATTTTAATAAATTTTATGAATTTGTAAATCAGGGTGTTATAAGAATGAAATAATCCATAATCTTGGAGTGTTTTGGTAGGTAGTTCCATCAGTTAAAAAAACTATTTTGCTTCTTGATTTTATTATGGCAAGAAATAGAAAGACAAAAGTTTATTTAAGTTTAAGTGTCTTGTTGTCAGGAATTAGGAGGTTTGTTTTTGGCAAAATAAATTGATTTTATCTAACCAAAATAAAGAATGTAAACAGTAATACAAATTATAAAAACAGGTTTGTTTTTATAGGGTAAAAAGTACATATGTTTTTCAGGAAGGTGTAATTTGTAAAAGTTAGCAATTTATTTGTAGTTTAAATACTATGTTATTTGATTGCTAGTAGTGAAAATTCTATTGAAAATCTAAATTTCATTATCAAGTCAGGGTGTATTCTGATGGAAATTCGGAAGAGGTAATTTTATTTAATGCAGCTTCTCTAGTTTTCTTTTTCAAGAGAAGCTGTATTTGTTTTTGTAGATTATTTGCCTAATAATTGATTCTTTAGTTTTTCATCGGCAGGTTTTTCAGACAACCAGATTCCGAATAGCGCTTTTTTGAAATCAAACCCTGAAATTTTTCCTTTTAAATGTTCATTTTTATAAACCCAAACAGAGGAGTCGATAGGAGAATAAATAAGTTTGTAAACATCGTCTTTGGTGATTTCATCGCTTAAGTAGCCTTTTAATTCTTCGATTCTTGTTCGTAATGCTCCAATGTTATCACCAGCTGTTTTCTGGAAATTTTCGTCCATCGATTTGGTTAGTTTCTTTGCAGATACCAACGAAGAAGTGATTTCAATTCGGATAGCCATTTCGGTATCACTATCAATAATAAATTTTGGATCTTGACTCAATTGAGATAAGTATAGTGCTTGTACATATAGTCCAGACCACATTGCTGATCTTGCACCAGCACCATTTAGCGATAAAGGTTTGTTTTGAAATTGAATTGTTCTTGGAACTATAACACCTTCAACATCGAATGATTTCTGAGCTGTAACAGTTGAGAATTGTAAAGTCAGAATTACTGTAAGTGATAGTAAAAAGTTTTTCATTTTATTGAATTTTAATTTTTCGCAAAATTACTTTTAATTTTCTATTTCTCTAGCATAGTTCTGTAGACTTTTTTATGGGGTAAAGTTTGTATGTCAGTTTTTTAAATAGTTTTATTTTTTGCAAGAGCAAATCCTAAGATTAGTGAGGCTTTATGGGGAGAAATGCAAAGCATGCAATTTATTGTAAAAACTAATTACTTGTTTTAGGAATGCTTTTTTTGTGGGGCTTATTTAGTAGGCATGAAAATATTGCTCCAAATAATCTGTTTACTGGAGCTTTTTTAATCTAGGTAATGAAGATAATTATTTACCTAATAGTTGATTTTTTAATTTTTCATCAGCAGGTTTATCAGATAACCAAATTCCGAAAAGTGCTTTTTTGAAGTCAAAACCTTGAACTTTTCCTTTAAGGACATCATTCTTATATACCCAAACTGAAGAGTCGATAGGAGAGTAGATAAGTTTAAAAACATCTTTTTGTGTGATTTCATCACTTAAGAAACTTTTAAATTGTTCGATTCTTGGGCGTAATGCTTCCAGATTATCTCCAGCAGATTTTTCGAAACCACTATTCATGGCTTTTGTTAATTTGTTTGATGATACCATCGAAGAGGTAATTTCAATACGAATAGCCATTTCGGTATCACTATCAATAATAAATTTCGGATCCTGGCTTAATTGAGATAAATATAATGCTTGAACATATACCTCTAACCACATTTTTGATCTTCCGCCAGCACCATTTAAGGATAAAGTTTTGCTTTGAAATTGCATTGTTCTGGGAACTATAACACCATCAATGTCGAAAGCTTTTTGAGCAGTTGCATCTGTGAATTGCAAAGTTAAAATTACAGTAAGTAATAGTAATAAGTTTTTCATATTCTTGTAATTTATGTGATTTTGACAAAAATACTTTTAATTTCTATATTTTTATATGAAAAGCGATGTATTTTTTACGAAAACCACTTATGTAAGAAAATGTCTATTTGAAAGTTATTGTTTTGGCAGCTAGTTGTTTATGAAATGAAAATATTTGCTGAATTATCTTATTTTTTGATGTTTCTAATTTGATTAAAAATGACTTTTTGTGGAGGGAAATTGGAGTAATCGACTCGTTTTTTTCTTCGAAAAACATATTTTCGAAATTTTTTGGTTACAGTTTGTTAACCTTACTCATGATTTTTACTTTATCTCTTAAGCTGAAATCTGAAATTATTGTGAGTTGTAATTATATATACTTGCTTTAAAAGTTTAATGCTTTTGAATGGCGTTTTTTAAATTAAATCTTATTTTTAATTGTCCCTGTTTCTAGAAATTTTGATAGCTATTTCTGAGTTCTTTAATAAAAATTTAAGAGTTGCTAAACTAGTGAGATTGAGCGAAGTTCTTGATATCATTACGATAACGATATAGTGGTATTTTTTCTTTAGTCAAAAATGCAAGTCAAAATTGAAAATTTCAGTATAAAAAAGTACCTTTGGATATATTTTTTTAACAAAAAGCAACTTTTATTTTATAATACTATGGATTTTAATCTTACCGAAGAGCACTTAATGATTCAACAAGCTGCTAGAGATTTTGCTCAAAACGAATTGTTACCAGGTGTGATAGAAAGAGACGAAAAGCAAATTTTCCCTACGGAACAAATAAAAAAAATGGGACAACTCGGATTCATGGGAATGATGGTTGATCCTAAATACGGAGGAAGTGGTTTAGACACGATTTCATACGTAATTGCTATGGAAGAAATTTCGAAAGTTGATGCTTCGGCTTCTGTAGTAATGTCGGTAAATAATTCACTAGTTTGTTGGGGACTTCAGGCTTTTGGTACCGAAGAACAAAAACAAAAATACTTACCAGGATTAGCTTCTGGAGAAATTCACGGTGCATTTTGCTTAAGTGAGCCTGAAGCTGGTAGTGATGCTACATCGCAAAAAACTTCAGGAATAGATATGGGTGATCATTATTTAGTAAATGGTACTAAAAACTGGATTACTAATGGTAATACTGCATCGGTTTATATTGTAATTGTACAAACTCATGCTGAGAAAAAACATAAAGGAATCAATGCTTTGATCATGACCAAAGACATGCCAGGTTTTTCTGTTGGTCCTAAGGAGCAAAAAATGGGAATTCGTGGTTCAGATACACACTCATTAATGTTTAGTGATGTTAAAGTACCTAAAGAAAACCGAATTGGTGAAGACGGATTTGGATTTAAATTTGCCATGAAAACATTGGCTGGAGGAAGAATTGGTATTGCTTCTCAAGCTTTAGGAATTGCTTCTGGTGCTTATGAACTTGCATTAAAATATTCGAAAGAACGTAAAGCTTTTGGAACTGAAATTTGCAATCACCAAGCTATTGCTTTTAAATTAGCAGATATGGCGGTAAATATCGAAGCAGCGCGTCATCTTTGTATGAAAGCAGCTTGGGATAAAGACCAACATAATAATTACGATGTAAGTGGTGCTATGGCAAAATTATTTGCTTCGCAAGTTGCAATGGATACGGCTGTTGAAGCAGTACAAATTCATGGTGGAAACGGATATGTAAAAGAATACCATGTTGAGCGTTTTATGCGTGATGCAAAAATTACACAGATTTATGAAGGAACTTCTGAAATCCAAAAAATAGTGATTTCTAGAGCAGTTATCGCAGGATAATTGTATCCTTAAATTATATTAAAAACCCTTTCGGCTTTCGGCTTTGAAAGGGTTTTCTTTTTGCAATAAAAAATAATTATATTTACAACTAAGAGGGTAACTATGTTTTTAGGAGTTACTCATTTTTTAGAATTGTAATTGAAAACTTTATAATCTCAACGAACCAAATCTTGAATAATGAAAAAACTAATACTTTTATTTCCTTTTATTTTTTTTGGATGTAAATCTAATACAACAGTTAAAACCGAAACTACGCAAACAGCTTCTAAGTTAGAAATTACTTATAAAGTAAAAGAGAATGATGTTTCATCGGTTTTAAAATATCTTTCTTCGGATGAATTAGAAGGTAGAGAAACTGGAACTAAGGGAATAGAAACAGCGGCTATTTATCTGGAAGATTTCTTTAAAACGAATAAGATAAAACCTTATTTCTCCTCTTATCGTGATACTTTATCTACATTTAAAACTCCAGCATATAACATTGTTGGATATTTAGAAGGGACTGATGCAAAACTAAAAAATGAATTTGTGATTTTGAGCGCGCATTATGATCATATTGGGATTGATAAAAAAGGACTTAATGGCGATTTTATAAATAACGGAGCAAACGATGATGCTTCTGGAGTTACTGCTGTTGCCGAAATGGCTAAGTATTTTAGTGAGACCAAATCGAATAAACGAAGCGTACTTTTTGTGTTTTTTGCAGGAGAAGAAAAAGGGCTTTTGGGTTCTAAACATTTGGCAAAAAAACTTAAAGCTAAAAACTTCAATTTATACACGCAGTTAAATATAGAAATGATTGGTGTGCCAATGAAACGTGACTTCTTAGCCTATATTACTGGTTTTGATAAATCGAATATGGCGACTAAAATCAATGAATATACAGGAGATAAAACTATTGGATTCTTACCTAAAGAAGCCGAATATCAGCTGTTTTTTAGATCAGATAATTTTCCCTTTTTCGAAGCATTTAAAGTTCCTTGTCAGTCGATAAGTACATTCGATTTTGAAAATTTTGAATTTTATCATCATGTTTCAGATGAATTTAAAGTAATGGATATTCCTCATATGACTTCATTTATTCAGGAATTGTTGCCTGCAGTGACTCATATGGCAAGTTCTCCAACAAAAGAAATTTTGATGACTAAATAAACTATGCTTTTTTATCGGTTTTCCTTATTTTTGCTACATGAAAAATATTATTATAACAGGAACGAGTAGAGGGATAGGGTATGAACTTGCTTTGCAATTTGCAAATGCTGGACATCAGGTATTAGCTATTTCCAGAAAAATTCCTCAATTGCTTTTGGAACATTCTAATGTTACTTGTCTTTCTATTGATTTATCTAATGAATCTGAATTATATAAAGTAGAGGATTTTCTTTCTTCGACTTGGAAAAAAGTTGATGCTTTAGTGCATAATGCAGGAAGTTTGCTTTTAAAACCTTTTGCTGAAACTACTCAGGCAGATTTTGAAAGCATTTATAAAGTGAATGTTTTTGCAGTAGCAAATCTTACAAGAGTTTGTTTACCATATCTTCAAAAAGGAAGTCATGTGGTAACAATAAGTTCTATAGGAGGAGTTCGTGGAAGTCTTAAATTTGCTGGACTTGCTGCTTATAGTTCTAGTAAAGGTGCAGTAATTACGTTATCGGAATTATTGGCAGAAGAATATAAAGAAAAAGGAATCTCATTTAATGTTTTGGCATTAGGTTCTGTTCAGACAGAAATGTTGCAAGAAGCTTTTCCAGGATATCAAGCGCCAATTTCGGCTAACGGAATGGCAACTTATATTTATGATTTTACATTAAATGGCAATAAATATTTTAACGGAAAAGTATTAGAAGTTTCTTCTACTAATCCGTAGTTAATTATAAGTTATAAGTTTTGAATTATGAGTGAAAGTATTACTAAGCGTGATATTATCTCAAAGAAAACTTATAACTAATAATTCATAATTTATAATTAAAACTGTTTTGAGCGAAACTTTAGCAAGATACATCCCCGAACATGCCGTAAAGCCTGTCTTTGAACTCATTGTTGATAATCGTGTACATCTTAAAATTGTAAACGAAAGACAAACTCGACATGGAGATTATAGAAAAGGGCCAAGTGGTAAACATGAAATTACTGTAAACTCAAGCTTGAATCAATACAAGTTTTTGATAACGTTAATTCATGAGATTTCGCATTTGGTTGCGTTCGAAAAGTTCGGAAGAAAAATTAAACCTCATGGGAATGAATGGAAATATTCTTTTCAGCGATTGATGGTTCCGTTTATACGTCCGGAGATATTTCCTAGTCACTTATTACCATTGCTGGCGAGGCATTTTAAGAACCCTACGGCAAGTAGTGATACTGATACTACTTTGTCATTGGCTTTGAAACAATACGACAAGCAGAACGATAAGAATTATATTTTTGAAATTCCATACGGCAGTGTTTTCAGAATTCATAACGGAAAAATCTTTAAGAAAATTGCTGTAAGAACTAAACGCTTTGAATGTTTAGAAATAAGCTCAGGAAGGACCTATCTTTTTAATCCAAATGCCGAAGTTGAGTTGTTGCTCACTAAGGACTGATATTGTTGATTAAAACCATCGAATATAAAAAATCCCAAATTCCAATTTTGTTAAGATTGAAATTTGGGATTTTTTATATTGTACTTTAAAAGGTCTTATCCTTTTAAATAAGCTTCTCTTACTTTCTTGAATAAATTTGAAGAATAAACAAATTCGACAATAGCTTTATTATCGGTTACGAAAATTTCTTCTTTTGTTCCCTGCCATTCTTTTACTCCATTTTTTAAGAATAAAATATTCTCACCAATTTCCATCACAGAGTTCATATCGTGCGTGTTAATTACAGTGGTAATATTATATTCTTCGGTAATTTCTTTAATTAAATTATCAATCAAAGTCGAAGTATTTGGATCCAAACCAGAGTTTGGTTCATCACAAAATAAATATTTAGGGTTGTTTACAATGGCGCGGGCAATAGCCACACGTTTTTGCATCCCTCCAGAAATTTCTGAAGGTAATTTTTTATGTGCATCAATTAGATTTACCCTTTTTAAAACAAAATCTACACGGTCTTGAATTTTAGAACCAGTGTCTTTGGTAAACATTCTAAGTGGGAAAGCTACATTTTCGGCAACAGTCATGGAGTCAAATAAAGCACTTCCCTGAAATACCATTCCGATTTCTGTACGTAATTCTCTTTTTTCATCTGGTTCTAGTTCTGAATAAACTCTACCATCAAACTCAATTGTTCCAGAATCTGGAGTATGAATACCTAATAAGCTTTTTAATAATACCGTTTTTCCAGATCCACTTTGCCCAATGATTAGGTTTGTTTTTCCAGTTTCAAACACGGTCGAAACACCTTTAAGTACTTTGCTGTCGCCAAATGATTTTTCTATGTTTTTTACTTCTATCATGAGCCTAATAACAATTGTGTTAGTATATAATTAAAAAGGATAATCGATACAGATGTCCAAACGAAAGCTACTGTACTTGCTTTTCCTACTTCTAGTGCGCCACCCTTCATATAATAACCATGAAAAGACGGTATAGTTGCCAATAACATGGCAAAAATTATGGTTTTAATAAATGCATATGTAATATGAAACGGAATAAATTCCATTTGTGCTCCCATTATAAAATCATCACTCGTTGTAAACCCGCCGTAAACTCCAGCTAGCCAACCACCAAAAATACCTAGGAACATACTGATTCCGATTACAAAAGGATACAATAGTAAAGCGATAATTTTAGGAAAAACAAGATAGTTTAATGAGTTTACTCCCATAACTTCCAGTGCATCGATTTGCTCTGTAACACGCATAGTTCCTATACTTGATGTAATGAAAGATCCCATTTTTCCTGCCATAATAACAGAAATAAATGTTGGGGCAAATTCTAAAATTACAGATTGTCTGGTTGCAAAACCAATTAAGTATTTAGGAATTAATGGGTTTGTTAAGTTTAATGCAGTTTGTATTGCAACAACTCCTCCTACGAAGAATGAAATGAAACAAACAATACCAAGGGAATCAATAATTAAGTCATCAATTTCTTTAAAGATTAGTTTTTTCATCACAGACCATTTGGTTTGTTTGTTGAAAATTTCTTTAAGCATCAAGAAGTATCTTCCTATTTGGGATAAATAACGAATGAGCATCATAGTTTTTACGAATATGGGCTAAATTACGAAAATAGTTGCCAGTTTACGGTTTAGATTTTATAGTTTTTTTGATTGCTTGAACTAAAAAAGCTTTTCTTTCATTTTTTTCAAACGATAATTTCGAATGAATTTTGCTTGTGCATCGGTTACCAATAATGGTGTTTTTGCTTTTTTTGCTTTTAGGAATCCTTTAATGTAATCAAAGAATAGTAGTGGTTTTTTCTTCATCATTGCCAATTTTGCAGAAGCAATTGCGGTGATCCAAAAACCATACCCTAAAGTATAAAAAGCTTCGCCTTGTTTATAACGGGCAGTTTTGTTGTAGTTTGCACCTGTTGGTTTAAGGTGTTTTACGTGTAGAGAAGAATCGGTAACTATTTTCCAATCGTAATATTTACAAAGTAATTCGTCTACCGTGTCCCAACCCATTGCCGCTCTTAAACCGCCAATTTGCTGAAAAGTTTCTTTTCGGTAGGCTTTTAGCGCACCACGAATATGATCTTTATCTGTTAGATTTTCTAATATCCAATCTCCATTTTTTTCTATGTAGCAAAATCCTCCTGCCATTCCAATTTTTGGGTCGGATTGAAAGTGAGAAATAATGGTTTCGAAATAGTTGGGAGGAAAAATTAAATCTCCATCTATTTTTACAATGATATCATAATCATCATCGAGAGTTTCAAATCCTTTATGAAATGCTTGGATTACTTTGCTTCCTGGCAAATGTATAGCACTCGAGGTTTTGTTTACCAATGAGATATATGGGTTTTCTTTGGCATAATCCAGTACAATTTCTCCCGTTTTATCGGTCGAATTATCATTGACTACAACAATTTTTTTGGGCAAAACAGTTTGCGATATCAAAGATTGCAACGTTAAGCCAATTAATTCTTGCTCGTTATGTGCCGGTATGACAATGTAGTAAGCCCCCCAGCCCCCAAAGGGGGAGCTTGACGAATTTTGTGAGTTAGAGTTGTTCATTTTGTGAAATTTGTTCAAAACTATTTTATTCCCCCTTTGGGGGTTAGGGGGCTTTTTTCTGCGTAAACAATATAATATCTATTGGTAAAGCTTCGTAACAAAGGACGAATTCCGAATTTTTTTACCGGATTAGTCCATTTTTGTCTATCGATGATTTTCCAACCTGTTTTTTCAAGAAGCCAGTCTAATTGCCAATCTTCAAATTCATGATAGTGTCTGTCCCACATATCCGTTTTACTACGATATGCTGGTGAGAACCATAAACGCATCGGAATCGAGATGAATAGCTTATCTGATTTTATTTCGTTTAAGATGGTGAATGGGTTTAGCAAATGTTCGAAGATTTCGAAAGCAGTAACCACATCTTGTTTTTCGGTAGCAAATACGGTTTGGTCGATATCTAAATCTTCTCCTGTAGTATTTTTTACTTTAAAACCTTCAGCTTTCATGATCTTTGAAAACGGATTTTCAACTCCTAAATCCAAAACGGTTTCGGATGTTGTGATGTGCTTTTTTAAAAATTCTAAAGTATGTTTGAATCTTTTATTCGGAAATGTTTTTTCGTACATAGTTATTGCGAGGAACGAAGCAATCTGTCGTTCTTAGTTTTAATTAGGGTGCAAATATACTAAAAAGTCCGCATTTTAAAATGCGGACTTTTTAGTTTTCAGTCGCAGTGATCAGTTTAACATACTGTAAACTGCGACTAAATATTGTAACTGAAAATAAACTAATATCTGTATACAAATGCATTTACGTTCATTCCAGCTCCAACTGAAGCAAAAATTACAACGTCGCCTTTGTTGATTTCATGATTTTCTAATTTCCCTTGTATTAAAAGGTCATAAAGCGTTGGAACGGTTGCTACACTGCTATTTCCTAAATCATGAATGCACATAGGCATGATGTTTTCTGGTGGAGTTTTGCCGTGTAATTTGTAAAAACGATTGATAATTGCTTCGTCCATTTTTTCGTTTGCCTGATGAATTAGAATTTTCTTCACATCATCGATAGCAATTCCGCTTTTGTCTAAACAACTTTTCATAGCTGCAGGAACTTGGCTTAATGCAAATTCATATATCTTGCGACCATACATTTTAATGTATTTCGTGTCAGGATCTAAATCGGGATTGTACGATTTTCCGAAGTATAAATATCCAGCTTCTTCATTTGCATAAGTAGCACTTTCGTATGATAATAATCCAGTTTCATCATCTGAAGCTTCGATTACTGATGCTCCAGCTCCATCTGAATAAATCATAGAATCTCTATCGTGATCATCTACAACTCTGGAAAGAGTTTCAGCTCCAATAACTAAACAACGTTTTGCCATGCCAGATTTGATAAAAGCATTTGCTTGTAGCACGCCTTCTATCCATCCTGGACATCCAAATAAGATATCGTAAGCAACACATTTTGGGTTTTTTATACCTAGTTTGTTTTTTACACGCGTTGCTAAACTCGGTAAAATATCAGATTGGGTTGTCCCGTATTTTACATCACCAAAATTGTGTGCGAAAATAATATAATCAAGAGTTTCTGGGTCGATTTTGGCATTTTCGATTGCTTTTTGTGAAGCAAAGAATGCTAAATCAGATGAAGTATATTGATCTTCGGCATAACGTCTGTTCTCAATTCCTGTTATACCTTTGAATTTATTAATGACAACCTCGTTTGGGTAGCCAAAAGGAGTTCCGTCTTCGTTTAAAAATACATGTTTATCAAAATCCGTATTCTTTATTTCTTTCTGCGGAATATAGCTACCTATTCCTGTTATTTTTATTTTCATTATACAGTTTTCCAAAATAATTTAGGCTAATTTAGAAATAAAATAATAATTACAACTATAATATTTACTATGCATGCATATAATTATAGAATAATTTCTATTTTATGGGAATAATTGGTTATTTGTTAATTATTGCTGTGAATTTTTGAATTTTTTATTGAGTAAATTGGGACTATTTGAAAATTTATTTTAAAAATATTTCATTACTTCAAAAAAAATGCCCCGATTAATCGAGGCATTTGTAGGAATATATTTTGTTTTATAAGCTCTCGTTGAATACGATTTTATTAATTAATTCTTTCAAGAACAATAGCTTTTCTGTTGATTTCTTCATCGATTGTTTTTAAAGTTCCTTCTTTGCTAATTTCTGCAAAAATCTTTTTGCCATCTTTTAACCTTAAAGCGCTAAATTGTACTTTATCATTGGCATCAACACTAATAGTATAAACTTCAAATTCTCCTGAAGTGGTTAGCTTTGTGTAATCATGAGTGTTTAAATTTACCTTGTATAAATCTGTTTTTGTGGCTATATAATAGTATTCTTTTGAATATACGATTTTTGCACCTTGTTCAATACGTGGTAATTGTATGTTTTCAACTGAATTATCGTCTTCGTAGAATTCCCAATCCATATTACCCCAATTGTAATACGTATCTATAAAAACAACTGATTTTTCTTTTTTGATTATATAGGAACCTTGACCAGATTGTAGAAACATATGTCCAACTCCGTCGAAACTTTCAGGTCCACTAGGTGACCATACAATTTTGGTGCTAATATTGTCGCCATCTATGTCTATTTGATGAATTTTTGGCAAATAGTTATTATCCCATGTGTAAGTAATAAAATAAAATTTACCATTATTACCTAACCAAAATTCTTTGTTATCTCTTCCCTCTATTTTAACTTCATAGATTCCGCCATTTGCTTTTCTTATGCGAATGTCATTTGTGCCGTTTGAGCTTGTAACTCCCTTACTTTGTCCGTATCTATAGATACAATTTCCATTTGCGTCAACCTCAAAAGCAGAAGGGGCTTGACCGCTTGGTAAGTAATCAATTCTCTGAATGTTTTCGGGATTACTTAAGGATAGCTTATTAATTTTACCACCATAACGGTAATATATATTGCCTTGGGCATCACTTTTTACTGAATTGTCGCCTAGTCCGTTAGTAGCTAAAACACTATCAGTTCCGAAATTATAAATTGCCCCATCAGTTTTTCTAACTAATATACTTGAGTAGTGTACTAATTCTCCTTTTTCGTTAGGATAATTAAAATCTCCTGTAAGTAAAACGTAAGTTGAATTTAAGTTTTTTGCACTGGTTACTATTGGGTTAGTGCTTGTAGCTGAACCATCTTTATTGGTAAAATTCACTGGTAGATATGCGCCATCAGCAGTGACTTTAAATAAATTTGTCCCTGTAGCGAGGTTCTTACCAGATGGAGAATTTTCTAGTATAACCAGACTTTTGGCATCCGAAATGTTTAAGACAATTTTTTGAGTTTGTGGCTGAGTAACATTTTCATCTTTTTTAATAGTTTCCTCATCTTTATCTGATGAGCAACTAATTGATGATAAAATTATGAATGAACATAATGTAAGTAAAGTTTTCTTCATGTTATTTTTTTTGGTTTAAATGAGTTAATAAAGGTATATTATTTTTTGAATATGTTAAAAAATAATGTAGGTATATTTTTGCAATGCCTTCTGATTGTAAAATAGCAATAGAACTGAAGATGTAGCGATTGACTAAAAAAAAATAACCCTTTTAGTATAGAAACTAAAAGGGTTACAATGCGTAAATTATATTATTTTACTCTTCCATGTAGGCCTCAATAGGAGCACAACTACAAACTAGATTTCTATCTCCAAAAGCATCATCGGCTCTGCGTACAGTTGGCCAGAATTTGTTTTCGGCTATATAATCTAATGGGAAAGCTGCTTGCTCTCTTGTGTATGGGAAATCCCAAACATCGGTAGTAAGCATTGCTAATGTATGTGGAGAATTTTTTAAGACATTGTTTTTATCTTCGATAGTCGAAGCTTCGATTTCTTTACGAATAGAGATCATAGCTTCACAAAAACGGTCTAATTCTTCTAAGTTTTCACTTTCTGTAGGTTCAATCATTAAAGTTCCTGCAACTGGGAAAGAAACTGTTGGTGCGTGGAAACCATAATCCATTAAACGTTTTGCGATATCAGTTACTTCAATTCCTTTTTGTTTAAAAGGACGACATTCTAAGATCATCTCATGAGCTGCACGACCCATTTCTCCAGAATATAAAGTGTCGTAATGACCACTTAATTTTTCTTTGATGTAGTTAGCATTTAAAATTGCATGTTGTGTAGCGCTCTTTAAACCTTCGGCTCCTAACATCGAGATGTATCCGTAAGAGATTAAACAAACTAATGCTGAACCCCAAGGAGCTGCAGAAATAGCTGTAATAGCATGATCTCCTCCAGTTGCAATAACTGGGTTTCCTGGTAAAAATGGAACTAATTGTGGAGCAACGCAAATTGGTCCAACTCCTGGTCCACCACCACCGTGAGGGATTGCAAATGTTTTGTGTAAGTTTAAGTGACAAACGTCGGCTCCAATTGTAGCAGGATTTGTTAATCCAACCTGAGCGTTCATGTTTGCACCATCCATATAAACCTGACCTCCGTTATCGTGGATTAATTGTGTGATTTCTTTAATAGCACTTTCATAAACTCCATGAGTAGATGGGTAAGTTACCATTAAACAAGAAAGGTTGTCTTTATGTAGAATTGCTTTTTCACGTAAATCTTCTACGTCGATGTTTCCGTTTTCTAATGTTTTTGTAACGATAACTTTCATTCCAGCCATTGCAGCCGAAGCAGGATTTGTTCCGTGTGCCGATGATGGAATTAAAGCAATGTTTCTGTGGTGATCACCTTTTGATTGGTGATATGCACGAATAACCATAAGTCCTGCGTACTCTCCTTGTGCACCAGAGTTTGGTTGCAAAGTTGTTCCTGCAAATCCTGTGATAACATTTAATTGCTCTTCAAGTTTTTTCAACATTTCCTGATATCCTTGTGCTTGATCAAGCGGAGCAAAAGGGTGAATGTTGTTCCATTGCGGGCTGCTTAATGGCAACATTTCAGAAGCTGCATTCAGTTTCATTGTACATGAGCCTAGAGAAATCATCGAGTGATTTAAAGCTAAATCTTTACGTTCTAGCATTTTGATGTAACGCATCAAAGCTGTTTCTGAATGATATTTATTGAAAACATCATGTTCTAAAAATGATGATGTTCTTTTTAAATGCTCTGGGAAATGATTTGTATTTGTTAAGCTATCTATTGTTGCAGCTTGTTTATTTGTAGCTGTAGCAAAAACTGAAATGATTTCGTTTACTTCGGCAACACTTACTGTTTCGTTTAATGAAATAGAAATTGTGTTATCGTCGATGTAGTAAAAGTTAATTTCGTTTTGTTCTGCAATTGTACGTACTTTTTTAGCATCGGCTTTTACAACGATAGTATCAAAGAATGCAGTATTAGTTTGTTCTACGCCTAATTTTTTCAACTCATTAGCAAGTGTTGCAGATGCAGCGTGAACTTTGTCTGCGATGTATTGCAATCCTCTTGGTCCGTGATATACTGCATACATTCCCGCCATTACAGATAATAAAACCTGTGCAGTACAAATGTTTGAAGTTGCTTTATCACGTTTTATGTGTTGCTCACGTGTTTGTAATGCCATACGTAAAGCACGGTTTCCATTAGTATCAATTGTAACTCCAATGATACGTCCTGGCATGCTTCGTTTGTATTCGTCTTTTGTTGCAAAATAAGCAGCGTGTGGTCCACCATATCCTAACGGAATACCAAAACGTTGTGTAGTTCCTACAACAACTGCAGCACCTATTTCTCCCGGAGGAGTCAATTTTGCTAAGCTTAAAATATCGGCAGCAACAGCAACTTTTATTTCGTTTTCTTTTGCTTTAGCGATAAAGGCAGCATAATCATGAACTTGTCCGTATTTTCCAGGATATTGAAGAATTGCTCCAAAATATGCTGTTGAAAAATCGAATGTTTCGTGGTTACCAATAACTAGTTCAACCCCGATAGGTGTTGCACGAGTTTGTAAAACCGATAATGTTTGTGGTAAAATTTCTTCGGAAACGAAAAACTTATTGATTTCGTTTTTCTTTTGATCTCTTGATCTTACATCAAATAAAAGTGCCATTGCCTCAGCAGCAGCAGTTGCCTCATCTAATAATGATGCATTGGCAATTTCCATTCCAGTTAATTCAATAACTGTAGTTTGGAAATTAAGAATTGCCTCTAAACGACCTTGAGCTATTTCAGCTTGGTAAGGTGTATATGCTGTGTACCATCCTGGGTTTTCAAAAACATTTCTTTGAATTACAGCTGGAACAATAGCTTGGTTGTATCCTAAACCAATATATGATTTAAAAACCTTATTTTTATTTCCTAGTTGGTGTATGTGATTTGAAAACTCATATTCTGTCATTGCAGGATCTAAGTTTAACGGTGCTTTTAAACGAATGTCATCTGGAAGCGTTTCATAAACGAGTTGTTCAATAGATTCAACTCCAATTGTTTTCAACATTTGTTGATGGTCGGTTTCTCTCGGGCCAATGTGTCTTAAAGCAAAAGCATCTGTTTTCATATAGTAGTAAAAGTGTTGTTTTTTAGTGGTGCAAAATTAAGTATTAATAATAATCTAATTGCTATTTTTAATCGCATTTTTTGTCAAATTTACAACTAAAGGGTTGATTTCTTATTAATTGATTAGTTTTGTTATATGAAGGTAGTTACGCAGTTATTTAATTTTTATATCATTAGTAGCATTCACGTTGCTTTATCGTGTTATGCATTGGTACGTTTAACGTTCCATATGTTTGGTATTGAGTATGATGAATCGATGGCTTTGTTTGTGTTTTTTGGAACTATTGTAGGATATAATTTTGTGAAATACGATGCTTTGGTTCGGGTTAATAGAGTGCCAATAGGGAATCAATTAAAAATTATTGCAGTTTTTAGTTTTTGTTCTCTTTTATTAGTAGGGTATTATTTTTTTCAATTAAAGCGAATCACTCAAATTGTCTCGGTAGGAATATTTGCAATTACGGCACTTTATACACTTCCATTTTTCCCGAATAGAAAAAATGCCCGAAACTGGGCTGGTGTCAAAATATATATTGTGGCACTTTGTTGGGTTGGAGCTACTTTGGTTTTGCCATTAATAAATGCTGAAATTGCGTTTACTTCCGATTTTTATTTAAAATGTGTACAGCGTTTTATTTTGGTTTTCGTGCTAATATTAATTTTCGAAATTATCGATCTTGCCAATGATGATCCACATTTGCAAACTGTTCCGCAGCAAATAGGAGTAAAGCGAACAAAAATTTTAGGATTATTACTTCTAATTCCATTTTACCTTCTTGAGTTTTTTAAATCTACTCTTGATAATAATCAATTGGTGATTAATTTAATTATGGTTCTTGTGTTGTCACTTTTTATTGTTTTTGCAAATGAAAAAAGATCTAAATATTATACTTCTTTTTGGGTCGAAAGTATTCCGATTTTTTGGTGGTTGATGGTTGCATTTTATGGATAAAAGATATAAAAACAAAAAAACCGATGTATCAACATCGGTTTTGTATAAGTGCAAGTAAAGCTTTATTTCGTTTTTTGAGCTGTAACAGCTTTATTTAATTCTGCTTTGGCTTCATCCAATTTCTTCTTTTTCTTGTCGATTTTTTCTTTTCCCTCCTGATCTTTAATCGCTTTATTTAGATCATCGGTTCTTTCTTTAACTTTTTGTTCTTTATCTTTTACCTTTTTGTCAAGATCATTATTTACTGTCTTTGTAGTACAGTTATTTTTGGTTTGTGCTATAGCATTTTCAATCCCTCTAATCTTATTTTGATTTCCGTACTGTTTGGCATACTCTAATTTTGTGTTCAATTCACATAATTTTCTTTCGCATCCTGTTAAGTCTTTACAATTACTTTGCGCAAATCCGATAAAAGAAACAGTAAAAAATGCTGCGGATAATAATTTAGTTTTTAATGTCATAACTTTATTTTTAAAATTAATGATTTTCGGTTTTAAGAAGAAAATCTGGTTGTTTTAGAGATAAGTTCATAAAATTTGAAAGTTTTATCTTTCATATCTCTTTACATAAAGCATGCCATGCCTGTCTTTTTTTATGTTGAAATTTTGTTAAATTATATTAAGCTGGTTGATTTTAAAGGTTTTGGATGTGGTAATTATAAAAATAAGGAATCTATTTTAGTTATCTTTTTCAGATACTTTTTTTAAGATTTTGTTTCGTTCTAATAGAAATTGAATCAAATGTTTCTTTAAAAACAGCAGATCAAACAATTTTCCAATTACACTAAACGGAGTTTCATATTCTAATTTATCAGTCATGATTGTTTGTCCGTTTTCTTCTTTAAAAAAATGCTCGTGTTTAAATGACTTAAATTTTCCGCTTTCCATTTCATCTACAAAATGATCGTAAAAATTCATTGCAGTAATTCGGCTTTTGTGTGTTAAGTACAATCCGAAGTGTTTGCCTCGCCACGTTACCGTTTCGTTATAGTTTATGAGTCCGGTTGTTACACCAGCAATTGCAACTTCATTAGATTTGCTAGCAGATTGTTGGTGAATATCAATATCTCTGGAATTATCAAAGACGATCTGTTTCGTTGCTTTTATTTTTGTTGTGAGATGAATTGTTGTCATAATTAGTTGGTGTTATCTTTGTCAAAGTTTTAAATTACTGCTGTAAGGAACTTCCTTTGAATTTTACCAATTTTTTTTATAGAAATAGACAGAATCTTTTTCTTTTTGATGTGAGAGAAATTCAGATTATACAAATCAAACTAATGGCTTGACAACGAATAGCAATAATATATGCATGTTATAACATTGCCAACGGTTTCAACCGTTGGAGCGCAATATTATCACAATCTGTATCACACGGTTGAAACCGTGAGCTATGATCAAAATGTGATAGAACTTAATAAATTATAATCACTTGAGATAAAATGAAGTTCTTTAGAGACTTGATTCTAAGCTTTGTCAAAGATTTTACTTCAATAAATCTTTAAAAGCATCCTCTACATTATCGAACTTAAATTCAAATCCATTCTCTAAAAGTTTTTTCGGAATCACGTTTCTGCTTTTTAAAACTAATTCGGGTTGTGTTCGAATAAAGAAAGCTCCTATTTTAAGCAAAAATGTATTGAGTGGGATTCCGAAAGGAAAACCAACAGCTTTTTGAAGTTTCTTCATAAAGTCTGCATTGCGAATCGGTTTAGGGGAAACAACATTAACTAGCCCAATCATTTCTTTTTGGAGTATAAAGTCTATTGCATTGGCAAAATCGTCTTCGTGAATCCAACTAATAAATTGATTTCCTTTTCCTTGTTTTCCTCCGAAACCTATTTTGGCTAAGGTTTTAAGCGGAATTAAAGCGCCGCCTTTCTTCCCTAAAACGATCGAAGTTCTTAAAGCGGTTTTTAAGGTACTTGGAGTTTCTGTTTTAAAGAACGCTTTTTCCCAAGATAGAGCTACATTTATAGAAAAATCATTTCCGATTTCGCCAGTAGCTTCATCCATTTCTTTATCTAATGAAAATCGATAAATTGTTGCTGTAGATGAATTTAGCCAATGTTTAGGTGGATTTACACAATTTAAAACGGCTTTGTTTAAAACCTTGGTACTCTCGATTCGAGATAATAATATTTCTCTTTTGTTTTCTTTTGTATAACGACAATCTACAGATTTTCCTGCCAGATTTATTAAAACTGTAGCATCTTCAAGTTCGCTTTCCCAACCAGAAAAAGTTTTTGCATCCCAGTTTATATATTTAATTCCGTCAATAGTTTTTGATTTTCCTCGAGTCAGAATTACAATTTCTTCAAATTTATTTTTAAAATGGTTGACTAGGACCTGTCCTAAAAAACCTGTTCCAGCTGCGATAATAAGTTTACTCATTTTGTAAAGTATTAACCCTAACAATCTCATCTCGACATTTCGAGATCAGGATTGTTAGGATTTGGTTATTAATAATTAAATTTTTAAAACTAATCTGTCTTCTTGTTGTGCTTCTCTAGCTTTTCTTTTTCCTCTAAAGAAGAAATACAAATTAAGGAATAACATTAATCCAAGGTAAATAGAAAAACTTCCTATTTTATAACTTAAAGCTTCGATTAAGATTTGATAATTATTAATGTCTTCACTTATTCTTAATATCATTAATGCAAAGCCAAGATTAAGAAGGTAAAAACCTGTTTCGAAAAGTTTGTTGGTTGCATCCGCAATTTCTTCTCTTCCTCTAAATATGTCTAGCATGTATATTTTTCCGTTTGCGAATAAAGTTTTAGAAACATAGTATGTTAGAAAAAGTGCTATTGGTAAATAGATTGCATAACCGACTAAAATTTTTGTAGTTTCCATGGTGTTTAATTTACTAGTTATTAATTAATTTTTGAATGTATTTAGTTATTATAATGATGTTTATGTAATGTAATCCTGAGATTATAAATATTATAATTGCTGTTTTGGTTGCTATTACTTCTATGAGTTGATCGGTAGTTATTATTGTTTCCCACGAAATTAAAGTCATTGCACAATAGCCAATATTTAATAGATAATAGCCTAGAAGTAACATTTGATTTATTCGTTGGCATAAATCTTCGTGATTGGGAATAAGTTCAGAAACGAATACATTGCCATTTTTATAACAAGTTTTTCCAACCCGTACAATTATGAAGATGGTAATCATTAGGTAAATGAAATACCCAATAATATTAAGATTTGCATTCACGACTTTATTTTTTTCTTGTTCTCGACAGTAATCTTAGAACCAATTGCTAGAAAAGCTGAAACTGGTTTTGATTTATTCAGGAAAGCAAAATCTTTCCCGTAGTTATCTTCAAAATCGAGATCTATTTTATAATCGATTATTGGTAGTTGTTGCCATCTTGGGTGTGTTACTTCATATTCGAAAGTGGTATTATTATCATATTTAGTATATCCAAAATAATGCTCAGTAATAAATTCGGCTTCGGAGTTTAATTCTATTTCTAATTCCTTTTTTCCTGTTTCAATTTCAATTGAATTCCACTTGTTATGATTTTTCCATTGGTAAACAAATGTTTTTGATTTTTCATTATCGGTAACAGAATGCTTCATTTTATTGGTTTGGTAATGTTCATTGTATAATGTGTTTGCAATAAAAGTAATGGCAGTTTTCGGGACTATCTCTTTTATAAATACAACACCACGTTTCCATTCTCCATTTTCAAATCGTTTTACATAAAATCTTAGATTGACTTCTTCGAAGTTGATATGAAAAGGAACTTTAATGCCTAATACTTTTGTATTCTCAAACATAAAACCAACTAAACTCACATAACATTTGTTGTTCCATATATCTATTTCGGTTCCTGGAGGAACATATTTCTCTAATGTTTTAGCATCAACTTCGTAATTTAATAATGCTAAGTTTTTCCATTCGGCGGTTAAGAAACTCATTGGTTTGGTTTTTTATAGATTATACTTGAAAGATAAATTGCTAATAGTAGAGGAGTAGGAAATAATATATAGGTTAAAAAGTGATTATAATTTAGACGGTGATTAATTAACCAAAGAATAAAGAATGAAGCTACTACTGCCATATAAGTTTGGAGAGCTCTATCATGCGGATTATCGATTAACATTTTTACACCAATTGAAAATTGTAGGAACCCGGTTAGCATAGTTGAGTATAAGGCTAGTATAAATGCCAATTCTTTAAATATGGGGTAGGTAAGTAGAAGGACAAAGGGAAGGCAAATAGCAAATGTGTTAATATTTTTTATAGTTTTCATGGTTATTGATTGTTTTAAACTTTCAGAAAAAAATGAAAGTTTTAATTAAATTTTTTTAGTTTGATGTTTTACTTCATAATTTTCAGGACCAAACGTCCCAACCAGTTTTCATTGAATTCGGTCATTTTATCCAGCATATTATCTGCTTTTAAAACAAAATCATACAACTTGGTGGTTTGCTCAACAAAGTGTTTTTCTTCTGCAGAATTCTTCGAGTCAATCGAGGAAACTTCTTTTAAAATTTTAAGAGCAGGTTTAATTTCACGTTTACTTCTTTCTCTTGCAATTTTCACAGCAAGTTCATCTAAATCTTTTTCGGCAGTAAAGAATTCTCGTCTTTCTCCGGTTTTGTATTCTTTATAGACAATTCCCCAATCCATCAAAGCTTTTAGGTTCATGCTGGTATTACCACGCGAAATTTGCAATTCGTCCATAATATCTTCCATAGAAACAGGTTCGTTTGAAACCATTAATAAAGCATGGATTTGTGCCATGGTTTTATTAATACCCCATTGAGAACCTAATGCTCCCCATGTTTGAACGAATTTATTTTTTGCTTCTTTGAATTCCATAGATCAAAAGTAAGTAAAAGTTTTTAAACTTTCAAAAATAAATGAAAGTTTATTGTGTAAAATTGCAATTATTTATTCAATATAGTTAAAGTCAAGTGTTTATAATCGGTTTGCTGTCCTGTGTCATTTTTTTGTTTAATCCATAGCAAAAAAAATCTGTTTGATAACAATTTGTCAAAAAGGGGTATTTGTTTGTTCTAGCTTTGAAATAGGAATAGCCTCAAAAACGTATTATTAAGATGTTTTTGAATATTCTAAAATGCTTTATAACATGTCAAATAAGTGGAGCAGAACCCACTGAAAAAAAACGAACTGTTTCGCACAGTAAAAAGCGAAGGCGGATCTGAAAAGCCATATGAGTAGGAATAAAAACTATAACAATGGGAATAATTATGCCATATGGTGTTGCTATTAGAGAAGCTTTAGTCTCAAATGATTTGGCTAAGATGGAAGCTGTCGCTAAACAAGCAAAGCAAACCATAAAAGACCAAGGAGATCTAACTGTAGCTTTACTAGACTTGCTAGACGCAATAGATTCTTTAAAGAAGAAAAAATAAACTGACTTGTACAGAAAAACAAGGGTGGATCTGAAAAACCTAAAGAGTAGGAATAACTATAAATATAAGACATTATGGCAACAGTGCTTTACGGAGTAGGAATCAGAGAAGCGATTGCTTCAAATGATTTAGAAAAAATGGTTGCAGTAGCTGAACAAGCTAAGAAAACTATAAGAGATCAAAAAGATTTGCATGTAGCATTGGTAGAATTGCTTGATGCAATTGATGCTTTGAAAAAGAAAAAGTAATCTAAAAAAAACGGTTTATTAAGTTTTACTTTTTAAACCGTTTTTTAACTAATTATCAAACCATAAATAGAATTAAGATGGATAAGACTTCGACACGATACAGAGTAAGAGATGATTATGAAACAGCTACCCCGGTTCATGTAGTATGGGAAATTACTTTAGCTTGTAATTTGAAATGCTCACATTGCGGATCTAGAGCTGGAAAAGTTAGGCCTGGCGAATTAACTACTGAACAATGTTTTGGTGTTATTGATAGTCTTAAACGTCTTGGTACAAGAGAAATTTCCATTATTGGTGGAGAAGCTTTTTTAAGAAAAGACTGGCTTGAAATTATCGAAAGAATTCATCAAAGTCGGATTGAATGTTCTATGCAGTCTGGCGCATATAACTTAAACGAAGAGCGAATCATTGATGCAAAAAAAGCAGGAATAAATAATATTGGAGTTTCCATCGATGGAATGCCTGATACACATAATAAAATAAGAGGAAGAAGAGATTCTTTTGAGCATGCAGTTAATTGCTTGCAACTCCTTAAAAAACACAATATAACTTCTAGCGTAAATACAGTAATTACAAAAAGAAGCAAAAATGAATTGAATGAACTTTTGGATGTTCTAATAGAAAATGATGTAAAGAACTGGCAAATACAACTTGCGGTTGCTATGGGAAATGCCGTAGATAACTCAGAAGAATTAATAGTTCAGCCTTATGAGTTAATAGATTTTTACGACGATCTTATCGTAATATACAGAAAAGCCTTAGCGCATAATATCTTAATACAGGCAGGAAATAACATTGGTTATTTTGGACCGTATGAACATATTTGGAGACAGGGAAATGAAAAATATTATACAGGATGTTCAGCAGGACATACAGGAATAGGGATTGAGGCAGATGGTAAAATTAAAGGTTGTCCGTCATTACCCACAAGTGCTTATACAGGAGGTAATGTAAAAGATATGGATCTGGAAGACATTTGGAAATATAGCGAAGAAATGGTTTTTTCCAGATATAGAAATAAAGAAGAATTATGGGGAGGTTGCAAAGGCTGTTACTACGAATCTTCTTGCTTGGCTGGCTGTACATGGACAAGCCATGTGTTGTTTGGTAAGAGAGGTAATAATCCTTTTTGTCATCATCGAGCTTTAGAATTAAAAAAGAAAGGACTTAAGGAACGAATAAGAAAAATACAAGAAGCTCCAGGCGATTCTTTTGATATGGGACTTTTTGAAATTATAGTTGAAGATGAAAATGGAGTAATAGTAGAAATACAATCGCCAAATAGTGAAACTCCTATTTCGGTTCCAGCTACAGAGATTGCAGACAGGGTTCCCAGAATTCCCAAAGCACTTAAGTTATGCAACGGATGTGATAATTATGTTTATGAAGAAGAAACAGTTTGCAGCTTTTGTAACGCCGACGTTCAAAAAGTAAATGATGAATATGCACTTAAAATGGAAAGAGCAAAACAGACACTAGAAAAATTAGAATTATTAATGATGAAATAATGCAGAACTGTTTAAGAAAGGCGGGGCGTTTTTTAATAATCAAGCTTTAATCTTTTCTATCTAATACTAATGAGTTTGTGACATCTTGCATCTACTTGGTTTATTTCGAGGTTAAGATGAATTGGTTGTAAATGTAAATCAAGTCAGAGCATTGATTTATTCGAGATTAGAGTAATGAAAATCATGAAAGATCATGGAACATACAGTTATTATACCTCTTTACAATAAGGAAGCTTACATATATGATACGATTCGTTCCTTGGCTTTTCAGGATAAAAAGGCATCGCAAATTATTGTTATAGATAATTTTAGCACAGATAGAAGCTTAATTTATTTAAAAGATTCGCTATCGTTTTTTGCACCACAATTTTTGCAAACCGATATTCAAATTATCGAATTAGAGGAAAATAAAGGGTCTGGTAATGCAAGGAATATTGGGATAGAACTTGCAACAGGAGATTTTGTGAGTTTTTTGGATGCAGAAGATTGTTATACCTCTTCTTGTTTAAGCGATGTCAATTTGATTATAGCACAAAAAAATATAGATGTTTTGGTACTTGGGATTGTATTGGTTCCATCCGATGATTATTTGCCAAACATTAAATCATTCGAAAGAGAATTAATTCCCCTTTCCGATGAATGGTTTTTAGTACCAAATGCATTGCACACTATTAGTTCGCCAGATTTTATTATGGGAGTTGGCAGTAATGTTGTTATCCGAAAACAATATTTGAAAGAGATTTGTTATGAGATTAATGATTCCTTAAACGAAGGAATTGATTTCTGGTATCATGTTTTAAAAAACCTGCCTCAATCTGCTCGGGTTGGATTACTCAATAAAGCTTGTATTGAAGTAAGAGAGGTAGAAGGAAGTTTATCTCGAAGCAGTTATGCTAATTGGGCAGCATTAGAAATTCCTATCTCAATAAAACGATATATGGGGAGCTCTAATCGATACGATCAACAGTTAATGGGAATGTTATCACAGCGATGGCTAAAACATGCAATGGAGCGATTGCCGTCCTGGCAACAAAAAGCGTTATTTATTTTAAATCATTTAGAGATCTTAATTAAAAACGGCTATTACTTAAAAAAAAGAAGTAAACAAAAATAGAACTATGTATTCAGATTCAATTATCTACCGATGAGTTCTTTTTAAAGATGTTGCTCAATCAGAGATAATATTTTTTTATAAAGTAATTGTCTTTAATTAGATACCCAAAAAAGTTTCATTCCGATTATTATTTACTTCATGGATAAAAAAACCTGTTTTATGACATTTTTTTATTCATGACTTTATGTGCATTGTAATTTTAATGATGAAAATAGAAAAAGATTGTCAATTCAGACAGTCTTTTTTGCTTACTGTTTTTCGGTATAGGTACAAGGGCATGATTTTATTTAAAATATATTTATTTCATTTGAAAATCAGGTATTTATACGTTATTCGAGTTTATGAGATTATTGTTTCTTTATTCTTGAATAATCAAATGGTTTTAATAAAATAAAAATCAGCCCCAATGATTTTTAATCCTTAACCTATAAAAAAATAAATATGTCACACGATCCCCCAAATTTAGATTCTGATACATGGATTTATCGAAACCTGTATTATCATTCAGACCAATCTCTTGGCGAAAAATTTTTAAAAGAGAGAAAGGTTGCTGAGGTTATTAAAGTGCCAAGAATTAATCAAGTCCCAATAAGAGGTTCTTTCTCGATTTCGGCCTTTGCAACAATTGTAGGTAGAGACAGTTTACGTAACGAGAGTAGTATAATGGAAACACTATGTTTAAATCTACAAGAAAACCATCAGTAACTTTCGGATGGAAGTAGTGTGATACTTCTACTAAAAATTCAAAAAAAAATAAAACCAATAATAACACCAATTTGTCAAGATAAATAAGTGTTGTTTAAAACCAAGAAATCATGAGAAAATTGAATATAAAAACCAGCATTGTATTTATTGCAATTGGGATGCTCCTTTTTTTAGGATGCAAGAAAACAGATTTGCTATCTAATACAGATAAAGATTATGAATATTTACCCCAAGATGTAGAACAGTCTTGTGTTGTTACAGATGCCGAATTTAAAACTTGGTTTAAGGGAGGAACAGTTACTGAAAACGGATTAGTTGAGCCTGCAAATAGTGTAACATTCCCTCATAATAACAACTGTGATTTCTATAAATGGTCGGAGCAAATGTTTTTATGGATTACCTCACCCACTTCTAGCGGTTCATATAAAAGCGGAGGAACAGTAATGGAGTCTCCTGTGTTTTATAATGTTTCGGCGGCAGATAAAAACGGAAACCGAGTATTGACTCCCCATGCTCCAAATACTATAATGAGTGCAGTAGGTAATATTGAGCAAACAGGACCAAATAGATTACCGATTGTGTTTGATAAAAGCGGGAAAATGTTTGAGGTAGAACCTCAAGAGAAAAATGAAGCCGTTAAAGATGCTGCAAATAAATCTGTTGTTGTAGGTAAAATAATTGCCAATGCCAATGGATTGCATTCTTTTGTAGATACAAAGGGTAAAGCTATTTCAGGCCCTAAAGCAATAATTGCTGGTAAAGTTCATCCTGAAAATATTGTGCAAGAATTTAAACAGGGAAATAAAATTATTCTTCTTGATTCAAAAGGAAATATAATTGATACTGAGCAAGGACAGGCAGGTTCTAGCGGAGCATTAGTTGCGAGCAATAATTCATTAGTTTATTATATAACAATGGTAAATGATGTTTATGCTTACTTTTTAACTGGTATAAAAGATAAGACATTAAAAGCAAAAGAATTTCCAACGACTGCGGCTGCACGTGACAGTATTCTTGCTTATGCAAAATTGAAAGGTTTTGCACCACCACCAGATCCAGATGCTTTGGCAATGGAGTTAAAAACATCTTGGGTTGAAGCTAAGGATTTACCAAATGCAGAGACTTATATCACAATTAAAGCTAAAATTCCAGTATATGACAAGACAGATCCTAAACTTTGGAAATTAACAGATAAAACAACAGTAACAACATTGGCATTAGTTGGCATGCATGTGGTAGGAAGTGTTGCAGGACATCCTGAAATGATTTGGGCAACTTTCGAACATCTAAAAAATGCACCTAATACAGCATATTCATACACAGATGTTAATGGTAAAGTAAAGCAAGTAAAAGGAGATACTGGTAAAGGATGGCTTTTTAATGATAATGCAAATGATACTGTAGGAGGACAAAATATCCAGAATATGACAGTAGTTAATGATACACTTAATACCGATGTAATTAAAATTGTAAATCCTGCGCTTAATAGTTCTAAAGTCAGAAGAATTATGGCTTGGGGTGTTGCTTCAGATACGATACCAAATGCTGAAGATAAAACGCCTGCAAATTCTAATAGTGAAATCATCTCTATTAATAATGCGGTACGCAAAATGTTAGTTGGTAACGATATCAGGAAAAATTATTTACTAATAGGGGCAACCTGGACTTCTGGAGGTGTTGTACCAAATGGTTATTCATATCCTTATAATGGGACTCCACCAACTCCAGGAAATGCGATTGGCACCGGACGATTAGCAAACACTACAATGGAAACCTTTTTTCAGGCACCAAGTTCAAATGCAGTTGCGAGCAGTGGTACTAACGCAGTTACTTCTTGTTTATATTGTCATGGTTATTCACTAGATCCAAGAACTAAGAATGGGATAAGTCATATATTTAGTGATATTCGTGCATTGCCTACAAATATGAAGAATTTACCGAAATTAAAATAAGTTACTAATTCAATAAAAAAGCCAGTACTAATTTTTTTACTGGCTTTTTGCTTTTATATATTTTATAATAAAGGGTTTGTTAAAATTTCTAAATTTCTATATTTGTGAATGAATAAAATACGTATGGAAAATAATTTCAGATTAAAATTAGGAAAAAACAGCTTAATCCTTTTTGCTTTTGTTACAATTCTAGTAGGTTGTAAACGTATAGAAAAGACAAATGATGATAGTAGTTTAAGCGTGGAAAAAAAACTTGAAATTTCTTCCAAAGAAATACAAAGGATTTTGAGTACAAAAGCGAATCTAGAAAACACACAAGTTTCAGATGAAATGAAATTGAGTATTCCAGAGAACTATTATTTCCGAACAAGTTCTATTAAAAAGGATGAAATCGATGCGGATTCTAAATTTGGGAAAATTGCTTTGGCTACAAAAGATAGTTATGATTATGTCGAAATCATAAATTCCTTGTTTGTTAATAGTAAAGTAGGTGAAGAAAGTGTAGTCATTATAAAAGATGATAATCCAAACCTGCTTACAATCGATGATTTGAAAGAAGACTATGAAATAGAAACTATCTATTTTGAGGATGAAAACAGTATCGTATTTAGCGAAGATAAAACATTTACAACAGTACATTTTCAATACGACCCAAAAACCAAAAGTTATTTGATTTACAGAGGAAGCATTAGTTGGAGCAAAGCTTTTTCTAATGAAGATAAACTCGATTTGGCTTTTTACTTTCTACGAAATGCTAAGAACCTTTTGAGTACTAATTTTATAAAGCAAGAATTTACATGGAAAGATTATGTAGATAACAGACCAAAAATCGAAATAAATTTAATGAAGTTCTATTTCAAAAATTTCAAAAAAGAAATGGGGGCTTTTCTGAATGTTAATGAAATCTCAAGTCCAGAATATGATGGTCATTCATTGGTTAAGTTATATCGATTAGCTCCAAATGGAGATGCTTTGTTTTACGAATATTTAAATAAACTAGAAACTGGACAATCCTATGGGGCTCAAGATACAAAATGGGCTAGTGAGTTATTTTATACAGATGATAAATGTAAGGTAATCCCAAAAGGTAATTCTTCTATCGTAGAGATTACCAGCTTAAATTATGCAGGAGAGGTTTATGAAAAAGAATTTATGGTTTTTTCGATAATCAATTACGACAAAAAAATGTTTTTACTGAAAACAGAAAATAATTTAAATGAAAAAACAACTGATTTTTTCGTCAAGATGTTTAATTATTATTCAGAAAACTTCACTTTAGATTTAGCTAATAAAAAATAATTATGAAAAAAAGTATCGTTAGTTTATTAGTTTTAGCTTTGACTTCCTGCAATCCAGTTGGAGAAAATTTGGGTGAAATGCCGTTGTTCCAAAATGCCATTTCATCAATAGATAGTTTAGATTTAAAAAAAGGAGAAGAAATCGTGTTTTGGTCCAAAGTAGCGACACGCAAAGACTCGTTGTTTTCAAAATATAAGATAAAATACAGTATTAGTCTTAATGGTAAAATTATTCATTTTGACAGTACTTATGTAGAAGATGGAAAACATATCATAAATTCAAAAGTAATAAAAGATGAAATTGTTCATTCCTCTTCAACAGAAAAAGATTCGATAGAACATGTCGAAAATTGGGAATTCGAAATAGAAAATAAATCGTTTAAAATTCCTCAAGACGGAAAGTATAATTTTGACTTTAAATTGGAGGCTCCCGAACTGGATTTTTTTGCAAAGAACAGTAGTGCTACTTCGGTTATAATTAGAAAGAAATAAAAAAAAAGCTGTCAATCGACAGCTTTTTTTTATTGGAATTGTTTGATGTTTTCTTCAAATTCTATTTCATCTTGGTTTTGAAAATATTCGGTATAAAACGATTTGTGAATTATATAATAAAAAACGTAATACACCATAAACACTGAAATTATTGCCAGCCAAAGGAAAGAGAAAATTTTATCCTGAATAAAAAATAGGTATCCTTTTGTAAAATCAAATACCTCTTTGATGTCCTCGTAATAAGTTATGATCGCTATGGCAAAAGGAACAATTTTAGTAGTAACCCTGAATCTCGTTAATAAAATTACGGCAATGATTAACATTGGAATTTTATAAAAAACATTAGGATCTCTATATTCAGCTTCAGTAGAAAAATACCCATAACAAATTAACAAAACAGCGAGAACGCAGTAAATAGCCAGGTGGATATTTCTTTTAGTTTTTAGTTTAGTTATATATTCGGGGATAGATTGGTTGCCTTTTTTTGAAAATAATAGAATAAAAAACGAAATAAGATTTAATATTGGAAGCAATGAAAGAGCGTTGATTACACCAAAATATTTTTTAAGTGAATAATTCCTGTATTGAAGCAAGTTTCCTAGAAAACGACCACTTACAAAGAGGACAAAGAAACTTGATAAAAAGAATAAAACACGAGTATATTCAATCTTATCAAATGCATAAAAAGAAACGCGAAGCGCATTACTGCCTAAATCGATAATGCACATTATTAAAACCGTATAACTAATAATGAATCCCCATTTAAAAAATGAATTAGAAATAGGTTGAATATCTACTGGGTTGATTATTTCTTTTCTAGAATAAATTCGGTTAGATATGTAAAAAAAGCCAGCTAAAACAAGTGCCGTTTTTATTGAAATTAACAGAAAAATAAAACAAACAATTACATCTTGAGTATATGGGGAATCGCTTACAGAGGCAAAGTATTTATAAAACTCATCGACGTCACTCTCTATTATATAAGATAAAACAATTGTTATGACCAACTGAATCAGGAATGTTTTATATTTTGAAAAAGTTGTAGCATGTTTTTCATTTTTGAAATACGAAACCGAAAAGTAAAGCATCGGAATGATAAAAGTAAAAAACTGAACAACTGAATGAATATAGGCGCTATTGGCGATAGGAAGATAATAATCGGCTGTTAGGTACAAATCATTTCTTAACGTAAAATAGGGAATGAATAATAACTGAATAATAATTCCCTTTTTTATAAGGTCATTTTTATAAAAGTACCAAGCAAAAATAAGACTGTGTAAGAACCAACTCTGAGCTTTCCAGATAGTATCATATATGGTTGTTTCTGGTCCGTAAAACGAAACAAAGTAGTTACTACAGTAAAAGAATGCAATAAGTGAAATTAATATCCAAATGGAGTTTAAAGCTCTTTTTTGTGTTGCAGAGTATTTTTCGGTCATTAATAAATATTTAAATGATGTTTAAAAAGATTTATAAACAAATATAAATAATTATATCGCATTAGTAAGAAAACTTTTAGACGCTATAAAAAGGATTAGATTTTAAAAAAGAAAGCCGAAGTTGTTTACTTCGGCTTTTTTACTTATCTTTTGTCTTCTTTAGAATAATTGGAAATACCATTTATATCAATTTCATTTCCTAGAAAATATGGCTCTCGATTTCGTGCAACATCAATAACCGATTTTAATCTCGAAAAGTATTCTCTAAAACATACATATTTGTAGTTTTGATATTCTCTGGCATTAGCAGAAAATCCAATAGATTTTATTCCGAGTTTATCACCAATATAGATGGCTCTATTTAGATGATATTCTTGAGAAATTAAAACAGCGCTTTTTATCTTGAAGATAGATTTAGCTCTAAACATTGTCGAATAGGTATCAAAACCTGCATAATCAACATATATTTTAGTAGTGTCAACCCCGTTTTCAAAACAGTAATTTTTCATTACAGTTAACTCATCGTGTTCATCGCTGCCATTATCTCCAGAAAGTAAAATTTTATTTATTTTCTTCGATTTGTACAATAAAATACCAGCATCGAGTCTGTCTTTTAAATAAGTGCTGGGCTTGTCACCATTGATTCCAGCACCAAAAACAATGCCAACATCGGTTTTTGGAATGTCATTTAAGGAATGATAAATTAAATCATTGGTTTTTGATTTCATATTTACATTGATGTAAATAATTATAATTAATCCAATAATTGAAAGATATATGAGTTTTTTGAAATGTTTTTTCAAGGTCTAATTTGTAAGATTAAGGTTTTTTTTAAAGTATTGAAGATAAGTAAAATTAAGATTAGTATTTTAATCGAAATTAAACAATAAAAAACCGAAACATATGCTTCGGTTTTTTATTGTTTAAAATTTTAATGTTGACTATATTCTTCATTATATAAAAGTTTATATAGAATTGCATAATTACTGTAGGAATTTGAGTTTTGAAAATCAAAATTGCTGTTTATTTTTCCAATCGCTTCATTCATTCCACAATGGAAACATATTTTTAATGCAGCAACAGGCTTTTTGTTTTTTTTGAAAATGAAAATGTCATTATACAAAGGGACACATGCCACTTCATGATATTTTAAATTTATATCATTTGTTACTGTTTCTAATATATTTTTAATTTTATGTTTTGGAATATTTTTACTTGTGAAGCCTAAATCTATAAGTTGATTTTCAAATTTATTGATGTTAATATTTTTATCATCTAAATTGCTGTAAACATCTTGAAATTTCTGATTATTTTCATTCTTTTTTTCAATTTCATCTGAGACGGTAAAGTATAAAATTTCATCAAAATTATTTGTCAAATTACTGTTGCTATTTTTCTTCTGTTGTATTTCTGAACTTGATTTATTAATCTCGTTTTTTTTATTACAACTTGAAAGTAAAATAATAGATATAGATAGGAACCATAATAAGTTTTTCATGCTTTTAGATTTAACCATTATTTATTTCAAAAATCCCACCGACATAAATTATATCAATCCCGCTCTTTTTAATAAAGCTTCTGGTTTTGGTTCCTGACCTCTAAAACGTTTGTACAAAATCATAGGATGTTCAGTTCCTCCTTTAGAAAGTACATTATCTTTAAATTTTGTGGCTACTTCATGATTAAAGATTCCTTTTTCCTGAAAGTATTCAAATGCATCGGCATCTAGAACTTCAGCCCATTTGTAACTGTAATATCCAGAAGAATATCCACCCTGAAAAATATGTGAAAAAGCAGTACTCATTGCATTTTCTTTCACCTCAGGATATAATTGAGTGTCTTTAAATTGTTCTGTTTCGAATGCTTTTAAATCAGTAATACTTGTTGGATCTTGTCCGTGCCAAGCCATATCTAATAATCCAAAACTTAACTGACGCAATGTTGCTAAACCTTCCTGAAAACTTGCACTTTCTTTGATTTTAGTAACATATTCCATCGGAATTACTTCGCCAGTTTCATAATGATTAGCAAACAAAGCCAAAGCTTCAGGTTCGTAACACCAGTTTTCCATAATCTGACTTGGTAATTCTACGAAATCCCAATATACCGATGTTCCAGATAAACTTGGATAAGTTGTATCGGCTAACATACCGTGTAATCCGTGACCAAATTCGTGGAACAAAGTTGTTACTTCATTAAATGTAAGTAATGAAGGTTTCGTTTCGGTTGGTTTTGTAAAGTTACATACGTTTGAGATATGTGGTCTTTCGTTTATTCCGTCTTTTCTGTATTGCGATTTAAATGAAGTCATCCAGGCACCATTTCGTTTTCCTTTTCTTGGGAAAAAGTCAGCGTAGAAAACAGAAACCAATTCGTTTTTATCATTCGTAACTTCATAAGTCATTACTTCTTCGTGGTATTTGTCGATATCAAATACTTCGGTAAAAGTAAGTCCGTATAGTTTTCCTGCAATTGTAAAAGCACCATTTAGTACTTTTTCTAACTGGAAATAGGGTTTTAGTTTCTCATCATCCAGATTAAAAAGCTGTTGCTTTAATTTCTCCGAATAATAAGCACTATCCCATTTTTCTAATTGCTCGATTCCGTCCAACTCTTTTGCAAAAGCAGTAAGTTGAGCAAATTCTTTTTTGGCTGCAGGTTTGGCTTTAGCCAATAAATCATTTGAGAAAGAAAAAACTTTTTCAGGATTTTCGGCCATACGCTCCTCCAGAACAAAATGGGCGTGGGTCTTATATCCTAATAAATTGGCTCTTTCAAAACGTAGTTTTACGATTTTAAGCACAATTTCCTGATTATCGAATTCGTTATTTTGGAAAGATCTTGCTCCAAAAGCGATAGCAAGCTTCTTACGCAATTCACGATTATCAGCATACGTCATAAACGGAATATAACTCGGATGATCTAGTGTGAAAATCCAACCTTCTTTTTCTTGGCTTTTAGCCAATGAACGAGCTGCTTCGATAGTTCCTTCTGGTAATCCGGCTAAATGGTTGTAATCGGTAAGATGTAATTCGAAAGCATTTGTTTCAGCTAAAACATTTTCGCCAAATTGCAAACTTAACTTAGATAACTCTTTGTCGATTTCGCGTAATTGGTTTTTCTTTTCTTCAGGCAAATTAGCTCCGTTTCTTGAAAAGCTTTTGTATTGTTTGTCCAAAAGAGTCGTTTGTTCTGGATTAAGATTTAAACTTTCTTTCTGATCGTAAACGGCTTTTACTTTTGCAAATAAAGCAGCATTTAAGCGAACATCATTTCCAAATTCAGATAATAAGGGAGAAACATCCTGAGCGATTTTTTGCATTTCGTCACTTGTCTCAGCAGAATTTAAGTTGAAAAAGATACTCGAAACACGATCCAGAATATCTCCTGTATAATCCATTGCTACGATAGTATTCTCGAATGTTGGTGCTTCAGTATTATTTACAATTGCATCAATTTCGGCTTTCGCCAAAGAAATCCCTTCCTGAAAAGCAGGAACATAGTCTTCGATTTTAATTTGCGAAAAAGGGGCAGTATTGTGTTTAGTAATAAATGTTGAAAGTAAAACGCTCATTATGATATAATTATTTTATTAATTGAAGTCGATATTTTTGAATCTCAAAGATAGCAATTTATAAAAATCTAATCATCTAAACAGAATCGATTCTCGGCATAAAATCCTCTTAAATTGTGTTATAGATATGTTATTTATTTCTGTGCACGTTTTTAAAAGCGTAAATTGAAAAAATACGATTAGAATTATAAAATACTAATTAGAAATTGTAAACATAGAAAAACGATGAATTATCAAATTGCAATAAAGAGAATAGATACGGTTAATGAAGTAGAAGGATATTGGACTGATGAAGATTTTATTCAGTTATTAGAAAAATTCAACTATCCAGATGGTGCAGCGGCAGAGAAAAGTAGTTTGCCAGAATTATTAGAAATGGCTATCTCCGATTACGAGCCTAACGAAGCAGCCGAAATAGTTTTGGAATATAAATTTAGTGATCGATTAAGCGAAGGGCAAATCGAACAGATATCGCACAATATGTTAATTGACAAGGTTTGTGAAGAATATCCAGAAATAGATATGCAAGGAACTTTGTTTCACATCAATCAGCTGCTTTTTAAAGCATACAACGGAAAATTTCCAAATGCAAAAGCTTCTGTTGTTCATTTCTCTATGACACCAACTGATGGTGAAGCACAAAAGTTGACAGCCGAAAACGTACTGAAATTATTGAATAATGGTTTGTCTGATAGAAATCTTATTAAGAGATTGTTTGAAGATCAAATGTCTCAAAATATTCCATTTCCAGAAGCAGCAGCTATTGTTTGGGAATTGACAACAGAAGATAATGTAAATTATAATCTCGTTACTTCAGAAAACTGGATAAATAAAGAAGATATAACTGAATATGAATTTGAGTCTGTTCTGGAGGAAATTGAAGACGAAGCGTAATTTCAGATTATAAATAAGTTTTTGTTTCACAAAGACTCGCTAAAGAAAAGACGCAAAGATTCACAAAGTTTTTCTTCACTAAAATGTGAAAAAGCTCGGTGAATCTCTGCGTCTTTTCTTTGTGTATCTCTGCGGAATAATTTTACTTTTTCAAACCTTCAGCCGCTTTATTAACCGCTGCTTTTAGTTCTTCTTTGTATGCGATAATTGTATCAAGAACTTTTTTGTCGTGACTTCCGATAATTTGTGCTGCAAGAATTCCGGCATTTTTTGCTCCGTTCAGAGCTACAGTTGCAACAGGAACTCCGCCCGGCATTTGAAGAATCGATAAAACTGAATCCCAACCGTCAATAGAATTGCTTGATTTTACAGGAACTCCAATTACAGGAAGTGGCGACATAGAAGCAACCATTCCTGGTAAATGTGCAGCGCCTCCAGCTCCCGCAATAATTACCGAGATTCCACGAGTGTGCGCATTTTTACTGAAATCGAATAATTTTTCCGGCGTTCTGTGTGCCGAAACGATATCTACCTCGGTTTCAATATTAAATTGTTTTAATATGTCGATGGCATCTTGCATGACAGGCATGTCAGAGATACTTCCCATTATAATGGCTACTTTACTCATGTTTTTATTTTTGTTGTTTTGTTTCAGGTTTAAAGTTTCAGGTTTTCGCTGTGACTGAAAAGTTATTTTGTTTAAAGGAGTTTTAATAATTTATAAATCAAAAATGTAATTGCTAAAATGAATACAATAGAAAACAATGTCAATATTGTAAATGAAAGGAAGCTTTTTATTCGTTCACCTAAATATTCATTTTTATCTGTGAATCTTTCAAAATGAATTTTAAACAAGTTTGAAGGGGCAGATAAATTTAAAAGATTGCTTACTAATTCTATAAAATCCATTTTAATTAAATCAAGATTATAACTGTTTTCTTGTTTTGTTTCAGGTTTTCACTGTGACTGAAAACTGCGACCGAGACTGAAAACTATATACTGATTACTTTTATTGTGTTCTTAACGTCTTCAGCAATTTTTCTGGCTACTGCCATATCTTCATTTACGATTGTTACGTGACCCATTTTTCTGAAAGGACGAGTCTGTTTTTTGCCATATATATGTGGTGTAACACCATTCCATCCTAAAATGGTTTCGATGTTTTGATAAACTACATCTCCAGAAAATCCTTCGGCTCCAACTAAGTTTACCATAACTCCTGCTACTTTACTATCAGTATTTCCTAACGGAAGATCCAAGATGGCGCGTAAGTGGTTTTCGAATTGTGAAGTATAACTTGCTTCGATAGAATAATGACCAGAATTGTGTGGGCGAGGAGCAACTTCGTTTACCAAGATTTCATCATCTTGCGTTTGGAACATTTCAACTGCCAAAAGACCAACATGATTAAATTTCTCCGAAACATTAAGCGCAATCGCTCTTGCTTTCTGAGCTACTTTTTCGTCGATTCGTGCAGGACATATTACATATTCAACCTGATTTGCTTCTGGATGAAATTCCATTTCGACAACAGGATATGTTTTTATTTCTCCCGATGGATTGCGACAAACGATAACAGCAAGTTCATTCTTGAACGGAACCATAGTCTCGGCAATACATTCTACATTTGGTAGATTATCTAAATCTGATGTTTGACGAATAACTTTTACACCATTTCCATCATAACCAAACTCAGTACATTTCCATACAAAAGGCAATTTTAAATCTTGAATTTTAGCTTTTAAACTTTCCAGATTTTCAAATCTTTCAAATGGAGCAGTAGGAATATTATTTTTAATGTAAAAATCTTTTTGGATTCCTTTATTCTGAATTCCTTTTAAGGTTTTTGGCGAAGGGTATACTTTTACGCCTTCATTTTCTAGTTTTTCTAGCGCTTCGAGGTTTACAAGTTCGATTTCGAAAGTCAAGACATCTACTTGTTTTCCAAAATTGTAAACAGTTTCAAAGTCCATTAAATCCCCTTGAAAGAATTTATTACAGGCAATTTTGCTAGGAGCTTCATCGCTTGGGTCTAAAACAGAGGTTTGTATGTCAAATTTGCGAGTGTCAAAAAGTAGCATTTTGCCTAATTGTCCACCGCCTAAGATTCCTAATTTAAAATCAGAAGAAAAATAATTCATTGTTGTGTGTTTGTGATGCGCAAAGATACTTTATAATGATTGAATAGGAAAATGCTATTTTATTTTCTTAAGAACCTCTCTTGCAACTGCTTTATATGCAGCGGTATGATTTGCATAATCCTTAGTTAAGATAATTTGCAATTCGGGATGAATCCAGTCGTAATACTTTCCTAATATGTGTAAAGTTCGCATAGAGTAGGCTTTTGCTGCTACTTTGGTATCGGTAATTAACCAATCAAAACTAGTTTCGATAATATCCTGAAGTTGAGTTTCAGAAAGTGTAATATCTGTTTTTTTATAATGAGAAATAATCAAAAGTTGACAGATTTTGGCAATAGGGCGTATGGAACTTTCATCTTTTAAATTTTTTAGATTCGAACAAAAAAAATCAAGATGAGGTTGTAGCCATTCGAGTTTTTCATAAGATACAAATTCTAAAATCCAGCAGGCTTTGTGTGTGTGTTTGTCATTAATATCGAAGCAAATTGAAATTAATTCGGGGAAATAATCAGGATTTTCCAAAATAGTTTGCGCCCCTTTAAGTCTGTTTTCTCTGTAAGCATTTACGTAATCAAGATTTTTTTGTAATTCAGAGGACATTGATTTTATTTTTTATTTGGAATTGAGCATCTAAAAATAGGTAATTTAATTTTTAAGCAACACTGCCTATTATGAAATCTTATTTATTTGCAGTTACTTTCCATATCGTATTTCCGCTATCATCATTTACAAGAAGTGATCCGTCTTTCATGACAGTAACTGCCACGGGACGTCCGTAAACTTCTGCTTTGTCTTCGCTAGCTACAAAACCAGTTAAAAAATCTTCAGGTTTTCCAGAAGGCTTTCCGTTAACGAAAGGAACAAAAACAACTTTATAACCTGCTATTTTTGCTCGGTTCCAAGAGCCATGTTGACCTACGAAAATTCCGTTTTTGTATTTTGCAGGAAAACTATCTTTATTGTAAAATGCCAATCCTAAAGAAGCGGTGTGTGCACCAACAGAAACATCAGGTACAATTGCTTTGGCGGCTAAATCTTTATCTGCGCCTTTCATTCTAGGGTCTGGAATGTTGCCATAATAAGAATAAGGCCAGCCATAAAATCCATTTAGTTTGACGCTTGTAATATAGTCAGGAACTAAATCGTCGCCTAAATCATCACGTTCATTAACAGCAGTCCAAAGTTCATTATTCACGGGATTCCAATCCATTCCTACTGGATTTCTTAGTCCGGCTGCATAAATTTTTTCGCCAGTTCCATCAGGATTAATTTCTAGAATATTTGCTCGGCGTATTTCTTTATCCATTCCGTTTTCTCCATTGTTGCTTCCTGAACCTACAGAAATGTAGATTTTTGTTCCATCGGCATTTGCAATTAAATTTCTTGTCCAGTGATTGTTGTAACCGCCAGCAGGGAGTTCAAGGATTTTTTCTCCTTGGGATTCTAATTTTAAAGGATTATTTTTATAAGGATAACGATACAATCCATCTGTATTGGCTACATAAAAAAAATCTTTAAGAACTAACATCCCAAATGGTTTGTTGAGATTTTTAAGAAAAACTTCGCGGGTTTCAAATTTTCTGTCTTTATCAGAATCTCTAAAAATTGTAATTTGATTTTTGCTAGTTCTCGTTCCGCTTTCTACTACAAAAATATCATTGTTAGGCGCAATATAGGTCCAACGGGGATTATCGAAACCGTCGGCAAATTTTGTTACCGTAAAACCCTGAGGTGCTATTGGAGTTTTTCCTTCGGGCCATTTGATAACTTTACTACTATTTGTTTTAGATTCGGTGGCGTAGGGAAGAGGTAATGTGATTTCTCCAACTGCCGTTTTTACAATGTTTCCAGATTGATTTGTTGTCGCTTTTTTTTCTTCTTGTTTTGCTTGTCCAATACAAGCTGTCACTAACATTAATAATGATATTGAGAGTATTTGGGAGGTAGTTTTCATTATAGTTTATGGTTAAGATGTTATGGGGTAACAATTTACCGAATTAATGCGTGTTTTTAAAGAATGATTTGTAAATATTTAACATTCAGAAAAAAAATGTATACACTGTATATTTGTTACTTACATTTTGGTTGTAATTCTGTATCTTTGCGCATTATTTTAAATGTAAAAAATAATGATACAACTTCACGATAAACAATTTGTTCCGTTTATTTCGGCTAAAGAAATTGATTTTGCAATTACTAAAATGGTAGCTCAGGTACAAGATGATTTTGGAGATGAAATTCCAATTTTTATTGGTGTGCTAAATGGCTCTTTTATGGTTGTTGCCGATTTTTTGAAAAAATATAAAAAACACTGCGAGGTTACTTTTATAAAAATGGCTTCTTATGAAGGAACAGAAACTACTCATGATGTAAAGCAATTAATAGGTTTAAATCAAGATTTAACAGGGAGAACAGTAATTATCATTGAGGATATTGTTGATACTGGGAATACCTTAGTTGAACTTAAAGAGATGTTTAAAAAACAAAATGTGAAGCATTTAAAAATTGCTACTTTGTTCTTTAAGCCAGAAGCCTATAAAAAAGATATTAAGATTGATTATATCGGAATTCGAATTCCAAACAAATTTATTGTTGGTTACGGTTTAGACTACGATGGTTTGGGAAGAAATTTGGGAGAGGTATATAAATTAGCAGAATAAACTAGAACCAAAAACCAAAGAATTATAAATTAACTATTCACTTTAAACTTCTTTAAAAATAAAAAAGGAAGTACGACACAACACACAAACTATGATTAATATTGTTTTATTTGGAAAACCTGGAGCAGGAAAAGGTACTCAGGCAGAATTTTTAAAAGAAAAATATAAATTAACGCATCTTTCAACAGGAGATATTTTTCGCTTTAATTTAAAAAATGATACAGATTTAGGTAAGAAAGCAAGAGTTTTTATGGACAATGGTGAATTAGTTCCTTGCGAAGTTACTACTGCAATGTTAATAGATGAAGTGAATAAACATCCAGATACTGAAGGATTTTTGTTTGACGGTTATCCAAGAACATTAGATCAAGCAAGAGCTTTGGATAAATTTTTGCCAACAATTGGATCTAGTGTAACTGCTACAATCGCTTTAGAAGCTGATGATGAAATTCTGGTAGCGCGTTTATTAGAAAGAGGAAAAACTAGTGGTAGAGCTGATGATCAGGACGAAGAAAAAATTCGTGTAAGATATCAGGAATATAATGAGAAAACTGCTCCATTAATAGGGTATTATAAAGAACAAAATAAATTCCACGCTGTAAACGGTATCGGATCTATTGAAGAAATAACTGAGCGTTTGACAAGTGTAATTGATAATTTGTAATAAAAGAAAATAGTTTAAAGTTTAAGGTTTGAAATTTGCCTAAGTAATATTTATTTGGGCAAATTTTAGGCTTTAAACTTTAAATGTTTAAATATAAAAATGGAGATACTAATAATATTTTTTCTAATAATTTTAAATGGGGTTTTCTCAATGTCGGAGATCGCATTGATTTCGGCAAGGAAGAATAGATTAGAGACAGCAGCCAAAAAAGGAAATAAAAGCGCTAAAATTGCTCTTGATTTAGCTAATTCCCCAAATAAGTTTTTATCTACTGTACAAATCGGAATTACCTTAATAGGGATTTTGACCGGTATTTATAGTGGTGATAAAATCACGATGGATGTTGAGGCTTTTGTTAGCAAATTTGAAGTTTTTCAACCTTATGCGCATTCTGTTGCTGTAGGGATTGTAGTTGTAGTTTTAACTTTCTTTTCTCTTGTTTTGGGTGAGTTGTTGCCTAAAAGAATTGGGTTGAATCATCCTGAAGCTATTGCTAAAGCGGTGGCTTTGCCAATGAAGATTATTTCGATTATTACGGCTCCGTTTATTTGGTTGTTGACCAACTCGACAGATTTTTTATTGAATGTTTTGCAAATAAAACCTACTGCCGATGGTAAAGTTACCGAAGAAGAAATAAAAGCTATTATTAAAGAAGGTACAGAGGGTGGTGAAGTACAGGAGATAGAACAAGATATTGTGGAACGTGTTTTTCATATCGGTGATAGAAAAGTTAACTCGTTAATGACGCATAGAAAATCAGTGGTTTTTTTGCCATTAAATTCAGATAAACAGCGTGTAAAAGAATTAATTCTAGAAGATTTACACTCCATTTATCCTGTTTATACAGAGAACTATGATGATATTTCGGGAGTTGTTAATTTGAAAACAATTTTTGCCAATATTGAAAAAGAAGATTTCAGTTTAGCTTCTATAATGACCGAAGCTCCTTTTATAATGGAGCAGACGACGGCTTATAAAGCATTAGAGAATTTTAAGAAAACGGGAATACATTATGCTTTCGTTTCTGATGAATATGGAATTTTCCAAGGGATTATAACATTAAATGATATTCTGGAAGCTCTTGTAGGAGACGCTGCCGATTTTTATAAAGACGAATTTCAGTTAATAGAAAGAGAAGATGGAACTTGGTTGGTTGATGGACATTATTCATTGCATGATTTCCTAACTTATTTCGAGTTAGATGAATTAATTAATGATTATGAAGTTACAACAGTAAGTGGTTTAATAATGACTGAATTATCTCGTATCCCTAAAGAAGGAGAGAAATTAATTTGGCAAAAGTTTGAGTTGGAAGTCATCGATATGGATGGCGTAAAGATTGATAAAGTATTAATAAAAGCATTAAAAGGTTAACATTAAAATAGTTTTCAGTTACAGTTTTCAGTCGTAGTTTGCGCTGAAAACTGTAACTGCGACTGAATACTAAGAAATATGACAGAGGGAAATTTTGTAGATTACGTTAAAATATTTGTTTCTTCCGGTAAAGGAGGAAAAGGTTCTACGCATTTACATAGAGAGAAGTTTATTGAAAAAGGTGGTCCAGATGGTGGAGATGGTGGTCGTGGAGGTCATGTTTTTTTAGTTGGGAATAAAGGACTTTGGACTTTGTTTCATTTAAAGTTTGCTCGTCATATTAAAGCTGGACACGGTGGAGACGGTGGAGGTGACAGAAGTACAGGAGCAGATGGTGATGATAAATTTATTGAAGTGCCGTTAGGAACGGTTGTAAAAGATAAAGAAACAGGCGAAACCTTGTTTGAAATTACTGAACACGGAGAAAAACAAATCCTTTCAAGAGGAGGAAAAGGTGGTTTAGGGAACTGGCATTTTAGAAGTTCAACAAACCAAACGCCTAGATATGCACAACCAGGTTTACCAGGTGTAGAAATGGATGTAATCTTGGAGCTTAAAGTTCTTGCTGATGTAGGATTAGTTGGTTTTCCTAATGCTGGAAAATCTACTTTATTATCAGTATTAACATCTGCAAAACCTAAAATTGCAGATTATCCGTTTACTACATTAAAACCAAATTTAGGAATTGTAGCTTATAGAGATTTTCAATCTTTTGTAATTGCTGATATTCCTGGAATTATAGAGGGTGCTGCAGAAGGAAAAGGTTTAGGTCATTATTTCCTGCGACATATAGAACGTAACTCGACTTTATTGTTTCTTGTTCCTGTAGATACGCCAGACATTAAAGCAGAGTACGATATCTTGGTTAATGAATTGACAAAGTATAATCCTGAAATGCTAGATAAAGAGCGTTTGTTAGTAATATCTAAATGCGATATGCTGGATGATGAGCTTAAAGCTGAGCTAAAGGTTGAGCTTGATGTTGCTTTTAAAGATATACCATATATGTTTATATCTTCTGTTGCGCAGCAGGGACTATCAGAATTGAAAGATAAATTGTGGAAAATGTTGAATGATTAATATCTGTAACGGAAATATCATAAAATAAAAAAACCACCAATTGGTGGTTTTTTATTTTATGGGGCAAGGTGTTTTTACAAACTGAAGTTTTTAGAAATACCAATGTTCATTGTTTTTCCAAAATTGAATCCAATACGTTCTTGTCTTGGGTCATTTTTTCCATCAATGTTGTCATAGTTAAGACCTCCTATAGAGAAATTTAAACCAAAACCTCTTTTCATGTTTATGAATAAAGCTGGAGTAATGTAAGCGTACATTCCTTTTGCATCATTTATAGAGTTTTGTTGGTAACCAGATCCTATGTCAGCAAAAATTGCAAACGTTTCGTTTAATGGTCTAGAGTAACGAACAAATGCTCCAATTTTCTGATTGTCAGAATTGTCAGCAAGGTCATTATGAATACTTCCAATAGTAGCATCTACTCCTGCAGTCCAGTTTTCAGAAAACTGATAACCGAATCTTGGAGAGAATTCAAAAGATTCTTTTTTAGCTTCTCCAACTTTATCAGAAGAATATCCAACATTTCCTCCTACAAGGATTGAACCTTTTTGTGCTGTAGCCATTGCAGAAACAACTAAAGCAATACATAATAGTAATTTTTTCATCTCTAATATAAATTTAATTTATGCAAAAGTATAGATTTTTTTATAAGAAATTGATTATGAGTAATTTATTTTTAATAAATTATTTATTACATATTTAATTATGAAATAAAATGAATATATGAAGATAGAATTGTTTTTGATTCTGCGAAATTCATAAATATTAGGTAGGATTTGATTGATATGTTTATTTTAAGGATTGTGGTTAGATGTTTAATTGTGAAAATGCACTATATTCGCAGAACTAAAAATATTTAATACGTATGAAAAAAATAATTTTATTTTTGACAATGTGCCTTATGGCTTTTCCTGTGAGAGCAGATGAAGGAATGTGGTTCTTGATGTTTATCGAGAGATTAAACCATAGAGATATGCAGAAGATGGGCTTACAACTTACATCCGAAGAAATCTACAGTATCAACAACCATAGTTTGAAAGATGCTATAGTTCAGTTTAACGGAGGATGTACTGCCGAAATCGTTTCTAAAAACGGTTTAGTGTTAACAAACCACCACTGTGGATATGATGCTATTGCAGAACTTTCTACTGAAGAACAGAATTACTTAAAAAATGGTTTTTGGGCAAAAGATAAAAGTGCCGAAATGAAACCAAAATCATTATATGTTCGTTTCTTCGTTCGTATGGATGATGTTTCTAAAAGAATTTTATCTAAAGTAGATGATAAAATGACTGAAGCTGAAAGAAACAAAGTTATTCAACAAGAAATCGCTTTAATCGAGAAAGAAAATAATGAAGGAGGAAAATATACTGTTTCAGTTCGTCCATTCTTTCAAGGAAATGAATACTACTATTTTGTATACCAAGATTACAAAGATGTACGTTTAGTAGGAACACCACCTGAAAGTGTTGGAAAATTTGGAGGAGATACTGATAACTGGGAATGGCCACGTCATACGGGAGATTTCTCTATGTTTAGAGTATATGCTGATAAAAATGGAAATCCTGCAGAATATTCTAAAGACAATGTGCCTTTACAGCCTAAACATTACTTACCTGTAAGTTTAAAAGGTGTTAAAGAGAATGATTTTGCTATGATCTTAGGTTATCCAGGAAGAACAAACCGTTGGATGCCAGCTGGTGGAATTGAGCAAAACATTAAGTATGCTTACCCTGCTTGGGTTGAAGGTGCAAAAACTGGAATGGACCAAATGAAAAAGTATATGGACAAAGATGCAACAGTTCGTTTGCAATATGCGTCTAAATATGCTTCGACAGCAAACTACTGGAAAAACCGTCAAGGTATGATCGATGCTTTAACAAAAGCAGGAACAGTAGCTACAAAAACAGAACAAGAAGATAAGTTCTACGAATGGGCAACTAAACCAGAGAATAAAGAAAAATACGAAAATGTAATTCCTACTATTAATGGTTATTATAGAGAAACTAATTTAAAAGCGACTCACGATAATTACTTAACACAACTTTTGCGTACTTCTAGCTATGCTACAGGACCTGCAAATTTAGGAAATGCATTAATTGCATATTACAAGGAAAATGATGCTAAAAAAGCAGAAATGTTACCTAAGATTAATGCTTTGATCGAAAGTGTTTATGGGGAGTTTTATGCACCGCTTGAAAAAGATGTGTTAACAGCTCAATTGAATTTATATGCTGCAAAAGCTGCTGAGTATGGTTTAGCTCCACAAATAGCTAAAATGAAATCAGAAAATAATGGTGATTTTACTGCAGATGTTGCAAAAGCTACTGAAATAAGTTATTTTACAACTAAAGATAAAGTATTAGCATTTATGGCTGATCCAAAACCATTAGCGATTGTACACGATCCGTTGTATATTATCTCTAATGATTTGCTAACTAAATACCGTACTAAAACAGACGGACAATTAAAAGCTGATGATAGTTTTGCAATTGCTTACCGTGAACTTGTAGAAGGTTTAAGAGTGTCTAAATTAAACACAATTAAATATCCAGATGCAAACTCTACTTTAAGATTAACTTACGGAAAAGTTCGTGCTTTGCCAGAAGATAAGAGAAACGATGCTAAAATCAATAATTATACTACAATGGCCGGAATGGTTAAAAAGTATAAAGCAGGAGATCAGGAATTTGACTTACCAGCTAGATTATTAGAATTGAACAAAGCAAAAGACTTTGGTCAGTATGCAGACAAAGCTGGATACATGCCGGTAAACTTCTTAACAGATAATGATATTACAGGAGGAAATTCAGGTTCACCAGTTCTTAACGGAAAAGGAGAATTAATAGGTGTTGCTTTTGATGGTAATATCGAAGCTATGGCTGGAGATGTTATTTTTGATCCTAAATTACAAAGAACTATCAATGTTGATATTCGTTATGTACTTTGGATTATCGATAAATATGCAGGAGCTAAACACATTGTTGATGAAATGACAATTGTGAAATAATAGTAGTTTCTAAAATTACAAAACCCCATCTCAGTTTATATGAGATGGGGTTTTTTGTTGTTCTTTACTTATTTTATATTTACTCTTATCCCTTTGGTATGGTTTGAATATTCTGGAGCATACATACTTTCGATTGTAGTAATTCCGTTTGAGAAGTTACCACCATTATTTACTCTAATGTCATATTCTATTACATACGTTCCTTTGTTTATTCGATCAAAGAAAAAATGTGTTGCGGCATCTTTTGTACTCATATAATATCCTAATCTATCTTTGTATTTGTATTCTGAAAGAACATTTACAGGTTCAAAACAAGAAGCTCTCATGTCTTTTAAATGAACAAATTCCATATCTTCTTTGGACGAAATGATTAATCTTACCGTAATTAAATCACCTATTTTTAAAGGAGATTTTGTTGTGATTTTCTGTAATTGATCTCCGCCAACAGCCTTTGTTCTTATATATAATTCTTTAGAAACCGATAAAGCTGTATTTGGGTTGGTTTTAATTTTGTCTAAATCTTCAAAATATTGCCAGTACGCGCCTCCAAAACCTGGAACTTTAGATTTGTTCTCGATTTTTATAGAGGCCATTTCTTTTTTTACTTCATCAGCTTTCCAGTTGAGTTTGATATAACCAGTTGCAGCTTCTTTTTCGTTTTCGGTTAACTTTTTTGTTAGGATTTTTTCGTCTCCAATTTTTATAACGGTATTGTCTTTTACACTTAACCAATCATTGCCTTGCATTAATAAAGCATAAATAGCTTCAGTAGTCGATTTTGTTGATGGCCAGTTTTTGGTTTGCTTATTTTTTAATAGCCAGACTTTCATCGCATCAACAGATTTGGTATCGTGATTTACTTCGGCGAAGGCCTCAATTAATAAAGCTTGAGTTTCTATAGGTGCTTGATACCAATACCATCCCGCTTTGTTAGAGATCCAATGCATTCCCCAATCTTCATTGTTAGAAGCTGATTCTTTTAAACTCTCAATAATTTTTTTAGCAGTTTCACTTTCTCCGAAACGATTTAGGGTTAAAGCTGCTAATCCTTTTTCGTAAAGAGAATATTTTAGCCAATCTTTTTTGGCTGTTTCTAGATACAATTTAGTTGCTTTTTTCAAAGTGTCTGATAGAGGATAATTATCCAAATAAAAACTTCTGGTATAGAGATAATGTAAATCAGAATAAGGATTAGTCCAGATTAGTTTATTGGATGCTTTTAAGTTTTTAGCCTGGATTTTATAATACTGGAAAAATTTGTTATCTAAAAACGGAATTCCAGTTTTGGCAATAGCATCAATTTTATCATCATTATTTTCTGTTTTGTTCAATTTAGATAGATGACCTAAACCTGCCAAAATATGTCTTGTAATATACTCGCTTTCATCACTTCCGTCAAACCATGAGAATCCTCCAGATGCTCCTTGTTTTTGTTTTAATTTATCAAAAGTAGCTTCTTGCGAAGCTTTCATTTTTTCTAAATCAAATAAAAGTGCCATATTTTTTTTCTTTTCGTCTTCGCTTTGTGCATCATTTAACCAAGGAGTTTCTGCTAGAATAATTGATTTTAGCTCTTCGTTTTCTTCTAATTTCGAATTCAGTTTTCCGTTCTTCCTCCAATTTTCAAAAACAGTTGCTATCTTCGGATTACTCGATATAATTTCTGATGCCAAAGAATTCGCATAAAAACGTGCAAAAGTTTGTTCGGCACATTCATGTTCATATTCCATTAAATAGGGCAAAGACTGAATCGCAATCCAAGCAGGATTAGAAGTATATTCTAATGTAAGTTGGTGATTTTTTAGAGTTGTAGAAGTGTTGTTTTTTAGATTCTCAAACGTATATTCTTTGGCTGAATTCTCTCGAACCCAAATAGGGATACTTTCAGTAACCAACATATTATTAGTTAAAACTGGGAGTATGTTTTCTTCACCATCAGAGAAATTACCTGATTTGGCTAGAATTTTATATTGTACACCTTGTACACCTTGAGGAATTGAAACGGTCCAACTTGCAGTTGTATTGCCAAATGCAGGAATTGTAAAGTTTCGGATGTTTTTTGCGTTTAGCATTTTGGCATCAATAGGTTGCATGGTTACAGCGTCAAAAAACTGTAAAACGGCAATTCCGGTTTTAGCTTCTCCGGTAACGTTAGCTATTTTTGTACTGATAACAATAGTGTCTTTTTCTCTGAAGAACCTCGGAAAATTTGGCAAAACCATTAATTCTTTTTGTGTAATCACTGTTTTTTCTAGATAACCTGAAACAGCATCTTTATTATGTGCCATTAATCGAAGTTTCCAAGCTGTTAAAGCTTCAGGAGAAGTAAAGTTAAAGCTTAGCTTACCGCTGGTATCAGTTCTTAAATTAGGGTAAAAGAAAGCAGTTTCTGATAGATTTTTTCTTGCTTTTACTTTTGTTAGTTCTTCTAGAGCATTTTTTGTCGTAATAATTATTGCACCATTGGCAGCTTTGCTTCCGTAAAGAGCAATTGCTTTGTTTGCAGTTAAGAACTCTATATCTAGAAGGTTATCTGGATTTATTTTTTTGAAATTATTTTCAGATGATATTTCCCCATCAATTATGTATAACGTGGATGCATCGACTACCATAGAAGTTAGACCACTTATAATTTTTTTCCCTGGAATAAATTTAACTTTATTAGTTTGAAAATAGTATTCTTCGTTAACTGATTCTTCTGCTTTTGCACTAACAGGTTTTACAAATTTTACTTTATCGACTCTTGGAATTTCTATGGTTGATATGTTGTTATTGGATTCTACAGCTAGTACTGCGTCAGGATCTCCTTTGATATTTTCACTGCCAACTTTTTTATCTTTAATATCTACAAAATACCCGCCAATAGAATCATAATAGCTGCTAGTATTAATGTTAAAACCAAACCAGTTTAATTCCGTTTCTTCATTACGAGAGTTTTCAAAGGGTTGGGATTCATTCAAATCTTCTAATGTAGAATTTGTTTTTTCAAAACCTAAACGAGATTTAAAATTAGATCGGTTATAATAGTATGTGTTTAATTTTAAAGTATTCCAATCTCTTTTAGTAAATTGATCTAATGAACTGTCGTACATAGAAGCCAGTACTTCTGCTTCATTTTTAGTATTAATGGATTTTAGTTTAAAAGACCACTTTTCATTGCTTCCAGGTTCGATTTTGTTTCTAAAACTTTCGACAATCCACTCTAATTTAGATTCATCTTCTTTTAGTGCTACATCTATGTCATCCTTGAAAGTTTCGTTTTCAAAAATACTTTCAAAAAGTAAACGAATAGATTTTCTGAATTCTTTCTTTAATGGAATTCTAATTATTACTTCGTTGTTTTGTAAATGAAAAGTATTTTCAAAATATTTTTGATCTTCATAGTTTCCATTTGTAGTGATATATAAATCAGGAATTACAGAAGTAAATTTGACATCTACAAAACCATCTTTTTTGGGGTCGATATTAATTTGTTCTGCTGTAAATAATTTACTCGGATTGAATCTGTCTTTGCTTTGTTTGACTTCAAATGTTGAAACAGACTCTATAGGATTATTAAAAGTATCTTTTGCAGAAAAAACAATTTTGTAGTTTCCTGATTTATAATTTGTCATAAAATCAAGTGCTACTTCTTTGTCTTTTTGAGTGTCTATTTTTTTTGAGTACACTAAAACTTCATTTGGTTTATCGCTAATCTTAATTTCGCGAATTTCAAATGGAAATAACTTCTCAAAATCTGATGTTGAAATGGTTTCAATTTCAGGTTCTGGCCACACTGCTTTTTTGAATTTGTTTGAAAAAGGACTTACGAAATACATTTTAATTTCTCCTTTAGTCGCTAAAAATTCCCCGTTTAAGTTTGTACTTGTAAGTGTAATTTTATTTTTGTTTTTTGTTTCAATTTGATTAGCAATAATTGCATTGATAATTAAATCATGATAACCTACTTTTATAATTGTCTCAGATGTATGTGTTTCGCCATTAATATCTGTAACATTAGCAGTTATTTCATAATTAAAAATAGGGAGTTGTTCTTTTATTGCATTTTTAGAAGGCTGTGCAATAAATTCAATTATAAAATTTCCTGAAGCATCAGTTTTGGTTTCTCCGCTAGTAATAGTTTCATTCTGTTCTTGTCCGTAATAATTTCTAAAATAACTCGTGAATCTATTAACAGTATAAGTCACTTTTGCATCAGAAATGTTACTCCCAGCAAATGCTTTGGCGCTTCCGTTAATTTTGATAGACTGATTAACTTGGAAGCTTCCTTTTTTAGGCTCAAAATCTACTTTGAATTTTGGACGTTTGTATTCTTCAACACTAAAAGTGGCTCTTGAATTTTCAATTTTCAGATTGTCCCAAAAAGAAGCATTCGGTTTGTTGTTAAAATAAATATCTCCTTTGGTATAATCTTCAGGCTTATCTGCATAAATGTTAAAATTACCAGTTAATCCATTTTTAGGTACAGTAAATTCCCCAGAAAATGAACCAAACTCATTTGTAGTTATTTGAAACTCTTTGAAAGTTTGATAATTGGGATCTTTAATAGTGATATTGAAGGAAGTATTAGCTACGATACTTGTTTTGTTATCTTGTTTCTTAATCGCAATTCCTTTATAGTAAACGGTTTGTCCTGGACGATAAATAGCTCTGTCTAAGTAAAACTCAACTTTACCTTTAAGGCTATTATCTTTGTTCTCTGAGTATTGCTGTATGAGTTGTATGTATTCTTTCTCAGTTACAAGAGTATCATTATCTAAAGAAAATTCAATGCTCTCATCGTAATTGTAGCTACTTGTTCTGGTATAAGAAGCTGCTCCGTTAGAGTTTGTTTTAATAGTATAGTGAGAAGATTTTATAGTTACATTCTCTAAAGGTTTACCTGTTTTTCGGTCAAAAACTTGAAAGTTCTCTTTATCGTCTTCTTGGTTTGCTAGAATACTAAGGTTTGAAATAGTTATGGTTTCAAACGCAAATGCTTTTTTATCTTTTAAATTAGAGTCACTTTCAAAATAGACTAAATATTTCCCTGTTTCTAATTTAGGTAAAAGTACTTCGGTTGTGTATTCAAAATAATCGTGTTTGTTTTGAAGTTGATAATTTCTTGTTGCAATTTTATTTTGTTTTTTTATGATAGCGTTGGCCAAACTATCTCGCTGAAAATATGAATTCGTAAGTTCTTTTGTCTTTTGTTGGTCTATTTTATAAAAGGACACATTTAAATTGTCAATATTCTTGTAAGTAATAAAAGCTCTGGTATTTTCATCTTTATAGCTGTATTTTAGAAGTTCAACAGTTAATGATTTTGATGAAACTCTTTGTTTTAGGTATAAAGCTTCTTTTGCTGTATTAGTTTGATCATTAGTTTTTATTATCTCGTCAAATATTTTTATTGCTTGAATGTTATTATCTGGATGTCGTTCTTTTGAAGCTTGGTTAATTAGAATTTCACCTTTTCTTAATGAAATTTTTTGAGTAAGAATTATGTCGTTCGAATGTTGTAGAAGCTCATTTAATGACTTTGCTAGATCATCGTTAGATTCTGGCAGAAATTTACTGTAGTATATAATGCGATCAAATTGATTTTCTGGGGATGGGCTATTTAATTCTAGTTTCTGATATAAAGAGAGCACTTTTCTGAGCTCTTCATCTTTTATAGAAGTTAAATCAAGTTTTAAAAAAGCTTCTGAGTTTCCTAAAAGTTCGTTTTTGTATTTACTAATTTCATTCTCTTCAATTGCCCATATCTCTATTTGTTGCGCATAAAATGCAATGTTTTCTTTAAGTAGGTAATTATATAAGTTCTCGGTTTCTAGTTTTTCTGAGGTTAAAAAATTAAAAATAGCCTGATAATTTTTTAAAGGAGTTGCTTTTAAAATTGCTTCGTTTTCTAACGTTTTTTCATAAAGAGCATCGATTTCTTTTTCAGAAGATAGAATGACATTAGAATCAATCGATTCTGGCATATCGATTACAGCTATGGTGTCTACTGCCGTAACTATAGAGGTGTCTTCTACAACATCATAACCGTAATTAGAATAATCATTCAAACATTTAGCATAAACTAAATTCAGAATTGCTTTTGATGGGATTGAAGCTCGATTTATTTCAGATTTTAAGTTATTAAAAATTTTTGATTTAGCATTTTCGTCAACAACTTGCAGGTATTTTGAGTTATAAAAAAAGCATTTTATAATTTGTACTTCGTCTTTATTGGCTACAGCCTTTTTGTAAATTTTTGAAACAATTTGATTGGCGGTTTTTATTTTGCCGAGTTTTTCATTTTCAATTACTTTATTCCAGTTTTTTTCATATTGTTGCCCAAATAGTGAGGTAGAAATTAGTAATAAGACAAAATAGATATTCTTCATAAAAACGGGTTTAGTATTATTTTAAAAAATTGATGTAGTATTGAAAATAAATCTCGTACAAATTACTAATTTATACTTAAAAAGAAATGATACGTTTTATATTTCCACTATTTTTGAAGAATGAAACAAATAATAATTGTCTTTCTTTTGCTTCCGACCTTAATATGGTCGCAATCTAGTTTTGAGAAAGCACAAAAGTTATTTGAAGCGCAAAAATTTGATAAAGCTAAAACACTTTTTGAATCAGTTTTAAAGGAAAAACCATCTGATTTAAAAACAATTGAATATCTAGGGGATATAGCTACTCATACTAAAGAATGGGATCAGGCTGTTGGGTATTATAAAAAGTTAAAACAGCTTAATCCATCCGGAGCTAACTATTTTTATAAATATGGAGCGGCTTTAGGGATGAAAGCACTTGGTGTAAGTAAATTTAAGGCTTTTGGAATGATAGATGAAGTAAGAGGTTCATTTGAAAAAGCAATTGTACTTAATCCTAAACATATAGAAGCACGTTGGGCATTAATAGAATTAAATTTGCAACTGCCAGGAATTGCTGGAGGAAGTCAAACTAAAGCTATAAAATATTCGGAAGAATTGTTAAAGCTTTCACCGATAGATGGCTATTTGTCAAGAGGACATATTGATGAATATTTTAAAAGATATTCGGATGCAGAACGACAATATAAACATGCCATTATTGTAAGTAAATCAAAAGCCAGTTATCTAATGCTTGCCAATTTGTATCAGAAAAAAATGAATCAACCTGAAAAGGCCAAAACAATTTTGGAAGAATACAAACAGAATCAACATTAACTAATTGACCAAATAATAAATAAACGAATAACCGAACAAACTAAAATGAGAACACATTTTATCGCCATAGGTGGGAGTGCAATGCACAATCTGGCATTAGCATTACACAATAAAGGATATCAAGTTACAGGAAGTGATGATGCAATTTTTGAACCTTCGAAATCACGCTTGGAGAAAAAAGGAATCTTACCTCTGGAAATGGGTTGGTTTCCTGAAAAAATTACTTCAGATATCGAGGCAGTAATTTTGGGAATGCACGCTAAGGCAGATAATCCAGAATTACTAAAAGCTCAGGAATTAGGATTGAAAATTTATTCTTATCCAGAGTTTTTATACGAACAATCTAAGAATAAAACACGTGTTGTTATTGGTGGTTCTCACGGAAAAACGACAATTACTTCGATGATTTTGCACGTAATGCATTATCATAATATCGAGGTCGATTATATGGTTGGAGCACAATTAGAAGGATTTGATACTATGGTGCATCTTACCGAAGAGAATGATTTTATGGTTTTGGAAGGAGATGAGTACTTATCCTCACCAATAGATAGAAGACCTAAGTTTCATTTATATCAACCTAACATTGCTTTGATTTCGGGAATTGCTTGGGATCATATCAATGTTTTTCCTACTTATGAGAACTATGTAGAACAGTTTGAGATTTTTATTGAAAAAATTACAAACGGTGGGATATTGGTTTATAACGAAGACGACTCTGAAGTGAAACGTGTGGCAGAAGCTGCTACGAACCCAATTAGAAAATTACCATATCATACACCAAATTATACAGTAAGCGACGGAGTAACACTTCTTGAAACGCCTGAAGGTAATATGCCAATAGAAGTTTTTGGAGCTCACAACTTAAATAATTTAGCTGGTGCAAAATGGATTTGCCAAAATATGGGTGTAGATGAAGCCGATTTTTATGAAGCAATTGCTAGTTTTAAAGGTGCATCTAAACGATTAGAAAAAATAGCAGAGGCAAAGAATAGAGTAGCTTATAAAGATTTTGCACATTCGCCAAGCAAAGTTGCAGCAACAACAAAAGCAGTAAAAGAACAATACCCAAATCGTAAATTAGTAGCTTGTTTAGAGTTGCATACGTATAGTAGTTTAAATGCTGACTTCTTAAAAGAATATGAAGGGGCTTTAGAATATGCAGATGTTGCTGTTGTTTTTTATTCGCCAGATGCAGTAAAAATAAAGCAATTAGAAGAAGTTACTTACGAACAAATTGCTATAGCCTTTAATCGTAAAGACTTGATTATTTACACGAATCCAAAAGATTTTAAAGATTACTTATTCAATTTAGATTTAGAAAATTCGGCATTGTTATTAATGAGTTCTGGGAATTATGGAGGATTGAACTTTGATGATGTAAAAGGATTAATTACAATATTATAATGTTAATGGAAGAAAGTTCTTTTATATCTATATCCAATTGGTCTGAAGACGATAAACCACGTGAAAAATTGATGCTAAAAGGCAAAGATGTTTTAAGTGATGCCGAACTAATCGCTATTTTGATTGGTTCAGGAGGCAAAAATGAATCTGCTGTTGATTTGAGTAAAAGAATTCTTTCTAGTGTAGATAATAACCTAAATGCTTTAGGTAAATTATCAATCACACAATTAATAGGCTTTAAAGGAATAGGTGAGGCTAAGGCTATTTCGATTATAGCCGCAACAGAATTAGGACGACGCAGAAGGGCAGAGGATGTTGTAGATTTAATCAAGATTACATCGAGTAAAGTAGTTTTTGAAATCATGCAACCTATCATTGGAGAATTACCACATGAAGAGTTTTGGGTTGTGTTTTTAAATAATTCAAATAAAGTTATTTCAAAATCACAATTGAGTAAAGGTGGAATTACTGGAACTCTTGTAGATGTTAGGTTGGTTTTTAAAATGGCACTTGAAACAGGAGCAACTTCATTGATTTTATGTCATAATCACCCTTCTGGATCATTAATTCCTAGTGAACAAGATAAAGAAATTACAAAAAAGCTTAAATTGGCAGGCGAAAGCTTAGATATTAAAGTGTTAGATCATATTATAATTATAGAAACTGGATATTACAGTTTTTTAGATGAAGGAATTTTTTAAGAATGAAAAATAATACCATAATTACAGATGTTTTTTTTGATTTAGATCATACGCTTTGGGATTTTGATAAAAATTCTGAATTAGCATTTGAAAGTATTTTGAAAAAAAATCACCCAACAATTGAAATCAATGCTTTTATAGAAAAGTATATCCCAATAAATCAGGCTTGTTGGAAATTGTATCAAAATGATGAAATTTCGCATATAGAACTACGTTATAATAGGCTAAAGCATACTTTTGATGCTTTAGATTACGTTGTTTCAGATAGTTTAATTGATGAAATGGCTGAAGAGTATATTCAGTTATTACCATTAAATAATTATCTTTTTGATGGAGCAATTGAAATTTTAGAATACTTAAAAGATAAATACAGATTGCATATCATTACAAACGGATTTGCAGATGTCCAGTATAAGAAAATATCAAATTCAAATATTGAAACCTACTTTCGGACAATAACAAATTCTGAAAATGCAGGGGTAAAGAAACCTAATCCTATCATTTTTGAATATGCCTTGAATTCTGCTAATTCTAAAAAAGAAAATAGCATCATGATTGGAGATTGTTTGGATGCCGATGTTCAAGGAGCTTTAAATGCCGGACTTGATGTAATCTTCTTTAATGATAAAAAAGTAGAAGCACAACATAATATTAAACAAATTAATCATTTATTAGAACTTAAAAATTACTTATAAAATTATGAAAACAAAAATCTTATTATTACTTATATTTATTTCAAGCTATGGCTTTTCTCAGTCAGTGAATGATTACAAAGCAGTAATTATTCCGTTGAAATATGATTTTATGAAAACCGATAATCAATATAGATTAGCTACGCTTACCAAGTTTAATTTAAATAAAGCAGGTTTCGAAGCATTTTATGCTAATGACGCAATTCCGCAAGACTATAACAGATGTGATTTGTTAAATGTAGATGTTATTAGAGATAATGGTTTTTTGGTAACAAAACTGTATGTAGTATTTAAAGATTGTTACGGAAAAATTGTTTTTACATCAGATATAGGAAAGAGTAAAACCAAAGATTTTGATGGAGCATATTCTGAAGCCTTAAATCAAGCTTTTTTATCAATTAATGCATTGCATTATAAATATAATGGAACAAAAGCTACGACAACTAATAATCAAACTTCAGTGAATAATCAGGTTGCAGTTGCTCCTGTTACTGTAACAACCAATGCTGCAGTTGTTAATACAGTTGTAAACAATAATGATCCTAATTTATTGTATGCACAACCTACAGAAACAGGTTATCAATTAATCGATAAAACGCCAAAAGTAGTTATGAAATTAATGAAAACGTCTCGTCCAGATTCTTTCATCGCTATAAAAGGAGATATTCAAGGTTCTCTAAATGCTAAAGACAACGAATGGTATTTTGAATACTATAAAAATGATAAATTAGTTTCAGAAAAAGTAATCGTAAAATTCTAAACTAATTTTATACGGAGTTAATAACCGTATTTATCTTTCCAACGATTCCTCAAAAATTCCCGGTTGCTATTCTCTCTAGAATTGTTGCCGGGATTATATATTACAGTCTCAGATAATACATCTGGCAAAAACTCTTGCTCAGCAAAATTATTTGCATAATCATGCGAATATTTATAATCATCACCATAACCTAACTCCTTCATTAATTTTGTTGGAGCATTACGTAAATGTATCGGAACAGGTAAATCTCCAGTTTGTTTTACTAACTGCTGAGCGTTTCCAATTGCCATGTAGGATGCATTGCTTTTAGGCGAAGTTGCCAAATAAATCGCACACTGACTTAGTATTATCCTGCTTTCAGGATAACCAATCGTAGCTACAGCCTGAAAAGTATTGTTTGCCATTATAAATGCGGTAGGATTTGCATTTCCTATATCTTCACTCGATAGAATAAGCATTCTTCTCGCAATAAATTTTACATCTTCACCACCTTCAATCATTCTGGCTAACCAGTAAACAGCACCGTTAGGATCACTTCCGCGTATCGATTTTATAAATGCCGAAACTATATCATAATGTTGTTCGCCACTTTTGTCATACAAAACAGTGTTTTGTTGTACGAGTTCAAATACGCGCTCGTTAGTTATCGTTATATTGTCATCTGGCGATGCGTTTACGACCAATTCAAAAATATTCAATAGCTTTCTTCCATCACCACCAGAAAGTCTCAATAAAGCTTCGGTTTCTTTTAAGTTAATTTTTTTTGAAGCCAAGACAACATCTGTTTTCATGGCGCGATGCAATAATAATTCCAAATCACTTTTTGTAAAAGCATTCAAAATATAAACTTGACATCGGGAAAGTAAAGCGGGAATTACTTCAAAACTTGGGTTTTCGGTTGTTGCGCCAATAAGTGTAATCCAGCCTTTTTCAACAGCAGCCAAAAGTGAATCTTGTTGGGACTTACTAAAACGATGAATCTCATCAATAAACAAAATCGGATTTTTGGCTGTAAATAAACCACCGCTTTGTTTCGCTTTTTCTATAACATCACGAATATCTTTTACCCCCGAATTTATAGCGCTTAATATATAAAAAGGACGTTTAGATTCTTGTGCTATGATTTGTGCCAAAGTTGTTTTTCCAGTTCCAGGTGGTCCCCAAAACAGCAATGAAGGAATAATTCCTTTTGCGATTTGTTGAGTTAGTGAACCATTCGGTCCAACCAAATGACTCTGACTAACGTAGTCTTCTAATTTCTGAGGTCGTATACGTTCTGCTAATGGTGCTTCCATTTTGTAAAATTACTATTTTCAATTTTAATTTGTTGCCACATTTAGTTTTTTTAGGAGCTTTTCCAGCTCTTCACTATATCTTTATTGTTGCAAAAGAAGCAACAATAAAGGATACCGTTGCGATCTGGGCTAAAAAGGTATTTAATTGCTGCATTGGAGTCTGACAAAATAGCATTAAATTTATTTTGGATAAATTTTTGACTTGAATTTAGTTGTTAATCATAATCATATACAATAGTGGAAAAAGATTTCAAATTTACCAATTCGGTTATTGCGCTACCATTGTTTTCTGTGCTGCTCTTATGGATTGTATATTGGTTGCAAATTCGTTATGATTTTGATTTTTACGAATACGGTATTTATCCAAGAACATTCACAGGTTTACAAGGTGTAATATTTAGCCCTTTTATCCACGCCGATATTAGTCATTTATATAATAATTCCATCCCATTACTGGTTTTACTAGCTGCGCTTCAGTTTTTTTATCCAAAGCAAACTATTCAGGTAATTGTTTACGGAATATTATTTTCAGGATTAATTACTTGGGTTATTGCAAGACCTAATTATCATATAGGAGCAAGCGGATTAATTTATGTTTTGGTAAGTTTTATCTTTTTCAAAGGGATTCAAACAAAATATTACCGATTGGTTGCTTTGTCGTTATCTGTAATTATGTTTTATGGAGGAATGATTTGGTATGTTTTTCCCGAAGTTGACAATTCTATCTCTTGGGAGGGGCATTTGGCTGGTTTTATAACAGGATTTGTAATGTCGATACAATTTAAAACTCCCGAATATCAAAAACCTCTTTTGTATGATTGGCAGCAACCAGATTATAATCCAGAAGAGGATGATTTTATGAAACATTTTGATGAAAATGGAAATTTCGTCAATACCGAAATTCCTGAAGAAGCGCCATATTTTTATTCGGATACTTTAGTAGAGTACACCGTTGTAAAACAAGAAGAATTAGATGATAATCTCTAATTATTAGTTCATTGCAAAAACATATTTCTTTAATGAGTATTTTTGTTAGAATAATTTAATTCTTTCAAAAACTCAGGATATGAAAAAGATAAGTTTATTAGTAGGATGTTTATTGTCGATGCCAATGGTTTTTGCGCAATGTGAAATCCATAATCGAATCCAGGCAGATGGTTCTATGTTTTATTATATTAAACCGACTCCATTTTATACCACAGAATCAAAATCTTTAAAAATAAATATTGTAACCGATAAAGAGAATTATTTTATTGCTTTGCAACCAACTCCATTTCCTCCAAAAGAAGTGGGGAATAATATAAAAGATGATTTAACGTTGGAATTATCAAACAAGATAAAATATAAATTAAAGCATTATGATACGCAATACTTAAAGCAAGATTCTATTTTGCAAGTGTTGTATATAATTGACAAAAATGATTTAAAAGCATTTTCAACTTACGAAGCCGTTACTGCTAGTATTAATATGGAAGGAACAGAGTTTGTCAGGGATTATGACTTTAAGCTACATAAAAGTGCCATCATAGAACAGTTAAATTGTTTTCTTAAAGAAGTGGAGAAATAATAAATAGTAATTGACTATTTTTTTTGAATAGCTTGTATAAAAAAAACCATCCCAAATTTGGGATGGTTTTTATGTTTTAAAGAACACCAAGAATTATAGTGGACTTTGTACAATTAATGTATTTGCATCTATTTCTGCTTGTGGAACCTGGAAGGTAAATTTATTATCACCAGCAGGGATATTGAATTTTCCAAAAGTTGCATGATTAGATTCAGCATAATCTCTTACTAATGGAATACCTAAACGTTTCATGTCAAACCAAGCAAATCCTTCACCCCAAAGTTCAATTCTTTTTTGAAGAATGATTTCATTGATTAAGGCTGCACCTGTATTTGTAGATTTTACGTAAGAAGGATCTCTAGTTACTGTAATATCGTATAAAGTTTGAATTGCTTGCGCTTCGTTCCCTGATTTTGCATAAGCTTCAGCTTCGATGTAGTACATTGCAGCTGCTCTTAAGTAAATGTAGTCACCACCGTTAACTGTAGGGTCTCTAAATTTTATGTTAGCATATGCTGGTAATTTAGGATAAGTAGCATTTCCTGTTGGAGCAACAAATGCTTTTTTTCTGTAATCGGTATCAGGGATAGCATCATATAGTCTTTTGTCTATATTTTTGTAAATCTCCCCACCACCTGCATAAGCAGAACCGTTAGTATTGTCAAAATGTCCAAAGAAACTAGCTACAAAAGAACTTTGTGCAGATGTTAATGCTATTCCCCACATAGTATCTTTGTTGCTCACATCATAAAATCCAGTATTCCATTCACCCTCACTTAATAAAGGATATCCTTGTCTTGAAGTATGTGCTAGAGTTGCTGCCTCTGCATATTTACCCATTTCAAGGTAAATATCTGCTAAAAACGCCTGAGCAACTGATAGATTAACTGCAGAAGTATTTCTACGTGTATAAGTTTTTAATAAAGGAAGAGATTCTTTTAAATCATTTTCTATTAAAGTATAAACTTCATTAACAGTTGATCTTGCGTGTGGCTCTAATGATACTGTAGTGTAAATAGGTACACATAGGTCTGTTTGATGGCCTACATAAGTTGGGCCATACATACGTGCTAACATAAAGTAAAGGTAACCTCTTAAAGCTAATGCTTCTCCTCTAATGTTTTTCAGTTTTTCAGTTGTTGCCGCTTCAGCAGGAACTGCATTAAGAACGATATTTAAAGTCTTAATTTGTGGATAGTATGTACTCCAGGCAAGTTTAGATCTAATACTTGTTTGTTGTCTTCCTATATAGTTGTAAAAAGATCCATACCAGCTTGATTTTGTTTGCACAACATCATTTGACATTATATCTGTTGCTGCAAGAATAGATTTATGTCCGTAATCTTCGTGGTTAGCCCCGATAGATAATCCGTATGATCTTAATGCAGAATATACACCGTTTATAATTGCAGCATACCCTTCTTCGGATGTTGCAAGCTGTTCGTCATTAATTGTTGATTCAGGTGTTGTGTTTAGGAATTCTTTATCACAACTTGTTAACATCAACAATGATAATGTTATAGTTAATATTTTTTTCATATTCTTAAAAATTTACTGTTAAACCAAATGAGATAGTTTTCATAACTCCATAAACATTTAATGACTGACCATTATTTGTTCTTGAACCTAAATTGCTTAATCTTGGATCCATACCTTTTCTGTCAGACCATAATGCTAAATTAGTTCCCATTAAACTAAATTTAGTAGATGAAATTCCAAGATCTTGTAATTTGCTATTTTTGAAATCATAAGATATAGAAACATCTTGTAAGCTGATGTAATCTGATTTTGCTAAGAAATAATCAGAAGACGCCATTTGATATTGAGAAATATGGTCAATTCTTGGCATATCTGAATTCGGATTATCAACTGACCATGATTTAGCTATGTCTTTATGGTAGTTTTGACCTACATTATCGTCACCTGAACTTAAAGCACTTTGGTAAACACCATCATACATATATCCTCCAACTTGGTATGCAAAACTTGCTTGGAATGTGATGTTTTTAAATCTGAACATAGTTCCGAAACCACCATATACATCTGGATTTGCGTCTTTATCACTTAAGTACTGAGTTGCATTTCCGTAAACGTTTGTTGTTGTTTTACCAGTTACGTTTCCTGAAGCATCTTTTACATCCATGTACCATAGAGCGTCTCCATTAGTTTTGTCTACACCTGCAAATTCTCTTAGGAAGTAAGCATATGCAGGAGCTCCAACTTCAAATCTAAAGATACCACTTGTAAAAGGACTTGGTAATGAAGTTACTTTATTTTTATAATGCGTTGCATTAGCCCAAATGTTAAAGTCGATATCTTGTGTTTTGATTACATCAACACCTAAGTTAACCTCAATTCCTTTGTTAGACATGTCACCAATGTTTTCAGTAACAAACGGAATTCCAGTTGCTGGTGCATAAGGACGGTTATATATTAAATCACTTACATTTCTTTCGAAATATTCAGCTTCAAGGTTCACTCTGTTGAATAATTCAACTTCGAATCCAATGTTTAAGTTTTTAGATTTCTCCCATTTAATCTTTTTGTTTCCTTCATATACAGTAACTACACTCGCGTTTCCGTCTGCATCAGGTAAAATCTCATATTGTGTTTGGTATGCATAGTAGTTTCTTTCACTTCCAAAGTAGCTACGGCTGCTGATTCTTGTAGAAGAAGGGTAGTAGATATTATCATTTCCTTGTTCTCCATAACTTCCTTTAATTCTTAAGTCAGTGATCCATTTAGTTTGAGGAAAGAAAGATTCTTTCGTTACAGACCATGCTCCTCCAAATCCGTAGAAATTACCCCATCTGTTTTCTGGTGCGAATACTGATGATCCATCTCTTCTGAAACTACCATTTACAAAATATTTGTTTTTGTAGCTATAATTTAATCTAGAGAAGAAGCCTTCTACTTTGTATATGTCATTGTAACCATCTAAATAAGAAAATCTAGTTGCATTACTAACTACTGGTAAACCTGGTATTACAACACCTGTTTTTTGTCCAGTCAACATTTTTGATGTGAAATCTGAAGACTCGTGTCCAACAAGTATATCAAGTGAGTGTTCTCCAAAAGATTTTTTCCAAGATAATAATTGTTGGTTTGTAATAGTATAATCATCTTTAGATGCTGTTCCTATACTACCGTTTACCCCTTGGTCATCTCCACCAATTCCTGTTGTGCTATTTACATAGTATCCAGACATTAAGTCATAACCAAGATTGTATCTGAAGTTAAAATCTTTAAAGAAGTCGATAGATATGTAACCTCTAGCTCCAAATTTGTTTTCTTGATTTAAATTTGTATTTAATAATGTAGTTCCGTAAGGATTTAAGTTGAAACCATAAGGACGATCTCCAGATTGGTTAAAGTCATATACTTTCTCTCCTACTTTGTTCGTTACAATGTTTCCAGCCTCATTTCTAAGGTAAACAGGATAAATTGGAGCTATATTTCTTGCCCAGCTAAATAAGTTGCTGTATGTACCAGAACCTACTTGTGATATTGGTGCATTCTGATTAGAGTTTGCATAGTTAAGGTTGGCTCCTGCTTTAATTTTATCAGTAATCGTATAGTCAACATTAGATCTTAAAGTTACACGTTTAAAGTTTGAGTTAATTGTGTATCCATTATCAGATAGGTAACCTACAGATAAGTAAGAATTAAGTTTTTCTGAGCTACCCGCTAAGCTTAAAAAGTGCTCAATTCTTGTATTGTCGTTAAATAATGTTTTTTCCCAATTATCATGATATAATAATTGTGCATTAGGATTTAGTTGTCCTGTAGCTGGATCTATTACTTGATCGTTTGCTACGTTGTAATTATTATACCCTAGTGAATAAGATGGGTTCCCACTGATTAAATTTTTTGATGCAGTTGCTGATGCTACCGCAGGAGTTTTTCCTTGAAAAATTAGACCATTTCTGATTCTTCCATAGGCAGCTTCGTAGTATTGCCCTGGATCAGTAATCATGTCGTATTCCGGAACAGCTCTAGAGTTAACTCCTATTTTTCCTTCGTAAGTAACTTTTAGTTGACCTTTTTTACCTTTTTTAGTTGTAACAATGATTACACCATTTGCTCCTCTACTTCCGTATAATGCATTAGATGATGCATCTTTTAAGAAACTGATAGACTCGATATCTTGAGTTGCTATAGCGTTTATATCTCCGTTATATGGAAAACCATCTACAACATACAAAGGTGCATTAGAAGATGAGATAGATCCAATACCTCTAAAACGTACTTGAGGCGCATCTCCAGGTTGTCCTGAATTTGCTTGGATTTGTACACCTGCAACTTTACCTGTTAAAGATTGAATTGCGTTAGATGCTTGTGTGTTTTCTAATGCTTTTGCATCAATTTTTGCAACAGCTCCTGTTATAGCTTCTTTCTTTTGTGTTCCAAAAGCTACAACCACCACGCCTTCAAGTTCCATTGCATCTCCCACTAACTTTGCGTTAACAACAGAAGATGTAGCTGGCTGTTCTTTACTTTTCATCCCAATGTAAGTGAAAAGAATAATTTGATTAGGCGACGCTTTAATTGAGTATTTCCCGTCGAAATCTGTTTGTGTTGCATTTTTTGTTCCCTTAACAGTTACAGTAACCCCTGGGATCGGCATTCCTGTGTCATCAGAAACAATTCCTGAAACAACTTTTTCTTGCGCAAAATTTAATTGCGCCATTAGTACCAATAGCAGTACTAAGAATCCATTGAATTTTAGTTTCATTTTTAAATATTTTGAATTAGTTTGACAAAAATCTTAATAATTTGTTAATCTTCCTAATGAATTTGCCTGCTTTTATCCGAAATATGTAAATAAACAAAACATTTCTTGTTAAAAAATCAATTTTTCAGTGATTTGGAATCTCTATATTAGAGGTAAAATCGTTAAATTTATAAAAATATTTAAATTTTTTGATAGCTTTTTTTTTGTTTTTCGGTTTTTTTGACCATAATAAAAGAAAAAAATAAAAGTAATTTTTGCGGTTGATTTTTGAGAGAATAAATGTGTTTTTTTCTTTAAATATTCAAAAAACACATAGATAATGGGGGATGAGGACACTTTTAGATGTAGGTTTTTTGTCTTAAAATCGTAAAATTAAGGCTTGATTACTTTAGTTTTTGTATTCTATAAAAGCTAATGTTACGAGATTGTTTTGTTTGTAATGCTAGTGTTATTAATTTGTTTTTTGAAGTGTCTTTTTATTATTATTATTATTATTATTATTATTATTATTATTGAAAATATTATTAAAAATTAGTGTTACAGAAGCTGCATTTATTATTTGCGAATCTGTATCCCTTGGAAGATACTCATTGGCATAGGTCAATTCTATTTGTATGTCATCTGTAAATAAATATCCTGCTCCTAAGTTTAGTCTATTGCGGTCAAAGAAACTCAACCCAGTAATTTTTGCATCTGATTTGAAGAAAATTTCATCAGAAGCTATTGCATAAACAACGCCTTCACGTAGTACTTTACTGTTTATTGGTTTTAGATATTTAATTTGTTGACGATATCTATATATGTCTTGATATTTACCGTTTTCATCTCTTATATATCGGAGTTCTATTCTCATTCTTGTGCTGAGTGTATATCCTATCTTATGAAAATAGTAAGTGCCTTGTAATGCAAACCTCCATTCAGGAGATTTAAATTGTCCTATTTCAGGAACATCTTTGTTGTCATAATAGGCTAAAAAGCTAGATAGTTTCCACCGAGGACTTAAGTAGTAGTGTCCCCAAGTTCTAAAAGCTTTCTGGGTGTTTGTGTGGAAAATTTGAGAAGAAGATTCTGTGCTGCTGTAGGTATTGTCAAGATTTAGTTCAAGGGACCATTTTTCATTTATAGTTCTGTTGAATTGAATCTCGCTCCAGAATTGATTATATGTAGAAGTTTGTCCATGACTTATACTTGTAATTAGAAATATTACAAGTATAAATATGACTTTTTTTGTTGGAATGTTACGAATAGAATTGGAATGCATAAAAAATTATTTATAATCATTTATTTACCCTCTAATCTTATGTGTTGGTTTTATTTTCTTTGGCGGACAGCCTCATATAAAAAAGCTCCACAAGCAACAGAAACGTTTAGAGATCCTATTGTTCCAAACATTGGAAGTTTTGCTTTTTCATCAACTATTTTTAATACCGATGGATTGATACCTCGATCCTCAGATCCCATTATTATAGCGACAGCTTCATTTAATGAAACGTCATAAATGTTTTGATCGGTTTTCTCGGTTGCAGCTACAGTTTTTATGCCTGAACCTTGTAGGTAAAATATAGCATCTTTTATGTGTTCTACTTTACAAATAGGTACATTAAATACCGCTCCGGCAGATGTCTTAACAGTGTCTCCGTTAACTGGGGCTGAGCCTGATTTCTGAACGATGATCCCGTTTACGCCAGTACACTCTGCTGTTCTGATAATGGCACCAAAATTACGGGCGTCAGATATTTGATCTAAAATTAAAAATAGGGGAGTACTTCCTGAAGCAACAGTTGAATCTACCAAATGTTCTAATTCAATAAAACCAATTGGTGATATTGTTGCGACTGCACCTTGGTGATTATTAGGGGTTAATCTGTTTAGCTTTTCAACAGGAACATATGAAAAATTTATGTTGGCGCGTTTCATCACTTTCATTAAATCTTTCATCAGTTCACCTGATATTTCTTTTTGTATGAAGACCTTGTCGACTTCTTTTCCTGATTGTATTGCCTCTATGATGGCTCTAATTCCGAATATTTGATGTTCTTTTTCCATACGGCAAATATAGTTATTATGTTCATATAAAAAAAAACCACTCTGAACGAACAGAGTGGCTTAATTATGATAACTAAGATGAAAAATTAGAATTTATCCCAGAAAAGTTTTGTTGTTAATAAATCTCCACCGATAGCATCAGAAGCTGCTTTCCAGTTTGTGTTATTAACTTGTTGTTCAAGTACTGGGTATGTCATTCTTACTGGAACCTTACCGCCTGCATTAGTAATAGCAGTAGGAGGTGCTGCTAAAACAGGATAGTCTAATCTTCTGTAGAAATTCCAAGAAGTTAACGCCTGATTAAACATAGCAACCCAAGCTTGTTCACCAATAGATTGTTTCCAATTAGCAGCATCGTATGGTTTTGATGCAAGATAAGCTGTGGCTTCAGCTGCTGTACCGCCCCACTCTAAGATTGAAGTTGTAACTGCTGCGTCATAATAAGGCGCTGCTGCTGCTGGTGAAGTCCATCTAGCATTTGCTTCAGCAATATAGAAAGCAACTTCAGTATAGTTTAATAATATTCCAGGAGTTGCTGGAGTGGAAGCAAATGTGCCAATATGTGAAAATGCATCAAAAGCTCCACCTTGTCCAACTACTTGACCTACATAAGTACCATCTTCAGTCTTTTGATAGTATTTACCTATTCTAGGGTCATTCGATGTATTCATATAGTCAATTAATGGTTTAGCAGCAAAGAAATCATCTCTACCACTTGCAACCACGTTTTCGTATATCGGGTTGAAATTTGGAGATGCAGCTAGGTATTGAAATTGACAATTGTCAGCAGTAGATGTCATTACGCCAGCAGCTATTGCTGAAAGGGCTGTAGTTTGAGCTAATGCAGGGTTTTCGTCAGCTATGGCAATACCAAGTTTTAATTTTATTGAGTTAGCGAAAATTATCCATTTTGCAATTCTTCCACCATAATATTTATCACCTTCTGTAAAAGTAGGAAAGCCTGTTGCGCTAACATCTAAATTTGTTATGTCGGTATTGATTCTAGTAATTAAATCTTTATAAATTGTAGATGCGTCATCATATGCTGGTAATGGATAAGCAATAAGGTTTGCAGCTTGAGTATAAGGAATATTACCAAAAGTATCAACTAAAAGCTGGTATGTGTATACCTGCATAATGTCAATTATAGCTAGTTGATTCTTTTTGTTTTTTGGCCATGCTGGAGCTTCAGATATAGTAGGTACGTAAGCATTGATTAGTTCTTTTGCTTTGCCTAAGTTGTTCAGTACATTTACATAGTTATCTGTGTAAATTTGATTAGAAACATTTCTGTTAGTAAAGTCGTAATTACTTTCGTTTACATATATTGCTTCTTGCCAATACTGCATTGTTAGTCTGAAATTATTTTCATTTACGTTAGGAGTGCTTATGTAATCACTTAATTCTTTTTGAGCGTAATTAATAAGAGATCCAGGAACGGTAGTGTAGGCACTATTAGGGTCTGTGTTTATGTCGTCACTAACACAAGCTGTCATTGACAGACCTATAGTTAGTATTGCTATGATTTTTTTCATTTTCATTTTTTTTAAAAATTAAGTTTGACGTTAAAAGAAATATTTCTTGTTGACGGCATAGGACCTGATTGGTATCCTTGAGTATTACCAGAAGATAATCCTGCTTCTGGATCAGAATAAGGTACGCTTTTATCTATTATCCATAGATTGTTTCCTATTAAGCTAAATGAAGCTCCTTTTATAGAATTTCCTAATAAACTTGTTGGGAAATTGTATGTAAATACTACCTCTCTTAATTTTACAAAACCTGCATCGTAAACAAATTGAGCTGTAGGAGGGTCAGTGCTTAAAACTTGACTAGATTGTGATCTGTCTAATCTTGTTGTATTTGTTACATATTGTGGTTGCCCATTTCCAGGTACATAAGCAGGATTTGCCATAACACCTTTTAGAACTTCACCACCACTATCTGCTCCATTAGTTTTTGGGTTTCTAATAGGGTTTCCTAAGTCATTATTTCCAACGGAATTTTCATAAATACCTGTTCCGTATCCGTAATATTGGTCAAGTGAGAATAGACTTCCGCCCTTTTTTACATCTATTAAGAAGCTAAAAGAAACGTTTTTGAAAGTAAATCTGTTGTTAATACCACCTGTCCAATCAGCTTGGTATGTTCCTAGTTCATTATCAGTAGTCGTAGATACTAAATAAGCTCCATTGTCAGCTATAATTCTATTACCTGATTGGTCAAGTACATAAGTAGTTCCCCAAATTGATCCATAGTCTTTATTAAGAGGTGCGTTGATACTAATACCACCTTGTAAAGAGTTGATCTGAATGTTTTCAATGCCTGGAGCTAACTCTGTAACTTTGGTGTTTGGGTTCGCCCAGTTAATATTAACATCCCAAGAAAAATTTGCTGTTTTAATAGGAGTGGCATTAAGAGATACCTCGAATCCTTTTGTTGTTAAGGTTCCTGCGTTTAGATTGTTGAATGGAGAACCGGTAGCTGTTGATACTGGTAAAGGTAAAATTTGGTCATAAGCTTTGTTTTGGAACCAAGCAACGTCAAATCCTAGTCTGTTATCTGCAAATTGCATGTTTAAACCTAATTCGATATTATCTAATTGTTGTGGTTTTAAGTTTGCATTTTTTGCAGTAGTATTATAAGAATAAGAAGGTGTACCAAATGGATTTCTTGCAGTATACGTGTTTATAAGTGTATTTGCTTGTGTGTCAGAACCTACTTGTGCATAAGCAGCTCTAAATTTACCAAAATTGATGAACTCAATATCTTTTAACCAATTTGAGAACACAACACTTCCTGATATTGCAGAATACCAATATGCGTTATTATCTACAGGTAAAGCTGATGATTCGTCTCTTCTTACCGAACCTTCTAAGTAATAAGTTCCTTTATAGCCTAATGTTGCTTGTGCAAATAAACCAAGGATTTCTTTTCTTGTTTTGATTGTTCTAGGTAATGTTATAGCAGATCTTGAATTAGAAATAGTGTATAATCCTGGGATATACAATCCTCCTGATGTTGATTGCTCTTCAGAGAAGTTATTTTGAACGTTAAAATTAGATCCTAAAATAAAGTTTAAGTTTAAGTCTTCAGCTAAGTCCTTTTTGTAGGTTGCTAAGAAATCATAATTTTGTTCGCTAAAATCATAAATGTTTAATAGGTAACCAGATGGTTGATTCACTGTGTTTAATCCAAGAGCAGTTGGGTATGAACCTACAGCGATTCTATCTTCAGTTTTCATGTTGAAACCATCAGTACCCATTCTACCCATTAAATTAATGCTTTTAGATACGTCATAGCTTATGCTTGCATTTGCAGCAAATCTCTTTCTGCTATCGTTGTTGTAATTCTGGTATCTTTGGAAATATGGGTTGTCCCAGAATGCAGGTCTAAGGTCAGTTCTACTTCTAATGTTCCAAGTATAATTCTGGTCTCCCATTTCATAAAGTGCTTTTTGCTCTTTGATGTCAACATTTGTAGGCCACCATTGTCTAAAACCAGCTATTTGGTTACCACCGTATCCAGTTGAGTTTCTGTTTCTTGTGTTTTGAGATACGTAAGTTGCATTGAATGTTGAACTTAACTTATCACTAAATTTATACGTAGCAGTACCGTTAAAGTTGTTTTTGCTTAGCAATGAATTTGGTAATACGTCAGTACTATTTGTGTTTGCGTATGTTAATCTGTAAGTCGCTTTATCTGAACCACCACTTAACGATATGTTATTTACAGTTGATGTTCCAGTTTCGAAGAATTCAATAGGACCGTTTTTGGCAGCCGTCCAAGGAGTCTTTTTGCCGAAATTTGCTGAACCAGGGATGAATGCGTCATATTGCCAAACATCTTCACCAGTGTATTTAGGACCATAAGAAGCATCTTCTCCAAATGCTGGCATGTTTGCTCCTAAATATGATGTAAAACTATCTTCTCCATAATATCCTTGACCGTATTCAGTTTGGTATTTAGGGAAGGTTTTTTTGTCTACAGTAGACATAGTGTAAGAAGAAGAGAATTCAACAGATAAGTCGTTTCTAGCTTTCCCTTTTTTAGTAGTAATAATGATAGCTCCATTTTGAGCTCTAGATCCATAAAGGGCAGTTGCTGCAGCTCCTTTTAGTACGTTAATGTCGGCGATGTTATTTGGGTTAATGTCTGATGCAGCATTTCCATAATCGTAACCACCTCTACCACTTTTTTGGTCTAATGAGTTGACGTTGCTGTTCAAAATTGGTACTCCATCAACTACAAATAAAGCTTGGTTGTCTCCAAGGATAGATTTAAATCCTCTAAGAACTACGTTTGTAGATCCTCCAAAGTTTGTTCCTTGTGTTACGCTAAGACCAGCAACTTTTCCTGATAAGTTGTTTACGAAGTTTCCAGTAGGTACAGTGCTTACTTGTTCGGCTGTTACTGATTGAGCAGAATAACCAAGAGATTTTTTTTCTCTTTTAATCCCTAATGCAGTAACTACTACACCCTCAAGTTCTACTGATGAACTTGATAATTTTGCGCTCACAGATGGTGAACTAGCTACAATTTCTTGAGTTTTCATCCCAATGTAGCTAAATACTAATATTTGACTTGGTGATGCTTTGATGGAGTATTTACCGTCAAAATCAGTTTGTGTTCCGCTTTTTGTTCCTTTAACTAATACACTCACACCTGGTAAGGGCATGCCTGTATTATCCGAAACAATACCTGAAACAACTCTCTCTTGCGCAAAAGTTAGTTGCGCCATTAGTACTAATAGTAGTACTAAGAATCCATTGAACTTTAGTTTCATTTTAAAATATTTTGAATTAGTCTGCCAAAAATCTTAATAATTTGTTAACTTTCCTAATAAATAAAACTTTTTTTTTGGTTTCAGTTAAAATTTAACATTATTATATATTTCATTAAAAATGTTATAATATTGAGATATGTGTAATTTTTCAGGCATTATTATAGGTTGATTTTTGTTATTTGTAATTAATGCAGGGGTATTTTTAGAATTTAACATTATATTGGATATTAAGTATGCTATTGTAAAATTTTATTCGATCTTCACTAGTGCTTCCGTTTGCAAGAGTTATTTGTAGCAGTCCGTTTCTTGTTAAAATACCTAGGCCTATTCCGATGCCGATTAAGTTATTTAATTTTTTTTTGTTCTCGGGTGTAGTTTTGTCTTGGTAAAGACCGTAGTCTGCAATGGTGTGTAGGTACAAGTTTGGTGTTGGTTGGTAGCGATATTCGGTTATTAGTAAATTGGTATTATTGGCTTGTAGGCTGTTTTCAGCAAAACCTCTTATAGAGTTAATTCCACCAAATCGATATAGTTCATTTGTTAGATATGTGTTGCTCCAGAGGTAGTAATTTTTACTTCTTATGTAAAAACTATTTTTAATATTTATATAAAAAATGTTAATTAAGTCAATATTGGCATAATGTTGTTTGTTCTCTTCTGAATCTTCAGTTGTGTTGTTTGTGTTTGTTCTTTTTCCGAGACCTGCAGTTATGTTAATATTGGTTTTGGTTGGGAAGATGAAATTTTCAGGAGTTGTTTTTTTGTATTCAAATGTAGCCGTTGTAAAGTGGTTTTTGTAGTCTTGAATTAGTGCGCTGTTTGTATTTTGAATGTCGCTCGATTCGGTTGATTGGTACCCTATATATAGGTGGGAATTGTATTTTATGTAATATCCTAAAGCGATAGCGGTTTTTGTGTTCTGAAAAATACTGTCTTGTTTAAAAATCTCTAATTCAGCTTTTAAGCTTGTTGGTGTTTTGAATAGGTAAGGTATTTCGATTTTGCTTTTGAAAGTTGTTTGTTTGTTTCCATCGCTTTTCCAGTATAGAGAAAATTGTTCTCCACTATGTAGGGTGTTTTCAAGGTTTATGTCAAGATATCCATTAAGAGTTATTTTTTTGTTTTCATCATTAGAAAAACCTATGTAGCCATCAAAAGTGTTGGATTTTCTTTTTTCGATATATATATAGATTTTGGTTGAGTCGTTTGAGAATAAAATTTCAGGAAATTTGCTTTGTTTTACAAAAGTGAATTTTTCAAAATCATTGTAGATTTCTGTAGTAGTTTCTTGGTTGAATGTTTTTCCAGTATATTTTTTTTTAATCTGTTTTAAGTGTCCTTTTGGAAAAATGTTTGATTGGTTGCTTTGTGTGTAGTTTAGTACAATCGAGTTTATTTCTCTCTTCTTTTCATTCTTAATAGAAATGTCTGCGTAAAGGGTATTTTTCTTTCGTTGAATATTTGTGAGTTTTAGTTTTGTAAATGCGTACCCTAAATGTTCAAGTTGGTTTATTTTTTTGTTTAAAAGAGATTCAATCTCTTCGTACCGAATGGTTATTATGTTGTTTATGGTGTTTGGAAATATGTTGTTAAGAATGGGTTTTTCTTTGTCTACATATATGTGTATGGAGTTTATTTTTTCTTTTAGGTTAAATTTTATTATAAAGGTGCTGTCGTTTATGCGGTTATTTGTGATTATTTGATTGTCAATAAAACCTTTTGATGTTAGATTTTTTGAGAATAATTCTATTTCATCAGTTAGTGACTTTGTTGTTTTGTGTTTTTTTAGATAGGGGATGGAGTCGATAGTTTTGTTTTCAAAATTGTTAGCTCCGTTTATTTTTAATTCAAAATGCTGTGCATAGCATTGTAAACTTAGAGAGGTTATTAGTAATAAAGACAGGAGTGTTTTCAATTTTAAAAGTGTTTTATTAAAAGTAATGCAAATATCTAATCTTTGGGATAAAAATCATAAGGTTAAATAATGTTATTGAAAATTAATGCATTAACGTTTGTATAGTGAAAAATATTTTATACATTTGCAACCCCGTAAAAAGCGGGAATTTAATATACATAATAAATTTTTAGTATTAATTATGCCAACAATTCAACAATTAGTAAGAACAGGAAGAACTCAGATAACTAAGAAGAGTAAATCGGTTGCTTTAGATTCTTGTCCTCAAAGAAGAGGGGTTTGTACGCGTGTTTACACTACTACACCAAAAAAACCAAACTCTGCAATGCGTAAAGTTGCGCGTGTACGTTTGACAAATGGTAATGAAGTAAATGCTTACATCCCTGGAGAAGGACACAATTTACAAGAGCACTCGATAGTATTAGTTAGAGGCGGAAGGGTAAAAGATTTACCAGGTGTTAGATATCATATCGTTCGTGGAGCGCTTGACACGTCAGGGGTTGCAGGAAGAACGCAAAGAAGATCTAAGTACGGTGCTAAACGCCCAAAAGAAGCAAAAAAGTAATTTAAACTTTTAAAAAAAAGACATGAGAAAAAGAGCGGCAAAGAAAAGACCACTTTTACCAGATCCGAGGTTTAATGACCAATTGGTAACGCGTTTTGTGAATAACTTAATGTGGGACGGTAAGAAATCTACAGCTTTTAAAGTATTTTATGATGCAATTGACATCATCGAATCTAAAAAGCAAGATTCAGAAAAATCATCATTAGAAATCTGGAAAGATGCTTTAACTAATGTTATGCCTCACGTAGAAGTACGTAGTCGTAGAGTTGGTGGAGCTACATTCCAAATTCCAATGCAAATCAGACCAGATCGTAAGATTTCTATGGCAATGAAGTGGTTAATACTTTATTCTAGAAGAAGAAATGAAAAATCTATGGCTCAAAGGTTAGCTTCAGAATGTTTAGCTGCGGCTAAAGAAGAAGGTGCTGCTGTTAAAAAGAGAATGGATACTCATAAAATGGCTGAAGCAAATAAAGCATTCTCTCACTTTAGATTTTAATTCATAAGAAATGGCTAGAGATTTAAAATATACAAGAAATATAGGGATTGCTGCTCATATTGATGCTGGTAAAACAACAACAACAGAGCGTATTCTTTTTTATACTGGTAAAACACATAAAATTGGTGAGGTGCATAATGGTGCTTCTACAATGGACTGGATGGAGCAAGAAGCAGAAAGAGGTATCACAATTACTTCTGCTGCTACTACTTGTGAGTGGAATTTTCCAACTCAACAAGGAAAGGTTTTGCCTGAAACATTGCCTTACCACTTTAATATTATTGATACTCCGGGACACGTTGATTTTACTGTAGAGGTAAATCGTTCTTTGCGTGTGCTTGATGGGTTGGTTTTCTTGTTTAGTGCTGTTGATGGTGTTGAGCCTCAATCAGAAACTAACTGGAGACTTGCTGATCAATATAGAGTTCCTCGTATGGGATTCGTTAATAAAATGGATAGACAAGGTTCTAACTTTTTGAATGTATGTCAGCAAGTTAGAGATATGTTAAAATCTAATGCAGTTGCGATTACTTTGCCAATTGGTGAAGAGAATGATTTCAAAGGTGTAGTTGATTTAGTGAAAAATCAGGCTATTATATGGCATGATGAAACTCTTGGAGCTACTTTTGATATTGTGCCTATCCCTGAGGATATGCTTGCAGAGGTAAAAGAATTTAGATCGATACTTATTGAGGCTGTTGCTGACTACGATGAGAATTTGTTGGAGAAGTTTATGGAAGATGAAGACTCAATTACTGAGGAAGAAATCAACAAAGCTTTAAGAGCAGCTACTATAGATATGGCAATCATTCCTATGCTTGCTGGTTCTTCTTTCAAAAATAAAGGAGTTCAGTTTATGTTAGATGCTGTATGTAAGTACTTGCCATCTCCAATGGATAAAGAAGGTATCGAAGGGATTCATCCTGATGATGTTGATTTATTAGAGGAGGATCAAACAAAAATTCTTCGTCGTCCAGATGTAAAAGAGCCATTCGCTGCTTTGGCATTTAAAATTGCTACAGATCCATTCGTGGGACGTTTAGCTTTCTTCCGTGCTTATTCAGGTCGTTTGGATGCGGGTTCATATATTTTGAATACGCGTTCTGGGAACAAAGAAAGAATTTCTCGTATCTATCAAATGCATGCTAATAAGCAAAATCCTATCGAATATATCGAAGCTGGGGATATTGGGGCGGCAGTTGGATTTAAAGATATTAAGACTGGGGATACTATGTGTGATGAAAAACACCCAATTATTCTTGAGTCAATGAAATTCCCTGCGCCGGTAATTGGTATTGCTATTGAGCCTAAAACTAAGGCTGACGTAGATAAAATGGGTATGGCTTTGGCGAAATTAGCTGAAGAGGATCCGACATTTACGGTTAGAACAGATGAGGCTTCAGGGCAAACTATTATATCTGGTATGGGTGAGCTTCACTTAGATATCTTGGTAGATCGTATGAAACGTGAATTTAAAGTTGAAGTGAACCAAGGTGAGCCTCAAGTTGAGTATAAAGAAGCGTTTACAAGAAGTGCAACACATAGAGAGACTTACAAAAAACAATCAGGAGGTCGTGGTAAATTCGGTGATATCGTATTTACACTTGAGCCAGCTGACGAAGTTGATGGTAAAGTTCCTGTAGGATTGCAATTTATTAATGCTGTAAAAGGTGGTAACGTTCCTAAGGAATATATTCCATCTGTAGAAAAAGGTTTCCGTGAAGCTATGAAAACTGGTCCTTTAGCAGGATACCAAGTAGATAGTTTAAAAGTGACTTTAACTGACGGATCTTTCCACCCTGTCGATTCAGATGCGCTTTCTTTTGAGTTAGCAGCTAGAATGGGGTATAGAGAAGTGGCTAAAGCTGCTGGGGCAATCATTCTTGAGCCAATCATGAAAATGGAAGTTATTACACCAGAAGAAAACATGGGGGATATCGTAGGTGATATCAACCGTCGTAGAGGTCAGGTTAATGACATGGGTGATAGAAATGGTGCTAAAACTATCAAGGCTGATGTGCCTTTATCAGAGATGTTTGGTTATGTAACAACATTGAGAACACTTTCATCTGGTAGAGCAACATCTACAATGGAATTTTCACACTACGCTGAAACACCTTCTAATATTTCAGAAGCAGTTATCAAAAAAGCAAAAGGAAACGCTTAATCTTTAAGAAAATGAGTCAAAAAATCAGAATAAAACTAAAATCTTACGATCACATGTTGGTAGATAAATCTGCTGAAAAGATTGTAAAAACAGTTAAGAGTACCGGTGCTGTTGTAACAGGTCCAATTCCGTTGCCAACACATAAAAAACTTTTCACTGTACTACGTTCTCCGCACGTTAACAAAAAAGCAAGAGAGCAATTCGAAGTAATGTCATATAAGAGATTAATTGACATTTATTCATCTTCATCTAAAACTATTGATGCTCTAATGAAACTTGAATTGCCAAGTGGAGTAGAGGTTGAGATCAAAGTTTAAGTAGTTCAAGAGTAAAAAAGGACGCTGCTTTTAGGCGAAAAATATTTTTTTTGGTTTGTGTGTAAATAAGTTATACTTTTGCACCTCTTAAAAAATAGGATTCGGTTTAAAAGCTGCGTTCTATATTTATATTTAATAATTAATAATTAATATTTATGTCTGGGTTAATTGGTAGAAAAATCGGCATGACAAGTATTTTTGATGAAAACGGGAAAAATATTCCTTGTACAGTAATCGAAGCTGGTCCATGTGTTGTTACCCAAGTCAGAACCAAAGGTGTTGACGGGTATGAAGCGTTGCAACTAGGTTTCGATGACAAAAACGAGAAACATTCCACAAAAGCGGCTTTAGGTCACTTTAAGAAAGCTGGAACTGTAGCTAAGAAAAAAGTCGTTGAATTCCAAGATTTCGCAACAGAGCAAAAATTAGGAGATCTTATTGATGTTTCTATTTTTTCTGAAGGAGAATTTGTAGATGTACAAGGTGTGTCTAAAGGTAAAGGTTTTCAAGGGGTTGTAAAACGTCACGGTTTTGGTGGTGTTGGTCAAGCAACTCACGGTCAACACAACCGTTTAAGAGCGCCAGGTTCTGTGGGAGCTTCTTCTTATCCATCTAGAGTATTCAAAGGAATGCGTATGGCTGGAAGAATGGGAGGAGACAATGTAAAAGTTCAAAACCTTAGAGTTTTAAAAGTAGTTGCTGAAAAGAACTTACTAGTTATTAAAGGATGTGTTCCTGGTCATAACAACTCTTATGTAATCATTCAGAAGTAATGGAAGTAAAAGTATTAGATTTCAACGGAAAAGATACTGGTAGAAAAGTTCAACTTTCTGATTCAGTATTCGCAATTGAACCAAATAATCACGCTGTATATCTTGATGTTAAGCAATATTTAGCTAATCAAAGACAAGGTACTCACAAAGCTAAAGAAAGAGCTGAAGTAGCGGGAAGTACACGTAAGATTAAAAAACAAAAAGGAACTGGTACTGCTCGTGCGGGTAGTATTAAAAACCCTTTGTTTAAAGGTGGTGGAACAGTTTTCGGACCAAGACCAAGAAGTTATTCATTTAAATTGAATAAAAACTTAAAGAGATTGGCAAGAAAATCTGCTTTCTCAATTAAAGCAAAAGAAGCAAGTATTGTTGTTTTAGAAGACTTTAATTTTGAAACGCCAAACACTAAAAATTTCATTAATGTTTTGAAAGCTTTAGGGTTAGAAAATAAAAAATCTTTATTTGTGTTGGGAGAGTCGAATAAAAATGTATATTTGTCGTCACGCAATTTAAAGGCTTCTAGTGTTGTAAGTAGTTATGAATTAAGCACTTATGCTATTTTGAACGCTAATAATTTAGTGCTTTTAGAGAGCTCTTTAGAGGTAATTGAAGAAAATTTAAGCAAATAATAGGAATATGAGTATCATAATTAGACCTATAGTAACTGAAAAAGTAACCAAGGAAAGTGAAGTTTTGAATCGCTTCGGTTTTGTTGTTGACAAAAAAGCAAATAAAGTTCAGATTAAGAAAGCTGTTGAAGCTGCTTATGGAGTAACTATTTTGAGTGTTAACACAATGAATGTAAGACCGGATAGAACTACAAAATACACAAAAAGTGGTTTGATCAGCGGAAAGACAAATGCAATCAAAAAAGCAATTGTTCAAGTACAAGAAGGAGAAACAATTGATTTTTACAACAATATCTAAGATAGAAAAATGTCAGTAAGAAAATTAAAACCTATTACCCCAGGTCAGCGATTTAGAGTTGTGAATGGTTATGACGCCATTACAACTGATAAGCCGGAACGCTCTTTGATAGCGCCGATAAAAAACTCTGGAGGTAGAAATAGTCAAGGAAAGATGACCATGCGTTATACGGGTGGTGGTCACAAGCAGAGATATCGTATTATTGATTTCAAACGTACAAAAGAAGGAATTCCAGCTACAGTGAAATCAATCGAATATGATCCAAATCGTACTGCATTTATCGCTTTATTAGCTTATGCTGATGGAGAGAAAACTTATGTTATCGCTCAAAATGGATTGAAAGTTGGTCAGAAATTAGTTTCTGGACCGGAATCTCAACCAGAAATTGGTAACACATTGCCTTTAAGCAGAATTCCTTTAGGAACTGTTATTTCTTGTATCGAATTGAGACCAGGACAAGGAGCTGTAATCGCTCGTTCTGCTGGAACATTTGCTCAATTAATGGCAAGAGATGGAAAATATGCTACAATTAAAATGCCATCAGGTGAAACAAGATTAATTTTGTTAACTTGTGCAGCTACAATTGGAGCAGTTTCTAATTCAGACCACCAATTAGTTGTATCTGGTAAAGCAGGTAGAACAAGATGGTTAGGAAGAAGACCTAGAACAAGACCTGTTGCAATGAACCCTGTTGATCACCCAATGGGTGGTGGAGAAGGACGTTCTTCTGGTGGACATCCACGTTCAAGAAATGGAATACCAGCTAAAGGTTATAGAACTCGTTCTAAGAAAAACCCGAGTAACAAGTATATCGTAGAACGTAGAAAGAAATAATAAGATATGGCACGTTCATTAAAAAAAGGACCTTTCGTTCATTATAAGTTAGACAAGAAAGTTCAGGAAAACGTAGAAAGTGGTAAAAATGCAGTTGTAAAGACTTGGTCTAGAGCTTCAATGATTACTCCAGATTTCGTTGGACAAACTATCGCAGTTCATAACGGTCGTCAATTTGTACCAGTTTACGTAACAGAAAACATGGTAGGTCACAAATTAGGAGAATTTTCACCAACTAGATCTTTTAGAGGTCATGCTGGAGCAAAAAATAAAGGTAAAAAATAAGAAGCAATGGGAGTTCGTAAAAGAGAAACAGCAGATGCGAGAAAAGAGGCTAATAAGTCTATTGCTTTCGCAAAATTGAATAACTGCCCTACTTCACCTAGAAAAATGCGCTTAGTAGCGGACTTGGTAAGAGGTCAGAAGGTAGAAAGAGCACTTAACATCTTAAGATTTAGTTCTAAAGAAGCTTCAAGAAAATTAGAAAAACTATTATTATCTGCAATCAATAACTGGGAGCAAAAAAATAGTGAAGGTAATTTAGAAGAAGCTGGATTATTTGTTAAAGAGATCAGAGTAGATGGTGGAATGATGTTGAAAAGACTTCGTCCAGCACCTCAAGGTCGTGCACACAGAATAAGAAAACGTTCTAACCACGTAACAATCGTGCTTGGAGCTATCAATAACACACAAAGCAATTCTTAAACAGCATGGGACAAAAGACAAATCCAATTGGAAATAGACTTGGTATCATCAGAGGGTGGGACTCAAACTGGTATGGTGGAAATGATTACGGTGATAAACTTGCCGAAGATCACAAAATCAGAAAGTATATCCACGCTCGTTTATCAAAAGCTAGTGTATCAAAAGTAATCATCGAGAGAACTTTGAAACTTGTAACCGTTACTATCACTACTGCAAGACCTGGTATTATTATTGGGAAAGGTGGACAAGAGGTAGACAAGTTAAAAGAAGAACTTAAGAAAATTACTGACAAAGAGGTTCAAATTAACATCTTTGAAATCAAAAGACCTGAATTAGATGCTTATCTTGTGGCGACAAGCATCGCTCGTCAAATAGAAAGTCGTATTTCTTACAGACGTGCAATCAAAATGGCTATTGCTGCTTCTATGCGTATGAACGCTGAAGGTATCAAAGTTTTGATTTCTGGTCGTTTGAATGGTGCTGAAATGGCACGTTCAGAAGGTTTCAAAGAAGGTAGAATTCCTCTATCAACTTTCAGAGCTGATATTGATTATGCACTTGCAGAAGCTCATACTACTTACGGTAGAATGGGGATCAAAGTGTGGATCATGAAAGGTGAAGTTTATGGAAAGAGAGATCTTTCTCCGCTTGCTGGAATGGATAAAAAACAAGCTGGTGGTGGTAAAGGTGGAGATGCTCCTCGTGGCAAATCTAACTTTAATAAAGGTTCAAAACCAGACGCTCGTAAAAGAAAGTAAATTTTTAAACTAAAGAAAAATGTTACAGCCTAAAAGAACAAAATACCGTAAGGTACAAAAAGGTAAAATGAAAGGAAATTCTCAAAGAGGATTTGAACTTTCTAATGGAATGTTTGGTATTAAATCTGTACATGAAGATGGAATGTTCTTAACTTCTCGTCAAATCGAAGCTGCGCGTATTGCTGCAACTCGTTTCATGAAGAGAGAAGGACAATTATGGATCAAAATATTTCCAGACAAACCAATTACTAAGAAGCCTCTTGAGGTACGTATGGGTAAAGGTAAAGGTGCCGTTGAATATTGGGCTGCCGTTGTTAAACCCGGAAGAATTATGTTTGAAGTTGGAGGAGTTCCTTTATCAGTTGCGAAAGAGGCGTTACGTCTTGCAGCTCAAAAGCTTCCAGTAAAAACTAAATTCGTCGTTGCTAGAGATTTCGAAGCATAATTTATATTATATTATGAAACAATCAGAAATAAAAGATCTTTCTGCAGCGGAGTTGCAAGAAAAACTTAGTCAAACTAAGAAGATATATGCTGACCTAAAAATGGCCCACGCTATTTCTCCAATTGAGAACCCACTTCAAATTAGAAGTGTAAGAAGAACAGTTGCAAGATTGGCTACAGAGCTAACTAAAAGAGAGTTACAATAATTGTATTCTGCTGAAAGATGGAAGAAAAAAGAAATTTAAGAAAAGAAAGAATTGGTGTTGTTACTTCTAACAAAATGGAGAAATCTATCGTTGTTGCTGAAGTAAGAAAAGTAAAACACCCATTATACGGTAAGTTCGTGTTGAAAACAAAGAAATACGTTGCACACGACGAAACAAACGACTGTAACATTGGAGATACTGTAAGAATTAGCGAAACGCGTCCTTTGAGTAAATCAAAATGTTGGAGATTAGTTGAAATCATTGAAAGAGCTAAATAATTATGGTACAACAAGAATCAAGACTAAAAGTAGCAGATAACACAGGAGCTAAAGAAGTTTTAACTATCCGTGTTTTAGGAGGTACCAAAAGAAGGTATGCCTCTGTTGGTGACAAGATTGTAGTTTCTATCAAAGATGCAACTCCAAACGGAAACGTGAAAAAAGGAGCTGTTTCAACTGCAGTTGTTGTGCGTACCAAAAAAGAAGTGAGAAGAGCTGATGGTTCTTATATCCGTTTCGATGACAATGCATGTGTTCTTTTGAACGCTGCAGGGGAAATGAGAGGAACTCGTGTTTTTGGTCCGGTAGCAAGAGAACTTCGTGAAAAACAATTCATGAAAATTGTATCATTAGCACCAGAAGTGCTTTAATTCGTTTTAAGATGATAAAGCTAAAAATAAAATCAGGAGACATCGTAAGAGTAATTGCTGGTGACCATAAAGGATCAGAAGGTAAAGTATTACGAGTATACCGTGAAAAAAATAAAGCGATAGTTGAAGGTGTAAACATGGTTTCGAAACATACAAAACCAAGTGCTAAAAACCCTCAAGGTGGTATCGTTAAGAAAGAAGCTTCTATACAAATATCTAACATTTCTCTTATTGATCCTAAAACTAAGGAAGCAACTAGAGTTGGTATTAGAGTAGAAGGAGATAAGAAAGTAAGATTTTCAAAAAAATCTAATCAAGTACTATAGTAATGGCATATACACCTAGACTAAAAGAAGAATATAAGAGTAGAGTAATCTCTGCTCTTAAAGAAGAATTCGGATATACAAACGTAATGCAAGTTCCTAAACTTGAAAAAATCGTTTTGAGCCGTGGAGTTGGTGCAGCTGTATCTGATAAAAAACTTATTGACTATGCAGTTGATGAGTTAACAAAGATCACTGGACAAAAAGCAGTATCTACAATTTCAAAGAAAGACGTTGCGTCTTTCAAATTGAGAAAAGGGATGCCTATTGGAGCAAAAGTTACTTTACGTGGTGAGAGAATGTATGAGTTTTTAGATAGACTTATTACTTCTGCTTTACCGCGCGTTAGAGATTTTAGTGGTATCAAAGCTACTGGTTTCGACGGAAGAGGTAATTACAATCTTGGAGTTTTAGAGCAAATCATTTTCCCTGAAATTGATATTGATAAAGTAAACAAAATTTCAGGAATGGATATTACATTTGTTACTACTGCTCAAACAGACAAGGAAGCAAAGTCATTATTGGCTGAATTAGGATTACCTTTTAAAAAGAATTAAGACATGGCTAAAGAATCAATGAAAGCCCGTGAGGTGAAAAGAGAGAAAACGGTAGCTAAGTATGCTGAGAAAAGAAAAGCTTTGAAAGAAGCTGGAGATTTTGAAGGTTTACAAAAATTACCTAAAAATGCTTCACCAGTTCGTTTGCACAATCGTTGTAAATTAACAGGTAGACCAAGAGGTTATATTCGTCAATTTGGTATTTCACGTGTAACTTTCCGTGAGATGGCTAATAATGGATTAATTCCTGGAGTTAAAAAGGCGTCTTGGTAATCTCGCAATAAGTTATTACTTTTGCAAACCAAAAAATAATTTTAATTGATTAAAGGTTCGGGAGGCGAGTGCCTCCCGAAAACCATAATCGCAATCAAATACATATGTACACAGATCCTATTGCAGATTATTTGACTAGAGTTCGTAACGCTGTGGCTGCAAACCACAAAGTTGTTGAAATTCCAGCATCTAATCTAAAAAAAGAAATAACTAAGATCTTATTCGATCAAGGTTATATCTTGAGTTACAAATTTGAGGACAACGCTGTTCAGGGTTCAATCAAAATCGCTTTGAAGTATGATAAAGATACTAAAGAGTCAGTAATTAAAGATATCCAAAGAATTAGTAAACCAGGTTTACGTAAATATGCAGGTGCTTCTAATTTACCTAGAATCCTTAACGGATTAGGAATTGCTATTGTTTCTACGTCAAAAGGTTTGATGACAGGAAAACAAGCTAAGCAATTAAATGTAGGTGGTGAAGTAATTTGTTACGTATACTAATTATAAAGACTATATAAGATGTCAAGAATAGGTAAAAATCCAATTGTAATCCCTGCTGGTACAACTGTAGAAGTTAAAGACGGTATTATTACAGTAAAAGGAAAAAATGGTCAACTTACACAGGAGTTTTCGGATGTAACTGTAACGGTTGAAGGCGATCAAGTTCAAGTAGATAGATCGTCTGATCACAAAGATCACAGAGCAAAACACGGACTTTACAGATCATTAATCAATAATATGATTATTGGAGTAAATGAAGGGTTTACTAAATCTTTAGAATTAGTTGGAGTTGGTTATAGAGCTTCAAACCAAGGACAAAAGTTAGATTTAGCTCTTGGATATTCTCACAATATTGTTTTAGAAGTTGCTCCTGAAGTAGTTTTAGAAACAATATCTGAAAAAGGTAAGAACCCTATCGTAAAATTAACATCAATTGATAAACAACTTTTAGGTCAGGTTGCTGCGAAAATCAGAGGTTTCCGTAAGCCAGAGCCATATAAAGGAAAAGGTGTTAAATTTGTAGGTGAAGTATTAAGAAGAAAAGCAGGTAAATCAGCTTAAAAAATAAGATTATGTCATTAACAAAATCTGATAGAAGACAGAGAATTAGATTCAGAATTAGAAAATCGATTAGTGGTACTGCTACTAACCCAAGACTATCTGTATTTAGAAGTAACAAAGAAATTTACGCTCAAATTATTGATGATGTAAATGGAGTTACTTTATTAGCTGCCTCTTCAAGAGAAAAAGAAATAGGAAAAGGTACTAACGTTGAAATCGCTGCTGCTGTTGGAAAACTAGTTGCAGAGAAAGCGTTAAAAGCTGGGATTGATACCATCACTTTTGATAGAGGTGGATATTTGTATCACGGTCGTATTAAATCATTAGCAGAAGGCGCAAGAGCGGCTGGACTTAAATTCTAATATATTATGTCTAAATACAAAAATGTAGAATTGGTAAAACCAAGTGGTCTTGAACTTAAAGATCGTCTGGTAAGTGTTAATCGTGTTACTAAAGTTACAAAAGGTGGTAGAGCTTTCGGTTTTTCTGCTATTGTAGTTGTAGGTGATGAAAATGGAGTAGTTGGTCATGGATTAGGAAAATCTAAAGACGTTTCTGAAGCAATTGCGAAAGCAGTAGAAGATGCTAAGAAAAATTTAGTAAAAATTCCTTTGAACGGACAATCAGTTCCTCACGAACAAAAAGGTAAATTTGGTGGTGCACGTGTATTCTTAATTCCTGCGTCTCATGGTACAGGAGTTATTGCTGGTGGAGCTGTTCGTTCAGTTCTTGAATCAGTAGGTATTCACGATGTATTATCTAAATCTCAAGGATCATCAAATCCTCATAACGTAGTGAAAGCAACTTTTGATGCTTTATTACAAATGAGAAGCGCTTATACTGTTGCAAAACAAAGAGGTGTTTCTTTAGAAAAAGTTTTTAAAGGTTAATTCAAGGAAATTATGGCTAAATTATTAGTAAAACAAGTAAGAAGCAAAATCAACTGTCCTCTTTCTCAAAAGAGAGGTTTGGAAGCTTTAGGTCTACGTAAAATGGGACAAGTTGTAGAGCATGATTCAAATCCTGCTATCCTTGGGATGATAAACAAAGTTAAACACTTAGTTTCTGTTGAAGAAGCTAAATAACAAATACTGTTATGAATTTAAGTAACTTACAACCAGCTGAAGGGTCAACACACAATCAAAATAAAAGATTAGGTAGAGGAGAAGGTTCAGGAAAAGGTGGTACTTCTGCAAGAGGTCACAAAGGAGCAAAATCTCGTTCTGGTTATTCTAAAAAGATTGGTTTTGAAGGAGGGCAAATGCCACTTCAAAGACGTGTACCTAAGTTTGGTTTCACAAACATCAACCGTAAAGAATACGAAGGTGTAAATTTGGATACGCTTCAATTATTAGTAGACAATGGTATTATTACAGATTCTGTTGATATGACAGTTTATGTAGCTAATCGTCTAGCTACCAAAAATGAGATCGTTAAGATTTTAGGTAGAGGAGAATTGAAAGCAAAATTAAAAGTAACTGCTCACAAATTTACTGCTACTGCAAAAGCTGCTATTGAAGCTGCTGGTGGAGAAGCTGTAACAATATAATTTTTCTATTGTATGAAGAAATTTATTGAATCAATAAGTAATGTTTGGAAAATCGAAGAACTAAAAAATAGAATCTTAATTACTTTAGGACTTCTTTTAGTATATCGTTTTGGAGCACACGTTACGCTTCCTGGAATTGATGCAACGCAATTGACTGGTTTAGCGGGACAAACAAAAAATGGTTTAGGATCTATTCTAGACATGTTCACCGGAGGTGCATTCTCTAAAGCTTCAGTTTTTGCTTTAGGTATTATGCCTTATATTTCTGCGTCTATTGTTGTACAGTTAATGGGAATTGCGATTCCGTATTTACAAAAACTTCAAAATGATGGAGAGAGCGGTAGAAAAAAAATTAATCAGATAACACGTTGGTTAACTATTGTTATTACACTAGTTCAAGGACCAACTTACATCTATAATTTATATAGAACATTACCTAGTAGTGCATTCTTACTAGGTTTTAATTCTTTTGAGTTTTTATTTTCTTCTGTGATAATCTTAGTTACAGGTACAATTTTTGCCATGTGGTTAGGAGAAAAAATTACAGATAAGGGTATTGGAAATGGAATTTCATTGTTGATTATGGTTGGTATATTAGCTCGTTTTCCACAAGCTTTTATTCAAGAATTTACAACCAGAGTTACCAATAACAATGGAGGACCAATGTTATTAGTTATCGAAATTATTATTTGGTTATTAGTTATTATTTCTTGTGTATTGTTGATTATGGCAGTACGTAAAATCCCAGTTCAATACGCTCGTCGTACAACTTCAGGAGATTATGAGCAAGACTTGATGGGTGGAAATAGACAATGGATTCCACTTAAGCTTAATGCTTCTGGGGTTATGCCAATCATTTTTGCGCAAGCAATTATGTTTATTCCTGCTGCTGTAGCTGGATTATCAAAATCAGATACATCACAATCAATTGTTGGTGCTTTTAGTAATATGTTTGGATTCTGGTATAACTTTGTATTTGCAACTTTAATAGTTGTATTTACTTTCTTTTATACTGCAATTACAGTTCCTACTAACAAGATGTCTGATGATTTAAAGAGAAGCGGTGGTTTTATTCCAGGTGTTAGACCAGGAGTTGAAACTTCTGATTATCTTGATAAAGTGATGTCTTTAATAACTTTCCCAGGATCTTTATTCCTTGCTTTGATTGCTGTGTTCCCAGCCATTGTTGTAAGTTTTATGGATGTACAACAATCTTGGGCAATGTTTTTTGGAGGTACCTCGTTAATAATTATGGTTGGAGTTGCGATAGATACTATTCAACAAATTAACTCATATTTATTAAACAAACATTATGATGGTTTAATGAAGACTGGTAAAAATAGAAAAGCAGTAGCTTAATTTTTATATGGCAAAACAATCAGCAATAGAACAAGACGGATCAATCATTGAAGCATTATCAAATGCGATGTTCCGTGTAGAATTAGAAAATGGACATATTGTAATTGCTCATATTTCTGGTAAAATGCGTATGCATTACATCAAATTATTACCTGGTGATAAAGTGAAACTAGAAATGAGCCCTTACGACTTGTCAAAAGCAAGAATTACTTATAGATATTAAAGGATATTCACTATGAAAGTTAGAGCATCAGTAAAAAAGAGAAGTCCCGAGTGCATCATTGTGCGTAGAAAAGGGAGATTGTACGTAATAAACAAAAAGAATCCTAGATTTAAACAAAGACAAGGATAATTATGGCAAGAATAGCAGGGGTAGATATCCCAAAAAATAAGAGAGGTGTTATAGCACTTACCTATATCTTTGGATTAGGAAGAAGTAGAGCTATTGAGATTTTAGAGAAAGCTCAAGTAAGCCAAGATAAAAAAGTTCAAGATTGGAATGATGATGAGATCGGAGCAATTCGTGAGGCAGTATCAGCTTTCAAAATTGAAGGAGAATTACGTTCTGAAGTTTCTTTGAACATCAAACGTTTAATGGATATTGGTTGTTACAGAGGTATCCGTCATAGAACTGGTCTTCCATTAAGAGGGCAAAGAACTAAAAACAACTCTAGAACAAGAAAAGGTAAAAGAAAAACTGTTGCTAACAAGAAAAAAGCAACTAAATAATAAGTAATATGGCTAAAGCAACTGCAAAAAAACGTAAAGTTATCGTTGAATCAACGGGTGAAGCTCATATTTCTGCCACTTTCAACAACATTATCATTTCTTTGACTAATAAGAAAGGTGAAGTTATTTCTTGGTCTTCAGCTGGTAAGATGGGTTTCAGAGGTTCTAAAAAGAACACTCCGTACGCAGCTCAAATGGCAGCAGAAGATTGTAGTAAAGTAGCTCTTGAGGCAGGACTTAAAAAAGTTAAGGTTTATGTAAAAGGACCAGGAAACGGACGTGAGTCTGCTATCCGTTCTATTCATAACGGTGGAATTGAAGTTACTGAGATTATCGATGTTACTCCAATGCCTCACAACGGATGTCGTCCTCCTAAAAGACGTAGAGTTTAATACTCAAAAACAAATATAGTATAACCTAGATTGAATATAGATTATCGAAGGATAAGACCTGAATTCATAATCTCAATCTTAAACAATTTAAAATGGCAAGATATACTGGTCCTAGTACAAGAATCGCTCGTAAATTTGGCGAAGCAATCTTCGGAGATGATAAGTCTTTCGAAAAAAGAAATTACCCACCTGGACAACACGGGATGGCTAAAAAAAGAGGAAAAAAATCTGAGTATGCTGTTCAGTTAATGGAAAAGCAAAAAGCTAAATATTCTTACGGAATTTTAGAGAAACAATTCAGAAATTTATTCGAAAAAGCATCAGCTACTAAAGGAGTTACTGGTGAAGTTTTATTACAATTATGTGAAGCAAGATTAGATAATGTTGTTTTTAGAATGGGTATCGCTCCTTCTAGAAGAGGTGCACGTCAGATTGTATCTCACAGACACGTTACTGTAAATGGTGAAGTTGTTAATATTCCTTCTTACCACCTTAAGCCTGGTGATAAAGTTGCTGTTCGTGAAAAGTCTAAATCTTTAGAAGCTATCGAACGTTCTTTATCAAATTCAAGTCATGTTTATGAATGGATTACTTGGAACAATGATCTTAAAGAAGGAACTTTTGTTTCTGTACCTGCGAGACTTCAAATTCCAGAAAACATTAAAGAACAATTAATCGTAGAGTTGTACAACAAATAATAATTGACTTAGTCGAAATTTATGGCAATATTTAATTTTCAAAAGCCCGATAAAGTTATCATGATCGATTCAACCGATTTTGAAGGTAAATTCGAATTTAGACCTTTAGAACCTGGTTATGGATTGACTGTTGGTAATGCACTTAGAAGAGTTTTGCTTTCAGCATTAGAAGGTTATGCAATTACATCTGTTCGCATTGAAGGTGTAGATCATGAGTTTTCTACTATCTCAGGTGTTGTTGAAGATGTTACCGAAATTATCCTTAATCTTAAACAAGTTCGTTTCAAACGTCAAATTGAAGATATCGATAATGAAGCAGTTACTATTTCTGTTTCTGGTAAAGATCAATTAACAGCAGGTGATTTTCAAAAATTTATTTCAGGTTTTCAAGTACTGAATCCAGACCTTGTTATCTGTAATTTAGATAGTAAAATTAAACTGAATTTCGATTTAACTATCGAAAAAGGTAGAGGATATGTTCCTGCTGAGGAGAACAAAAAACAGAACGCTGCAATTGGAACTATTTTTACAGACTCAATTTTTACTCCGGTAAAAAATGTAAAATATGCAATTGAAAACTTCCGTGTTGAGCAAAAGACCGATTATGAGAAATTAGTTTTTGAAATTAAAACTGATGGATCTATTAATCCTAAAGATGCTCTTACTGAAGCTGCTAAAGTTTTAATTCACCACTTCATGTTATTCTCTGACGAAAGGATTACACTCGAGGCTGACGAAATTGCACAAACAGAATCGTATGATGAAGAGTCATTACATATGAGACAATTGCTTAAAACTAAGCTTGTTGATATGGATTTATCTGTGAGAGCATTAAATTGCTTGAAAGCGGCTGAAGTTGATACACTTGGTGATTTAGTATCGTTCAATAAAAATGACCTAATGAAATTCCGTAATTTTGGTAAAAAATCTTTAACTGAACTTGATGAACTTGTTGCAGTTAAGAATTTAACTTTCGGAATGGATTTAGCTAAATACAAACTAGATAAAGAATAATCTAATTCGCTTTGGCGAGTTAAATTTAACATAGCAATGAGACACGGAAAAAAATTCAATCACTTAAGCAGACAGACTGGACATAGAAAAGCTATGTTAGCTAATATGGCTTGTTCTCTTATTGAGCACAAACGTATTAACACTACTGTTGCTAAAGCTAAAGCGCTTAAACAATTCGTTGAGCCTTTAATCACAAAATCAAAAGAAGATACGACTCACAACCGTCGTATTGTTTTTGCATACTTACGTAGCAAATATGCTGTAACTGACTTGTTCAGAGATGTAGCTGCTAAAGTAGGAGACCGTCCAGGTGGATACACTCGTATCATTAAAGTTGGAAATCGTTTGGGAGATAACGCTGATATGGCGATGATCGAACTTGTAGATTTCAATGAACTTTACAATGGAGGTAAAAAAGAAGTTAAAAAAGCTAAAAGCCGTCGTGGTGGAAAAGCAAAGAAAGCTGAAGAGACTTCTGAAGCTCCTGCTGCTGATACAGAAACGACAACTGAAGCTTCTGAATAATTATGAAAATAATCATTCAATAAGAATTAAGGATAAACTAGTTACTAGTTTATCCTTTTTTTTTGTTTTTTCTAATCTAAAAATGCAAGAATCTAACACTTTAGCTTCTTGAGGTTTTATTTTTAGAGATGAATTTTTTAAAAAACCTTGCACTCGCTCTTTTAAAAAATTAAATTTGCAAAATATCTAATTACAAATGAAATACACAACACGACAAAGCGCCATTCTTTTACTAAGTGACGGAACAATTTTTCACGGAAAATCAATCGGAATTAGTGGTACTACTTTTGGTGAAGTTTGCTTTAATACTGGAATGACAGGATATCAGGAGATTTTTACCGATCCTTCTTATTTTGGTCAGATTATGGTTGCAACCAATGCACATATTGGAAATTATGGTGTAAATGATTCTGAAATAGAATCAGACAGCATTAAAATTTCGGGATTGGTTTGTAAAAATTTTAGCTTCAATTATTCTCGCGAAGATGCTTCAGAGAGTTTGGAGTCTTATTTTATAAAAGAAAACCTTATTTGTATCTCTGATGTTGATACAAGAGCATTGGTGAGTTATATAAGAGATAACGGAGCAATGAATGCTGTTATATGTACAGATGGAACTTCGATAGAAGATTTAAAAATAGCTTTGGCAAATGTTCCGAATATGGAAGGTTTGGAATTAGCCTCTAAAGTTTCGACAAAAGAGCCTTATTTTTATGGAGATGAAAATGCTACTTATAAAATTTCTGCTTTAGATTTAGGAATTAAAAAGAATATCTTGCGTAATCTTGCTAAAAGAGATTGTTATATTAAGGTTTTTCCATACGACTCTACTTTTAAAGATTTATCTGCATTTAACCCAGATGGGTACTTCTTGTCAAATGGTCCTGGTGATCCAGATCCTTTATTTGGGGCAATAGAAGTTGCAAAAGATATACTAGCAAATGATAAACCATTATTTGGTATTTGTTTAGGGCACCAAGTTATTGCTTTAGCAAATGGAGTTTCTACTTATAAGATGTTTAATGGACATCGTGGAATAAACCACCCGGTTAAAAATATCATTACAGGGAAAGGTGAGATTACGTCTCAAAATCATGGTTTTGCTGTTAATAAAGAACAACTTGATAATCATCCAGATTTAGAGATTACTCATTTGCATCTTAATGACGAGACTGTTGCTGGTATGCGTATGAAAAACAAAAACTGTTTCTCTGTACAATATCACCCAGAAGCTAGTCCTGGCCCTCATGATTCATCTTATTTATTCGATCAATTTATTGAGAATATAAAAGGGAATTAAACTAAAACGATTGAGTTAATAACTAAAAGTATTTTATTACTAAGGAACTTAATTAGTGTCAAATATTTTTATAATTTCGAAAAATATTTATAATTTAATAATAAAAAATAGAAATAATGAGTATTATAATAAAAATTCACGCAAGACAAATTTTTGATTCTAGAGGTAATCCTACTATTGAAGTTGATGTAGTTACAGAAAACGGAGTTTTAGGAAGAGCGGCAGTTCCTTCTGGAGCTTCTACTGGAGAGCATGAAGCGGTTGAGTTACGTGATGGTGGAAAAGCTTTTCTAGGTAAAGGAGTTTTGAATGCAGTGAAAAATGTAAATACTATTATTGCTGAAGAGTTAATTGGTATTTCTGTCTTTGAACAAAATGTAATTGATCAAACAATGATTGATTTAGATGGAACTCCAAATAAATCTAAATTAGGGGCAAATGCTATTTTAGGTGTTTCTCTTGCAGCGGCAAAAGCTGCTGCTAATGAATTAGGATTGCCTTTGTATAGATATGTAGGAGGAGTTTCTGCAAATACGTTGCCAGTTCCAATGATGAATATCATCAACGGAGGTTCGCACTCTGATGCTCCGATTGCTTTTCAAGAATTTATGATTTTTCCTGTAAAAGCAACTTCATTTTCACACTCTATGCAAATGGGGACTGAAATTTTCCATAGCTTGAAAAAAGTATTACATGACAGAGGATTAAGTACTGCTGTTGGTGACGAAGGAGGTTTTGCTCCAAATTTACCAGGTGGAACAGAAGATGCTTTGGATACTATTAAAAAAGCGGTTGAAAATGCAGGATATACTTTCGGTGACGAAATTATGATTGCTCTAGACTGTGCTGCTGCTGAATTTTATGTAAATGGTAAATACGATTACTCTAAATTTGAAGGAGAAACAGGTAAAGTAAGAACTTCTGCAGAGCAAGTTGATTATTTAGCTGAATTAGTAGCTAAATACCCAATTATATCTATCGAAGATGGTATGGATGAAAATGACTGGGACGGATGGAAATTGCTTACTGAAAAAATTGGACATAAAGTACAATTAGTAGGTGATGATTTGTTTGTAACTAATGTTGAACGTTTATCTACAGGAATCGAAAAAGGAATTGCAAATTCTATTCTTATTAAAGTAAACCAAATTGGTACTTTAACAGAAACTATTGCTGCTGTTAATATGGCTAAAAATGCAGGTTATACTTCAGTAATGTCTCACCGTTCTGGAGAAACAGAAGATAACACAATTGCTGATTTAGCAGTTGCATTAAACTGTGGTCAAATTAAAACAGGTTCAGCTTCTCGTTCTGATCGTATGGCTAAATACAATCAGTTGTTAAGAATTGAAGAAGAATTAGGCACTACTGCTTATTTCCCTGGATTAAAAGCTTTCAAAATAAAATAATTGTAAGATTATATATTACTTTGAGCCATTCGTAAAAACGAATGGCTTTTTTTTTGAGTTTTAACAAATTCATAGCAAGATTCCTTTTTTAGTTAGTCTTAAATTCCTTAGATTTGATAAATTATTATTTAAAAGATTTATTTCCGATTATATTATGTCAAAAATAGCTACCCTAGAAGTAGATGGTAAGAAGATAGAACTTCCTGTTATAACTGGAAGCGAAAATGAATCTGCTGTCGATATTAACAAATTACGTGATTTAACTGGTTTCATTACACTTGATCCAGGATATAAAAATTCAGGTTCTTGTACAAGTGAGATTACTTTCTTAGACGGAGAATTAGGAATTTTGCGTTACAGAGGATACTCAATCGAAGATTTAGCTGAGCAAGCAAGTTTTCCTGAAGTATCTTATCTTTTGATTTTTGGTGAGTTACCAACAACTCAACAATTAGCACAATTTGATGCTGATATTAAAAAGCATACTTTGGTAAACGAAGAAATGAAAAACATCATTGACGGTTTTCCAAAAACGGCTCATCCTATGGGTGTTTTGTCTGCTTTGACAAGTGCTTTAACAGCTTTTAATCCAAAAGCTGTGAATGTAGAAAATGAAAAAGAAATGTATGAGGCTATTTGTAAAACGATAGCTAAGTTTCTTGTTATTGCTACATGGACTTATAGAAAAACAATGGGTTACCCATTAAACTACTATGATAATACAATAGGGTATGTAGAGAACTTTATGCAATTAATGTTTAAATTGCCTACTGGACCTTATGCAGCAAATCCAATTGTTGTTAACGCATTAGATAAATTATTCATCTTACATGGAGATCATGAGCAAAACTGTTCTACATCTACAGTAAGAATGGTAGGTTCTTCTCACGCTGGTTTATTTGCTTCAATCTCTGCAGGAGTTTCTGCACTTTGGGGACCACTTCATGGAGGTGCAAATCAAGCTGTTCTTGAGATGCTGGAAGAAATTAATAAAGATGGTGGAGATACAGATAAATTCATGGCGAAAGCTAAAGATAAAAATGATCCTTTCCGTTTAATGGGATTTGGTCATAGAGTTTATAAAAACTTTGATCCAAGAGCTAGAATTATTAAGAAAGCAGCAGATGAAGTTTTAAATACATTAGGTGTTGATGATCCAATTTTATCTATAGCTAAAAAACTTGAAGCAGCTGCTCTTGAAGATGAATACTTTAAATCAAGAAGCTTATATCCTAACGTAGATTTTTACTCAGGAATCATTTACAGAGCATTAGGAATTCCTACAGATATGTTTACTGTTATGTTTGCTATCGGAAGATTACCAGGTTGGATCGCGCAATGGAAAGAAATGCGTGAAAATAAAGAACCAATCGGTCGACCTAGACAAATATATACAGGTCATCCTTTAAGAGAATTCAAATCGAATAAATAAAATTCAATTTAAAGCTTCACTTAACTGTGAAGCTTTTTTTTATCTTTGTCGAAATCAAATAATAGAATATGTTACAATTAAATGTAAAGAACGAAACATCAAGATTATGGGCAGTAGTTTTGGGATCTGCAGTTCATAACGGACCTACGCCAACTATTGAGGAAGCGTATGACCCGAAATCATTGGAGCATATTAAGGCAGGAACATATCCAGTAGAGTCTGATATGGTTGCCGAAATGGATGCTTTTAATGCAGTACTTCAAAAATACAATGTGACAGTTTTTCGTCCAGAAATGATTGAAAATTACAACCAGATTTTTACTAGAGATATTGGTTTCGTAATAGATGATATTTTTGTAAAATCGAATATTTTACCTGATAGAGAACGTGAGTTAGATGCGATTCAGTATGTAATAGATCAGATGGATCCTAATAAAGTAGTTCGCCCGCCAGAAGAAGTGCATATAGAAGGGGGAGATGTTATGCTCTGGAATAATCATATATTTATAGGGACTTATAAAGGAAGTGACTATAAAGATTATATTACTGCAAGAACAAATATGCAAGGAGTTGAGTTTATCAGAAATTTGTTTCCTAATAAAATAGTTAAAGAGTTTGATTTGGTTAAATCTAAAATCGAAGCGCGTGATAATGCTTTGCACCTAGATTGCTGTTTTCAACCAGTAGGGAAAGATAAAGGGATTATTTATAGAAGAGGATTTCGTGAAGAGGCAGATTATAGATATTTAGTGAATCTTTTCGGGAAAGAAAACTTATTTCATATCGAGAGAGAAGAAATGTATTATATGAACTCGAATGTTTTTTCGATAGATACAAATGTTGTTGTGTCAGAGAAGAACTTTACTAGATTAAATAATTGGTTAAGAAGTAATGGGTTTGTTGTAGAAGAAATTCCATATGCCGAAATAGCCAAACAAGAAGGGTTATTGAGATGTTCGACATTGCCTTTAATTCGAGATTAATTTAATATCAAAAAAATGAAACAAACTACAAACGCAATAGTAATGATTCGCCCAGTGGCATTCCGTATGAATGAACAAACGGCAGTAAATAATTATTATCAAAAAGTGTTAGACGGACTTTTGCCAGCTACAGTAAATGCCAAAGCGCAACAAGAGTTTGATGCTTTTGTTGAGAAGTTAAGAGCAGTTGGAGTAGATGTAACCGTTGTAGAAGATACTCTAAATCCAGATACGCCAGATAGTATATTCCCAAACAACTGGGTTTCTTTTCATGAAAATGGAGATGTAGCATTGTATCCTATGTTTGCAGAGAATCGTCGTCAGGAACGTCGTGAAGATATCTTAGATACTCTAGAAGAAAAAGGATTCGAAATAAATAATATAGTTGATTATACATCGGCAGAAGAAGATGGTTTCTTCCTAGAAGGAACAGGAAGTTTACTTTTAGATAGAGCAAATGGAAAAGCATATTGCGCCTTGTCACCAAGAGCAGATGAAGAACTGTTTATAGAATTCTGCGAAGATTTCGATTGTGCACCAGTAATTTTTGAAGCATTTCAAACTGTTAATGGAGAACGAAAGCTAATTTATCATACCAATGTTATGATGTGCTTAGGAGAAACATTTGCAGTGATCTGTGCTGATTGTATCGATGATAAAAAAGAACGAAAAATGGTTCTTGAAAATCTAAAAGCCGATAAAAAAGAAGTTATCTTAATTACAGAAGCTCAAGTGAATAATTTCGCAGGAAATATGCTTGAAGTTCGTGGAGCAAATGATAAGAAATATATTGTAATGAGTGCTTCAGCGCATCAAAGCTTAACGCCAAAACAAATTTCGCAACTAGAAAATCATGCAGAAATTTTAAGCTCAAGTTTAGATACTATCGAAGCTTGTGGTGGAGGAAGTGCAAGATGTATGATGGCAGAAGTGTTTTTGCCAAGAGCATAAGCTAAAATATGATTATACAAAAAAGGGGATAAATTCAGTATTTATCCCCTTTCTTATTTTTAAGCAATTTAATTTTACATCAAATTTCCTTTTATTATATTGATAATAGCACTTACTATATATTGTATTCCGATAGCAATTACAATAAAACCAACAATTCTAGAAATAGCAACAATCCCAGAAGCTCCAAGAATTTTAGCCAGGTAATGTGCGCTTCTAAGAATAATAAAAATTACAATAGCAATAGCTAAGATTGCGAGTGATCCTATTATAATTTCCATCGTTTGATGATGTTCCTGATAAAAAGCAATTAATAAAGAAATTGAGCCAGGGCCCGCAAGCATTGGGATTGCTAATGGGGTAAGAGCAATGTCATTTCTTTGTTGAGCATCTGTTTCTATCTTTTTATTTATACCTCTTTTCTTATTGAATTTACCTGAAAGTAGTGAGAAACCAGAACTTACAATTATAATTCCTCCGGCAATACGAAGAGCATCAATGCTAATTCCGAAGAATGTTAGCATATATTGACCTACAAAAAAAGAAACAATTAAAATTAGGAAAACGTTTATCGCAGTCCATAAAGAAATTCTGGAACGCTCTTTTTTGGAGTCATGTTGTGTTAATCCTACAAAGATTGGAACAGTTCCAATTGGGTTTAGTACCGAGAAAAGAGCGGCAAATAAGTAAATAAATAGATCCATAAAGTCTTGTTTAGTATTGTAAAAATAGTCTTTTTAAAAGATATGATTATAGATTAATCAGTAGATTCTTGTTTTTATTGAAAAATAACTAAACTTTTTAAATCATCCAAGAGCTTAACCTTTTTGATTACTTTTGTAGAATACAATAAAGACAATGAAAAATAAAAAAACAGTAGTGCTTGGAGCAACTACAAAACCTGATAGATACGCTTTTTTAGCCATAAATAAATTAGTAGAGAAAGGACACACAGTATTGGCTATAGGTCAAAATACTGGAGAAGTTGCTGGAGTGAAAATTTATACAAAAGCGATTCCGCTTAAAAATATAGATACAATTACTTTATATTTAAATCCTGCGCGCCAGCGTGATTATTACAATTACATTGTAGAAGCTAAGCCTAAACGAGTGATTTTTAATCCAGGAACCGAAAATCCAGAATTATATCAATTGTTAGAACTTAATAATATCAAAGCCGAAGTTGCATGTACATTGGTTTTACTTACTACAAATCAATATTAGTTCTATAAAATAAAAAATTATTGTTTTTAGGAGCTATTTCCAGCTATCCGCTATATCTTTTTCTGGCAGAAAAAGCCAGAAAAAGGATGTCGCTTTTATCTGGGCTAGACCCGAAATAAACAATAGTCACGATTAGTTTTAAAAAGGAATATTTAAAGCATTTAAAACTTCTGATTTTTATAAACACAAGTCGGGTAAACCCGCAAATTTACTATTTTTGCCCTCATGGAATTTTCTTCAAAATTAATAGAAAAAGCAGTCAACGAAATGTCGCAATTACCAGGTATTGGTAAGCGTACGGCTTTGCGATTGGTTTTACATTTATTAAAACAACCCAAAGAGCAAACCGGATTTTTGGCCGAAGCACTTACAACAATGCGTGCCGATATTAAATTTTGCGAAAGCTGTCATAATATTTCCGATGTTGCAGTTTGCGAAATTTGTGCCAATACATCCAGGAATCATCAAACTATTTGTATAGTCGAAGATATTCGCGATGTAATGGCAATAGAAAATACGGGACAATATAAAGGGATTTATCATGTTTTAGGAGGGAAAATTTCGCCTATAGAAGGAGTTGGGCCAAGTCAGTTGAATATAACGAGTTTAGTCGAAAAAGTAAAACTTGGCGGAGTAGCCGAAATTATATTTGCTTTAAGCTCGACTATGGAAGGAGATACTACCAATTTTTATATCTACAAACAAATTGCCGATGTCGATATTATAATTTCTACAATTGCAAGAGGAATTGCAGTGGGAGATGAACTAGAATATGCAGACGAAGTTACCCTTGGACGAAGTATATTACAAAGAGTTCCGTTCGAAAAAACCTTCAAAAATCATTAATGATTCTTTAATCAAAATCGATATTTTCTAAATAGTAAATGAAAAGCTATATTTGCTGTTAAAATTCTACAAATGAACAAAAACTCTTTTTATCTGTTGCTGCTTATTGGAGCACTTTTTACATCTTGCATACCATTAAATGACTTAGTTTATTTACAAGATAAAGGAGCAACTGGAACAGAAAGTAATATTGCCGCTGTAGAATCAAAACCATATCGGTTACAAACAAATGATGTTTTAAGCATTGATATAAAAGCTATTGATCCTAAATTAGTAGCAATTTTTAATACTACAGAAAAAGCAAGCGGACAAACTTCTGTGCGTTCAGAGGCAGGTCTGTATTTTGATGGTTTTACGGTAGATGACCATGGAAATATCAGAATGCCAATTCTGGGAGAAATAAATGTTATGGGATATACACTTGAAGAAGTGCGTATTAAAATCGAGAAGCAATTATTAGACGAGCATTTTAAATCTGAAGCGAATATTTTTGTTACAGTAAAACTTGCTGGTTTTAGATATACAATAAATGGAGAAGTGGGATCCCCAGGTACCAAAACACTTTTTCAGCAACATGTAAATGTAATGGAAGCTATTGCTAACTCTGGCGATATTACAATTACAGGAAATAGAAAAGCAGTTACCATTATTCGTCAATCTCCTACAGGAGTAGAAATGCATGATATAGATCTTACGGATCTTAACGTAATGAAATCTCCTTACTACTATTTACAGCCAAATGACTATATATATGTAAAACCACTCAAACAAAAAACTTGGGGAACAGGTAAAACAGGAATTGAGTCTATAGGAACAATAATTACGATAATATCTTTGGCAACAACTACATTTTTACTTTTAAAACTTTAAAAACCTACTAATAAAATGTTAGATATAAAAGATTTTTCGATTTTTGATAATCAATCAAGTTTTGATTTGAAAGGATTTTTATTAAAAATCGGAGGGTACTGGAAATGGTTTTTAGTGAGTTTGATTATTGCTTTTGCAATTGCTTATCAAGTAAATATTCGTAAAGAAAAAATTTATGGAATGGAAACTTTGATTTCCATAAAAGAAGAAAATAATCCTTTTTTTACCTCAAACACAAGTTTAGTTTTTAATTGGGGAGGAACTTCAGATCAAATGAGTAGCACAACTACAGTGTTGCAATCAAGATCCCATAACGAGCTAGTTGTAGATAAACTACAATATTATATAGACTATTTAGAACAAGGAGAATATAATTTGGTAGATGCTTACGGAGCAGTTCCTTTTTATATAGCTATCGATAAATCTAAAGGACAACTTGCTGGTTCATTAATTAGTGTTAAGTTTTTAAGTGACAATGAATACGAAATCAGAATTCCTTTTGAGGGTAATTCAGTTTCATTAATTACTTACACCAATAATTCACGTAGTAATACAGCAGTAGAAATTGGAGAATTTGTAAAGAAGTATAAAGTTGGTGAGCAAGTCTCGTTGCCTTTTTTGAATTGGAAATTGCAAATTAATGATAACCCAGGTTTTTATAAAGGGAAAGAATATTTTATAAGATTTAATGATTTTGATGGAACTGTAGCGAGATATAGAGGAGTTAATGTACAATCAGACGAAAGAGGTGGTTCTATACTTACTTTAGGAATGCAAGGTACTAATAAAGCAAGAATGGTAGAGTATTTAAATTCTACCGTAAAAATGTTAATGAAAATCCAACTTGACAGTAAGAATCAGTTTGCTACAAATACGATTAGTTTTATTGACAGTACACTTGTGGCAATGGAAACTCAGTTAAAGGAAACAGGGGATGAGTTAAAGTCATTTAGAAAGGGCAAAAATGTTTATAATATAGAAGAAGGAGGAGCTAAGTTTTCGGACAAAATTATGGATTTTGATATCGAAAGAGATGAAATTACCCGTAAAGTAGCTTATTATAATTCATTAAAAGCATATTTAAAAAATAGTGTTGATTATTCTAAATTGCCGGCGCCATCTGTTGCAGGAATTGAAGATCCAAATATTGTTGTAAATGTTTCTAAATTAATTTCGCTTTCTACGCAAAGATCAGAAATGGCTTATGCAGTAAAAAGTGATAAGATTTTTAAAGATTTTGACAATCAAATGATGGCTGTTAAAAATGTTTTGTTAGAAAATATTGCTTCAGCAAAAGCTTCATTACAGTATGATTTGGGAATGGTAAATAGTAAAATTGGTCAGACCGAAAGTACAATTAAAAAATTACCAGAAGAGCAGCAAGAGTTGTTGAAGATTAAAAGAAAGTATGATTTAAGCGATAATATTTATAGCACATTTCTTCAAAAAAGAAGCGAAGCGGATATTGTAAAAGCGGCTAATCTATCAGATATTCATTTTATAGATCCTGCCAAAGATGTTGGAGGAGGATTGATAGGGCCTAAAACATCTGTTAATTATGTTCTGGCATTATTCTTAGGGTTGTTAATTCCACTAGTAGTGATTTTGGCACTTTTCTTTATTAATAATTCAATCCAGAATATAGAAGATGTTAGTAAACAAACACAGATTCCGTTAATAGGAGTAATCGGTGTAAGTGGCGAATCTTCAAGTTTAGCGGTATTCGACAGGCCTAAATCGGCATTATCGGAATCGTTTAGAGCAATACGTTCTTCCTTGCAATTTTTATATAAAAAACAACAAGTTGATGGGGCAAAAACATTAATGATCACTTCATCAGTAAGTGGTGAAGGAAAAACATTTTGTTCTATTAATATTGCTACAGTTTTTGCCTTGAGCGAAAAAAGAACAGTTATTGTTGGTTTAGATTTAAGAAAGCCAAGATTGGCAGAAGAATTTAATTTGACTAATGAAGTTGGAGTAGTGAATTATTTGATTAAGAAAAAAAGCTTAGCTGAAATCACGAATGCGACTAAAATTCCATATTTAGATGTTATCCTTTCAGGACCAATTCCTCCAAATCCTTCAGAATTGATTTTGGGAGAAACGATGAAAGAGTTTATTGATGAGTTGAAGAAAAAATATGATTATATAATCTTAGATACACCTCCAGTTGGTCTTGTTTCCGATTCTTTGGAATTGGCACAATATAGTGATGTAACCTTATATATTGTAAGGCAAAATTATACCAAAAAGGATATGATTACGTTGTTGAATAACAGAGTTAAAAGGGGTGAGCTAACAAATGCGAGTATAGTTTTGAATGGTTTTGAGAATAAAGCCAAATACGGAACAACTTATGGATATGGTAATTATTCTAACGGATATCATGAAGAGTCTGAAAAGCCAAGTTTTTTGCGAGCTATTTTCAATAAATTGAATAAAAAATAATATCGAGTAACTTTAAAGTATTAATTATGGAATCACAAAACACGATATTAATTACAGGAGGAGCTGGGTTTATTGGTTCAAATCTTTGCGAGTATTTTTTAGGGCAAGGACATAGAGTTGTTTGTTTAGATAATTTTTCGACAGGACATCGACATAATTTAAAAGATTTTATTTCTAATCTTAATTTTAAATTGATAGAAGGAGATATTCGTAACATCGCTGATTGTTTGGCAGCAGTGCAAGGAGTTGACTATGTTTTGCATGAAGCTGCTTTAGGTTCAGTTCCGAGGTCGATAAATGATCCGATAACAACTAATGATGTTAATGTTTCTGGATTTTTAAATATGCTAGTGGCTTCACGTGATGCTAAAGTGAAAAGGTTTGTATATGCTGCAAGTTCATCTACTTATGGAGATTCTGAAGGATTGCCAAAGGTAGAAGATGTTATAGGGAAACCATTATCGCCTTATGCAATTACAAAATATGTAAATGAATTGTATGCTGAAATTTTCAGTCGAACGTATGGCTTAGAAACTATTGGATTGCGTTACTTTAATGTTTTTGGGAGAAAGCAAGATCCGAAAGGAGCATATGCTGCTGTGATTCCTAAATTTGTCATGCAATTAATGGCTTTAGAAAGTCCTTTGATTAACGGAGATGGAAATTTCTCAAGAGATTTTACTTATATTGATAATGTGATTCAGATGAATGCTTTGGCAATTGCAACAAAGAATCCAGAGGCTATAAATACAGTTTATAATACGGCATATGGTGATAGAAATACATTAAATGACCTAGTAGGCTATTTGAAAAAATATTTGTCTGAGTATGAGCCTAAAATTGCTTCAGTAGAAATAACATATGGACCTAATAGATCAGGGGACATTCCGCATTCTTTGGCAAGTATTGAAAAGGCGAAAAGACTACTGGATTATAATCCTGAATATTCATTGCAAGAAGGCTTGAAAGAAGCTGTAAGTTGGTATTGGAATAATTTGAAATAATAACATTCTTTAATATAGAATGAAAAATATAAAATAAAACATTTATAAATTTAATTAGATGAAAATCACAAAGATTTGTTGTATTGGTGCGGGTTATGTTGGAGGGCCAACAATGGCAGTTATAGCGCAAAAATGTCCGCATATACAAGTTACAGTAGTTGATTTAAATGAAGAAAGAATCAATGCATGGAATGATGAGGATACTAATAACATTCCGATTTATGAACCAGGTCTTGATAAAATTGTAGCCGAAGCTAGAGGACGAAACTTATTCTTTTCTACTAATGTTGAAAAAGCTATAGACGAAGCTCAAATTATTTTCATATCTGTAAATACGCCTACTAAAACCTATGGAAAAGGAAAAGGTATGGCAGCAGATTTAAAGTATATCGAGTTATGCGCAAGACAAATTGCAAAAATTGCAAAAGATAATAAGATTGTAGTCGAAAAATCGACATTACCTGTGCGAACTGCAGAGGCAATCAAGAGTATTTTGGATAATACAGGAAATGGAGTTCAGTTTCAAATACTATCAAATCCAGAATTTTTAGCTGAAGGAACTGCGGTAACAGATTTATTAAATCCAGATAGAATCTTAATTGGTGGTGATACTACACCAGATGGTAAAATAGCCATAGATGCTTTGGTAGAGGTGTATTCTAATTGGGTAGCATCAGATAAAATACTTACTACAAATGTATGGTCATCAGAATTGTCAAAGTTGACTGCAAATGCATTTTTAGCTCAAAGAATATCATCAATTAATGCAATGTCTGAATTGTGTGAGAAAACTGGGGCAGATGTAAACGAGGTAGCTAGAGCAATTGGTATGGATACCAGAATTGGTTCTAAATTTCTTAAAGCTTCAGTTGGATTCGGAGGGTCATGTTTTCAAAAAGATATCCTAAATTTAGTTTATATTGCTAAGACATATGGATTACATGAAGTAGCTGATTATTGGGAACAGGTAATTATTATGAATGACCACCAGAAAAGAAGATTTTCTAATAAAATAGTTCAGACATTATATAATACTGTTTCAGGGAAAAAAATAGCATTTTTAGGTTGGGCCTTTAAGAAAGACACTAACGACACTCGTGAGTCAGCTGCAATTTATGTAGCAGATGATTTAATAAATGAACAAGCTAAGATTGCGGTTTATGATCCTAAAGTTTCCAGAGTAAAAATGCTGAATGATTTAAATTATTTAGAGACTAGAAGTTTAGATGAAAATGCTAAAATGGTTGCGACTTTTGATAATGCTTATGATGCTTGCTTAGGAGCTCATGCAATTGCCGTGCTAACAGAATGGGATGAGTTTGTAGGTTATGATTGGGAAAAAATATATGACTCTATGCAAAAACCAGCTTTCGTTTTTGACGGGAGAAATATATTAAATAGAGAAGAATTAGAGAAAATAGGATTCGTATATTTAGGAATTGGTTCTTGAAATCTTGATTGTGGTTAATTGAGAATTACTGCATTAATGTTTATAAGTGAATTTCATAATAAGTAGATAATAATGAATTGGTACGTAGTTTATACGAAGCCCAAATGGGAAAAAAAAGTAGCGGACCAATTAAATAAAATTGGGATAACGTGTTATTGTCCATTAATTACTCAAATTCGACAATGGTCAGATAGGAAAAAAAAGATAGAAGTCCCTTTGTTTAATTCTTATGTTTTTGTTCAATTAAAAGATTTGGATAGAAATTTAGTGTTTCAAACACCTGGGGTAATTCGTTATTTGTTTTGGTTAGGAAAGCCAGCAATTGTAAGAGATGAAGAAATAAATGTTATTAAAAATAGTTTGAGTTCTCCAATCATTAGTGAAGTTTCATTAGTTCCATTTAAAATAGGGGATAAAATAAAGTTAGATTCTGGAGTTTTTAGTAATCAGGATGCAATTGTTCAAGAAATATCGAATACTCATTATATTTTGGTTTTGGAATCATTAGGCTGTGTGTTAAAGATAAAATATAAATAAATTAACAAGATGAACATAGGTTACTTGTAAGAGTTTATGATAAAAAAGAATCACTAAAATTAGTGATTTTTTTATGTTTAATACTTTTATTAGCTGTTTTTTTAGTGTTGATTTTTAGTTGGTTGTGTTTTTTTTATGTTGAATGATATATTTTTTGATTTTTCCATGGTTTTTGATATTGAATTAATAGCCTTATTATGGTATATTTGCCGAAATTGTATGTTCGCTTATCGAAGTCAAAATGTGACTTGGATAAGCGAAGCTGTGTAAATAAATGATTAAAATAACTAAAAAAGACTAGTAATAATGGAGAAAAACATAAAAATAGCAGTTATAGGCTTAGGTTATGTTGGTTTGCCATTGGCTAGGTTATTTTCTACAAAATATCCGGTTGTTGGTTTCGATATCAATCAGACTAGAATTACTTCTTTACAATCTGGTACTGACACAACATTAGAAGTTGATGATGAGACATTACAGAAAGTATTACTTAGTGAAGTTGGGGATACTGTTGGATTGTATTGTACTTCTAAAATAGAGGATATAAAAGACTGTAATTATTATATTGTTACAGTACCAACTCCAGTTGATAAAAATAATAGACCAGATTTAACTCCATTATATAAATCAAGTGAAACGGTTGGTTCTGTTTTAAAAAAAGGAGATATTGTTATTTACGAATCTACTGTTTATCCAGGCGTAACAGAGGAGGAATGTGTTCCCGTTTTGGAAAAAATATCTGGATTAAAATATAATGTTGATTTTTATGCAGGTTATTCTCCAGAACGAATTAATCCTGGAGATAAAGAGCATACTGTCGAAAAAATATTAAAAGTAACATCCGGCTCAACTCCAGAAATAGGGAAGAGAGTCGATGACTTGTATAAAACTGTTATTACAGCTGGAACGCATTTGGCACCAACAATAAAAGTTGCTGAAGCGGCAAAGGTTATTGAAAATTCACAAAGAGATATTAATATCGCATTTGTAAATGAATTAGCTAAAATATTCAATTTGATGCAAATTGATACTCAAGCTGTTTTAAAAGCCGCAGGAACAAAATGGAATTTTTTGCCATTTAAGCCAGGACTAGTTGGAGGTCATTGTATAGGTGTAGATCCTTATTATTTGGCACAAAGAGCTCAAGAGTTTGGATATCATCCAGAAATTATTTTAGCTGGACGACGTTTAAACGATAGTATGGGAGAATACATTGCTTCGCAAGTAGTGAAGTTAATGCTTAAAAAAGGAATTTATGTAAATGGAGCTAATCTTTTAATGCTAGGAATTACATTTAAAGAGAATTGTCCTGATGTTCGCAATACTAAAATTGTTGATTTAATTCAGGCTTTGAAAGAATATGGTATTACAATTACAATATTTGATCCATTAGCAAGTTTAGAAGAAGTACATAAAGAATATAAATTAGATATAACAAATACAATTCCTAATGAAAAGTTTGATGCTGTTGTCTTAGGTGTAGCGCATACAGATTTTTTAAATTTGAACTTTACAGAATTACAAAAAACAAATAGCTTGTTGTACGATGTAAAAGGGGTACTAGGAAATGTAGCAGATAATAGACTATAAAATTAAGATACATCTACTTGTTTTATTAGTTAAAAATAGATTATGAATACAAAGAACTCAATTATACATGTTGTTTTAACTGGAGGAATTGGTAGCAGATTATGGCCACTCTCTCGTAAAAGTATGCCTAAACAATATTTAGAAATTTTCGAGGGAAAATCACTGTTTGAAATGACAGTGGAGCGAAATGCAAATCTAGCTGATAAAGCAATGGTAGTTGGAAATGTAGATAACTGTCATTTGAGTGAAAAAGTAATGGGTAAATTAGATAAAACTTATATAAACATAGTTGAATCGACCCCAAGAAATACAGCAGCAGCAATTGCTTTTGCGGCATTTGCTTCGCAATCGGACGATATTCTAATTATAACGCCATCTGATCACATTATTGATGAAATGGAAGAATATGAATTAGCGATAAAAAAAGCTATTAGTAAAGCTAAAGAGGGTTACATCGTAACTTTTGGAATCGTTCCGACAAAACCAGAGACTGGTTATGGTTATATAGAATCAAAAGGTGATGATGTTATTTCATTCAGGGAGAAGCCTAATAGTGTAACTGCAAAAAGTTTTATTGCACAAGGGAACTTTTTATGGAATAGTGGAATGTTTTGTTTTAAAGCAGGTGTTTTATTAGATGAATTGAAAGCATATCAACCAGAAATATATGAGAAATCTAAAAAAGCTTGGGAACTTAATCAGAATGGTAATTTAGATTTAGAACTTTCACTTGACATTCCTTCAATAAGCATTGATTATGCAGTTATGGAAAGAAGTAAGAAAATAAAAGTTGTACCAGCTTCTTTTACATGGTCAGATTTAGGTTCATTTGAGTCTGTTTATGATTACTTAATTAACAAAGGACATTTTGTCGATAAATGCGGAAATATGGTTATTGGCTCTGATAAGTACACTGCTTTTTTAGGATTAAAAAACACTATTTTTGTGTATACTGATTCTGCGAACTTAATTTTGCAAAAAGAAAGTTCACAAGATGTTAAGGATTTATATTGTGATTTAGAAAAAGAAAATTCAGAATTGTTGAATTAATAAAATAAAATGAAAAAAATACTTATAACAGGAGGTGCTGGATTTATTGGGTCACACGTAGTAAGACGTTTCGTGAAAAAATATCCAGAGTATCAAATATTTAATTTAGATGCATTGACATATGCGGGTAATCTAGAAAACATTAAAGATATCGAGAATGAACCAAATTATACTTTTATTAAAGGAGATATTGTTAATGAATCTTTTATAAACGAACTTTTTTCTGAAAATAATTTTGAAGGTGTTTTGCATTTAGCAGCTGAATCTCATGTAGATCGTTCAATAGAAGATCCGTTAGCATTTGTTAGAACAAATGTTATTGGCACAATGAATTTATTGAATGCAGCCAAAAACCAATGGAAAAACAATTTCGAGGGAAAAAGATTTTATCACATTAGTACTGACGAGGTTTATGGTTCACTTGGGGCTGAAGGACTGTTTACAGAAAAAACATCATATGACCCTAATTCCCCTTATTCTGCTTCGAAAGCAAGTTCAGATCATTTTGTGAGAGCTTATGGAGAAACTTATGGATTGCCTTATGTTTTAACGAACTGTTCAAATAATTATGGATCTTATCATTTTCCTGAAAAATTAATCCCACTTTTTATCAATAATATTATCAATAACAAACCATTACCAGTATACGGAGATGGGAATTATACTCGGGATTGGTTATTCGTTGAGGATCATGCTATTGCTATTGATTTAGTTTTTCATGAAGGTAAAAATCATGAGACCTATAATATTGGAGGCTTTAATGAATGGAAGAATATTGATTTGGTAAAATTATTATGTCAAATCATGGATGAGAAATTAGGAAGAAATAAAGGAAATTCTCAAGAATTAATTACGTACGTAAAAGATAGACCTGGACATGATTTACGTTATGCAATTGATGCCTCAAAAATTAATACAGAATTAGGATGGAAGCCTTCTGTTACTTTTGAAGAAGGATTAGAAAGAACCATAAACTGGTATCTGAATAATGAAGAGTGGTTACAAAATGTAACTTCTGGGACTTATAAAGATTACTATAAAAAACAATATTCTTAAAGATGGTAATTCCTAATTCAGGATATTGAATTAGGGCTATCTAAATGAATTCGACTAAATTAACTATGAAAAAGATAACCGCAGTACTAGTATTATTATTTACTTTTTTTGTATCATTAAATATGTCAGCTCAGGATATCCTACAGTCAAAGGATTTAAGTACTGTTAAGGTTGATTATTTATCTGATAGTGATATTAATAAAATTAAGAATCAATTAAATGCTAAAGACCTTACTATAGATGATGCAGAGGAAGCAATTTTGTCAAAAGGGATGAGTAAATCTGAATTTTCGAAGTTAAAAACAAGAGTGGACGAAATCTCTAGAAAAGAGCCAAAAAAGAAGAGTTCAAATGATAAGGATTCAGATGATAAGAATCTAAAAGATAAGGACAAGAATAAAAAAACTGAGTTTGGAAGGAAGCAACAAGAAGTAGTTAATAACAAAATTAAGGATTCTGTAAACGCTTTAATTTTTGGTTCTGAATTGTTTGATAATCCAACTTTAAATTTTGAGCCTGATTTAAAATTAGCTACACCAATGAATTATATTCTTGGACCTGGAGATGAATTGCAAATTAGTGTTTATGGCGTTCAGGAATTTGATGACAATATTCCAGTGAGTGTTGAAGGAAAAATTACGATACAATATGTTGGCCAAATTGCTGTTTCAGGAATGACAATTGAAGCTGCTACTCAAAAAATAAAAGCTGCAATAGCAAGAGTTTATAGTACAGTACGTTCTGGACAATCTCAAGTTAGTGTTAGTTTGGGGCAAATACGTACTATTAAAGTTACCATTGTTGGAGGAAAACAACCTGGAAATTATTCTGTTTCATCTTTAGCAACCGTTTATAATGCTTTGCATTTAGCAGGAGGACCTGGGAAGAATGGAAGTTATAGAAACATTGAATTGATTCGTAATAGCAAAATTTATAAAAATATAGATATTTATAAATTTCTAGTAAAAGGTGATCAATCTGATAATGTAAGTTTGAAAGAAAATGACGTGATTAGGATTCCTGCTTATAGCCAGAGAGTTACGTTAGAAGGGGAAGTAAAGCGTCCAGGAATTTTTGAAATGAAAAAAGGAGAAACGTTTAGTGACTTATTATCATTTGCTTCAGGATTTAATGAGTTTGCCTATACAGCATCTGTAAATATATTGCAAAAAACAGGGAAAGAATTTAAGGTACATGATGTGAACGAAAGTGAATTTAGTGTATATCAACCACAGTCTGGAGATGTTGTTAAAGTTGCAAAAATTTTAAATAGATTCGCAAATCGTATTCAAATTGAAGGAGCCGTTTTTAGACCAGATTTCTATTCTTTTTCAGAAGGTATGCGTATATCTGAATTAATAACCAGAGCGGAAGGTTTGAAAGAAGATGCATATACAAAGAGAGCAAGAATTATTCGTTTAAAATCTGATTTAACAACAGAAATTGTGAATGTTGATTTAGTAAATGCTTTGTCTGGAGATTTGAATGCTGATATACTTTTGAAAAGAGAAGACATTGTAACAGTATATTCTATTTTAGATTTTAGAGAAGAATATAAAATTACAATTGATGGAGAAGTTAAGAACCCTGGAATATACGAGTATTATGAAAATTTAACTTTGAATGATTTGGTTGTTCAAGTTGGTGGATTAACAGGTTCTGCATCAAAAAGAGTTGAAGTAGCAAGAATGAAAAAGTCGGATGCGATAAATGATACGGATCCAAAGCGAGTTGATGTATTTGAACTTGAAATTACAGCAGATAATAATGAACAGATAAAGAACTTTTTATTAATGCCTTTTGATGTTATTAACATACGAAGAATGGCTGTTTATGAAAAGCCAGAAATGGTAAAAATAAGTGGAGCAGTTTCTTATCCTGGAAAGTACGTTTTGGCGAATAAAAAAGAAACAGTTTATAATGTTGTGATGCGTGCAGGAGGATTGACATCAATTGCTAATCTTGACGGAATGAAGATTAAAAGACCTATCAAAGAAGAGCAAATCGAAATGCTTGAAAGTATAGATTTGAATTTCTCAAAAGATACTTTAAAGGAGAAGAAGTTAGCTAAAAAATTAAAAGAAGAATTAAAGTATGCTACCATTCCTGTAGATTGGGAAAGGATTGTTAAGGACAAAAATCATTACTCAAATGTTACTTTGTTTCCTGGTGACGAAATAGAAGTAGCAACTTATAATGAAGGTGTAAAAGTAACAGGGAATGTGTTGTTGACTTCAGAAATTCCATATAGAAGTGGAAAAAGTTTTAAATATTATTTAAATGCAGTTGGAGGCGTCGATAATATGGGTTGGAAGAAGAAAGCTTATATCATATATCCAAATGGTAAAGCAGCTGTAGCTAGTTCCTTTTTATTTTTTAGATCTTATCCAAAAGTTACGCCTGATTCTCAAATTGTTGTTCCTGAGAAGCCAGTAACTAAAAAAATGACAGCTGGAGAGTGGGTTGGAATAGGTAGTGTGGTTTCGAGTTTAGCATTATTGATACTAACTGCTTTTAAGTAAAAATAAGTTTTAAGAATGGATAATAGACCTATTGAAAACGATGAAATTTCGTTAAAAGAATTATTAGTAAAAGCAAAGGAGTGGTATGATTATTTGCTATCTCAATGGAAAGTGATTCTATTGGCAGGAATAGTAGGAGCTGTTTTAGGATTGACATATTCTTTTATAAAAAAACCAATCTATACAGCAACTTTATCTTTTGCATTAGAGGATGAGAAATCGGGAGGTGGTCTAGGTAGTGCATTAGGACTAGCAGGCTCACTAGGACTTGACCTTGGAGGAGGAGGAGGAAGTATTTTTACAGGTTCAAATTTAACAGAGTTATTTAAATCTCGTAGGATGGTCGAGCAAACTTTATTGACGCCTGTTAATTACAATGGAAAAATAATTTCTTTAACAGAAATGTATATTGAGATTAACGAACTAAGAAAAAGTTGGAAAGATAAACCTAAATTAGCAAACATTCAGTTTCTAATAAATACAGACCGTAAGTACTTTACAAGGGTTCATGATAGTATTTTAGGTTCTATTTATCAAGGTTTATCTATAGGTGGATTAGCAGTTGGTCAAAAAGATAAAAAAGTAGCTATTATTAATATAGATATGTCTTCTACCAATGAGTTATTTGCAAAATATTTTTGCGAAGCACTTGCTAAAAATGTATCTGATTTTTATGTTGATACCAAAAGTAAAAAAGCAAGAACGAATATGTTAGTTTTACAAAGACAGACTGATTCTATTAGGGCTGAACTTAACGGAGCAATAACAGGAGTAGCAGTTGCGAACGATAATACTTTTAATTTAAACCCAGCTCTTAATGTACGTCGAGCTCCTTCAGTTCGGAGACAAGTTGATGTACAGGCTAATACAGCTATATTAACTGAATTGGTTAAACAATCTGAGTTGGCTAAAGTAACATTACGCAAGGAAACACCTTTAATACAGATAATTGACAGACCTATTTTACCCTTAACTAAAACACATTTCGGTAAGATTAAAGGATTAGTAATCGGCGGTTTTTTAGCTATTTTTTTGGTATTATTGGTATTAACAATTAGAAAAATACTAAAAGAGCTAGATGTTTAAGTTGGGTCAGATTTTATACATTTTAAGTTACTTTGTATACTAGGTTATTGGGGATATGTATAATAGTATTTTTTAGGGTCTACTAACATCGTTATTTTAAGAAAAGAACTTAGAATAATGTGAATTTTTGTAGCATTTTTGTCTTATAAAAATGAAATTTATTATATGCATTTTTGATAACTTCTTTTTTAGATTGAAGTCTTTAATTTTAAAATTAAATAAATGTAATCTCATTTTTTAGTTTATTGCATAAGCATACTTTTATTTTAATATATGTCTTTAAAAAAGCAGGCCTTACGAGGTTTTATTTGGTCGTTTTTGCAACAATTTTCGACTCAGTTGATTACATTTTTGGTTCAAATTATTTTGGCAAGAATTCTTTTGCCTTCAGAATTTGGATTGATAGGAATGTTAACAGTATTTATTGGTATAGGAACAGCATTATTTGAAGGAGGAATGACAAGTTCGTTAATTAGGGTTTCAAAAATAGATTCGAGGGACTATTCGACTGTTTTTTTTTTTAATTTAGGAGTTAGTTTATTGATATATCTTTTATTTTTTCTTTCGGCTCCTTATATAGCATTATTTTACAGACAACCTATACTAACGGATATAGCGAGAGTATATGGGCTTTCTTTTGTTTTTCTAGCTTTTGGAACCGTTCAAAATACTATTTTGACAAAAGAAATGAAATTTAAGAAGCAGGCTATTATCACATCCCCCGCATTACTAATTGGAAGTTTGTTAGGCGTTTTTCTTGCATATAATGATTTTGGAGTTTGGTCTTTAGTGTATTCAATGCTTTTGACAAATTTATTAACATCAATCTTTTTGTGGTTTTCGTCCGATTGGTATCCAGAATTTATTTTTGATATTGATAGATTTAAATTGCATTTCCATTTTGGATATAAAATGACGATCTCGTCACTTTTAGATACTGTTTTTACAAATATTTATCAAATAATTATAGGTAGGATTTATAACCCTATAACAGTAGGGTATTATACTAGAGCTAATTCCTTGATGATGTTACCTGTTGGTAATATTTCTGCAGCACTGAATAAAGTCGTTTTTCCTCTTTTTGCAAAAGTGCAAGATGATATACCTGCTTTAAGAGTAGTCTATAAAAAGATTATGCTGATGGTTCTTTTTATTATAACTCCTATAATTGTATTAATGGCATTGTTAGGAAATGAGCTTGTTACTTTTTTATTTACTGAAAAATGGCTACCTGTTGTCCCTATTTTTCAGATTATTTCCCTTTCTGGGATTTTGTATCCTTTACATCTTTACAATTTGATGATACTCCAGGTTAAAGGCAGAAGTGATTTGTTTTTAAGATTAGAAATAATAAAAAAAATAATCCTAATATTTATAATAATTGTTTCTGTTTTATTCGGTTTTAAAGCTTTGTTAATAGGATCTGTTATTGCGTCAATAATAGCACTTTTTATTAATACCTATTATGCAGGTTCTATAATTGATTATACTATGAGGCAACAATTATTAGATATAATGCCAATTTTTATTATTTCAATTTGTATGGGACTAGTGATTTTTATTGTTAATAATAGTTTAACTGATTATAATGATATTTCCCGACTTATTATAAGTAGTATAGTGGGAGCAATAGTTTATATTTTTTTTGCATTTATATTTAAATTTCAAACTATAAGTGATATTAGAAACTTAATTTAAAGAATATGATACCAGTTACTAAACCATTTTTACCTCCACAAGAAGAATATCAACAATTTGTTAATGGAATTTGGAAGAGACAATGGCTAACAAATATGGGACCACTTGCGAGTGAGTTAGAGATGAATCTTAAAGAGTATCTTAAAGTAAATCATTTGTTGTTTGTGACCAATGGTACTGTTGCTTTACAGATGGCTATTAAAGCTTTAGGAATAAGTGGAGAAATAATTACCACCCCTTTTTCGTTTGTAGCAACAACATCATGTATTGTTTGGGAAGGATGTACACCTGTTTTTGTAGATATAGAAGAGAGAACGTTAAATATTGATGCCTCAAAAATTGAGAGTGCAATAACTGATAAAACAGAAGCAATCTTAGCAACCCATGTATATGGAAATCCTTGTGATGTTGTAGCGATTGAAAATATTGCAAAAAAGTACAATTTAAAAGTAATCTATGATGGGGCTCATGCTTTTGGGGTTCAAGTTAAAGGTAAATCTATTTTTGAATACGGAGACATCACTACTTGTTCATTGCATGCTACTAAATTATATCATTCAATTGAGGGAGGTTTAATTATTACAAAATGTTCAGACTTACTTAAGAGACTTGCTCATACTCGCAATTTTGGAATTTCTGGATTTGATACATTCTCTGAATTAGGAATTAATGGCAAGAATTCTGAGTTTCATGCAGCTATGGGTTTAGTAAATTTGAATTATATTAAAGAAATACATGATAGTAGAAAACTATTGGTATCTCGTTATGATGAGAGACTACAGGGATTAAAAGCCTATCGTCCAATCTGGCATAAAGATTCTGATCAAAATTTTGCATATTATTGTGTAGTTCTTGAAAGTGAAGAATTATTACTCAAGATTAAATCAATTTTAGATGAAAATGAAATTTTTACAAGGCGTTATTTTTACCCTTCTTTAGCTAGTGCCTTGCCATATCTTGAACCTAAATATTTTGCAGTAACTGATACCATATCTAAACGTGTTTTGTGCTTGCCTTTATATTATGATTTAACTGTAGAAGAAGTAGATTTAATTTGTAGATTAATTTTAAGAGTTCAGAATAATTAAAATAAAATAAAATGATTAAAAATATAATAGAATATTTTATTGAAACGGTAATAAATAATGGCAGTAAAACTGCAGTGATTGAAGGTGATAGGAAGATAACTTTCGCCGAATTAGATGTGAAATCTAAAATTTTGGCACATCATATAATTAATCATGTTAATCATGTGAATAAACCAATTGCAGTTTTTCTTCCAAAAACAATAGATAGTGTCATTTCTAATGTTGCTATTACATTTAGTGGAAATATCTATATGAATTTAGATATTAAGACTCCTATGGATAGGATAAATAATATTATTTCATTAATAGAACCACAATTAATTATCACAAATTCTACGTATTTAAAACAAATAGAGGGCTTAGGAACTTCTCATCAAATATTAAATATTGATGCTATTGATTTTAGTAATGATGTAAGTGAAGATGAAATATTGCTAAATAGACTTTGTGGATTAATTGATACTGATCCATATTGCATAATCAATACATCGGGATCTACAGGTACACCAAAAGGTGTAGTACTTAATCATAAAAGTTTCGTCGATTTTACAGAATGGTCGATTGACACTTTTAAGTTTTCAAATAATGAAATAATAGGGTCTTTGTCTCCATTAGTTTTTGATATTTACAGTTACGAATTATGTATGCTTATGTCTAAAGCTTCTACTATAGTATTGATACCCGATAGTTTAGCAGCATTTCCCATTAAAATTTTAGAAATCTTAGAAAAAGAAAAAATAACGTTCCTTTTTTGGGTTCCAACAATTATGGTCAATATTGCAAATATGACATTGTTAGACAAAATAAACTTGCCTTCTCTAAAAACTGTTTGGTTTGCAGGTGAGGTATTTCCAACAAAGCAATTTAATTATTGGAAAGACAATTTAAAGGAATGTTTATTTGCTAATCTATATGGGCCTATTGAAATTACATTAGATTGTACTTATTTTATTATAGATAGAGACATTCCAGATGATGAGCCTTTGCCAATTGGCTTTACTTGTAGAAATACGGATGTTTTGATCCTTAATGATGAAGATAAATTAGTTGAAAAAGGGGAAGAGGGAGAATTGTGTGTTAGAGGAACTTCACTTGCAATGGGGTATTATAATAATCCTGAAAAAACTTCATTAGCATTTGTTCAAAATCCACTTAATAAGTCTTATCCCGAAATTATTTATAGAACGGGAGATATCGTTTCTGTTAATAATAGAAATGAAATTATTTTTAAAGGTAGAAAAGATAGTCTTATTAAGCATTTAGGATATAGAATTGAATTGGGTGAAATAGAACATGTTATTGTTAATACTTTAAAAATAGCTAAGAACGGTTGTATCGTTTATAATGTAAATAAAAAAGAAATTACTCTTTTTTATGAGGCAAATCATGAGATTTCTATTGTAGAGTTCAGGAAAGAACTTACAAAAGTATTTCCAAAATATATGATTCCTACTGTTTATATTTTTATGGAAGAATTACCAAGAAATACTAATGGAAAAATAGATCGTCTTTTTCTTAAAAATAAGATTAATATGTAATGAGAAAAGTAAGCGATTTTAGTGAAATTAATCAGGCTGTGGTTAGGATTAAAAATTTTAAAAAGAAAATAATTACTAATTTTTACCCGAACCGTGAAAAGAATGAAGTTTGGATATCTGAAGGAAACTTTTATATAATAGAATTTGCTGAAGTAACTTATTTTCTTAATAAAAAATCTGATTTTTATGTATTGTTTTTTATTGCATCTTCTAATGAAGAGTTAGTAAATTCACTTTCTAAATTGATGAAGGACTTTGAAGATGAAAAATTGATTTTAGATATTGTACAAAGAGAAGAGACTTCAGAATTGTTAGACATATTTTATAGCCAATCTTTTAATTATTATACGTCGCTTGTTAGAATGAATAGGTTAAATGTAAAGAAGGATTTTTCATCGGTTGCGATTGAAGGAATAAAAGACGCTTCAATTAAAGATTTAAATTCTTTGTATAATTTATTTCAAACATTTTTTGATGAAAAAGCGGAACAATTACCAGAAGAGAAGGAATTAGAGAGATGGATAAAAAATAAAAATGTTTTGATTTTTGAAGATGAGAATGAGATAGGTGGTTTTTTGATTTACGAAATTATTGGAAGTACTTTATACTTAAGATATTGGTTTGTGCATCCTGATTTTAGAGAAAAAAAAATAGGATCTAAACTTTTTAATGTTTTTGAAAATAGAGGTAAGGATACAAATAGACATCTGTTTTGGGTAATAAAGAGTAATGAAAATGCAATAAAGAGATATAAGCATTATGGATTTGTTGAAGAAAAAATGTATAATTTTGTGCTCACAAATAAAATGATAAAATATGAATGATAAAATAATATCAATTTTAAATGATATAAGACCAGAATTTGATTTTAATGAGCCAACTGAAAATTTTATTGAAGCTGGAATGTTAGATTCGTTTGATTTGGTAACCTTAGTAACAAGTTTGGATGAGTCTTTTGAAATATCAATTGATGGAACAGATATATTACCAGAAAATTTTGCAAATGTTGAAACTATTTCTAGTTTATTGATTAAATACATCAAATAATGAATTTGTACTTCAAAGACAAAGAAATTACGGGAATGTTGGTGATAATGCCTTCAAATGAAATAAAGTTTGAAGACGAAATGGAAAATTATAATTTTTCTACTGCAAAATCTCTAAAATTAAAAGCCGCTCTTGGGTTAAATAAGAGGAGAGTGGCTCCAGAAGGTATCTGTTCGTCTGATTTAGCTATTAGAGGTCTTGATTATCTTTTTTCAACAGGTAAGTTGCAAAAAGAGGAAATTGATGCACTTATTTTTGTGACTCAATCACCAGATTATATTATGCCTCCAACTAGTAATGTTATTCAAGGACATTTTAATCTAAAACAAGACATGATTTGTTTGGATATAAATCAAGGATGTGCTGGTTTTATTATCGGATTAAATCAGGCTTTCATGTTACTGGAACAATCTTCAATTTCTAAAGTTGTCTTAGTAAATGCTGATGTATTGAGTACTAAAGTATCAAAAAGAGATAGAAACAGTAATCCATTAATTGGGGATGCTGCTTCAATTACAATAATAGAAAAGTCATCTGAAAAAAAAGAAATTTTCGGAACAATAAAAATGGATGGAACGGGAGCATTCTCTTTACAAATTCCAGCGGGTGGATCTAGGTTGCCAATTTCTGATGAAACAGGAGTTATGTATGAAGATATTAGTGGTAATTTTAGAAGCAAGGAAAACCTTGTAATGAAGGGAGATGATGTGTTTAATTTTGTTCAAGCAGAAGTTCCTCCAATGATTGATTCGCTATTGCAAGCAGCAAAGATTGATAAGAATGAGGTTGATTATTACATGTTTCATCAGCCAAATAAATTTATGTTAAACAAAGTTGCAGATAAGATTGGAATTAGCAGAGAGAAGATGCCTGCAAATGTTGTCGAAAACTTTGGGAATTCTAGTGGTGTAACAATTCCAGTAGTTACATGTTTTAACATATCAGAGGAGATTAAAGAAAAGAAGTTGAAAATTTGTTTTTCAGGATTTGGAGTAGGCTTGACATGGGCTTCATTGCTTATGGATGTTGGACCTTTATCTTTTTGTGAAATAATAGAATATTAAAAAAAAAACAAAAAAAATGGAAGATTTTTTAGAAAAAATGGCAGAATTGTTTGAGGAAGATACTGTAGAATTAACAGATAGTATAGTTGATTTTGATGCATGGGATTCTTTGACCAGTTTATCAATAATTGCTTATTCAGGTGAAGAATTTCAAAAGAGTATTACGTCGGCTCAAATTATTGAGGCTAAGACCATTGGCGGTTTGTACGAATTATTAAAAAGCAACTAAATTTCTAAAAGTGTATAATCCAATTTCATTAGCGGGTAAAAAGTATATTATAACGGGAGCTTCTTCGGGAATAGGTAAAGCAACTAGTTTATTATTGTCAAAATTAGGAGCGACACTAATTTTGATAGATTTAAATGAAAAGGGACTATTAGAAACCGCAGAAATGTGTGAGAATAAGACAAAAGTTTTACTTGTTGACTTATTGGATTCAAACGAGTTAAAAACAAAAATTGTTAGTGCAATATCAGAAGTTGGAAAAGTTAATGGTTTTGTTCATTTAGCTGGAAGGCCATATTTGTCTCCTCTGAAAGCTCTTAATGAAAAAGTGTTATTAGATGTCTTAAAGATTAACTCAATTGCTGGCTTAGAATTAGCTAAAATTTGCTCTAATAAATCAGTTTTTAGTGGAGAATCCGGTGCATTTGTTTTTATATCATCTGTATATGGGTGTGTTGGGTCTGCGGCAAATGTTGGTTATGCAATGTCAAAATCAGCTTTGCATGGAATAACAAAATCTCTTGCAATTGAGTTGGCTCCTAAAGGAATTAGAGTAAATTGTATAGCGCCAGGGTTTGTGAAAACAAATATGCTAGATTCAATTAGTGGATCTTTTAATTCTGAATATGATGAATTAATCAATAAACTTCATCCACTTGGGCTTGGTAATGCAGAAGATGTGGCAGATTCTATTGCTTTCTTAGTATCAGATATGGCTAAGTGGATTACAGGTTCGATAATAAATGTCGATGGAGGGTTTACAGCACAGTAATAATATGGAAAAAAAGCAATTTGTTCTTGTTACAGGAACTACATCAGGTATAGGAAAAGAGATAGCGATTCAGTTATCTAATGATTATAATGTAGTGTTGCACGGTCGAAATCTAGAGAAATTAAAGGAGGTTGAAAGATTTTGTAATAAAAAAAATAGCGCACTAATATGGCTATGTGATTTAGAAGAAATCGAAGAAGTAGAAAATTCATTAAGTCTATTTTTACTCAATAATGCTATTGAAATTGTAAAATTTGTACATAGTGCAGGAGTAATGAAAATGGCTCCTTTAAAAATGTCAAATCTGAATATTTTAAGGCAAACTTTTAATGTAAATGTTTTTGCTCCCAATCTTATCTCTAAAATACTTATAAATAAGAAATTAAATAACAGCTCCTTGTCAAGTGTTGTCTTTATATCAAGTAACATAAGTAATCATGGAGCGAAAGCAATGAGTGCTTATGGATCATCAAAATCAGCACTTGATGGTTTAATGAGATCATTAGCAATAGAGTTAGCCCCTAAGGTCCGTGTTAATTCTATTCTGCCAGGTGCAGTTGAAACTGAAATGACAAAAGAAATTCTAGGAAATGAAGAGTTAAAAAACAGAATGTTGGCTGTTTATCCTTTAGGAATAGGTACACCCAATGATATTTGTCAAGCAGTTACATTTTTGCTTTCAGAAAATGCAAGATGGATTACAGGACAACAAATTACAATCGATGGAGGAAGAACAATTAATATTACCGGGTAAAAATGGAAATATTAGTTGGAATAATCCAGAATCAACCAATTGATTCCAATTGTTTTGTAGTTTACAATGATTTAAACTCTAGTTGTATAATAATTGATCCAGGAACAGAAGATTGTAATGAATTATTACTTTTTTTAGAAAAAAAAAATCTAGTACCGGAATATATAATATTAACTCATGAACATTTTGATCACATTTGGGGAGTCAATAAGCTATTGCAACTGTTTGATTGTAAGGTGGTTTGTGCAGAAAAATGTCTAGAAAGTATAATTAATAAAAAGAAAAATTTATCAATATTTTATAATCAAATAGGATTTGAAATTCCTATGACCAATAATGTTTTAATCGTTTCTGATGAAGTTTTAAATCTTGGTAAGTATTCAGTCCAGTTTAAAGAAACTCCAGGACATTCACAAGGATCTATTTCTTTTTGGATAAATGAAATGCTTTTTGTAGGAGATGTTTTTATTAAAGATACTAAAACGGTAACAAAATTACCAAGTGGTAGTAAAAAAGAACTTTCTGAGACAATTTATGCGTTGAAAGAATTATTTAGTAATAGAAATGTAGTGGTTTATCCAGGTCATGGGGAAGTGTTTTATTTTGATAATATTGATTTTAGTAAAGTTATATGAAAAAAATTGTAATTATAGGTACTGGGGCAGTTGCTGCAGAGTTGACCTCATATATAGAAGATAACAACAAGTTTGTTGAATCTCAATTTCAAATCGATTTGTTGGGTTATATTGATTATGATTATAATATTGAAAAATATTGGAAAAAGTATAAGCTTCAAAAACCTGTCCTTGGAGATATTGATAATTACAATTTTGAGGAAGATGTTGAAGTTCTAATAGGTATCTCGGACATTAAATTTAGGAATGAAATTATTTCAAGATTGGAAATAAAAGAAGTTACATTCTTTCAATTTATACATAGTTCAGTAATTATACCAGATACAATTAGATTAGGAAAAGGTAATATTATTTATCCATTTTGCATTATTGGTCCTAATACAGAAATCGGAGATTTTAATATGGTAACATCTTATAGTTTCATAAGTCACGATTGTGTCATAGGTAATGGTAATTTTTTCTCTACAACTGGGATAGCAGGAAGAGTTTCAATTGGAGATGATAATTTTTTTGGTATCAGATCTACAGTGATTCCAAATATCACCATTGGGAGTCAAAATATGATTCAAGCAGGTATGATGGTAGATAAATCTATTAAAGATGCTACTACGGTTTTTTATAGGTATAAAGAAAGTATATTAGCTATTCCAAAATAAAATGGAGCAAAATAATACCCCATTATTAACTGTAATTTGTACATCCTATAATCATGAAAAATATATTAAAGAATGTTTGGATGGTTTTGTAATTCAGCAAACAAATTTTTTATTTGAAATAATTGTTCATGATGATGCATCTACTGACCGTACTGTTGAAATAGTTAAAGACTACGAGATAAAATATCCAAGTTTATTTTTTAATATATATCAATCTGAAAATCAATTTACCAATAAAGAAGTAAACATATGGTATGATTTTATGCTTCCTAAAGCGAGAGGGAAATATATTGCAATTTGTGAGGGAGATGATTATTGGACAGATCCTTTTAAATTACAAAAACAAGTTGATTTCTTGGAAACTAACCCTGATTTTGGATTGTGTCATACAAATTATGATCGATATTTTCAAAATACTCGAAAACAAGTATCTCAAAATCTTAAATTTCCAATTAAAGATGTGTTTGAAGGATTACTTAAAAGCCAATATCCCATTGGAACATTGACAGTTGTATTTCGTACTGCAATATGGCAAGAATACATAAGGGAGATAAATCCAGTCAGTAAGGATTGGTTGATGGGAGATTTACCATTTTGGTTTTATTTATCGAGATTACATAACGTTTATTACCTAGATGAAGTTACTGCGACATATCGTGTACTAGAGGAGTCAGCTTCACATACAAGACAAATTGATAAAATGATTCAGTTTGATAAAAGTACAAGAGAAATTAAATTATTTTTTCTTGAAAAATATAAGAGTAAAAGTATTAGTTCAAAAAAAAGTATGAGGGAAATAGAAACTATATTTATATATAGAAAGATAATTGCGTTTGCACAATGTAAAGGTAATCTAACCAATTTTTTTTCGCTCATTTTTCAATTTCATAAAATTAATAAAAATCCAAAATTTTTTTTAGGGTCTTTTAAACAAATATTTGTAAGGTTGTTTTAATTTAGATATCCTGGATTTATCAGTAAGACTATATATAGCCTTTTGAATCAGTCATTTTATGAATAAACCAAGATGATGACTACAGGGCTGACCTTTTAAAGTTGCAAAAGCAAGTTGTTTTTTTTGAAGCTAATGAGGATTATGGGATGTCACATACGTGTTGTTTTTTTTACAAAACTCTATCGACGAGTTGTGTGATAATAGGAAAACGAAAGTGGTAAAAAAATCGAAATTTGCTGCTTTGCTAACAAGTGACTATAATATATACGTTGGCAATTTGTTTTAGAGAGAACTTTATCTTAGTTATGTAGACGAAATTCAGCCAATTGATAAAAAGTGGCTGATAGGAGATTTACATTTATGTTGTATATTAGTAAATTTTTCAAAATTCATTTGTTAGAATAAGTTTCGTCTATGTATAGAACTCTTGAAGAGTCGGTTTCGAATAAAAGATAAAGAAAAAGCCCAAGCTTTTGCATCGAGCATAATGGAAATTAAACGTTTCTTTTTTAAACAAATATGATGATGGGAAATTGCATTCTAAAGGATATTGAATCGTTTAGTATTTATTCTCAATTGGTAATAAATGTAGCTTTGGATGAAAGTCTTAAATCGTTTTACAAAAAAAAATATTTTATTTCCATACTATAAACAGGTTCTTATGCTTTTTTTAGGTTTTTTTAAACAAGTTTAAGGAAAATGCTTAGTTGTTAGAGTATAAATTAAATAAATGAATAGTCCATGATAGACTCTACTTTGCGTATCTGCGAATAAAGTTATTGATTTTGTATTAATTTGAATAAGTATAATGAAGGTTCTTCACCTAAATCAATGGAGATTTAAAATGAATGATGTTAGTAAAAATTATTATTTTCTTTTTTTTAATAAGGTAACTTTATTTTTTCTTTTTTTCTTTTTAGTCTATCCTAATAGGCTAATTGGAATGCCTTTTGGAACAAGAGAATTTACAGCTATACTTGGTTTAATAGGATTTATAATTAAAAAAATATTTGAATTAGAGCGGCATAATAATGTTTTTTTAACTAACAACATTATAAAAATATATTTTGTATTAATGTTGTTAAGCTTTATATCGCTTATATCACTTACAGCTAATAGTAGTAGCGAAATTGAATATATCAAATATTCTATTACAGTCTCTACTATTATTTTTGGTTCATATTTATTGTATTTGATTCTGATTAAAGTCCACCATTTTTTATCTTTCCAAATTATAGCTAACTATATCATTGCAGTAGTTTTATTTCAGGTAATTTTATCATTATTGATGTTTATATTTCCAACTGTAAACACTTTCTTTTTAAATATTCAAGTTTTTAACGAAATGGATGTGAGTGTGATAGAACAAACTGTAGAATTAAGACTTATTGGATTTGGGGCTAGATTCTTTGGAGCTGGTTTAGTAAATGCATACGCATTGATTTTAATTTCTTTTGCAGTTTCTTTTTCTAAAAACAAAAAAGAACTACTCTTTTATGCTTTTAGTTTTTTGATTATTTTCGTTATTGGGATGATGATGGCTCGTACGACCCTTATTGGTTTTATTCTAAGTTTATTTGTTTTATTATTGTCAGCTTCTAATACTTCAACTTCAGCTCCAAAATTAAAAAGCAAAAAGTATTTTCTGGGTTATATTTTTTATTTCGTTTTATTGCTAGTTTTAATTGTGTGGGTAATAACTTTATTTATACCAAAAGTATTAGAAATTTTACAAGTAGCCTCTAATTTTGGATTTGAAATATTTATTAATTATTTTGAAAATGGTACAGCCGAATCTGCATCCACAGATATGATGCAGGAAATGTATGTTTGGCCACAAAAAGAATGGACTTATATATTTGGTGATGGAAGGTTTTATTCAACCCCTGGTGATCCATCTGGAGGTTATTATATGGGTATTGATATTGGATATATAAGATTGTTATATTATTTTGGAATAAGTGGTTTGATTACTTTTTATTGGCTTCAGTTTATAGCGATTCAAATGCTTGGTAAAACTTTTTTTAAAAAACCTTATATGTTTATTATTATTATGTCATTATTTGTTTTAATTCTGGGGGGAAAAGGATTGGCTGATTTACTATATCTAAATCTTATTTGGGGTGTTTTGTGGATAGACAGTGAGAAATTTTATGCAGTAAAAAAACAATAGGAGCTATTTGAAATTATCTTAATTAGACTATATAAATGAATTAGGATCAAAAAAAAACATTATGGAACAAAATGTATTAGTGTCAGTTTTAATTCCTACATATAATGTAGAAAAATATATTCAGTCTGCAATGGAATGCGTTATAAATCAAACTTATAGAAATATTGAAATTATTGTAGTTGATGATGGCTCAACAGATAGAACTTATTCTATTTTAGAAGAAATTAAATCTGTTGAACCGAGGCTAAAATTATTTAATAATGAAAAAAATTTAGGAATTGTAAAAACACTTAATTTTGGTTTGTCGATATGTACAGGAGAATATGTTGTAAGAATGGATGGTGATGACTTATGTGACTCTTCTAAATTTGAGCGACAATTAGAATTCTTATTAAACAACAAAGGTGTTGCATTGGTAGGTTGTGATGTTATATGTATAGATGAGGATAATAATGTTTTGAACTATGTTAAAACATCAAATAATATTATTTGTACAAAAAAAATATTAAATTATGTTTCTCCAGTAATGCATATTTGGATGTGTAAAAAAGAAACCTATACTATATTAAATGGTTATAGAGAATTGGGGGGTTCAGAAGATTACGATTTTTTACTGAGGTTGGATACATTAGGTTTTAATTTTTACAACCTTCCTTTTTATGGTTATTCAGTGAGATTGAGATCGGGTAATACACAAACAACTAAAGGGTTGTCTCAAAGGAAAACGGTTAGTTATGTTAGGAAATTGTATAAAGAGCGACTGAAATATAAAGTAGATACGTTTAATATAAGTAGTAAAGATGCGTTTGTTAAATCATATTTATTTACAGAAAAACTACATTATATATCAGTTAGATTAACTTATAAGGCAATGAAGTATAGAGGTGAAAACAAATACTTTATGTTTGTTTTATATTTAATGTGTTCTCTTATTTCTCCATATCAGATACAATTTTATTTAGAAAATTTAGCTGTAAAATCTTATTTAAAGAAATATAACTAAAATTAAAAATAAACCATGAAAATAGCATTTTTGTTGCCTTCTTTGTCTAACAAAGGACCAGTTATTTTTACATATAATCTGATAAAAGGACTTTTAGAAATAGGTATAGAGTGTGAAGTTTTTTATTTTAATGAACCTGTAGAATTAGAGTTTTCAGTAAAATGTACAAAAATTGGTTTTTTTAAAGCTTTTGATTTTTCTTCATTTGATGTAATTCATTCTACTATGGCAAAACCAGATGCCTATATTTTTATTCATCAAAATAATATAAAAGCAAAAAAAGTTTCAAGTTTACATTGTTTTGTAAATGAAGACTTAGTACAGCTGCGAGGTAAGCTAATAGGTGGGATTTATAGTTTTATTTGGTTATACTGTTTAAAAAACATAAATAATCTTATTTTTTCCTCTAATGAAATGTCTAAATACTATTTTAAAAAGTTAAAAGAAAACAAAAAGCGTTTATCAACTATTATACCTTATGGTATTCCTAATCCAATTGTTCAAAAAATCGATGATAAATCAGATTTATTATTAAGAAATTTAAGATCAGAATATAAAACTATTTTACTAGGTTGCGGTAATTTAATAAAGCGTAAAGGATTTTATCAATTAATTAATTATTTATCAAAAAATGACAATGCTGCAGTTGTTATAATAGGGGATGGTACTTGTTTGGATGAGCTCAAAGAACAAGCCGTTGGAATGGGAGTTATCCAAAGAACCATTTTCTTGGGGTTTAGAGAAAATTCATTTAACTATTATTCATATTGCGATATATTTTGTATGAGTTCTAATTCAGAAGGGTTCGGTCTTGCTATGATTGAAGCTATGTCATTAGGTATGCCAATAGTTTGCTCTGATTTAGAAATTTATAAAGATTATTTTACTTCTGAAAACATTTCTTTATTTCAATTTGGAAATGAAAATAGTTTTAATAGTGCAATAAATTTGGTAATTAATAATAAGGAAAAATATATTAATGGTTCTCATACATTGTTTAAAAAATATTTTTCTTTGAAAACTATGTCAGAGCGACATAAAAAATTTTATGATTTTATTGGGAATGATGGTGTGAACCTTTATGTTTAGCATATACTATCTACTTAAATTATTAGACTTAATTAGATATATAAAACTATAATTTTATATGTTAGAGTATAGGATATTTATCAAAAAAGAGAGTTAAAAAAAACATCTTCCCTTCCCCGAAAAAGCAGAAGCTTTCTATGTGTTAAGTTATAATTAAAGTTAATGTTTGGATAGGAAAGGGAGGGCACATTATCTCTGGGGTAACTATTGATGTTTACATTTGTTATAGGGCTTTTGTCAATTTTCAGTAAAGATGTTTGAGACTATTCTATTGCTGTTGGTTCTATTGCGAGAGTTGTTAAGGAGTTTAATTTTGAGAATGAGTGGTGGAAGATAGTTTAAAGAAAATTGTTAAAATGGAAACAAAAATAACTTCCTGTATAGTTTTGTACAGAAACGATATAACTATGTTGAAGAATGCGATAGTATCTATTCTGAAAACGAGTAAAATGAATAAAATCTTTTTGGTTGACAATTCTCCTACTGATGATTTAAAAATATTGGTTACGGATTCAAGAGTAGAATACATCCACAATCCTGCTAATCCTGGGTTTGGGGCTTCTCATAATCTAGCTCTTGAGCAAGTGATGAAATTGGGAGCAAAATATCATTTTATTGTCAATCCCGATATCTATTTTGAGGGAGATGTGGTTACACCTATGGTAGAGTATATGGCAAATGATGTCACAATCGGAATGATGATGCCTCAGATTCTAAATAGAGACGGTAGTGTTCAGAATTTACCTAAACTCTTACCTAGTCCTTTTAGTATATTAAAAAGAAAAATTAAAAAACCTGCAAGAGCGTATCACAAATTCATCAAAAAATATGAATTGAGGGAGGTACCAAAGGATATGATTTACGATGCTCCTGTTCTTTCAGGCTGTTTTACATTACTTAATTTGGATGCGATAAAAAAGGTAGGGATGTATGATGATGCCTTTTTTATGTATTTTGAGGACTGGGACCTATCAAGGAGGATACATCAACATTATAAAACTATTTATTTCCCTAAAGTTTCGGTAGTACACGAATATGAATCTGGAGCTAATAAAAATCTTAAATTATTTAAGATATTTATTAATTCGGCTATTACCTATTTTAATAAATGGGGTTGGATTTTTGATTTTGAAAGAAAAAAAATTAACAAGCAAGCTTTGTCTCAATTCAAATAAATGGAAATAGTAATAACAGGAGCCTCGGGATTTGTTGGTACGAATCTTAGTAAGTATTTACGTGTTTTTCATAATGTACATTCAATGAGTGTTCGGTATGTAGTTAATCAACAATTTAAGATAAAAGGAGATGCTCTTGTTCATCTGGCAGGAAAGGCTCATGATCTTCAAAAGGTTTCAAATCCACAAGAATATTATGATGCAAATTTTGAGTTAACAAAGCAATTGTTTGATGCTTTTTTAAATTCAGAAGCTCTGGTGTTTATTTTCATGAGTACTGTAAAAGCTTCCGCAGATGAGGTAGTAGGTGTATTGACTGAAGACAGAGAGTCAAATCCTAAAACTCATTATGGGATTGCAAAACAACAAGCAGAAGAATATATTTTAAACAAAGAATTACCCGTTGGAAAAAATGTATATATTCTTAGACCCTGTATGATTCACGGTCCTGGGAATAAGGGAAATTTAAATTTATTGTACCAATTGGTTTCAAAAGGATTGCCTTGGCCTTTGGGAGCTTTTGAAAATAAACGTTCTTTTTTGAGTATTAATAATCTTTGTTTTGTAATTAAAGAATTACTTGAAAATGAAAACATTCCAAGTGGAGTTTATAATGTATCAGACGACACAGCTTTGTCAACTAATGAAGTTATTAGTGTTTTAGGAGAAAGTTTAGAAAAAAAAGTAGCTATTTGGAAAATTCCAGTCAATTTTATTCGAAGACTTGCTAAAATCGGAGATAGGATTAAATTGCCATTGAACAGTGAACGTTTACAAAAGTTGACTGAAAATTATGAAGTATCAAATGTAAAAATAAAAAAAGTGATACCTAAAGAACTACCAATCTCTGCTAAAGAAGGGCTATTAATTACTTTTAACTCTTTTAAATAATACAATAAGAATGACAATAGAAAAAACACCAATACAAGATTTGGTAATCATTAATCCAACTGTGTTTACAGACCAACGTGGTTATTTTTTTGAAGCTTATAATGAAACTAAATTTCAAGAGAATGGAATAATGTATAAGTTCATTCAAGACAATCAATCGTTCTCTAAAAGAGGAGTGATACGTGGGTTGCATTTACAAATTAATGATTTTGCACAGGCAAAATTAGTGCGTGTGTTGCAAGGAGAGATTCTAGACGTGGCTGTAGATTTACGTAAAAAATCAAGAACTTATGGACAGCATTTTAGTATAATTTTGAGTGCTGAAAATAAAAAACAATTAATGGTTCCTCATGGATTTGCTCATGGATTTGCTGTTTTAAGTGAAACTGCTTCGGTGATGTATAAAGTCGATCAAGTGTATCAAAAGGAAAGCGAAAGAGGGATTCGGTACGATGATCCCACTTTGTCAATTGATTGGCAGATAAATCTTAATGAAGTTACTATATCAGAAAAAGATTTGATTTTACCTAGTTTTAAATCAATTGATTGGGAGATTTAAGAGACCAGAGAAAATATGGAAAAACAGAAAACATTATGTTATTTTAATAATCATTTTGAGGGAGAATTAGAAAAAATGGTACTGGCTTAAATAAACAACAGAAGTCTGAATTGAAATCATTAAATAAATACTCACAATTAAAATGTATTTATTTTAAGAAATAACATTTTCTTTTGAACAAATAGGCAGGATTATTAAAAGGAAATATATAAAAGCAATAGTTTTTATGTAGCATCAGATTAAGGAAGTTATAGGATTGCTGAGTTTTATGAAGATAAAAGCAATTTCTATTGTAGAAAAATATGAGGCCTATAAATCTAATCATGCTATTCCAAGATTCTATCTTTATGATAATTCTATCATCGAAATTGCATGAAGACAAACTTTTTATATCTGCCCGGAAATTGAAGATTTAACTGAGGCTAAAAAGGAATCAGGTTGCGGGAAATATTTGCTAAGTATCCTTAACATAAAATTTAAATAATAAATATTAATACTTTTTTAGAAACTCAATAATCGAAGATGATTTACATTATTTTTTTTTTATTATTATTAGCAATTGAATTACTTTATTTTAAAATTGCGGGTGAATGTAATATTATCGATAAACCTAATAATCGTTCTTCACATACTTTAATTACATTAAGAGGTGGAGGGATAATTTTTTCAATCGCAGTTACTATAGCTTTTTTTTTAGGATATGTTTCCTTGGCTCTTACATCAGCAATAGTAATAGTTTCAGTAATAAGTTTTATTGATGATATTAAGCCTTTAAGTCAATTACCAAGAGTTCTATGCCATTGTCTAGCTCTTCTCTTGATTTTTTATGATTTGGATTTATTGCATAATTCTGTGTGGATATTGTTGATTGTTTTTGTTTTAATGATTGGATGGATAAATGCCTTTAACTTTATGGATGGAATCAATGGTATAACCGTTCTGTATGCACTTGTTACCATTATTTCATTTTCATATTTATCTAATAATATTTCTAACTTGCCAGTATTAATTTCAATGGGTTTGGCCTGCATAGTTTTTGGGATATTTAATGTTAGGAAAAAAGCCAAAACTTTTGCTGGTGATGTTGGAAGTATTAGTATGGCTGTTTTTTTGGGGTACTTTATGATAAAAACAATTTTAGAAACACAACAAATTGGATATATATTGATGTTTTCAATATATGGTATAGATGCTTGTATAACAATTGTTAATAGATTAATTAAAAAAGAAAATATATTCGAAGCACATCGTACTCATTTATACCAATATTTAGCAAATGAATTAGAGGTTCCTCATGTTTTAGTTTCTTTGGTTTATGCTCTTTTACAATTAGGAATAAATGTGATAGTGATTTTTTTAGCTTCTACTAATAGACTTTCTACTTTTATGTTGGTAAGTATTTTAGTTTTAATGACTACAATGTATTTATTAATTCGACTAATATTGATTCGATATATTAATAAAATGAAGATTAAATAATTTTTTTGAAGTAAGTCTTTATTGTATATGAATAATAATAAAATTTGGCTTTCTGCTCCCCACATAAGTGGGAATGAAAAGAAGTATATTGATGAGGCTTTTGAAACTAATTGGATATCTTCTATAGGATCTAATTTAACTTTTTTCGAAGAAAAACTCGAAAAGTATTTAGGAGAGTCAAAGCATGTATCAGCATTAAATACTGGTACAGCAGCAATTCATTTAGGATTAATTCTTTTAGGAGTTAAATTAGGAGATGAGGTACTTTGCCAAACAATGACTTTTTCAGCTTCTGCAAATCCAATAATTTATCAGGGAGGAATTCCAGTTTTTATTGACAGTGAGCCTGAAACTTGGAATATTTGCCCTAAGGCTCTAGAAGTAGCAATTAAAGATAGAATTTCAAAAGGAAAAAAGCCAAAAGTAATAATTGCAGTTCATATTTATGGAATTCCTTATAAAATAGAAGAGGTACGAGCTATTGCAGATCAATACCAAATTCCAATTCTTGAAGACAGTGCAGAGGCTCTTGGAAGTAGTTATAGAGGGCAAAAGTGTGGTACTTTTGGTGATATTAGTGTTATTTCTTTTAATGGCAGTAAAATAATTACAACTTCTGGAGGCGGAGTTATTGTAACAAAATCAAAAGAATTAAAAGATAAAGCTATTTTTCTTGCCACCCAGGCTAAAGAAAAGGCGCATTATTATCAGCATAATGAAATTGGGTATAATTATAGAATGAGTAATGTGAGTGCCGGAATTGGTAGGGGTCAACTTCAGGTATTAGATGATTATGTATGTTTGAGGAGAGAAGTACATGATTTTTATTATGATTTATTTCAAGGAATAAAGGGGGTGAATGTTTTTACAGTGCTCAATGATGATTATTTTTCAAATTATTGGTTAACAACTATTCTGGTTAATCCTAAGGAGACAGGTGGTATAACAAACGAGCAAATTAAATTAGAATTAGATAAAGAGAATATCGAATGTCGATTACTTTGGAAGCCTTTGCATACGCAGCCTGTTTTTAAAGAATATCCATATTATGGAACTAATATTAGTGAAAAACTTTTTGAGAATGGACTTTGTTTACCTTCTAGTTCTAATCTTGATGATTTTGATAAAGAACGTATAAAACAAGCTTTACTTAATTTTTTTGAATAATTTTACCGCTAAAGTTTTCTGTTTTTAATTTAAAAGATGATTATTAATAATTTACCATTTTTTTATCAGAGGATTATTAATTGTAATTTTTAAGATTCTAATTCTTTCGTAAAAATAGTATTTCAAAAATTATATAGATTATTTATAATGCTTCAATAATTAGAATAGATTACATGAAATATTAAAAATGATAAAAATATGTTTATTATTGCAGCTATAGCTTATGCTTTTTCAATCTTTATCGATGTTTCTGTCTATCATTTTAAATATTACTTAAAGGATAGTGAAAATGTTCGGCATCTATTGTCGTTAATAAATATTTTTCAATATTGTTCTCGTGGATTTATTTTAATTTTTATTCCAATAATGGCTTATGTTACTGAATCTATTAAAGATAAAAATGAGGTCTGGGGTATTACTATAGTAGCTCATTTTTTAGTTATTTTATTTTTGTTTCCACTGTATTCGCATAGATTTACTTCTTTTTTCGCTTTAAAGGTAATTATCGTTTTGAATCGTTTTTTTGGTAAATCAAAACCTTTTACACTGGAAAAAATAGAAAAGCAATCCAAAAGAAACATGGTAAGATTTTCTGGAGATTGGTTTTTTTTTTCGATTAATTACATTGCTGGTTTTTTATTCTCTATTAGTATAACTTTTTTGTATTACATTAATTTTTCATATCCCCAAAAAGCTTTAATGTTAAGTTCGTTGACACAGGTCATAAATATGTTCGGATCAATATTATTAATACTTCTTATTGACCCTAAAATAATGGGGGCAATTGATGATGGTCAAGGATATAAAGAAATAAAAATATTAACTACAAGTCGGATTTTGGCTCATATTACTTTAGTTTTAATTCTCTTTTATATTCGATGATATTGGTTTTTAGTGCTTTATTTTTAACATTCTTGTCTTATTATTTTGGATGTCTTACATGTTTAGATTCAAAGAAAAATATATTATTTATTTTATGTTTTATTATAAGTTCTATTGCCCTAAGATTAATAATACATGTCAGTTTAAATAATGATTATTTACTATATTATAACTTTCAAATTTTTCAGAAACCTAATAGTTTTTTTTCTTTTCTTTTAAATGAACCTTATTTATATTCAGTTTATTCAGTTTCTAATTTTTTTTTAGATTCGAAGGAAAATGTTTTTTTAGGTGTATATTGGTTTAATTGGTTAATTTCAAGTTTCTTTTTTGTTTGGTTGATAAGAAGAATAGATGTAGAAGCTTGGAAAAAAATGATTTTGTTTGTTTGTTATTATTTTATATTGACTTTTGTCCTTCTGAGGAATGGACCTGCTTATATTCTATTTGCATTGTATTTTTATTATAGTTTTAGAAAAAAAAATTTTAATTGGATTTTAATTACTCCATTTATGCATATAAGTTCTTGTTTATTGCTAGTTACTTTTCTTCATAAATCTAAATATTATTTTAGTGTATTAGTATTCATTTTTTCATCTATATTCTTTTTTTATTTTTTTATGAGCCCTTTCTTATTACATATAGGAGCTTTTGAATCAATATTAAACAAAATAAGTTTTTATTTAAAAGGTATTTCTGATATAGGTATAATGCATAAAATATTTTTTATGCTTATTTCTTTCTTGATTATTACAGGTTTTGTATTTTATAAAAAAAAGATGCTTCACCCCATTTTGATGACAACTGTTTTTATATATATGGCAAGCTATTATATAAATCCAATTGTTGCTTTTCGATTTTCGCTGTATGTTATTTTTGCATTATTACTTTATCCTTTTAATTCTGTTATCAATGACAAAAAGTTACGATTAATTAATTCATTAACTATTTTTCTTTTTCCTATTTTTGTTTTTGCGATGCTAAAAACACACGATACCGAAATGTTTATAAAGCTCTTTTCATTTTATAGTTTTTGAGTTTTATAATTTTTTTGAATTTAGCAGATATAATTAGTTCTTTATAAGAAAAAAACTTTTGCTTTATTAGGTTTGATATATAAATAATGAATTTAAATTATTTATGAAAATAATAAAATATTAAAAAAATCTACTGCTTATGTGTAATCATCTAATATCTTCCTTTCATTAAAAAATAGGAAGCTGTTATTATTGCTGGAAGGTTTTGTTTTAGATTTTTTTGTTAGGAGCAAAATTGTATCAGTAATTTATAACATAATAAAATTTATAATATAAGACATGAAGAATGAAATTAAATTTGATGATCCATCTTTAAATATTGATTGGGGAATGAATTTAGAGGAAGCGATAGTTTCTGAAAAAGATCAGATTCTTCCTTTTATCGAAAATTGTAACAGTTTATTTTAATGGAGAAGATTCTTGTAACAGGAGCAAATGGACAATTAGGATCAGAACTATTTGTTTTATCTTCAAATTATCCTCAGTATGAATGGATTTTCGCAGACAGAAATCATATAACTCTTGATGATTTAGATTTACTGCAAACACAATTAGAAGAATTACAGGCTACTATTATTTTAAATTGTGGAGCTTATACAGCAGTTGATAAAGCAGAAACTGAAAAAGAATTGGTAGAGATTGTTAATCATTTAGCAGTAGATGTAATAGCAAAATATTCAGCAAAAAATGAAGTGAAATTAATTCATGTATCTACAGATTATGTTTTTGATGGGACATCATCAGTAGCTTTGAATGAAGAAGCTTTAACGAATCCGATTAATGTATATGGGGAAACTAAAAGATTAGGAGAATTATCTTGCTTGCAAGCAAATCCAAATTCAATTATTATAAGAACATCGTGGGTTTATAGTAAATTTGGTCATAATTTTGTAAAAACAATGCAACGATTAATGAAGGAGAGGGATTCGATTAGTGTGGTCAATGATCAAATTGGCTCGCCGACTTATGCTGCCGATCTAGCTCAGGCAATGATTGATATTTTAGGATTTCCAGAATGGATTCCAGGAATATATAATTATTCAAATGAAGGTGAAATAAGTTGGTATGAATTTGCGTTGGCAATAAAAGAACTTGGTGGATATAATTGTGATGTTACAGGAATACCATCTGAATCTTACCCAACTCCAGCAAAACGCCCAGAATTTTCATTGTTAGGTAAGAAAAAGATTAAGGATACTTATAATCTGGATATACCACATTATAAAGAGAGTTTGAAAAAATATTTATATAAATAAGATGATTTGTAGATTAGGTTTTTATTATTTCAGTTATATGGAATCTAAAATCTAAAATCTAAAATCTAAAATTAAGATTTATGAAAGGAATTATTTTAGCAGGAGGTTCAGGTACCAGATTGCACCCATTAACTCTTGCAATGAGCAAGCAAATGATGCCCGTGTATGATAAACCAATGATTTATTATCCATTATCAACTTTGATGATGGCTGGGATAAATGAGATTTTAATTATTTCTACTCCACATGACTTGCCAAACTTTAAAAAACTACTGGGAGATGGTGAAAATTTAGGTTGTAAATTTAGCTATGCTGAACAGGCTATTCCAAATGGGTTGGCACAAGCATTTGTAATTGGAGAAGAGTTCATAGGAGATGATGATGTTGCTTTGATTTTAGGAGACAATATATTTTTTGGAGCTAATATGCAAGAACTCTTACGTTCGAATACAAAACCAGATGGAGGAGTGGTTTTTGCTTATCATGTTTCGGATCCAGAACGTTATGGAGTAGTAGAGTTTGATCAGGATTTAAAAGCGATTTCAATAGAAGAAAAACCAAAGAATCCAAAATCTCATTATGCTGTTCCTGGATTGTATTTTTATGATAATTCAGTTGTTGAAATAGCCAAAAATATCGTACCAAGTGCACGTGGAGAATATGAAATTACAGATGTAAATAAAGTATACCTTTCAAAAGAAGCTTTAAAAGTAGGAATATTAAGTAGAGGCACGGCTTGGCTTGATACTGGAACTTTTAATAGTTTGATGCAGGCGGGTCAATTTGTACAGGTGTTAGAGGAACGTCAAGGACTAAAAGTAGGTTGTATAGAAGAAATTGCTTGGAGGCAAGGATTTATAAGTGATAATCAACTTGAAGAATTAGCTCTACCATTAGTTAAATCTGGTTATGGGGCATATTTGCTAGATTTTTTGAAACAAAAAAAGGCAGGCGTTAAAATTTAATTTTTTGAATCCATTATTTCGTATTTTTGTAATTATTATCGGATTCTATAATTCTAAGACCAATTAATTTGAATAATAAACCAATCACTTTTGCAATTTTATTTGCTAAGTATTTTTCGATAGCTAACATGAGACTTAATATTCATAACCTAAGTTATTTACCTAGGTGGATTATAGTTTTAATGGATGTTATGGTATTGATTTTCTCTTTTACTTTTACTTATTTATTATTTAAGGGTACTGGTTTAGGATATATTATAACGCACCATGAGTTTTATTTTGTTGGGTCACTTTTGGGAGTTAATATTTTTTTCTTTTGGTTGTTTAGGACATATTCAGGCATAATTAGGCACTCATCGTATATTGACGCAATCAAATTATTGTTTTCGCAAATGTCAGTGTTGGTTGTTTTCTTGTTCTTCAATTTTGTATTTGAATTATATCATGGCGATAAGGCATTTTTGAATACTGCACTTTTTATAAATATTGTACTTTCGTTCTGTGGATTGTTTTTATATCGAGTAGTTGTGAAGCAAACATTTGAACTTTATTTTGCTGAAAAAAACAATACTAAATTAATTAGAACTATCATCTATGGAACTGATGCTAATGCAATATCAGTAGCTAATGCATTAAAGTTTGAAACACCTTCTCGTTTTAAAATTGTAGGCTTTGTAGATAAAAATAATCAAAATGCTTCGAAGAGGATGTTGGATTTACCAATATTGATCCAAAAGAAAAGATTGCCTGCATTAATGCGTTCCGTTGCGGCCGAAGGAGTTATTATTGCCGACAAAAGTTTATCAAAAGATGAGCAATTAATAATTGTTGACCAATGTTTAGAGTTTAATTATAGAGTATATACTGTTCCATTAATTTCAGATTGGGAAAATCAAAAAGAGATATCTCAAAAAGTGAAAAATATCCAAATTGAAGATTTATTGGAAAGAAAGCCAATAGTACTGGATAGTAAATCAATATCTAAACAGTTAAAAGATAAAACTATTTTAATTACTGGAGCTGCAGGGTCAATTGGTAGTGAAATAGTAAGACAGGTAATAGGATTTAATCCTAAAAATGTAATTTTATTAGACCAGGCAGAAACACCACTACATAGTCTTTGTTTAGAAACTCAAAATATCGTTTCTGATTCAAAAATTCATGCTGTAATTGCAGATGTGAAGAGTAAAGAGGCAATGGAAAGAGTTTTTAAAGTTTATGGACCACAAGTGGTTTTCCATGCTGCTGCATACAAGCATGTACCCTTGATGGAAGGAAATCCATCTCAAGCTATTTTAACAAATATTGAGGGAACTAAAAATCTAGCTGATTTAGCCTGTAAATATAAAGTAAAGAAATTTGTAATGGTATCTACAGATAAAGCTGTAAATCCTAGTAATGTTATGGGGGCTAGTAAACGTATTGCTGAAAAATATGTGCAGTCTTTACATTTAAAAAATCAAAAAGAAAAAGGGAATGATACAACAAAGTTCATCACAACTCGTTTTGGAAATGTATTAGGCTCTAATGGATCAGTCGTTCCTTTATTTACTAAACAAATTGCAGAAGGAGGACCACTAACTATAACCCATCCTGATATTATTAGATATTTTATGACCATCCCAGAAGCATGTCAATTAGTTCTTGAAGCCGGTGCGATGGGTAATGGAGGTGAAATCTATATTTTTGACATGGGAAAACCTGTTCGAATTATTGATTTGGCCAGAAAAATGATAAAATTAGCAGGATTTATTCCAGAAAAGGAAATTAAAATTCAGATAGTTGGACTTAGACCAGGTGAAAAGCTATTTGAAGAATTATTAAATGATACTTCGAAAACATTGCCTACTTATCATAATAAAATTATGATTGCTGAAGAAATTCAAGATGAATATGAAAGTTTACATATAGAAATTGATGAGTTGATAGGAATATCTAAATTTTTTGACAATGACGATATTGTTGCAAAAATGAAAAAAATTGTACCAGAATTTAAGAGCATGAATTCTAGTTTTGAGATTCTTGATAAATAGATGTAATGAGCGTGAAGATATTCACGCTTTAATTTCTTATAATAAGGTGTTTTTTTATAAAAGCACCTTTTTTGTTTCTATTATTTAGAATAGAAATGTGTGTATGATGAAGATAATTTATTTTAATTGTTACATTTGCTCTTAATAATACCATACTTTTTTAGTCAGTAAAATGAAGTAATAGTAACTTATTTCAGAAGTAGAATTTTTAAAATGTCGATGAATAAACCAGAAAACGCTTCAACTCCTTGGTTGTTTGAAATAACACCTAAAAATAGATTCTTCTCTTTAAACCTGAAAGAAGTTTGGCAATACAGAGATTTATTGTTACTTTTTGTTAAACGAGATGTTATTACTGTATATAAGCAGACTATCTTAGGACCGCTTTGGTATTTAATCCAACCATTATTTACTTCTGTAACATTTACAATAATATTTAATAATGTAGCTGGAATTGATACAGGTACTGTTCCTCCATTTTTGTTTAATTTGACAGGAATAACCGTTTGGAATTATTTTACAGCTTGCCTTAATGGAACTTCGGATACTTTTAGAGCTAACGCTAGTATATTTGGGAAAGTCTATTTCCCCAGAATAATTACTCCTTTATCTGTTGTTATTTCGAATCTTGTAAAATTTGGAATTCAATTTTTTATTTTTATAGGTTTCTATATTTTCTATTATTTTCAGGGTGCTGATCTGAGCTTAAATAGCTTAGTTTTATTTTTTCCATTTTTGATTATTATAATGGGGGTATTAGGGTTAGGATTTGGAATGTTAATTTCGGCAATGGTCACAAAATATCGTGATTTTAGTCATTTAATAGGCTTCGGAATACAGCTATTAATGTATTTGTCTGCAGTAATGTACCCAATGAATTTAATTAAAGATAAATTACCAAGTTATGGTTGGCTAGTCGAATACAATCCATTGGCTTATATAATAGAAACAGCACGTTATATGCTTTTAAATGTGGGAGAAGTTTCAATATTAGGATTATCCTTCACTTTGACTGTCACTATCGTAGTATTTTTTATTGGACTTTTAGTTTTTAATAAAACTGAAAAAAGTTTTATAGATACTGTTTAGAATTGAATATTTATAACTGTTTACTTCATTTACCATTTTAGATTTACCATTGAAAAAAGATATAATATTAAAAGCCGAAAACATTTCTAAACAATACCGCTTAGGACAAGTAGGTACCGGAACCTTAAGTCATGATGTTAACCGTTGGTGGCATAAGATTCGAGGAAAAGAAGACCCATATCTGAAAATAGGTGAAACAAATGATCGTTCAATAAAAGGTAACTCGGACTATGTTTGGGCTTTACAAGATGTTAATTTTGAAGTTGAGAGAGGAGAGGTTCTTGGGATTATAGGAAAAAATGGAGCAGGAAAATCGACACTTTTAAAAATACTTTCAAAAGTAACAGGTCCAACAACAGGAAGTATAAAATCTCGTGGGCGTATTGCTTCGCTGCTTGAAGTAGGTACAGGATTTAATGGTGAAATGACAGGACGAGAAAATATATTTTTAAACGGTGCAATTCTCGGAATGACCAAAAAAGAAATCTCTTCAAAGCTTGACGAAATTATTGAATTTTCAGGATGTGAACGATATATTGACACGCCAGTTAAAAGGTATAGTAGTGGTATGACAGTGCGTTTGGCTTTTGCAGTAGCGGCCTTTTTAGAACCCGAAATTTTGGTTATTGATGAGGTTCTTGCAGTTGGTGATGCTGAATTTCAGAAAAAAGCTATTGGTAAAATGCAAGATATTTCTAAAGGTGAGGGACGTACAGTTTTATTTGTAAGTCATAATATGGCAGCAGTTAAGAGTTTATGCACAAGAGGAATTGTTTTGGAGCATGGTAAAGTAAAGTTGATTAGTGATATTGAGCGTGCTATTAGTTATTATTTAGGTGGAGATTCTGAAATTCTGAATCAAAAAAAGTTTGGAGATGATTATGATACTAAGGAATTTAGATTAGAAAAAATTTCAATAAACACTATAGGAAAAAATTTTAATGAAGCACTTTCTGAGAGTAATGAGATAGAATTAAATACTAAAATAATTTTAAAAGATAATAAAGCGGATAGATATCATTTAACATATCATTTGTATAATGAAATGGGAGAAGCTCTTTTTTCTTTTTCTAATGGAAAAGAAAAAAACGCTTTAAAATATGGAAATAATGAATTAACATGTACATTTCCTTCCTCATTTTTTCAATCAGGTCAATATTTTTTATCATTTTTTTTTGTTAAAGATAATAGAGAAGCAGTTTTTGTAGAAAAAGATATTATTTCATTTACTGTGATAGATGGTGGTAGAGAATTAGGAGTTTACATGGGGAGAGAGCCAGGTTACATTAAGCCAAAATTTGAATGGAGAATTAAAAACAGTTAAAATGTTATTTAAAAATTATTTTATTTAATGGGAAATAAAAATGTTACGGTGTCAGTTAATATGATTACGTATATGCATGAACTTTATATAAAAGAAGCCATAGAAGGTGTACTAATGCAGAAAACTGATTTCAATTTTGAATTAATCATCGCGGATGATTGTTCTCCTGATAGAACTCCTGAAATAATTGAAAATATTATAAAAACTCACCCCCAAGGTCATAAAATTAAATATTTTAGGCATGAAAAAAATATTGGAATGCAGGCAAATGGCGTCTTTGCTTACAATCAATGTGATGGAAAATATATAGCTTTATGTGAGGGTGATGATTATTGGACAGATCCATTAAAACTGCAGAAGCAAGTTAATTTTCTTGAAAAAAATATTGAGTACGTACTTTGCTTTCATGAAATCAATATTTTGAAAACTGATGGACAAATTGTAGATGATTTTATAACTAAAGTGCCAGAAAATTATGAAACAATTGAAGATTTAGCTGAATCAGGAAATTGCATTCATACTCCATCTGTAGTTTTTAGAAATATAATTGAAGAATTCTCATTTGAATTTCAGTTATCACCTATTGGCGATTATTTTTTATATATTATGCTTGCAGAATATGGAAAAATAAAATGTTTAAATGAAAAAATGGCAATTTATAGATTTGAAAGTGGATTTTATTCAAAATTAACATATTCTCAAAAATTCAAAAAATGGAATAGAACTTTATTATTGATTTTATCGTATTGTAAAAATGATAAAGTGAAATCGATTATGTTAAAGACATTGTTTGATTCATTAAAATTAAATGATGATGTAGAAAGTAAGCAAAAAATAAATTCTTCAACAAAAAAAAGATTTATTAAAATTGTAAAATTATTAATTCCGCCAATTTTTTTATTAATCAAAAGAAAAATATCTAGTTTAAGATATGTCTCAAAATAAAATACAATTCTTAGCTTATTATCTTCCTCAATATCATCCTATTCCAGAGAATGATAAGTGGTGGGGGAAAGGTTTTACAGAATGGACAAATGTAACTAAAGCTAAACCTTTGTTCAGAGGTCACAATCAACCTATTTTGCCGGGAGAACTGGGCTTCTATGATTTAAGAGTATCTGAAATTCAAGAAAAACAAGCTCAATTAGCAAAAGATCATGGGATTGATGGTTTTATATATTACCAATATTGGTTTGGAAATAGTAAAATGTTATTAGAGAAACCAGCTGAAACTATGTTGAACAATAAAAAAATAGATTTACCTTTCTGTTTTTGTTGGGCAAACGAAACTTGGAAAGGCATTTGGCACGGTTTAGACAATCCAGATGTTTTAATTGAACAAACATATAATGGGGAATCAGATTATATAGATTATTTCAATTATTTATTGCCCTTTTTTAAGGATACTAGATATATTAAAGTTGATAATAAGCCAATGTTTCATATTTATAGATTAGATGAAATATCTAATTTGGATGTTTTTTTTGAAACATTTAAAAAACTAGCAAATAAAAATGGTTTTGATGGTATTTACTTTATTTCTACAGGAAGTATAAATTCGAAAAATGTAATAGATAATAGTAATATCCAGGGTGTAGTAGGTTTAGATGTGTTTAATGAAATACGATATCAACAAAAGACATTTTTTAATAGACAATCTCTTTTAGGTAAAATAGAGAATAAAGTTTTATTAAAAATAGGTTATACAAATGAAGTAGGAAAAAGACTTAAACCTTTAATATTAGATTATTCAAAAGGTATAAAAAAATTAAATATTGATTTTCCACATAAAAAATATATTCAATGTGTTTTTCCAAATTGGGATAATTCTGCCCGTAGTGGGAAAAAATCATTAATTTTTAAAAATGCAAACCCACAATCTTGGTATACTCACTTGGATAATGCGGTAAAAAGAATAAATCGTTACAAATCTAATCCTCAGTTTATTGTAGTGAAATCATGGAATGAGTGGGCTGAGGGAAACTATTTAGAACCAGATAGCAAATATGGATTAAAATGGTTAGAAGTGGTTGAAAAAATTAAGATGGGAATGAAATGAAGCCACTAATTTCTATAATAATCCCAACATATAACAGAGCCCATTTGATAAATGAAGCTCTCGATAGCGTATTAGCTCAAACATATTTCAATTGGCAATGTATTATTATAGATGATGGTAGTACAGATGATTCTGTCGAAATAATCCAGAAATATTTAGATTTAGACTCTCGTTTTTTATGTTTTTCTCGACCAGATAATAAAAAGAAAGGGCCATCCTCTTGTCGAAATTTTGGACTATTACAGGCATGTGGAGATTATGTTATATTTCTTGATTCAGATGATTTACTTGCAACAACTTGCTTAGAAAATAGAATTCAATTTGCTTTGCAAAATAAAGAGTATGATTTTTGGATTTTTAAAATGCAAACCTTCGGTTATAATCAGGCGCCAGTATTTGATTATGGGTTTGGTGCTTATGAGGATGAAAATGGATACTGTAGAAATCAATTTTCAAAAGGAAATCATCCATTTGTAGTAACATGTCCTTTATGGAAAAAAAATGTTCTATTGGACTTACAAGGTTTTAATGAAAATCTTTTCATGTATGAGGATCCAGAATTACATTTACGGAGTTTAAAAAAGGGATATAAATTAAAATTCACAAACTTTGAACAGCCAGACTGTTTTTATAGGCTTAAGGAAGAAATTAGGATTGATATAATAAACAATTTGAAAAATAATTATGTCTTTTTTGAAAATCATTTAGACTGTAATGATATAAATTCAATTTTATATTATAAGCAAATAATAAATAATGTGATTTTAAAAAGTGGTTCGATTGGTCAGTATTTTAAATTTTGTAAACTTGGAATTGAAAAAAGAATACTTTCAAAAAAGAATATTTTTTGCGGTATGATTGTATTGACTTATCATTTTTTTAAATTTTATAACTTAAAAGGTATTGGGTACAATTATTTTAAAACTCAATTTAATAATTTCTAAATCATGAAGAAACCTTTAGTTTCAATAATCATAACCTGTTATAATCTTGGTGAATATCTTGAGGAAGCTATTGATAGTATAAAAGAATACCCAAATCGGGATGATTATGAAATCATTTTGGTTAATGATGGTTCAACTGATACAAAAACAAATACTATTTTAGAAAGTATTGTTTTAAATGATAAAACAATTCAATATATAAATCAATCTAACTTAGGCTTGGCTAAGGCAAGAAATAACGGAATTAAACAAGCCAAAGGGGAATACATTATTCCATTAGATGCTGATAATAAATTAAGACCTGAATTTATTGGGCAAACAATAAGTGTTTTAGATAATAATAAAAATATACATGTTATTCATGGCAATGCTCAAAATTTCGGTAATAAAACTACTATTTGGAAATCTAAACCTTTTTATTTTCCAGAAATGCTTCTCAATAATTATATAGATGCATGTGCTGGATTTAGAAAGTCTGCTTGGGAGAGATTAGGAGGTTATGACGAAAATATGCCAGTAATGGGTTTTGAAGATTGGGACATGTGGCTTCGTATGGGAAATGCAGGTTGTAAATTTGAATATGTAAATGAAATATTTTTTGATTACAGAGTGAGGGATAATTCTATGCTGGCAGATGCCTGGAAGAAAAGAAAGGTTTTGTTAGATTACATTTTTAATAAAAAGGAATTAAAACATTTAGGTCTTTTTAGGGAATTTGTTATTGATAATCAGAGACTTAAAGAAGAGCCGTCATTTGCTTTTTTGATAAAAACAATCGTCAAAAAAGTAAAACGAAAATTACATTTCTAAATGAGTTATTCTAAAAAAATAGTTTTTCTTACAGAAAACATTTCTTGGGGAGGTAGTGAATTACTTTGGTTTAAAACTATTTTAGAGTTAGCAAACTTTAATTACAATGTAGCAATTTGCTTACATGCTAAATTAAAAGTTCCTAATGAAATTTTAAATTTACAGGAAGAAGGGAAGATAATAATTAATACTTCCACGATTGATAGTTTATCATTTTTTAAGCGAATTGCAAATAGGTTTTTATCTTATAGTAAAAGATTCAAATCTCCCAACTTAAGACAAGCATTTATTACCGATTTTAAACCTGATTTAATTGTCATTAATCAAGGATTTAATTTTAATGGAGTTGATTCTATGTTATTTGCTTTGCAAAACAATATAAATTACGTGACGATATCTCATGCAGTAAATGAGGGGATGTGGCCAAATGTTGAATTAAGAAAAAAAATGCAATTGGGGTTTGCAAATAGTATCAAAAACTATTTTGTGAGTCAGGATAATCTCTTGGTAACTCAAAATCAACTAGGCAATATTTTAAACAATACAGAAATTGTCCGTAACCCTTTTAATGTTTCTTTTAAAATTGATTTAAATTTCCCCGAATCAGATAATTTTCACTTGGCTTTTGTTGGACGATATGATTTTTATGCTAAAGGGCAAGATGTTTTATTGCAAGTTCTCTCAAATGAAAAGTGGAAGAATAGGAATCTAGTTGTGAATTTTTATGGAGAGGGAAATGATGTAGAAAATTTGAAAGATTTAATTGAAATGTATCAATTAAAAAAAACAATTATTCATTCTCATACCGCAACAGAAGAAATTTGGAGAACTAATCAAGGCTTAATTTTAACCTCTCGATTTGAAGGATTACCAATTGTAATAGTTGAAGCAATGCTTTGTAAGCGATTTGTAATCGTAACGAACGTAAGTGGGAGCAAAGAACTTGTAATAGATAATGAAACAGGATTCATTGCAGTAGCGCCCAGACCGGAATATGTAGATGAAGCTTTAGAACGTGCCTGGCAGCAAAGAAAGAATTGGGAAAAAATGGGTATTAAAGCAAGGGAAGAAATTACAAGTCAAATTTCTGAAAATCCAGCACTCGATTTTGCAAATAAATTACAGACCATATTAAGTGATTTATAATGTATATAAAAGTTTACTTTATTTTAGCGCATAAAAATCCATCTCAAATCAAAGATTTAATTTCACTATTAGAAGATAATAAATCATTGTTTTTTATTCATTTAGATAAAAAAGTGAATCAGAATGAGTATAAAAGTTTAATTGATAATTCATCTTGTCATTTTGTAAAAAACAGGGTATCATGTACTTGGGGAAAATATAGTTTAGTTCAGGCATCCTTAAATGGGATGAAAGAAGTTCAAAACTTTATAAATACAAATTTTAAGAGCGCAAAATATCATTTCATTATGCTGTCAGGTGAAGATTTACCACTAAAAAAGAATGATTTTATTCATGATTTTTTAAAAACAAAGACAGAAACTTCGTTTTTGAATTACTGGAAATTGCCTTATAGCAAATGGTGGGGAGGAGGTTTATTCAGATTTGAAAATTTATATTTTTTTCAATATAAAAAATATTCAAAATTGAATTATTGGATAAACAGAATTATAAAGAAGATAGGTTTAAAATTTTTACTTCCTCTAAATCGATTCATGCAACAATTTCCTGATTTTAATATTTATGGTGCAAGTCAATGGATGATATTGAATGAGGATATGGTTGCATTCGTTCTAGAAAAGAGTAATGATAATCATAAATTTAATTCTATATTTAAGTACGTATTGGCACCTGATGAATTGTATTTTTCAACCTTAATTTTAAATTTTGATGTACTAAAACAATTTCCAGTCGATAATATAAAAACGCATTTAGTTAATTTTAATGGTGTAGATGCTAGTCCAAAATATCTTGAAATTGAGGATCTAGATTTTAATAAAGAGGATTTCTTATTTGCAAGAAAGTTTGATCCTAATGTAAATCATAAAACTATTGCTAGAGTCATAAAAGAATTAGGTAGATGAAAAAGTTAGCAGTTTTATTACCTACATACAATTCGGCCAAATATTTAGACGAAAGTATCAGTTCTATTTTAAATCAAACCTATTTAGATTTCGATTTGTATATATATGATGATTGTTCTATAGACAATTCAAAAGAAATAGTTGAAAGCTATAGCGACAAACGTATTTTTTATAGAAAGAATAATCAAAATCTTGGCATATCAAAGACGTTAAACAAAGGTCTGGAAGAACTTTTACGAAGTTATCAATTTATTGCAAGAATGGATGCTGACGATTGGGCTTTTCCGGAAAGATTTCAAAAACAGATAGATTTTCTTGAAGAAAACAAATCTATAATGTTATGTGGAACTCAAGGATATTGGCTCAAAGACATGGCTGAAAATCTTTCTTCAGGATGGAAATATCCCTATGGTGATGATTATTTGAAACTATATCTATTATTTGGGGCTTCTTTTGGACATTCCTCTGTTATTTTAAGAAGTGATTTTTTTATTTCTAATAATTTAAGATATGATGAAGATATAAAAACTTGTGAAGATTGGGATTTATGGATTAGAACCTCTAAAAAAGGTGAAATATATAATTTGTCTAATTTTCTTATGAAATATAGAATTGTTAATAATAGTAATCATCGATTATTAAAGAATAAAATATTGCATTTGAAAGAGCGGTCTGCTATTATTTCAAATTATTGGAAAACTTTTGATATTGATTTATCCCCGGAGCAAGTGTTTGAATATTATTACAGTACAAATGAAAATATTAATGAGAATTTTGAAACTAAGTTAGAAATTTTGATTAGTTCCTTTAATAGGTTATTTGATAATCATGCTAAAGATTTAAAAAAACAAGAGAAAAGAATGTTTAGTTATATGTTGGCTCGTAAGATTCTTAACTTTTGGAAACGATCAAGAGTTAGTAAATATAATCTGAAAACTTGGGTTATCATAATAACTAAAGTGAAGTTTATTGGGACAATAAGATTGATTAAAAGCCAGCTTAATTAAATGGAACAAAATAATAGAATCGTACTTTTAGATAGTTTTAGAGCAATTGCCATTATTATGGTGATTTTTTTTCATTTTTTCTCCCGTTGGACAAATTTATATCCTTATCAAGATAGATATGACTTTTTTAGACTAGGTAAGTTTGGTGTACATTTTTTCTTTATGATAAGTGGTTTTGTTATCTTTTTTACGCTGAATAAAACAAAAACATTAAGACAATTTTGGATAAATAGATTTATCAGATTGTTCCCATCAATGCTCTTTGCTTCATTATTGACATATATTTTTTTTAATTTATTTGACAATACTTTTTTATTTCCAACAAGTCATTATTTTAAAAATATTCTAGCCAGTATAACTTTTTTGCAACCAGATTTAATTACATCATTAATCAGACATAAGATAGATTTGGATTATATTAGCGGGTCTTACTGGAGCCTTTGGGTCGAAATTCAGTTTTATGTGTTGGCATCGTTCTTGTATTTTTTTTATCAGCGAAAATTTTATTCTTATTTTTTTATAATGGCAGGATTATTAATAGCTTCAAATTTCTTCTTGTCACATATATATGTCAATAATGCTGTAATTCTAAAGTTGAAGGCTTTTAGGTCAATTTTTAATTTGGCAGATGCATTGCCTTTTTTTTGTTTGGGATCCATACTTTATATATTTTATGAAAATAATCTAAAACAAATTAAAAATTCAATTTGGGAAAAAAGTACATTTTTGTTTTTTACATTTTTATTAGTTATTAGCAATTGCCAGGATTTCAAAAAGTTAATGCTTATCCTCTTCTTTATCTTCATGTTTCTATTGATGATCTATTCTCCTAAACGAATTTCATTTTTAAATAATAAAATATTAAATAGTATTGGAGTATCGTCTTATTTTCTTTATCTGATTCATGAAAATATAGGTGTTTTTTTGATTCATAACAATGGTATAGAATTTAGTTTTTCACCTTTCTTAGCACCAATATTCTACATGTTAATATTAATAATCTTCAGTGTTTTTTTTACTAAATATATAGAGGAAAGGATTGTTTTGTTGTTAAAAAAATCAGATAAATTTTAAAAAAGAATGGAAGCTTCAATTCTTATAGTTTCAAAAAATCGTAGAGAAGATTTATTCAAAACGCTAAATATTTTGGATTTATTGATTGATAAATCTAAAGTTGAGGTTTTAGTTTTTCTGGATGGATGCACAGATGATTCAGCAGATTTACAAAAAGAACTGACTTGGGTGCGATGGTTTGTTTCTCCGAAATCGATTGGAGCTTCGGCAGCCAGACATCGAATTTATCCATTAGCAGTTTCTGAAATTTTGATTGGTTTAGATGATGATGCGCATCCATTAAACGAAGATTTTTTATTTAAAATTGAAACTTTATTTAAAAAATATCCAAATGTAGGGATTATTGCATTAGAAGAAATAAAAGGAATTTATCCGTCCGATATTGAAGCATTAAAGGAAGCTGAAAGTGAGAAAAAAGAATTTCTTTCTTCAGAGTTTATTGGTTGTGGATTTGCTATTCGAAAGTCTGTTTATAATCAAACTAATGGTTTTCCCGTATGGATTGATATTTATGGAGAAGAGTCTTGTTTATCTATTGAAGTTTTAGCAAAAGGATTTGATATATTATATTCTAATGAAATTAAAGTAAACCATAGGGTTAACAGAGAACAAAGAAAATTAGTAAAGCAGAATTATTTTAGATTTGGAAAACAATTAAAAAATGCAACTTATTACTTCTTGGTCTATTATCCTTTCCCTTTAATGAGTATCCTAAAATTATATTGGCATAATTTAAAAAAGTATGCTTTAAGTGATTTTGGGTATTGTAAAATATATTTTAAAACTATTTTTGTGGTATCAATCCATATTCCTAAAATTTTAAAATACCGAAATCCTATTGATAAAAATGTGATCGTGAAAATGAGAAATCTATCAAGTTTAAAATTTTAAGATGAAAACTATTGCTATAATTCCAGCACGTGGAGGATCCAAACGATTACCACAAAAAAATATAAAATTGATAGGTGGAATTCCTTTGTTGGCACACAGTATTTTGTATGCTAAAGCAAATAGCGAAATCATCGATGAAATTTATGTTTCTACAAACGATGAAGAAATCAAACAAGTTGCTTTAGAGTTTGGAGCAAAAGTAATAGATAGACCAGAGGCTATTTCAGGAGATTTTGAGCCTACTATTACGGCACTAAAAAATGTTTTGGAGAATATTGATTCCGCCGATGTTGAAAATGTAATTTTACTTCAACCAACTAATCCACTTCGTCCGGAAGATTTATTGAAAAAAACATTTGAAATTTATGGTAAACAAAATTGCGATAGTTTGTTTACTGTTACCCGAAATCATAATAAGTTAGGAAAGATAGCAGACAATAAATTCATACCTTTTAATTATAAAATCGGACAACGTAGCCAGGATATGGAGCCTCTTTTTTTTGAAAATGGATTGCTTTATATTACAAGAGCAAGATTGATTCTAGAGAATATAATTATTTCTGAAAATGCATTTCCATTTGAAATAGATCATATTTTTGCTAATATCGATATTGATACTCAAGAAGATTTTGATTACGCTGAATATTTATACAATAAACACATAAAATTATAATTCATAACTTATTCATGAATCCATATATAGAAATTGCAGGACGTAAAATTGGGTTAGATTTCCCTCCTTTAGTCATTGCTGAAATCGGAATAAATCACGAAGGTTCTTTACAAGTAGCTAAAGAGATGGTTGATGCAGCAAAACTTGCAGGAGTTGAGGTAGTAAAGCATCAAACGCACATTGTCGAAGATGAAATGAGTGGAGCTGCTAAAAAAGTAATTCCTGGTAATGCAGATGTTTCTATTTATGAAATCATGGAGCGATGCTCGCTGAATGAAGAAGATGAATTAGAACTTAAAAAGTATGTAGAAAGTAAAGGGATGATTTTTATTTCGACCCCATTTTCTCGTGCCGCAGCTAATAGGTTGAAGAAATTTGATATCCCAGCTTATAAAATTGGTTCAGGAGAATGTAACAATTATCCATTGCTAGAGCATGTTGCATCTTTTGGTAAACCTGTAATTTTAAGTACAGGAATGAATACTATAGAAAGTGTTCAAAAAGCTGTTGCTATTTTTGATAAACACAATATTCCAGTAGCGCTTTTGCATACTACAAATTTGTATCCAACTCCAATTCATTTGGTGCGTTTTGGTGCAATGGTAGAATTACATGAAGCTTTTCCAGATAAAGTTTTTGGCTTAAGCGATCACACCTTAAATAATAATGCCTGCTTAGGAGCAGTTGCCCTTGGTGCAAGTATTTTAGAGCGTCATTTTACAGACCATATGCAACGCACAGGGCCAGATATTGTATGTAGTATGGACGAAAAAGTGTGTCAGAAATTAATTATTTCATCTGCGGAAATTGCTTTGATGCGAGGAGGAACAAAAAAGCCAGCATTTGAAGAACAAGTAACAATTGATTTTGCATTTGCAACTGTTTGCGCTATTGCCCCAATAAAAAAAGGAGAGAAATTAACCAAAGATAACATTTGGGTAAAGCGCCCAGGAACTGGTAAAATTCTAGCAGAACATTTTAATGACTTGATAGGAAAAATCGCTTTGAGAAACATAGAGAATGATGAACAATTAGATTTTTCAGATTTTGAATAATTCAATAAAAAAAATTCTATTTCTTACAGGAACTCGTGCAGATTTTAGTAAAATAAAATCGCTAATTCAAGCCCTTGAAAAACAGCAAAACTTTGAAGTATATGTTTTTGTGACGGGAATGCATTTACAAGAGGTTTATGGTTATACGTTAATTGAAATAGAAAGATGTAATTTTAAAAACATCCATACTTTCAAAAATCATACTCATGAAACTACAATGGATTTAACTCTTGCTAAAACCATTGAGGGGTTATCTGCTTATTGTAAGGATGTAAATCCAGATATGATTGTCGTACATGGAGATAGAGTCGAAACATTGGCAGGTGCTATCGTAGGATCTCTCAATAATATTTTAGTTGCACATATAGAAGGCGGAGAAGTTTCTGGTACTGTGGACGAGTTAATTCGCCATAGCGTAAGTAAATTAAGTCATATACATTTTGTATCCAACAAACAAGCGCAGAAAAGATTGATACAAATGGGTGAAATAAAAGAATCAATATTTACAATTGGCTCCCCAGATGTTGATATTATGTTTTCAGATCAGTTACCAGAATTAATAACTGCAAAGGCATATTATAAAATTGATTTTGAAAAATATGCAATAGTTATGTTTCATCCGGTCACGACCGAAATTAAGGAAATGGAGCAATATGTAAAAAACTTTGTGACTTCATTACTGGAAGACAATCATAATTATGTCGTGATTTTTCCGAACAATGATTTAGGAAGCCAATTTATCCTCGAAGAATATGAAAGATTGAAAGGAAACGAAAGATTCAGAATTTTTCCATCACTAAGATTCGAGTATTTTTTAGCATTATTAAAAAACAGCCAATTTATCATAGGTAATAGTAGTGCAGGGATTAGAGAAGCTCCATATTATGGAATTCCGATTATTAATATCGGAACACGTCAGCAGAATAGAGCTGTTCATGCGGATATAATTAATATAGATTATTCTGAAAATGAAATTAAAGAAGCGCTTTCGATTATTGATTCACATAAAATACAAAATATCGAAGATGATTTTGGACAAGGAAATAGTAATCAATTATTTCTAGAATGTCTTAAAAAAGATGATATTTGGCAACTCAATCATCAAAAACAATTTAGAGATATTTAAATAATGCTTACAGTTAGTAATTATCATTATATACGAAATAAGTTTAAGGCTAATTATCCCAGTATATTTGGACTTACTCCTAAAGAGTTTCAACAACAATTAATGTTGCTAAAAAAACAAGGAGATTTTATGAGCCCAAACAATTTGGTAAGTAATATTGATGAGGTATTAAAATCTAAAGAAAATATTTTACTAATAACTTTTGATGATGGTCTAAAAGAGCAATTTGACTTGGCCTTGCCTATTTTGGATGAACTTAATATCCCAGTTATTTTTTTTGCAAATTCATTAAATTTTGAAGATAAAAAAGTAAGCACAGTTCATAAAATTCATTTATTAAGATCGATTATCTCTACAACTGAATTTTTAGATAAAATTTTAAAGATTGAAAAAGTTGATTTTTCAGATCTAGAAAAAGTGAAAGCAAAAGAAATTTATAGATATGACGATGAAAATAGTGCAGTTTTAAAGTATATTTTAAATTTCAAACTAAATTTCAAACAGCAAGAAGGGATTATAAAAAAAATGTTTGATTTGCATTTTGAAGAAAGTAGTGTTCTAGAATCACTTTATATGAGTGAAGAAAATTTAAAGGAAATTGCTAAATTGGGGTATTTGGGAAGCCATACACACAGTCATTATCCATTAGGTTTATTAAATACTGAAAAAATTAAATTTGAACTTGAAAATACTAAAACATTTTTTGAAGGACTAATAGGTTCAAAATTAGATTTAGTTTCATACCCTTACGGAACCCCTGAAACTTGTACAGATGAAGTTGCCGAGATAGCTAAAAAAGTAGGATACAAATTAGGTTTTACAACAAATAGAGGAATAAATGCAGCAACCAGTAATCATTTGTTATTAAATAGATTTGATTGTAATGATTTGGTAGGAGGTAAAAATTATAAAGAAAAGTTATGATTACTAGAGAAGCAACTATAAACGATTGGGGAATTTTAGAATCTTTTTTCAAAATTATATATAGAGAAAATCATCCGCTACACGATAAATTTTTTTGGGAATGGCAATATGGAGATTCAAAACATGGTCGTTCATTTATATGTTTAAACGAAAAAGGTGAAGTTGTTGGTCATGTAGGAGCAAATTTTGGAGGTGGTCTTGCTTGGATTATTAATGTATATCTTAATGAAGAATGCAGAGGAAAAGGTATTCTAGGAAAACTGTATGAATTGGCCCGTAATTATTATCCGTTGGCCGCAACAGCAGCAAATGAAGCGGGATTAGGGCTTTACAAAAATATGCGTTGGATTCGTTATTATGATTTGGTACGTTATGTAAAAATTAATCCAAGTATTGAGAATAAAGATTTTGCCAATGTTTGTGTTCCTATAGATATTGAAATAGAATCTTTGATAAAAAAAGACACTCATTATTTTTGTCAACCATCCATAAAAGGAATTGTTTTAAATGATGGTTCTAGGGCGGTAAGTCAGGAAAATGTAGGAGGATTAAGGATTGTAGATATCCAAAATCTGCAACTGTTAGAAGAGCAAGCATGGCAATTAGGTTATATATGGATGGATTATATTTCTTCGTGGAATGACTTAAAATCTAAAGATTTAGAAAAAAATGGTTGGGTTTTGGATTATAAAAGTACTATTCCATGGCGATTGAATCCTGTAGAGAAAGATAGATTTTGTGATATTACATTTCTTTCAGAAAAGCCTTTAGATAATAATTTTGTAGTGCATAGATCCTATTCTGATCATGGAAGAATTGGAAGTCTAAAATAAGAGTTTTTTATGAAGAATTTAGGGGTTGTTATTACAGATGGTGTTGGATTTCGTAATTTTATATTAACCGATTTTATTAAGGAAGCAAAAGTTAATTTTGATGAAGTAATTATTTATTCATGTTTGCCAAAAACAGTTTATAGTGATTTCAATTTAGAGTGTAAAATTATAGAATTAAGGGTTTTTGAGGAGTCTTTTTATACGTGGTTTTTTAGAAAAGCTAAAGAAGTTACCCATTTGCAATTACATGCAAAAGGCAATTTTGGTATCGAAGACAATTTAAGCAGCACTAAATCGAAAGCAAAAAATCCGAGAGGATTTGCAACAAGAACTATTCATAAATGTTCCAAATTATTTTATTCAGAGAAATTGATTTGGATCTATAATCGTTTACAACAACAAACGTTTAAAAACGATTTAATAACCAAAGAATATTTAAATCTTTTAAAAGAGGATAACATTTCTACGTTATTTTTTACACATCAGCGTCCACCATTTATCGCCCCACTTATTTATGCCGCAGAAAAATTAAAAATTAAGACTTCAGCTTTTATTTTTAGTTGGGATAATTTAGCTTCGAAAGGTAGAATGGCAGGTGTTTTTGATTTTTATTTGGTTTGGAGTCATTTGATGAAACAAGAATTACTTACTTTTTATCAATCTGTAAAAGAAAAGCAAATAAAAGTGGTAGGAACTCCACAATTTGAGCCTTATTCAAGTAATGAATTTGGATATGGTAAAGAGGATTTTTTAGGAAAGTTTAAAATTGATAATAATTATCCAATTATATTTTTTACTTGTAATGATACAAGTAGTGAAAATGACCCAATCTATTTAGAGTTACTAGCAAAATTTATTTCAGAAGAAAGACTTGTGAAAAAAGTTAATCTAATAGTTAGAACATCCCCAGCTGAAGAACCTATAAGATTTGAGAATTTAATTAAAAAGTTCCCTTTTATTATTTGGAACTTTCCTGACTGGAATATTAGCAGAGAAGGACATCAGGAAGCTTGGACGCAAAGAGTGCCAACTGTTGAGGATTTGAATGATTTAAAAGCGTTATTAAAATATTGTGATTTGTGTATAAATGTCCTGTCAACAATCACTTTAGATGCTTTTATTTTTGATAAACCAGTTATAAATCCTGTTTTTGGAACGGATAAAAACGGTTGGTTCGATGATCAAAAATTTTTGAAATATAAACATTTATCAAAATTAGTTGATTCCGATTCAACTAATATTGTCAAAAATGAAAATGAATATTTAGATGCAGTTAATTTTATTCTTGAAGGAAAAGATAATAAACAAGAACAAAGAGTAAGCTTTCTTCGACTACAAATAGGAAGAGAATTAAAAAATACTAGTAAACGCATTGCCACAACGTTATTATCATTCAATGATTAAGACAAAAATAGCAGTTCTCTGCAATTATGAATTACTTCCTGAAAGAGTTGGAGGTATGGATTATTTTTTCTGGGAGTTTGATAAAAAGTGTAAAGAGGATAATATTGAAGTTGATTGGTTTTTTCCTAACAAATCTAGTCACGGAAGTTATTCGGATTTGTCTATTTACAGTAGTAAAACAGAAAATGTTGAAAATTATTTCCTGTCTTTTTATAATCAAAATAGAGAAGAGTACACACATATTATTACACATTTTGTAGAATTATGTACCCCTTTATTCTATAAAATAAAAAAAATATCAAAAGCTAAAATAATTGCGGTAGATCATAACCCGAGACCATTAAGCGGATATGCATTCAAGAAGAAAATAAATAAAACACTAAAAGGAATTTTATTTTCGAGATATATTGATGTTTTTGTCGGAGTATCAAATTATACTGTAAATGAAATTTTGAGAGATTTTGGTTCTCATTTAAAACCTAAAACTGTAACCATTTACAATGGTGTTATTTTAGATGCAATTTTAACGAGAGATAAAAGAGAAATCATAAAGCCAAGTTTCTTGGTGGCTTCGCATCTTAGAGAGTCTAAAGGAATTCAAGATTTAATTGAAGCAATAAATCTTCTTCCTATTAAAATAAAAGATCAAATTGTAATAACTATTTATGGAGATGGGCCATATAGAAAAGTACTAATTAATAAAATTGAAAAATATAGTCTAGAAAAGTGTTTTGTTTTTAAGGGAAGTAAATCCAATTTAAATGAAATTTTTTCGCAATACGATTATATGCTGCAGCCTACACATATGGAATGTTTTAGTTTATCTATTTTAGAAAGTCTTGCAGCAAATGTTCCTGTAATTACAACAAATGTAGGAGGAAATACTGAAGTAATTATTTCTGGTGAAAACGGATATATTTTTGAAGCAAAAAATATAAATGCTTTAGCTACAATTCTAGAAGATATTTATTTAGGAAACAAAAAGATATCAGTTAATACAAGGGAATTAATTTCCAATTTCTTTTCTTTGCCGAAAATGGTAGAAAATCATTTTAAACTACTTATGTAGTATATTCATTAAATTTAAAATTTCATAAATCCCATAAATGTTTTTTAATTCCTTGGCTTTTGCCATTTTTTTACCAATCGTTTTTTTTCTGTATTGGTTTGTCTTTAATAAAACAAAAAGCACTCAAAATGCTTTATTAATTATTGCTAGCTATTATTTCTATTCTTGTTGGGATTGGAGATTTCTTTTTTTATTAGTTTTTTCTACATTTTTGGATTATTACACTGGAATTCAAATTGAAAAAGGAAAGACAGAAAGAAGTCGGAAATTTTGGTTCTGGCTTAGTATTTCAGTCAATTTAGGATTCTTAGGAGTTTTTAAATACTATAATTTTTTTGCAGCGTCTTTTGCAGAACTATTAAATTCTGTTGGAATTCAGGCAAGTCCTATTTTATTAAAAGTCATACTTCCTGTCGGAATCTCATTTTATACCTTTCATGGATTATCATATGTAATTGATATCTATCTTAAACGAATAAAAGCCGAATATAACTTTGTAGATTATTCTCTGTTTGTTAGTTATTTTCCACTTCTAGTTGCAGGACCAATAGAAAGAGCCACACATTTATTGCCACAAGTAAAAGTAAAACGCGAGTTTAATTTTCAAATGGCGAAAGAAGGTATTTACCAAATTATTTGGGGATTAGTTAAAAAAGTTGTAATTGCAGATACTTGTGCTACCTATGCCAATGCTATTTTTGATAATTATACTTCAATGAATTCTTTCTCTCTTATTTTGGGCGCAATATATTTTGCATTCCAAATTTATGGGGACTTTTCAGGATATTCAGATATTGCACTAGGAGTTTCTAAGTTATTTGGTTTAGATTTATTACGAAATTTTAATTATCCATATTTCTCACGAGACATAGCCGAGTTCTGGCGTCGTTGGCACATTTCGCTGTCGTCTTGGTTCCGAGATTACCTTTACATTCCTTTAGGTGGGAGCAAAGGAGGTATTTGGATGAAAATCAGAAATACCTTTATCATTTTTGTAGTTAGCGGATTTTGGCATGGTGCCAACTGGACATATATTGTTTGGGGATTTATAAATGCAGTTTACTTTCTGCCTCTACTTTTATCAAATAGCAACAGAAATAACATGGATGCAATTGTACTAAAGTGGAATTTTGGTTCTGCAAAAGTAATAATGAGTATTCTTTATACTTTTTTATTGACTTGTGTAGCTTGGGTATTTTTTAGAGCCAGAACAATAACCGATGCAGTAGAATATTTAAAACGTATGGTAACAAATAAAAATTTTACTTTCCAGTATTTAGATAATGAACGTTACAATTATGAATTACTTCTTATGATTGGAATATTTGTTCTAGTCGAATGGAACAATCGTACCAAAGTTGAACCACTTTCTGGTAAAAAAAACTTGCTTAAGATAGCTTTAGCTATTACTGCAATAATGGCATTTGGAACATTTTCTGATTATAAAGAATTTATATATTTTCAATTTTAATGAAGCGTTTTTTAATTTATTCAGGGATAATTATTGCTATTAACATTTTGATAGCAGTTGTGCTAGATGGAGTATACACAGGAATTTTCATGCAGTCTAAAAACCGCGGAAAAATCGAAACGGTTATAAATTCAAAAGATATAAAGTATGATGTAGTGATTTTAGGATCTTCACGTGCTAATAATCATTTTGTTTCGCAGATGTTTGAAGATAAAGGATTTAAAACGTTTAATTATGGGATGAGTGGAGGGCATTTATTTGAAGCATCATTGCTTTTAAAATTAATGATTGAGAGAAAATATGAAATCAAAAATGTAATTCTTGAAGCCGATTTGAACCTTTCTAATGATCAAGAGTCTGAGGGAGTTTCGACAAAGTTTTTACCATATATTCATAATTCAACAGTTATAAAAAATCATTTTTCTACTGAAGAAAATTTTAATAAATTATTTTATATCCCATTTTATAGATATGTGAAGTATGATTCTGAAATTGGATTTAGAGAAGTTTATAAAACTGTAATAGGTGAAAAAACAAATGCTTTGGACAATTTAGGATATTATCCGTTGGTAAAACATAAAAACGGAAATATGAAAAATAATATTGTCAATTTAAATCCTTTGTCACACAATAAGTATTACGAAGAAATTAAAAATATCTGTAAGGCGAATGATATCAATTTTATTGCTGTAATGACCCCCATGTGTGAAAATGTTGTAGGGATGAATTATTTCGAGAAAGTAAAAAAGGCATATCCTGAGATTCATAATTATGAAAATGTTGTAAAAGAAGATAAATATTTCTCATCTTGCGGGCATATGAATGATAGTGGTGCAAGAATATTTACGACTAGAATTTTGAAAGATTTTTTTAATAAATAAATATGCTTAAACAAATTAATTTAAAGATAATCCTGATTCTATTTTCTATTCTAATCTTAATTGTCCCTGATATTATAATTAATAGAGGAGAAGGTTTATTAACTTTTGGTTTAACAATATTTTCAAAATGTTGTTTTTATTTATTTTTATATTTAATAATATTAAATTTACTTAAATCATATTTTTGGACTTATTTTATTCTTGGTTTTTTTTATCTGTTATCATCTTGCATAGAGGTGATTAATGTGATTATTTTAGGAAACTATACGACAGTAGATAATATAAAAGCTTTGTTTTATACTTCATCTTCTGAAATGGAAGAATTTATAAATGGCTTCTATGTTTACATATTATTACCTATTATACTTGTAGTTGTTTATGTATTTATTTTATTAAAATTTAGAGGTTTTAAATATAAACGAATACCATATTGTAATTTTATAGCGATTTTCTGTTTATTAATTTCTTTTGCTTTATCGTATCTGAAAGTATATAATTCATCGGCCTATTATTCAGGAAAAAATTTAATGAATATTACTTTAAGACAGCATTTTTTAAAGGAGCATCCTTTGAGTTTGTATTATCGAGTTTATGAATTTGGAATAATAATGAACAAATTTGGTAAATATAATAAAGAAAAAAAAGCATTTAGTTTTGGAGTTATAAATAAAAAGGAAGTAGGAAAACCTGAATTAGTTGTTTTGGTTATTGGAGAAAGAATCAGGTATAGCAATTGGGGTATAAATGGATATAAACGATCTACAAGCACGAATTTAGATAACCTAAGTAATTTAATTTCATTTGATAGACATTACTCAAATGGGAATTCTACGGTAGCTTCAATCCCCCTTTTAATTACACAAGCAACCCCTCAAAAACCAGAAATTGCATATTCAGAAAAAACTATTGTTTCATTATTTAAAGAAGCAGGATATGAAACGGTTTGGATTTCTAATCAAAATATTTTTGATTATATAAATAATAAAGACGAAGCTGACAAGTTGTTTGAGTTGTATAGAAAAAAGAGTACTGATTTAGACATTATTCCTGTTTTTAATGAAGTATTGAATAAAAAAGAATCTAAAAAAAGGTTAATTGTTATCAATATGATTGGTGGTCATGGTAAAATACCTGAAAATTTCAATTTATACAAACCGAATAATTCTAAAGAGAACTATCCAGTCACAATTGAGAACGCGCCTATATTTATCAATAATTATGATAATATGATAAGACTGCAAGATTTTGTTTTAGGTAAGATTATAAATCTAGTCCAAAAAGAGAATAAGTCTTCCGTATTCATGTTTACAGCAGATCATGGCTGTAACTTATTCGATGATAGTCAAGCTCTTTTTGGATATGGTTCTCAAAATCCTACAGAAAAGGAGACACATATTCCTCTTTTTATATGGGGCTCATCAAAATATATTGAAGAGAATGCAGAAAAGTTTGATAATTTAAAAAAACACAAAAAATATCTTACAACAAATAATGATTTGTTTTATACATTAGCGGATTTGGCTAGCATCAAATACACAGATTTTAAGAAGAATCAAAGCATAGCCGATTCAACTTATTCAGTTTATAAAGAAAGATATGTATATGTTAATGGTAATGCCATGAAATTTAATTCAAAATGATGCATATTGCTTTTTTGACTCCAGAATACCCACATCCTAAAACAGGTAATTCGGGAGGTATTGGTACCAGTATTAAAAATTTAGCAATAGGGCTTTTAGAACAAGATGTTTCTGTTAGGGTGCTTGTATATGGTCAGAAGGAAGATGCAACTTTTGATGATAATGGAATTTTTATTCAGCAAATAAAAAATGTGAAGTTAAAAGGATTATCATGGTTTTTGACGAGAAAAAAGTTAGAAAAAATAATTAATAATTTATATAAGAATAAAGAAATTGATTTAGTAGAAGCAGCAGATTGGACAGGTATTACTTCATTTATTATGCCTGATAATTGTCCGATTGTAATACGATTACATGGATCTGATGCATATTTTTGCCATTTAGATAATCGACCTGTAAAATGGATAAATAAGTTTCATGAAAAAAGAGCATTACAAAATGCGGATAAATTATTATCTGTAAGTCAGTTTACTGCAGATAAAACAAATGAAATTTTTGGTTTAAATAAAGAATTTACAATTATTCCAAATCCTATCGAAACTAATTTATTTCAAATCAATAATGAGAATTCTCGGAAAGAGAAAACCATATTGTATTTTGGGAGTTTAATTCGTAAAAAAGGTCTTCTAGAACTGCCATTGATTTTTAATAAAGTAATAGAAAATAGTCCTAATGCTAAATTGATTTTAATAGGTAAAGACGTCCCAGATATTATTTCTGGAAATTCTTCTACCTGGCAAATGATGCAAGAACTATTTTCAGAAGATGCTAAAAAGAATGTAGATTATTTAGGAAGTGTACCTTATTCAGAAATAAAAATAAAAATTGAAGAGGCAATGGTTTGCGTATTTCCTTCTTTTGCAGAAGCACTTCCTGTATCTTGGTTAGAAGCCATGGCTATGCAAAGGCTTATTGTTGCATCAGATATTGGTTGGGCGAATGAAATGATTATTGATGGTGAAAGCGGTTTTCTGGTCAGTCCAATGAATCATGATTTATTTGCATCTAGAATTGTACAACTTTTGGAGGATACCAGCCTAGGAAGTGAAATGGGAAAAAATGCAAGAACTAGAGTCAAAAAGTTTTTTGATATCGATAAAGTAGCGAAAGATAATATTGAGTTTTATAAAACATTAATTTTTAAATCTTGATAGTAGTATATCATTTAAATAATAAAATTACAAGTGTTGTTTCGGAAAGAAATGAGGCTTTGCCTTTTAATAGAAAAAATACTATTGCATTAGGTTTATTGGAGTTGGCTTTTCAATTTCCGCTTTCAAAAATAGTTTGGTGCAATCAGAATTATGCACAGTATCTTAATTTAGAATTTATAGCTAATTTTTTTCATCATAATAAATTGATGATGTCTTATAGTCCAAATGAAGTTGATTTTTTAGGTCGAAAAATTGGCTACATTGATGAATCTCCTTTTATTAAAATTAATAAAGATGTAAGCTATCCAACTTGGCAAATGAGTAGTTTAGTAGGAGTGGTTCATTCTACGGTGCTTTTGGAGATTAACAAAAAAATAAAACTAGATTCTAATTTTAATTATTATTTGAATTCAATAGCTAAGGTATGTATGCCCTTAGGATTATTATGCTATTCAGAGCCAAAATTATTGCTGGAAAACGAAATTCATTTGACCTCAAAGTCTTCTAATCTGGTTCTTTTCAGATTTGTGAAACAGCATTATAGAACCAGATGGATATTTTTGTTATTCCTGAATTTAATAATTTATGAATTTAAATTTCCTCTATTAGCTTTTCTATATAGCATAACTTTTAAGAACAGAAATAATAATAGCATTAATCTAGATCCTATCAAAGTTACTTCTTCATTAAAGGTAATTAATACAGGAACTATTGATGTTATTATCCCAACTATTGGAAGAAAAGAATATTTGTATGATGTTCTAAAGGATTTATCCCAACAAACACATTTACCTAAAAATGTAATAATTGTAGAGCAAAATCCTTTAAAAGGAAGTGTTTCAGAGTTAGAGTATTTAACCTCAGAAGACTGGCCATTTGTTATTAAGCATACTTTTACACATCAGGCAGGAGCTTGCAATGCCCGAAATGTTGCTCTTAATCAGGTAGAAAGTGAGTGGGTATTTCTGAATGATGATGATAATCGATTTGATATTAATTTAATAGAAAATGTATTTAATAGTATTGAACAATATGGGATTTTAGTTTTGTCAGCATCATATTTACAGCCTAACGAGAAATTAGTAAATAAGATAATTAGCCAATCTGGGAACTTTGGTTCAGGTAATAGTTTTTTAAAGTCAGAATTGCTAGAGGAAGTGAGTTTTAGCAAAAGCTTAGAATTTGGTTATGGAGAAGATACTGATTTTGGTTTGCAGCTGCGCAATAAAGGCGCAGATGTGTTGTATTTTCCTGAAATCTCGATACTACATCTTAAAGCTCCAATGGGTGGGTTTAGGATAAAACCAACTTTTGCTTGGGATGGAGAATCTATACAGCCAAAACCCTCACCTACAATTATGTTTTTAAAACTGAACAATTACAATTTAGAGCAAATTAATGGCTTTAAAACTATTTTGTTTTTTAAATACTATAAGATTCAAAATGTCAAAAATCCATTAAAATATTTTTTCAACTTTAAGGAACAATGGAAACAGAGTTTATATTGGGCTAATAGAATAATAGATAAATCATGAATTTCTCTTTAATTATTTGTACTTATATGCGAGCTGAATCGCTGTTGAATTTGTTACAATCGGTTCAGGAACAAATTCCTTATCCTGATGAGATTTTAATTGTTGATGGTTCTTTAGATAATGCTACAAAAAATGTTTTAGAGGAAAATCAATTTAAAAATTTAAAATACTTTTTAGTTTCTAAAGAAGATCGAGGATTAACAAAACAAAGAAACTTTGGGATATCAAAAGTAGACAATACTATTGATGTTGTTTGTTTTCTTGATGACGATACAGTTCTTGAACCAAAGTATTTTGTAGAAATTATAAAAACATTTCAGATAAGACCTGAAGTTATTGGGGTTGGTGGAGTTGCAATTAATGAGTCTAAATGGAAACCTCAAGAAATGAATGTTTCTTATAATAAAAAGAAATATTATTTGTTTGAAGGCTATTTTTATAAAGAAGGTTTACGAAATATTGCTCGTAATTACCTTGGACTTGCATCTAATTTAGATTCAGGAAAAATGCCGAATTTCTCTCATGGAAGAACTTCAGGATTTCCGATTACAGGAAAAACATATGAAGTTGATTTACTAATTGGGATGTCAATGGCGTTTCGAAAAATTATTTTAGATAAAATTATATTTTCAAGATATTTTGAAGGTTATGGTTTATATGAAGATGCCGATTTTAGTTTGAGAGCTTTACGGTTTGGGAAAAATGTTATGAATACAAATGTTCAATTATCACATTTTCATGCTCCGTCCGGAAGACCAAATCAATATCAATATGGTAAAATGGTTGTGAGAAATGGATGGTATGTTTGGCGGGTTAAAAACCCAAGTCCAACATTTAAAGAAAGTTTTAAATGGCATGTAATCACTGTTTTACTTGCGATAATTAGATTTAGTAATGTTTTTACTTCTAATAAGAAAAAAGAAGCTTTGACAGAAGCAATTGGAAGAACGATTGGCTGGTGGAGTCTATTATTGAATAAACCTAAATTAGAAAAATGAAATCAAAACATACAATTTTAGAGATTAACATAAAACAAAAAGAATTTTATAATACCAAGAAAAAGAATTCTGCCACTAGGCTATGGTCAAAATTTAGAAATGGGATTTTAAATAAAATTAAAAAAAATGTTGGTGTTCAGGATCAGGCTTATGTTTTACACAAACAATGGTTTGGACACTTGTCTGATAAAAAGGTTTTAGATTTAGGTTGTTTTTCGGGTAATTATTGGTCGATGCATTTAGCCGAAAATGCAAAAGAGTATTTAGGAATTGATTTAAGTGATGTTGCTATTGAGAAGCTAAACGAAAAACTTCAGCAATTTCCTAATGCCGGAGCCAAAACAGTTGACTTTCTTTCCGATGAATTTGCGACTGATAATTTTGATTTGATTTATGCTTATGGAGTTTTACATCATTTTGAAAACACCACAATTTTAATTGATAGGTTAAATGAAAAATTAAGTTCAGGAGGAGAAATTATAAGTTATGATCCGCTTGAAACAAGTTTGCCAATAAAAATATTGAGAACATTATATAGACCATTTCAATCTGATGCTGCTTGGGAATGGCCATTCACAAGAAAAGTTTTTTATAAATTTCAAAACTCTTTTAATATAATCGAAAGAAGAGGGGTTTTAGGGAAATCTAAATGGATTGTATTGATCAATATGTTACCAATTTCAGATGAAAAAAAGAAAACAATTGGGCAAAAATGGCACAAAGAAGACTGGGATAATTCAACAACTTCAGACTCAGTTTTATTTAGTTGTATGCATGTTACGATGTTGATGAAGAAAAAAATATAATTCCAATGAATTTATTTCAACTCATAAAATCAGATTACAATAAATATCAAAAATACGGAGGTAATTTTTTTGGTATCGTATTTTTTACGCAAGGTTTTTGGGCGACTTTTCAATATAGGGTAGCACATTATATTCATATCAGAATTAAATGGAAAATTTTCAGGTTTCCCTTATTGCTTTTGGCTTTATTATGGCAAAAATGGATTGAAATAATCACAGGAATTTCAATCCCATATTCAGCAAAAATTGGACATTCCTTTTATGTAGGACATTTTGGAGGAATAATTGTAAATTCAAATAGTATAATTGGAAATAATTGTAACATATCACAAGGAGTCACCATCGGCGTTTCTGGTATTGATGAAAAAAGAGGGACACCTGTTTTAGGAGATGAGGTATATATAGGTGCTAATGCAATTATTGCAGGTAAAATTAATATAGGAAATAGTGTTTTAATTGGAGCCTGTTCAATGGTAAAAGATTCTTTTCCTGATAATGTAGTTGTCTCAGGAGTGCCAGCAGTAATAATCTCTGATAGAGGCTCAGAAGGATATATTTAATGAAATTACTAATTGTTTCAAATGCACCATTGATTTATAAGGATAAGTACAGTTATGCTTATGGACCTTATGTAAACGAATTAACTATTTTGAGAAAATTTAGTGATGAACTATTTTTTTGTTGTCCTGTATGGGAAAATGACCGTGGGCTTTTAATATCAAAAATCCCATTTGATTTTACTAAGAATTTTAAATTAATTGATTCAAATTTAAATACTCTTAAAAACGCTTTTCTGTCTGTTTTTTATAGTATTTATAATGTGATTGTTTTGTTTAAAGCAATGAAGACAGTTGATCATATTCACTTGCGTTGTCCAGGTAATATTGGTTTATTAGGCTGTCTGGTTCAGATGTTTTTTCCGAATAAACAGAAAACAGCAAAATATGCAGGTAATTGGGATCTTCAAGCAAAGCAACCATTAAGTTATAAATTACAAAAATGGATTTTAAGTAATACATTTCTAACTAGGAATATGCAGGTTTTAGTTTATGGAGAATGGGAGGGAAGTACTAAAAATATAAAACATTTTTTTACTGCTACATATGCTGAAAAGGAGAAGGTGAATTTTAAAGCATTAGAGACGAAGAAACAAATGGATTTCGTTTTTGTAGGTACTTTAGTTTCGGGAAAAAATCCTTTATATGCGATTCAATTAGTTGAAGGTTTATATAAAAAAGGTTATGATGTATCATTAAGTCTTTATGGAGAAGGTGTTGAACGAATTATTTTGGAAAAATATATTTTGGAAAATGATTTGAAAAATTATGTCTTTTTGCATGGAAATCAAGATCAGCAAATAATTAAATCAGCATATCAGAATAGTGGATTCGTAATTTTACCATCTAAAAGTGAGGGGTGGCCAAAAGCTATTGCTGAGGGGATGTTTTGGGGATGTATTCCTGTAGCAACATCGGTTTCATGTGTTCCTTTTATGTTAGATTATGGTAATCGAGGAGTTTTACTTAAAATGAATTTACTAGATGATTTACTTCAGTTGGAAATAATCTTGAAAGATAAAATGGGCTTTGTAGATAAAAGTGAAAAAGGATCAGAATGGTCTCAAAAATTCACTACAGATGTCTTTGAAACTGAAATTAAAAAGTTATTGCAACCATGAGAATTTTACAAATTATTGATTCGCTTGAAACTGGTGGTGCAGAACGTATGGCAGTAAATTATGCAAACAAACTTGCCGAAAAAATTGAATTTTCAGGTTTGATTGCGACTCGTAAAGAAGGACTTCTTTTGAGACAGATTGCCCCTGCCGTTTCTTATCTTTTTTTAAATAAAAGGTTAGTGATAGATTTTAAAGCTATTTTTTTACTGAGGAATTATGTTGTAAAGAATAGTGTAACTATTATTCATGCTCATAGTTCTTCTTTCTTTATAGCTATGTTGTTAAAGTTAACGTTGCCTAAAATTAAAATAATTTGGCATGATCATTATGGTATTTCTCAAGATTTATCTCAAAGAAAAAATTGGAGCTTAAAGTTTGGTTCCTTTTTTTTTACTGGTATTGTGTCAGTAAATTCAGCTTTAAAGGAATGGGCACGATCATATTTATTATGTTCGAATGTAATATATTTATCAAATTTTATTGAGAGTTCATCGAGGGAGGATGAAGATTTAGCTTTAAAAGGTATAGAAGGAAAAAGAATCATTTGTGTAGCCAATTTAAGACCGCAAAAGAATCATAAACTGCTTATTGATGTTGCAAGAATAATAAAGAAGAATTATCCAGAGTGGACTTTTCATTTATTTGGAAAAGATTTTGAGGATGACTATTCAAAGGAAATAAAACATAGTATTGAACATCTCAACCTAAAAGAACAAGTTTTTTTTTACGGATCTACTAATACTATTTCTTCTTCATTAAAACAGTGCGACATAGGGATTTTGACATCAAGATCAGAAGGTTTGCCTTTGGCAATTCTAGAATACGGATTATATAATTTGGCTGTTGTAGCAACTGATGTTGGTGAAATTTCAAAAGTGATTATTTCAGGAACTGATGGGGTAATAGTTGAGTCTAATAATCTAAATGAATTTGTAGATGCAATAGAAAAGCTGATTAGAGATGAAAAATATAGAGAAGAATTGAGTCTTAAATTGAAAAATAAAATTGAAAAATTCTATAGTGGAGATTATATAATAAGTCAGTATTTATCTTGGATGGTTCAATAATTGACTTAGATAATAGATTATTCTAAAAATGAAAACAAAATATTTGTCTTATACTTACTTAATTTTAATGCATCTGGTAATTGCATTGGTTGTTTTTTTGATGCCTTTTTTGTCTAAAATTTATGCGCTTATTATTCCAATTGTTGGATTGCTTTTTGTTCTGAAAACAAAAAACAGAAATAATGAAGTACTCTTAGTTGCTGCATATATGGTTGGTGTTGAGGTGTTTTTAAGAATGACAGGAGGGAATCTAAATAATGAATATATTAAACTGAGTGTCATCTTTTTTATATTTATAGGAATGCTGTATAGTAGTTTTTCTACTAATGCATTAGTATATGGTCTTTTTATATTATTGCTGGTTCCTGGTGTTTTAGTAACCTCGATTTCAGATGATTTTTCGACAGATATAAAAAAAGTTTTGGTTTTTAATTTATCAGGAGCCTTATGTTTGGGGATTTGTGCTATATATACTTTTAATCGAAAAATCTCTTTTCCTGAGTTGCAAAATATAGTTTTAGCAATGGGATTACCAATACTAACAACAACCGCGTATTTGTTTTTATATAATCCTAGTGTACAGAGTGTTGTTACAGGTACGCAATCTAATTTTGAAACTTCCGGAGGATTTGGACCTAATCAGGTTTCCACAGTTTTGGGATTAGGGATGTTTGTGTTTTTTACACAATTGATTCTTTTTTCCAAATCAAAAAAACTACTGATTCTAAACGGAATACTGTTATTAGTTATTAGTTATAGAGCCATAGTAACTTTCTCGAGAGGAGGAGTTATCACAGGAGTTGTTATGATTGCTTTATTATTATTAGTGTTGTATTGCTATTCTAGTGCCAAAGTAAAAGGAAAACTGGCTTTGGTGTTTATCATTACAATTGTTATGGGTTTAGGAATTTGGACATATAGCTCTGTACAGACTTCAGGATTAATTGGTAAACGTTATGCTAATCAAGATGCAGCGGGAAGAATAAAAAAAGATAAATTAGGAGGAAGAGAAGTTATTATAGATATCGAACTTAAAGTTTTTTTTGATAATCCAATATTAGGAATTGGGGCTGGGGCTGGTAAAGAGTATAGGAAAAAGGTTTTTGGAGTAGAGGTAGCTTCACATAACGAAATAACACGTATGTTGAGCGAGCATGGTCTGTTCGGGATATCAGGGCTTTTGATACTTTTTATAATGCCTTTTGTTGTGTATTATACCAATAAAGGGAATTTATACTTTCTATCATTTTATGTTTTTTGGTTCTTAACAATTAATCATGCTGCTATGCGAACAGCTGCTCCCGCTTTTGTATATGCACTAACTTTGATTAACATAATTAAAGTTAAATCAGGTAATAATACAAATGAAAATACTATTGATATTAATAATGATTGATTACTAATTTTATGATACATTTGCTTCCATAATTTTAAATTTCCCCAAATTTAATTATGCAACTTAACCACTATAACCAAAATGCCACAAAAAAATAAGATTCATTTTGAAATATCAGAACGTAAAGTCATTCTTAGGTTTTTTGATTCTTTTTTTATCTTAGCTACATTATATTTATTAAGCCAGATATTTGATTATCGTTATTTTAATATTACAAGTACTAATTATTATGGAGTATTAGTATTGGTGATATATTTTAACCTTTTTGGATCTATTTTTGAAATGTATAACCTGCAAGTAGCCAGTAATCAATTTCAAATTATTAAAAGTACAGTTATTGCAGTTTCGACAACAGTTTTAGTGTATTTGTTAACTCCAATTTTATCACCAGAATTACCTAAACAGAGAATATCAATAGTCATCTTTTACTTTGCGGTACTTTTTGCCATTCTATTTTGGCGCTTATTTTATGTTTATTTTCTCGCGTCACATCGTTTTTTTCAAAATGTAGTTTTAATCTGTGATCAAGATCAAGTAGAAGAATTGGTATTGGGATTAGAAAATGTAGATCCTCATTATAAAATAATTGGATTTGTAAATTCAGATTCTTTAAATAATAACCCTTCTGAATATCATTATGTAAAAGAAATTCAAAAGAATGAGTTAGAAGAATTTGTAACAAATAATAATGTTTCTGAGATTGTTATAGCCTCGCAAAAGACAGACGGTATTACTGCCGATTTATACCAGCAATTATTACATTTACTAGAGTCTGGTAAAATAATTAGAGAATATACTCAAGTATACGAGAGCAAAACACAACGTATTCCGGTGCAATATATAGCAAGGGATTTTTATCGTTTTTTTCCTTTTAGTCGTAGTAATAGTAACAAGTTATATTTGTTGGTAGTACGTTTTTTTGAATTCGTTTTTTCTTTGTTCGGATTATTAATTGGGATTATTTTAATACCATTTATAGTTATAGGAAATTGTATCGGTAATCGAGGCAGTCTTTTCTATACCCAGGACAGAATAGGAAAAGATGGAGCGGTTTTTAAAATATATAAATTCCGTACAATGGTAAAAAACTCTGAATCTAAAGGAGTTGCTTTTGCGGCTGCAAATGATGTACGGGTTACACCTTTTGGGAAGATGATGCGTAAATCCAGAATAGATGAATTACCGCAATTCATTAATGTTATAAAAGGAGATATGGCAGTTATTGGTCCTAGACCAGAACGTCCTTTTTTTGTAAAAGAAATTGCTCAGGTTATGCCATTTTATGAAACAAGACACATTATTAAGCCAGGACTTACTGGTTGGGCACAAGTAAATTATTCTTACGGAGAATCGATAGAAGAAAGTTTAATAAAACTACAATATGACTTGTATTACATAAAACACAGAAGTATTTTTCTGGATCTAAGTATTACTTTTAAAACCATTACTACAGTTTTATTTTACAGAGGACAATAATTATATAATAATAGGAATTGGTTTTTTATTCTTAATTGCCACACGCACAAGCACAACTCCACTAGTTATAATTAGAGGTAAAACAATCAGGAATGAAGCTTTATTAATCATAAACAATCCATATACAATTAGTAAAATGATATGGATAAGTGATAATCTATAAGTCCATTTTTTGTTTTTCATAAGATTAAAAATCAAAAGAATAAGTAAAAAAGGGCTAAACAACAAAATGTTATAGTTGAATTCTAGTTCCTTGTGTAAGGAATAAAAACCTATAAAAACAAAAAACACCCCTAACAAACCCATTATTAAAAGATAGGCTTTATCAATACTTCTTTTACTTATAAAGATGATAAATGCCAGTATAATAATGTAAGTATACCAGTTGTTCCACCAAGAATGAGTTGGTTCTTTATCAAAAGATAGAATTGTTTTATTCTCTTTTACTAAAGGATGATTTTGAAAACTTGTTTTGTCTAGACTGTTTTTTAATTCAAAAGGCAAGAATATTTTTGTTCCAAGTTCATCTACTTTCTTTCCAAAAATAATACTGATACCTAGTTTTTCATAAAAGTGTCCGTCAAAATAAGGGTATAGTATAGTTCTGTATGTTTTATCAGTATCTCCTTTTTTTGTAATTACAGTACCGTTTAAAGATTTATTGATGATATCAACAACCATAGAAGTACAATTTTTGTCAATAAATTTATAGGTGTAAAATCTATCTTCAGAAAGTAGCGTTGTGTTTAAATTATCAAATAGTTTTTGTTTAAGATTATCAGAAATATTTAATTCTTGTTCGTAAACACTACGTTTTGTATAGTTGTATTCATTAATAAAATCGAGATAGGAATTTGCTGTAGCGTAATATTGTAAGTCACCTTTTGTGAATTTAGCAACAAAATTAGGAGTTCTGAAATCGAAAGTACCATAATTATATACTATATCAAGAGCGTTAATAGAATCCTTTATTCTAATAGCTGTGTGGCCAAAAAGAGAATAAGGTTCATTTCCGGTTCCGCAAGTTAAAACGCTAACTTTAGAATCTTTGGATAATAAAATGCTTTGTCCAAAACTGTTGTTGATAAACACAAAAAACAATAGTAGTAAGAATATTTTTTTTGATGAATATGTTTTCATAGATATTTTTTTAAATGAATTATCAATGTTTCTTCGGTATGCAATTATTTATTTTCTAAAGAGACCTAAGTCTACTTTAAGCGAGAAAATATTAGAATATAAAGCAACGCTTTGATTTCCTAAATCTGTTAAAGCATAATCAACCTGGATACCTTTATATTTAAAACCGAGACCGATATTAGGTTGAAAACCTACTTTCTCAGAATTATCTAATTGTGTTACGTTCTGAAAATTTCCTACTCCAGCTCTCAAGAAAACTAAATCGGTATATCCAAACTCTAATCCTAATGCAGGATCAATACTTACCACATTACTAGAGATTATATCTTTCGTTCTTTCAAAACGCATATTCATATTTGTAGCTACTAAAACACTATAATCATATCTGATTATAAATTTCTTGGCAATACCTAATTGCGCTTTAGGTAACGTAATTTCTGTACTTTCGGGTAACTCCTGATTTTCTCCCGGAATGGCATCAGAGATTTTTTTGTATTCCTTCTCATCTATATTCCAAACATTATAAGTGGTTGTAATATCACGCACCATCAAACCAAAACGCCAGTCATTTTTCTCAAATTGTAATCCTAAATCAAATCCAAAGCCCCAAGAATTAGCAAATTTACCAATAATACGTCGGATGACCTTGGCATTAACACCATATTGAAATCCAGGAACGGGTAATTTTCTAGCATACGAAAACGTAAAGCCATAATCAGCAGTCGAGAAAAGACTGATTCGATTGTAATCAATATTTCCTTGATTGTCTATTAATTCTGTAGTATCTAAAATGTCATCTACTCCAAAACGAATTAATGAAATTCCCCAAGCACTTCGGTCATCTATCGGACTTGCGTAGCCAATATAATCATATTGTGCGATATTGGCAAAATAATTAGCATGCATCAAAGCAACTTGATGGTCTTGAAGATTGGTTAACCCTGCTGGATTCCAGTAAACTGAGTTTACATCTGTCGTAGATGCAACCACTGCACTCGACATGGCAAGAGCTGCAGCATCGACACCAATGTTCATAAACTCGTTAGAGTATTTACGAACCGTTTGGCAGTAATTTGCTGTGTGAACACAAAATAGTAAAAACAATAAAATTTTCTTCAAGAGCTAATTTTTATAAACCGAAGTCTGTTTAATTTTTACCAAAAATATAATTTTTTACTGAGCTTATTTATTCCTTTTTGTAAATAATGCTAAAGTCTAACTTTTGTGTAAAAAACTCTAATAAAAACGTACATTCCATTCAGTTATTATAGTAAATTTGTTGCTTATCATACTTAAATTTTATTTGCAATGAATATTAAAAAACATGTACCTAATGCTATTACATTAATCAATCTTTTTTGTGGATGCATAGCTGTTGTCTTTGTTTCTAAATTAGATTATGAAATGGCTTTCTATTTTGTTTGTTTAGGAATCTTTTTTGATTTTTTCGATGGTTTTTTTGCTCGATTATTTAAAGTATCCAGTCCATTAGGTTTACAGTTAGATTCATTGGCAGATATGGTAACTAGTGGTGTAGTACCAGGTTATGTAATGTATAGTTTATTTGTTAGTAGTTCAAGTGCACACAACATAATAGGTTCTGAGTTTACTCCATTTTTAGGATTCATTGTAACTCTGGGTTCTTGTTATCGTTTGGCAAATTTTAATATAGATACGCGCCAAACGGATTCATTTATTGGATTACCAACGCCTGCAAACGCATTGTTTATTTTGAGTTTACCCTTGGTTTTAAAATATTCAGATTCGTTAATGATTCTTGAAATCTTAACAAACCAATGGATTTTGTTAGTGATAGCATTATTTAGTGCTTATATCCTGAATGCCGAAATTCCTTTATTTTCATTAAAATTTAAAAAATTCAATTTAAAAGATAATGGACTACAAGTTGGTTTTTTATCATTGTCGGTTTTGCTATTGGTTTTCTTTCAATATCTAGGGATTCCATTGGTAATCATTACTTATATAATATTGTCAGTTATAAACAATAAGTTTCTGAAAAAGTAGTTTTTTTATTGAATGAAAAGAAAAGTTACCAAAAGAAAACAGACCTCAAATCGGAAATCTAAATCAACCAGTTCTATAGGGAAGTTTTTTCGTTTCATTGTTTTTTCGGTTTTAATTGCTCTTTTTCTAGGAGTCGTTTATCATTACCGAAATGGTTTAGCGTATTACTTTAGTTTTAAAACAGATAAAGTTTCAGAAAAAGAAGCCGAAGATAAACGTCTTTCGGATGTTAGGAATTACCAGGTTTTGGCTAATCACCAAGGAATGGCAATTGGTTTGGATGTATCCGAATTTCAAGGAAAAATTCGTTGGAGTAAAGTAGATAGTCTGGAGCAGAAATTCCCAATCTCATTTGTTTTTATACGTGCTACTGCTGGAAATGATCGTGTTGATAATCAATTTTTGAATAATTGGCTAGGGGCCAAAGAGCAAAAGATTATCCGTGGAGCATACCATTATTATCGTCCGAACGAAAACTCGATAGAGCAAGCCAATCTTTTTATTAAAACGGTTAAATTACATAAAGGTGATTTGCCTCCTGTTTTGGATATTGAAAAGTTACCTAAAAACCAGTCTTTAGATAGTTTGAAAAAAGGATTAAAAAGATGGTTGAATAAAGTAGAAGAACATTATAAAGTACGACCAATTATATACAGCGGAGAAAGATATTATGATGATTTCCTGAAAGAAGAATTTAGTGATTATCTTTTTTGGATAGCCAATTATAATTTTTATCGAGAAAAGATTGAGGATGATTGGTTGTTTTGGCAATTTACAGAGAAAGCAACAATGCCAGGAATAAAGCATACTGTCGATGTGAATATCTATAACGGCGATTTACAGCAATTACAATTTATAACAGTCGATTAAGTTTTAGTTTATAGTCGCAGTTTACAGTCGCAGTTTACAGTCGCAGTAAAAAAAGTCGCAGTACTCAGTTCCAAAAAAAACTGAGTACTGCGACTGAATACTTAAAGCTGCGACTGAATACTCTTTTTAGAATTCCAGTTTCTTTTTACGAAGTTCAAAATTCTGACCTAGATATACACGACGCACCATTTCGTCTTCTACCAATTCTTCAGGTACACCAGCTTTTAGGATTCCTCCTTCAAACATAAGATATGTTTTATCAGTAATAGCAAGAGTTTCTTGTACGTTGTGGTCGGTAATTAAGATTCCGATATTTTTATTTTTTAATTGCGCTACGATTCGTTGGATGTCTTCTACTGCAACAGGGTCAACTCCTGCAAAAGGTTCATCTAGTAAAATAAACTTAGGGTCGGTAGCAAGAGCACGTGCAATTTCGGTACGACGGCGCTCACCTCCCGAAAGTAAATCTCCTCGGTTGGTACGAATATGCTCCAAGCTAAATTCTTCGATTAAACTTTCCATTTTGGCTTCCTGCTCCGCTTTAGATAAAGTGGTTAGTTGTAATACGCTTAAGATATTGTCTTCGATGCTTAGTTTTCTAAAAACAGATGCTTCTTGAGCTAAATATCCAATTCCGTGTTGAGCTCTTTTGTACATAGGGAAATCGGTAATATTTAAATCATCAAGATAAATATTGCCCGAATTTGGTTTTACCAATCCTACAATCATGTAAAATGAAGTGGTTTTACCTGCTCCATTTGGACCTAAAAGACCAACTATTTCTCCTTGGTTTACCTCAACAGAAATACCTTTTACTACACTACGGCCTTTGTAAGTTTTGATTAAATTATCGGCTCTTAATTTCATTTTTTAAGTTTAATCGTTTAAACGTTCGAATCGTTTATTCGGTACAAATTAACGAATAAACGATTCAACAAATAAACCTCTTTAACAATTATTTAGTTTCAGTTTCTTCTAAAGCTTCCCAAAATTCATATGCTCTGCGCAAATGAGGAACTACGATTGTACCGCCAACTAAGGTTGCAATTCCCATTGCTTCCATCATTTCTTCTTTGGTAACCCCTTCTTTAAAACTAGTTTCAAGATGGTATTTTACGCAATCATCACAACGTAAAACAGCTGAGGCAACTAAGCCTAAAAGCTCTTTTGTTTTAACATCAAGAGCGCCCGCAGCATAAGCATTGGTATCCAGATTAAAAATTCGCTTTACAATTTTGTTATTATCAGCTAGTAATTTCTCGTTCATTTTAGAACGATAGTCGTTAAACTCTTGTATGATATCAGACATTTTCTAGGTTGTTTTGTTTTTTATATACAAGTACCGAAATAAAGATACTCAATTCATAAATCAGTAACATTGGTATTGCTACAATTGTTTGACTCACAACATCAGGAGGAGTTACAATTGCCGCTACGATTAGGATTATAATTACAGCATATTTCCAGTATTTTCGTAAAAAACGTGGAGTTACTAATCCTAATTTGGTAAGGAAATAAATAACGATTGGTAGTTCAAAGAATAGTCCGCCAGCCAAAATACTAGTTTTTACCATTCCCATATAAGACTCTAGAGTAAATTGATTTTTTACAATATCACTTACTGTAAAAGTAGCTACGAAGTTTACAGACATTGGGATTACTACAAAGTACCCGAATGTTACTCCTAAGAAGAAAAGTAAAGAGGAAACAAAGATGAATACTTTAGCATTTTTACGTTCTTTTACATATAATGCAGGGCTAATAAATTTCCATATTTCCCATAAAATATAAGGAAAACTCAAGATGAATCCTGCTAAGATACACATCCATACAAAAACATTTACCTGTCCTTCCATTTGAGTATTCTGGATGATAAATGGCATTTCGGTGATACAGATATTTTCGGCAAAACCTAATTTATGAGATAATTCACAAAAAAACTGATACGTAAAAAAAGTTGGTCTTGTAGGGCCAAAAATGATTACATCAAACAGGTAATCACTTATAAAGTAGGTTAAAAAAGCCATTATGATTATGGCAGTTGTACTTCTGACTAATAACCATCTTAGTTCTTCAAGATGATCTAAAAACGACATTTCGCCTAGGTTCTTTTTATTTGCCATTATACGATTCCTTCTTTTAAAATGTCATGTAAATGTAATACCCCTTTATATTCTCCATTGTCAGAAACAATTAATTGGGTAATCGAAAAGTCTTCTAATATATTCAAAGCATCTACAGCCATTGTGTCTGATGATACCATTTTTGGATTTTTAGTCATAATGTCTATTGCGGTTAAATCGGCAAAAGTATCTCTGTCGTTTAGCATTCGTCGGATATCTCCATCAGTGATAATTCCGATAATTTTATCATTTTCTACAACAGCAGTTACACCTAGTCGTTTTTCTGATATTTCAAATATAACTTTTTTGATTGAAGAATCTGGGCTAACAGTTGGTTTTAACGAATGTTCAATCATGTCTTTCACGCGAAGTAAAAGTTTTTTTCCTAATGCACCTCCTGGATGATATACAGCAAAATCTTCAGGTTTAAAATCGCGCATTTCCATTAAACAAACCGCAAGAGCGTCTCCCATTACAAGTTGTGCCGTAGTGCTGTTGGTTGGTGCCAGGTTTATTGGGCAAGCTTCCATGTCAACAGTTGTATTTAAAACATGATCACTGCCTTTGGCTAAGAATGAAGTCATGTTTCCTGTAATAGCAATTAATGTATTGCCAAAACGTTTTAATAACGGAACTAAAACTTTGATTTCGGGGCTGTTGCCACTTTTTGAAATGCAAATAATAACATCTTCGTTTTGAATCATTCCTAAATCTCCATGAATTGCTTCAGATGCATGAAGGAATAATGAAGGTGTTCCTGTAGAGTTGAAAGTTGCAACCATTTTTTGCGCAATAATTGCACTTTTTCCTATTCCTGTGACTACTAATCGACCTTTCGATTCGTATATCTGTTGAACAGCTTGAGTGAAATTTTCATCTAAAAAATTAATTAATTTTGCAACTGCTTCGCTTTCAGAGAGTATCGTTTTTTTAGCGATAGCTAATATATTTTCTTTTGTTATCAAAACAGGATAGTTAAAATTTGTATGTGTAAAAGAAAGTTGTATCTTTATTGATGCAAATTTATACAAAATACCATAAAATAAAGAATGAATTCAAACGAAATTGAAATACATAAAGAATTAAAGAAGTATTTCGGCTTTAGCCAATTTAAGGGATTGCAAGAGGAGGTTATAAAAAGTATACTCGATAAAAAAAATACTTTTGTAATAATGCCCACCGGTGGAGGGAAATCACTCTGTTACCAATTACCCGCTTTAATTCAGGAAGGAACAGCGATAGTTGTATCTCCTTTGATTGCTTTGATGAAAAACCAGGTAGACGCCATTCGGAGTCTCTCCTCAGAAAACGGAATTGCTCACGTTCTGAATTCTTCACTTACCAAAACAGAAATTGCTCAAGTAAAAAAAGACATTACTTCTGGTTTGACAAAATTATTATATGTTGCTCCCGAATCGTTAACCAAAGATGAATATGTTCAGTTTCTTCAAAATGTAACCATTTCATTTGTCGCTATCGACGAAGCGCATTGCATTTCAGAGTGGGGACATGATTTTAGACCTGAATACAGAAATCTAAAACATATTATTAAACAGTTGGGCGATGTGCCAATTATTGGTCTTACCGCAACTGCTACTCCAAAGGTTCAAGAAGATATCTTAAAAAATCTTGACATGTCTGACGCTAATACTTTTAAGGCGTCGTTTAACAGACCAAATTTATATTACGAAGTTCGTACAAAAACAAAAAATATAGAATCGGATATTATTCGTTTCATAAAACAACATAAAGGGAAATCTGGAATTATATATTGTTTAAGCCGTAAAAAAGTAGAAGCAATAGCTGAGGTTTTACAAGTAAACGGTATTAGCGCTGTTCCTTATCATGCAGGATTAGATGCGAAAACGCGAGCAAAACATCAGGATATGTTCTTGATGGAAGATGTAGATGTTGTTGTAGCTACTATTGCTTTTGGGATGGGAATAGATAAACCCGATGTTCGATTTGTAATACATCACGATATTCCAAAATCACTCGAGAGCTATTACCAAGAAACGGGTCGTGCAGGACGTGATGGCGGCGAAGGACACTGTTTAGCTTATTACTCTTATAAAGATGTAGAGAAATTAGAGAAATTTATGTCTGGTAAACCAGTTGCAGAGCAAGAAATTGGTTTCGCTTTATTGCAAGAAGTTGTGGCTTATGCCGAAACATCAATGTCGCGTAGAAAGTTCTTACTTCATTATTTCGGAGAAGAATTTGACAGCGAAACTGGAGAAGGTGCCGATATGGATGATAACGTTCGTAACCCGAAAACCAAAATTGAAGCCAAAGACCAAGTGGTGAAATTATTGGAAATTGTACGCGATACAAAACATATTTACAAATCCAAAGAAATTGTATTTACATTAATAGGTCGCGTAAATGCGGTTATTAAAGCACATAGAACCGATTCGCAATCGTTCTTCGGGTCAGGTTCTAACCATGACGAGAAATACTGGATGGCATTACTTCGTCAAGTATTAGTTGCGGGTTACTTATCAAAAGATATTGAAACTTACGGAGTCATAAAAATTACCAAAGCAGGATTGGACTTTATTAAAAAGCCAATTTCGTTTATGATGTCCGAAGATCATGAATATAATGAAACTGAAGATGAAGCTATAGTAACAGCATCAAAATCTGGCGGTACTGCCGATGAAGTTTTGATGGGAATGTTGCGAGAACTACGAAAAAAGGTTGCCAAGAAATTAGGCGTTCCTCCATTTGTAGTTTTTCAGGATCCTTCACTAGAGGATATGGCTTTAAAATATCCAATTTCTATTGCCGAGTTATATAACATTCATGGAGTAGGAGAAGGAAAAGCAAAAAAATACGGAGGAGACTTTGTAGCCTTAATAAATAGGTATGTTGAGGAAAACGATATTATTCGCCCAGACGATTTAGTTGTAAAATCTACAGGAGTTAACTCAGTAAATAAATTATACATCATCCAGAATATTGATCGTAAATTGTCTCTTAATGATATTGCTTCTGCAAAAGGACTTTCGATGGACGCTTTGATTAAAGAAATGGAGCAAATTGTATATTCGGGAACAAAGCTTAATATAAACTATTGGGTAGATGATATGCTTGATGAAGATCAGCAAGAAGAAATCCATGAATACTTTATGGAGTCAGAATCTGATAAAATAGAAGATGCTCTAAAAGAATTCGATGGCGAATATGATATCGATGAGTTACGCTTAATGCGAATAAAATTTATTAGCGAAGTAGCGAACTAACGTTAAGATTAAATTCCAAAAATTAAATTCCAAAAAAAGGAGAATAAATTCCAATTTCAGGAAGTGATAAATATTTAAATTCCAAATTCTAAATACTAGCGATAGTTTGGAGTTTGGAATTTTTTATTTAAGATTATTCAAATAAATTGGAATTTCCTCCTTAATTGATTGGAATTTTACTCTTCCGGATACACTTCTCCGCGGTGCGGTTTTAAAGCGTCGCGAACCTGAATCATGTTCTCATCGGTTACAACCATATAAGCAATAGCATACATGTCATTTAGGATTGTAAATCCAGTTATATTTAAAGGTAGCTTTTCGATAGCAATAAATTCTTTTAAATGAATTTCATGATGTTCTGCGGTTTTTGCGGATGCTGGACCGCGAAAATCCCATATTAATTTTATTTTTCTTGACATTTTTTTAGAGGCAAAGTTTTTACAAAACAAAGGTACAAAGTCTGTTTTAAAAAATGGATACTATATTAAGGAACAAATTCCACTTCAAAATACTATTTTTGCATTCTGTTTTTCGTCTAAATGATTAACATATTCAACAGAAATATATATAATGCCAAGAGAACTTTTACTTCAAGTATCGCCCGAAATAGCAGCAAATGAGTTATTGCTAAAAGAACATTTGTCGAAACAAATAAAAGTTTCACCAAATGAAATTCAGCATATATCTATTTTAAAACGCTCCATTGATGCACGCCAAAAAGCGATAAAAATCAACTTGAAGGTGAATATTTATTTGCAAAATGAAGTTTTTCAGCCAACTAAAATTGAGCTTCCAGAATATAAAAACGTATCTGGAGCACAAGAAGTAATTGTTGTTGGAGCTGGTCCAGCAGGACTTTTTGCAGCTTTACAGTTAATAGAGTTAGGTTTAAAACCAATAGTCCTCGAGAGAGGAAAAGATGTAAGAGGTCGCCGACGAGATTTAAAAGCGATAAATACAGAACATTTCGTAAACGAAGATTCTAATTATTGTTTTGGAGAAGGCGGAGCAGGAACTTATTCTGACGGAAAATTATATACACGATCTAAAAAACGTGGGGATGTAACCAGAATTCTCGAACTATTGGTTGCTTTTGGAGCTTCAGATGATATTTTGATAGAAGCGCATCCTCATATCGGGACTAATAAATTACCAAAGATTATTCAGGATATTCGAGAAAAAATTATTGAATGCGGGGGACAGGTTTTGTTTGAAACCCGAGTAACTGATATTCTTGTAAAAAATAATGAAGTTGAAGGAATTGTAACTCAAAAAGGAGATACAATTAATGCTAATAAATTAATATTGGCAACGGGACATTCAGCTCGTGATATCTTTGAATTATTAGATAGAAAGAAAATTTTTATCGAAGCCAAGCCTTTTGCCTTGGGCGTAAGAGCCGAACATCCACAATCTTTAATAGATAGTATTCAATATAGTTGTGATTATCGTGGGGAGCATTTGCCTCCAGCGCCATATTCTATAGTGAAACAAGTAGGAGGAAGAGGAATGTATTCTTTTTGTATGTGTCCTGGTGGTGTAATTGCTCCATGTGCAACAAGTCCTGGCGAAGTAGTTACTAATGGTTGGTCTCCATCTAAAAGGGATCAGGCTACAGCCAATTCTGGAATAGTAATCGAATTAAAGTTAGAAGATTTTAAACCGTTTGCTAAATTCGGAGCTTTGGCTGGAATGGAATTTCAGAAAAGTATCGAGCAAAAAGCATGGCATTTGGCTGGAGAAACTCAAAAAGTTCCAGCACAACGAATGGTAGATTTTACTCAAAATAAAGTTTCATCAGATATTCCTAAAACATCTTATGTTCCCGGAACGACTTCGGTAGAAATGGGTCAGGTATTTCCTGGTTTCTTATCTCAAATATTACGTGAAGGTTTTTCGGAATTTGGAAAATCAATGCGTGGGTATTTGACCAATGAAGCAATTCTTCATGCACCAGAAAGTAGAACATCATCGCCAGTTCGTATCCCTAGAAATGCAGATACGTATGAGCATTTGCAAATAAAAGGATTGTATCCTTGCGGAGAAGGAGCAGGTTATGCTGGTGGAATTATATCTGCGGCTATAGATGGAGAAAAATGTGCCTTGATGATTGCAGAAGCTTTAAAATAATCTGCTAAATTATTTAGTTTGGAGTAAAAATAATATTATTTTAGTTGCTTTAAGAGATTGGTTACAATTCTAAAATTTAGAATGTGATTAAATCTTAATGAACTTTTTTAAATATATATTATGCCATTATCAGATATTGAAACTAAAAACGGATTTACATATCCAATTATTTATAAGGAATTCTTTCTAGACGGAATGCTTAATGTTGGAGAATATGGACCTGATTGGTACAGTACAGTTTATCCTAAATTAAAAGAAAACCCTACATTGCTTTTGCATTCTTATGATTTTGAATTGCTTAATCTTAAGGGTGTAAATGAAGCAATAGACGAACTTTTGGATCCTGAAGGTTATCGTGAAATAAAAGAAGAATTCAAATTTATACCATTCGGGCAAAGCGGAGCTGGAGATCATTATTGTTTCTTTGTAAGTGAAGAAAATAATGGAGAGAATCCTATAGTTTTTGTTTGGCATGATATGAATGAAGTAAATTATCTAGCGAAGAATATGCAGGATTTTGTTTTTAGAATGCTGTTAACTGATATGTCTGATCAAGATGTTTACAATGATGTAAGTGACGAAGAATTTAAGGATAATCTAGAGAGGGTTCTTAAAACTCATAAGAAATATCTAACAGATAAACAAAATGATGTTTTGCAAACTGTGTTTAATAGGGGAATTATAGATTATGAAATTCTATTGCCTAAAATGAAAGAAGCAAAGCGAGGGTTGCTAACTGATGTTGAGTTAAAAAAGACATTAGCAGAAGTTATCCCATTTGATAAAATGGATTCTAGTTTTGAATATTCAAGGGAATCATAATTATACGAGTCTAATAAAATAAATCACTAAATAAACTCTATGAAAGATTTTTTTTCTAATTTCTTTGGACGAAATAATGATCCAAAATCAATTGTTTCTTTTGATGTTATATATTCAATTTACTCTTATTTGTATAATGAGATAAGTAGTGTTGATTTTAAAATGAAAGGAGTTCATGATACTGTTTCTGTAAATTTTTATTCATTTCCAAGTTCGTTAAATCATGAGGAGGGAAGAAAAGAGATTGAGGGAAACGGATTCAAGAATGCGTATGAGGTTTTAAACGAATTGTATAAAAAGATTGATATCGGAGTACTTTCTGAAGAGGTTATACAAACAGAATTAGAATATGATTATGTTCATATTCAGTTTTATTCTGAGCCAACTCCGGAATCAAAAAAATATCTAAAACATGTCTTGCATAATTTTGTCATTTTCTTTTGTTGTACGAATAGTTTAGAGACAAATGATTTTAGGATTCTGTACAATAACAGCTATTTTTTTGATTATGTAAAAGGGATTTTAGATACTGAATATATCGACATCAATAATCCTAAAAATGAAATTCAGAAAATAGGATTTAAAGAATTTGAAAGGGTTTTACAAGGAATTTGTGAGTATATGGAAATTGAAATACCATCAACAGTCATTCTTCCTTCTGCTGAAAGTTTACTGGCAGATGAAGTTTCGATAGCGCATTTTAAAGAATTTTTGCAATTAATCTCGAGAGGAGATATTGAAGAAGAATTGCTAGAAGAGCAGTCACAGATTCTTTATGATAATTTTGGAAAAAATGAGGGAGATGAAGATTATGATTATGAATTTGATTTTTTCGACGAAATAAATACATGGCATAGCGACTGGAAATTTGATCCTGAAGATGCAGAGTATTTTATATCTGAAATGATTGACCAGGAACTTAATTTTGAATATCCAGAAGAAACATATAGTCATGACTTGTTTCCGTATATTCAGACTGCATTAGGGAAACTAGATCTGGAATTAATGAGTTATGATACAATGGGAGATAGTTATTTGTTTTTTGTAGCAAATAAAAATGATGTAAACAGAATATTAGAATTAGCTGAAATAACCGAAATAGGAATTGATAAGTTGATATAAAAGAGAAATTAACCGTAATCTAGTCTTTTCACACAGTTTGTCATCCCGAGGAACGAGGGATCTCCGCCAGTAACTCGACAATTTTGGGTTAATTTCTTGCGGAGATCCCTCGTTCCTCGGGATGACAAGATTGCGGAATAAAAATTGGTGATACTCCCAGGTTATTATTTAAGGAATCAAAATTATTTTCCCTGTGCTTTTTCGACTTTCTAAGTAATCGTGTGCTTGTTTTCCTTCAGATAGTTTAAAAGAAGTAGGTGTTGCAAGTGAAACTTTTCCTTCGATAATCCAAGTGAATAACTGATTAGCTCTTTTTATTCTTTCTTCTCTGGTTGTCAAATAGCTCCATAAATCCCCACCAGTTAATGTTTTGGAAGTATCCATGAGCATTCTTGGGTCAACTAAAGCAGGATCTCCGCCCGCCATTCCGAAAAACACAACCTGTCCACAATCTTTGGTTACTTCGAAGCTATCATTTAAGGTGCTACCAATACTATCATAAACGACATCGGCACCGTTTGGAACTACTTTAAAAATTTCAGCCTTCCAATTGTCATTGTATAAGAATACATGGTCGGCTCCTTGCTCGATAGCGATTTTTGCTTTGTCGGCAGATGAGGTTAAACCAATTACGGTTGCGCCTAGAAGTTTGCTTATTTGTGTAAGGAATTGTCCAACACCTCCAGCAACAGCATGAATAATAACTGTTTCTCCTTTTAGTGTTTTGTGACTATCGGTGGCGAGGTAATGAGCTGTTAATCCTTGTAATAAAATAGAAGCTCCAGTTTCAAAATCGATTGCTTCTGGTAACGGAATTACATGATTTATATTAACGGCAACCAGTTCGGCATTTGCAAAAGGAACATCGGCAAACGCAACTCTGTCTCCAATTTTAAACTCTGAGTGATTATTTGTGTTTACTACGATTCCTGAACCTTCATAACCAGCGATAAAAGGCGGATTTCCTTTAAGATGATAGTTTCCTTTTCGGCGATATACATCGGCGAAATTTAACCCGATGGCTTTCATTTCGATCAAGATTTCGTCGGATTTTAATTGTGGATTTGGAATGTCGATGTATTCAAGTACATCTGAGTTTCCAAAAGTAGAAAAAGTTAATGCTTTCATTTTGTCTAATTATAACAGTGAAATATTTATAAAGGAAATAATTATAGGTTAAATTTTGGGTAAGTTAAATTCGTTGAATTTGCTTTTTTGGGAAGCTAGTTTCTCAATATCTTGCCATTTTCTAGGAGAATCAACAGATAGGTTTTCGTATGAATCTTTTTTTATGAGAATATCATCTTCGATACGAACTCCGATATTCCACCATTTTTTATCGCATTTACTATTTGCAGGAATGTAAATTCCTGGTTCGACAGTAATAATCATGTTCTCTTTTAGTAAGCTTTTTGGACCGCTGTAATTTCCTTTGTCGTGAACATCAAGACCTAGAAAGTGTGAACATCCGTGTGGGTAATAGATGCTTACTTCTTTTAATTCTTTAATGATTCCTAATTTCAGTAATCCTTTGGCTAGAACTTCTCTGGCTTTGATGTTTAGGTCTGCGAGAGGAGTTCCTTCTTTACAAATTTTAAAAATTTCTTCTTGAGCATCGTAAACTAGTTGATAGATAGCCTTTTGTTCTTCGGTAAATTTTCCGTTTGCAGGAATAGTTCGGGTAACATCGGCAGAATAGCCATGATATTCAGATCCTACATCCATTAATAATAATTGGTTGTCTATTTTAGTGCTATTGTTTTCGCCATAATGCAAAATACAACCATTAGCTCCTGCGCCAACAATTGGAGGATAACCTTCTCCTTCAGCTCCATATTTTCGGTGAATATAAGCATGAATTCCATCGGCTTCATTTTCGCTCATATCAATATTAATTGCTTTCATGACTTCGTTATGGGCAATGCAAGAAAGTTTAACTGATTTGCGCATTAAATCAATTTCTTCTGGGGTTTTTATTTCTCGAAGCGTTGCTGTAATATTTTCGAATAATAGTAAAGAAGCTGTATCGTCATTTGTAATTGCTGCTTTTGTTTTAAATGTTTGTAGTAATCCAAAAAGATCAAAACCGCTTGTGTCTTTACCAATGTCAGTTGGGATTTTATCGTAAATTATTTTGTCGAATTTTTTAAAGTCTATAGGAAAGTCCTTGAAATCTTTTCCGTTATAAACTGTTGCAAAACCTAATTTCGATTTTGCTCCATCGGTACCTAAGCGTCTACCTGTCCACATTTCATGAGCTGCATTTCTTTCTCTAACAAAAAGGATTTCGTTATAAGCTGTTTCACCAGTTCCCTGAGGTTCTTTAAATAGTAATAAAACGGCATCGGGTTCTTTGTAACCGCTTAAATAATACAAATCAGGATTTTGATGGAAATTATAGTTTATATCTCTAGAGAATTTTCTTTCGGGATAAGAAAAGATTACTGCTACAGAATTTGCAGGCATTAAGCTCCTAAAAGCTTCTCTTCGCCCTTTATGAAATTCTTTAGAAAGATAATCTGTAGGTAAGTTTTCCTGAGCATGATTGTAATTAAAAAGCAGTAGGAATAAAAAGGATAAGATTACATGCTTCATTTTTTTGTGGTTTGGTTAAAGGGTTCTGGTTCTTAATAGATTGATGCAAATTACGAAATTTTGACATTGATTATTAAAATAAAAAAACCACTCATTTTCATAAGCGGCTTAGTGAATTAATAACTATTTCTTTTTTAATTTGTCTTTAAATACCTTTTCAAACTTTTCTATTTTTGGTTGTATTACCATTTTACAATAGGGCTGGTTTTTGTTATTGTCATAATAATTTTGATGATAATCTTCGGCTTTGTAAAATTTTGTAAATGGTTCCACAGCGGTTACTATCGGGTCGTTATATACTTTTGCTTTTTTTAATGCATTTATAATGTTATTAGCTGCATTTTTTTGTTCTTCATTTTTATAAAAAATAACCGAACGATATTGTGTTCCTACATCGGCACCTTGTCTGTTTAAGGTTGTTGGGTCGTGTACGGTAAAGAATACTTTAAATATCTCGTCTAGGTTTGTTACGTTTTTGTCGTATGTAATCTGAACTACTTCGGCAAAACCAGTTTTTCCGGTTGATACTTCTTCGTAACTCGGATTAATGGTTTTTCCTCCAGAGAAACCAGATACTACAGATTTTACTCCGTTTAAATTTTCGTAAACTGCTTCTACACACCAATAACATCCTCCACCAAGAGTGATGGTATCGTAATTGGGTTGTTTTTTTGCTTGTCCAAATCCATTAATTGATAGGATTAAAAGACAGATTAAAATGGTGTTTTTCATACTATTATTTATTATCGGGTATAAAATCAAGAGCGATAGAGTTCATGCAATATCTTTTTCCGGTTGGTGCAGGGCCATCATCAAATAAGTGACCTAAATGTCCGTCGCATCTACCGCAAAGAACTTCGGTTCTTTCCATGCCTAGAGAGTTATCTTGTTTGTACGTTACGCTATTTTTATTTTCTTGCTCAAAAAAGCTTGGCCAGCCACAACTACTTGCAAATTTTGCTCCGGATCTAAAGAGTTTGTTTCCGCATGCTGCACAATAATAAGTTCCTTTTTCGTCGGTGTTCCAGTATTTTCCAGTAAAAGGTCTTTCGGTATCAGCATGTCTCATTATCTCATATACATCTTCAGGTAATACTTTTTTCCATTGCGCATCCGTAAGATTTAGTTTTTTTGTATCGGTATTAGAGTAATATGGATTATCGGGTTTGCTAATTTTATTTTCCATAGGATTGTTTTTTGTAGAGGTGTATTGTTCTTTTGTATTTTGTCCACAGGCTTGAAATATAAATAGTGGAAGCAAAAATAATAAGCTTAAAAAACGGGCTTTTGTTTTCATAATTAATTGATTTTGTGTTGTAAAGTTAAGATGGTTCTTGTTAGTAAACTGTCGTGCACTTTACAAATGGATGCTTATTTAAGTGAGTTTTAACTATTACTATTTACGAAAAAAATGCGGTTTCAGATTTAAAATAAGAGATTATTGCTCTCATGTCTTTAATACACTCATAATCACGATATAAAATTAAAATTTTAGTAAATGCAGGGCTCGTTAAACTTTTCACAAACTTTTTCTAGGCTTTAAAGCAATTTCTTTTTTCGTATTTTTGTGTGTTTAATACCAATTATGATAGAAGAAAACGTAATATTAGTTAATCTAAATGATGAGCAAATAGGGCTAATGCCTAAAATGGAAGCACATGAAAAAGCCGTTTTACATCGTGCATTTTCAGTTTTTGTTTTAAATGATAATAATGAAATCATGTTACAGCAACGTGCGCATCATAAATATCATTCTCCGTTACTTTGGACCAATACTTGTTGTAGTCATCAGCGAGAAGGAGAAACTAATATCGAGGCGGGAAGTCGAAGATTGTTTGAAGAAATGGGTTTTAAAACGCCACTTAAAGAACTTTTTCATTTTATATACAAAGCTCCTTTTGATAACGGATTAACAGAACATGAACTGGATCACGTTATGATTGGGCATTATAATGACGAACCTATTATAAATACAGAAGAGGCTGAAGCCTGGAAATGGATGAAAATAGAAGATGTAAAAACTGATATGCAATTACATCCTGAGATTTACACCGTTTGGTTCAAAATAATTTTTGACGAGTTTTATCATTTTCTAGAAGACCATAAAATTTAAACCAAAACCTACATGAGAGTAACGATATCAAGAAAAGCACATTTTAATGCTGCCCATCGGCTGTACAGAAAAGATTGGACGTTGGAGAAAAATGATGCCGTTTTTGGGAAATGTAATAATCCCAATTTTCATGGACATAATTATGACTTAACAGTAAGTGTTACTGGAGAAGTTGACCCTGAAACAGGTTTTGTGATAGATGTAAAAATATTGGCAGATATTATATATCAAGAAGTAGAATTACCATTTGATCATAAAAATCTTAATCTTGACGTACCAGAATTTCAAGATTTAAATCCAACTGCAGAACATATTGCAGTAGTGATTTGGAATAAAATTAGAAAAAAGATAAATCCCGATTTTGATTTAGAAATCGTGTTATATGAAACTGCACGTAATTTTGTAACCTATAAAGGAGAGTAAAATGTCATTAAAAGTAGGGGATGTTATCCCGAATTTTACAGCTAAAGATGCTAATGGAGAGGTGTTTGAGAGTAAGGATGTACTAGGTCGTAAACCTTTGGTTATTTATTTTTATCCTAAAGATAATACACCGGGTTGTACTACAGAGGCTTGTAGTTTTAGGGATCAATATGAAGATTTTGTAGCTTTAGGAGCAGAGGTAATTGGTATTAGTAGTGATAGTGTCGATTCTCATCAAAAATTTTCTCATAAACATCATTTGCCTTTTGTTCTTCTTTCAGATGAAGATAAAAGGATAAGAACACTTTTTGGTGTTCCATCTGGATTACTTGGATTATTACCAGGAAGAGTAACTTACGTTGTCGATAAAAATGGAGTTATAATTCTGATATTTGATAGTATGGTAGCGGCCAAGCATATTCCTAAGGCGTTGGAAGCGATTAAAGAATTAGTATCATAAATTAAAAGAACAATAGTACACAGTATTCATGGAAATGAAACTTGTGTAGAAATATATAATACAGATGATCCCAAAATTATATCCATTACAGTTCGAACCAATCTTGAAAGACAGAATATGGGGAGGCGAAAAATTAAAAACTGTATTAAATAAACCAATCACGTCTAAGATTACTGGCGAAAGCTGGGAGTTATCTACTGTTGAAGGCGATGTAAGTATTGTTGCAAACGGAAGTTTGAAAGGAAAATCACTTACAGATATTATAGAAGAATTTCCAAACGAAATTTTGGGAACAAAAGTACATGAGCAATTTGGGAAACAATTTCCGTTGCTTTTTAAATATCTTGATGCACGCGAAGATCTCTCGATACAAGTACATCCTAATGATAAATTGGCTAAGGAACGTCATAACTCTTTTGGTAAGACCGAAATGTGGTATGTTATGCAAGCAGATGAAAATGCCAGGATTATTGTAGGCTTTAAAGAAGATTCTAGTAAAGAAGAGTATCTGGAGAATTTAAATAACAATACGCTAGTTTCTATTCTTGACGATGTAAAAGCTAAACCAGGAGATGTTTTCTTTCTGGAAACTGGGACGGTTCATGCAATAGGAGCAGGATTAGTTGTTGCCGAAATTCAGCAAACATCAGATATTACGTATCGTTTGTATGATTTTGATAGGGTAGATGCACAAGGGAATAAAAGAGAATTGCATGTAGATTTAGCACTAGACGCTATTAATTATAATAAGGTAGATACTTATAAAGAGTATCAGAAAAAAACAAATGAATCTAATGTAGTGGTAGATTGTCCTTATTTCACCACAAATTTTATTCCGTTAGATGGTCAGGTTGAGGTAAGTAAAAGCGGTGAAACTTTTACAGTCTATATGTGTATTGAAGGTTCTTTTGAAATAGAATATGACGGAAATAAATTGACATACAAAAAAGGAGATACAGTATTAGTTCCAGCTGCTTTGAATGAGTTCATCCTTAACGGAAAAGCTTCTATTTTAGAAATTTACATTTCATAGCAGGTAATAGAAAGATTATGTGTACTTTTGCAAACGCAAATTAAAATTAAAATAAAATGGCAAACGTTAAGAATTTAAAGAAAGACATCAACTACGTTTTAGGAGATATTATTGAAGCAGTTTACTTATTTGAAATTTCTACTACAGGAAAACCAACTACAGAAACTAACAATTTAATCGATGAAGCTATTGCTGCTTTTGATACTTTGATTACAAAAGTGAACGCAAAGAACGTAGAAAATAAAAAAGCACACTTCAAACAAATCAATGTTGAATTGGAAGAAACTGCTAATCAATTGATTGCTAAAATCAACGAATTGTAGTAAAAAAAAACGATAAAAAAGTGCAAATTTATTTTGGTAAAACGAAAAACCGCTTTATATTTGCACCCGTAATGAGTCGCCAGCGTAGCTCAGTTGGCTAGAGCAGCTGATTTGTAATCAGCAGGTCGTGGGTTCGAGTCCCTCCGCCGGCTCAACATAAAACCATCCTTTTAGGATGGTTTTATTATTTAAAAAAATATTTTAATAATTGTGTAAATTTATTTTGTGAAATCAAAAAACAGTTATATATTTGCACCCGTAATGAGTCGCCAGCGTAGCTCAGTTGGCTAGAGCAGCTGATTTGTAATCAGCAGGTCGTGGGTTCGAGTCCCTCCGCCGGCTCAGAGTTAAAACCATCATAGAAATATGATGGTTTTTTTTTGTGCCATACTCAATTGTGGAGTATAATTATCTTCCGAATTTTTGATGAGCTGCCGTAAATTGACCAGAACCCATAGCTGCCAGAATAGAAATTTCTCCTGTTAAGCATAATGCGACAGCTATTTCGGCTAGTTTTCCACTTTTTCCAGCGCCATAACAGCCTATTAATTCCAGACATTCCTTTTGAGTAGGGAATGAGGTTCCGCCACCAACAGTTCCTACGATTATGTTTGGCATTGTGATAGCGCAATATAAATCTCCATTCTCATCGATTTCCATTCTTGTAATAGCGGTAGAAGCTTCGCCTGTGCAAGCTACATCTTGTCCGCAGGCTATAAATAAAGCTGCGAGGGCATTTGCGGGATGCATGCCAGTGCCAATGCTGCCACCTTTTACGGAGCCAGAAGCACTTATTTTCCATTGTTGTTGCATTAGTTCTGGAGTTGTCTTTAGTACTGATTCAATAATGCCTCTTTTTAATGTGATTTCGGCTGTTATTTTCTTTCCTCGGACTCTTGTGGTTAATGATGTTGCTTTTTTGTCTCCTGACGTATTTCCTTCGATTGTCCAAAATACTGGTTTGATGGGGCAGTTGCTCAGGATGTACTTGCAAATTTTATCTGTACAGATTGTAACCATGTTTTGACCCGATGCGTCACCAGAACTATATTCGAATCTTATAATGAGGATGTTTCCTTCTATATTTATTCCTACATCGTTTAAAATTGCATAATTGCTGGTTTCTCGGGTTAATACAGAAAATGTTTCTTTGTGCTCTAATACCCATTCTACAAATTTTCCTAAATCAATTAAATTTTTAAATTTAAAAGTCGGTGTTCTTTGTACGCCTTCTTGTAATGTAATGGCTGTAATTGCTCCGGATTCTCTACAGGCCTTTGCACCTCTGTTATAGGATGCAAGTAGCGTTCCTTCGGTGGTGGCAAGAGGAACGTAGAAACTTCCTTGAGCTGAACTTCCATTTATTACTAATGGACCAATAAGTCCAGTGGGAATTTGGCTCATTCCTATGTAGTTTTCGATGTTGCCTTTTAGGCTTTCATTATCATTGAATACTTTTTCTCCAGATAGATAGTCAACGTTTGTGTTTAGTTGCTTACGGATAAAATTTAAACGTAATTTTTGACCATTTAAGGTGTAGGGATCTTGAGTAGGTACTTTTTCTAATTCCTGGCTTAGATGAGGATTATAAGATTCTAGTTTTTCAATAACCGATGAATCAATAAAATCATACTTTGCGCGACTGATGTTACTTGGGGGATTTTTCATAAGATTATTTTTTAATAATTATAAAGCTAAGTTATTAATAATCAGTAAAATAAAATCTCAAAACGCGATTTATTTTAGTATAATTATCTAATTGTCAAGTCTTTAGGGTTTTAAAAAATAATAATTAAAAAAAAAGCATAAAAAAATCCTGTTCTAATAAAAAACAGGATTAGTATAGGTACAATAAAAGTTATTTTAAATTGTAAAATATTGATTTTTAGAATTTTATATTTATTTATTGTTGTTTTTTAATTTTGGCAATGTACTCAGTAAGTTTTTTACCATAAAGGGATTGTGCTACTTTTGGAGTCATCGATTTTTGTATTGTATCTAAATATTTAATATTGATATCGTATATCTCTGATAAGGCGATGTAAGGAGCTATTTCGTAATCTTTGTTGTTGATGGCAAAGTTTGTAGCGTATAGATATTTTCTCTTAATATTAGACTCTTGTTTTTCGTCTATGCTGTCTAATGTTTTCTGGTTATTGTTTTTTATTGCTTTAAATCGTAATTCGATTAGGCTAAGATTTTCATCATTAAAACGAGAATTTATTTTGCGGTAATCTTCGTATAATTCTTGGTTTTTCGATCCTGTAATTTTAGCGCTAGAAAGGTAATTGTCTAGATTTGTATCAATGTTAATGTTGCCTGGTTCGGCAAAAAATAATATATTATTATCTAAAGAGTTGGTTACGCCACGATCTACAGATAGATATAGCATCTCTGGTGATTTTAATTCGATGTTAGCTTCAAAAGCAGAATTACCATCGATTTTAATACTATCTATAGCTACTAAAGAAGTATCGACTACTCTTTGTATGTATAAGGTTCCGTTTTTTAATCCTTTTATATTTCCGGTAATATGCAAGTTGGTTTTTGATTCGTTTTTGTTACATGAAGCTAAAAGAACAAGTGTAACGAATGCAATAATAGTTTTTTTCATTGTTTATAGATTTTGCTGCAAAATAAAGAAAATAGTTTTAAAAAAACGATGCTCAACTTTTAATTTATAAAAAAATCCCAATCTATTTCTAAATTGGGATTTTCTTGTTTTAATTTCTTATTATCCTTTTAACCAAGCATTTCTAAGTGCTTGTTTAGAATTGTCTGTCGCTTTAAAAGTATTCTTTTCTTCGTATGGAAGTTTAACAGCGCCTTTTAAAGTTAATTCTTTACCATCACGTTTTATCTTAACAGTTATTGGTGCATCTTCTTTCCATGTCTGACTTTCTGTGATCAATTCGTATATGTTTACCAATGAATATGGTTTTTCATTTATAGAAAGGATGTAATCTCCTCCTCTTAAGTCTAGACTTTTGAAAAAAGTATTCAATTCCATTTCAGGTATAACCATGATTTGCTTAGTCTCAGGATTTATAGTGATATATGGAGTTTGACCTTTTAAGAAAATTGTTCCGGGAACTTTTTCGGCAGCGTTTGTTACACCAACTTTTGCTAAATAAGTATCATAAGGAATTGGTGTTGTTCCTGCAACATAAGTGTTTAGGAAAGCTCCAACTTCTGGATAAGTTAATTGAGTGATTTTTGCGAAAAGCTCATTATCATTAAATGGTTTTGTAACACCATATTCATCTGATAATTTATGCATTAAGTCCAAGATTCCTCTTTCGCCATTGCTTTTTTCTCTAATGATGATATCGATACACATACCAATAAGCGCTCCTTTTTCGTATACGTTTAAGTACTGGTCTTTGTATGGTTGTTCTAATACATTGGCGCTCATTTTTGTAAATGACATTGTATCGTTTAATGCTTTTGCGTGTTCTATTTTCTCAGCAATACGAGAGTAGAATTCAGATTCATCGATTAAACCTTGATTAATTTGGAAAAGGTTTGCAAAATATTCGGTAACACCTTCGTACATCCATAAATGTTCAGACATTTTTGGTGCATTGTAGTCAAAGTATTGAATTTCTTTTGAGTGAATTGTCAATGGAGTTACGATATGAAAGAATTCGTGAGATACTACATCTTTCATTGATTTTACCAATTCTTCTTTTGGCATCATTTCAGGTAAAACAACAGTTGTTGCTGTAGGATGTTCTAATGCTCCAAATCCATGAGCATCGGTTGGCTTCATAGACGATAAATATAATAGAACAGTATATTTTTTAGTCGAATTTATTTTACCCAAAAAGTTTTTCTGAGCAGTCATTATCGTTTTCATTTCTGGCGTGATACTTTCGGCTGTGAATTTTCCAGTTGGAGAATATACTGCTATTTGTATTTCCATTCCGTTTACATCAAATGAAGTGTAATCTGGTTTAGAGTACATAATTGGGTTTTCTACCAAAACTGCATAGTGAGATGTTGTAAATACATCGCTTGTATTGCTTGCATCTTCATCAGTCATAGATGTTGCTCCCCAAAGTGTTGCAGGATGTGCAATTGTAACTTTATAAGGAATGTCTAGTTTGTCTTGAAAATAACCAACAAAACCATGTGTGTTTATCATGAAGTTAACTCCGGCATCGATATTTGTTCCTGCAGGTGAGAAAACATCGTCATTGCCAAAACCTGTTCCTTTTTCAGTATCAAAAGTATCGTTTACTAAATAAGTAATCGTCTTTAGTGTTTTTGCATTTGCTATTGACCAAGTATTGTCGTCTAGCTTTTTTACGGTAAGGAGTGTTCCTTTAGAATCATAAGCTTTTAAATCATCGATATACTTACCGTAGTTATCCTCAGAGTATGTTCCAGGAACAGTTTTAGGAATACTATAGGTTACTTCATCTGTATTTATTTTTGGAGCAGTAACTGTAACGAGAACTTTGTCGTCTTTTACATCGTTAAGATTGATGTTAACTGCAACTTCTGGTTTTGCAGATGCAGTAGTAGAACTACCTGTTTTACATCCCAAAAAAACAGCTGCTAATGCTAGTGTAACTATTATTTTTTTCATTATTCTATTGAGTTAGTTTTATTATTGGTCTTTATAAGCTGAAAAAAGTTACAAAAACATTCCAGTTTTATTTATTGGAGTAAAAAAAAACTCCTGTTTCAGGAGTTTTATGATTAGTCTAATTTATTCTTTATGTAATATTTTCCATCTAGGTCTTCATCAAAATCATCTATCTTAACAGGTTTTGGCTTAGGCTTATTAGCAATAGCTTTCTTTTTCCACATTTCAAATTTCTCAGCGGGCATTTTCTTTTTCATTATCTCTAAAACCTCTTTTTCAGCCAATCCAAATTCTTTTTTGATAATTTCAAAAGGATTCTTTTCTTCTAGGGCTAATGTAACAAGTTTTTCTGTTTGTTCCCAGTTCAATTCTTTACGGTTACTCTTTTTCATCACGTGAAAATTAATTCAAATAGGGGTTAATGATTAATAATATATTGATATTCAATTTACATATCAATATTAGTAAAAAAAATAATTACTTCGTCGCTTATGGTCGCTTTTTTTTGTGGATTTTAACGGTTTTTTGGTGAACGATGTTTTTGAAACGGAATTTGCAGTAATTTTTTTAAATTGTTATGTTCATTTGGGTTCATGTGTGTATCTACACCATAGATGATTTTTTCTTTTGGTAGCGTCATAAAAGTTCCAAAAAGACGATCCCAGATTGAAAAAATATTTCCATAATTACTATCTGTATAAGGTAATATATAATGATGATGTACTTTGTGCATATTTGGAGAAACAATAAAGTAGCTTAAAAAAGAATCAACTTTGTCTGGTAGCGAAATATTTGCATGAGTAAATTGAGTAGATATTACGGAGAGCGTTTGGTATAAGAAAACCATCCACATCGGACTTCCTACAATTAAAACGCCGAAAGTTGTAAAAATAAACCGGATTATACTTTCCCCAGGATGATGGCGGTTGCCACTTGTTGTATCGATCCAAGTGTCGGTATGGTGAATAAGATGAAAACGCCATAAAAATTTTACTTTATGTTCGGTAAAATGGGCAAGATAGGCTCCAATTAAATCTAATAACAATAAGCCAATAACTGTGTATAACCATAAAGGGATTTCTGGAATCCACTGTAGGATACCGAAATTGTTTTTAATGGTCCAATCTGCAGTTTGTAATAGGATAAATGCTAATACAAAATTGATTAAAATTGTGGTGAATGTCAGAAAGAAGTTAATTCCAGCGTGATTCCATTTTTTATAATTGAATTTAAAAAGTGGAAAAGTATTTTCTATCATCCAGAAGATGGTTATTCCGCCTACAAGAATCAGACTTCTGTGTAAAGATGGAATGGTACCGAAGTAAGAAATAATTTCATTCATGGCAGAAGTATTTACTCAAATTTAATAATTTTAGTAATACAATTTTCTTAAAGGTCTGATTTTTAGATTGAATGTTGTTTTGATGTAGCTATTTAATAAAAAAAAAGAGAAGAAATAAAGTTATTAAACTTCTTTCTTCTCTTAGTATAAAATGATTATTGCTTGTCTAATTTATAGCAAGTGTATAAGAGTGGTTATGCTTTTTTTATCAAGCTAATGATAAATAAAAGTACCCAGGCGCCACCAACAGCAATTATAATTTGCCAAAGCAAACCGCCGCCGCCAATACCTAGTTTTCCAGCAATCCATCCGCCTACAAGACCACCTATTATTCCAACAACGATGTTGCCAAGGATTCCAAAACCTGCACCTTTCCATATTTGACCTGCTAGCCAACCTGAAACGGCTCCAATAAGTAAGAAATATAAAAATTCCATATTTTAAAGTTTTAAGGATTAATAATCGATTTTAAAAAATGATAATTTATGCAGCATCATGATTTTGCAACAATGATTTATATATAAAACCTGCTACAATTGCTCCTAGAATTGGTGCAACCCAAAACAACCAAACTTGAGATAATGGTTCTCCACCAACAAATACTGCTTGAGATAATGATCTCGCAGGGTTTACTGATGTGTTTGTGATAGGAATACTTATTAAGTGAATTAATGTTAACCCTAAACCAATTGCTATTCCAGCAAATCTTCCATTAGCAAATTTATCTGTTGCTCCAAGGATGATTAATAAGAAAAATAAAGTCAGTACAAATTCAGCTATAAAAGCCGATTGTAAGGAATATCCTTCTGGAGAAAAAGCTCCAAACCCATTTGATGCAAAAGCTCCGGCTTTAGTATTATCAATCACAAATCCAGCTTTACCAGATGCAATTGTATATAAAGTTCCAGCAGCAGCGATTGCTCCAACACATTGTGCAATAATGTATGGTACTAGGTCTTTTGCAGGGAATCTTCCACCAGCCCAAAGACCAAAAGAAACTGCGGGATTAAAGTGACCTCCTGATATATGTCCTACGGCATAAGCCATCGTTAAAACGGTTAAACCAAAAGCTAGTGCTACACCAGCAAATCCAATTCCTAATTCTGGGATTCCTGCTGCGAAAATAGCACTTCCACAACCTCCAAATACAAGCCAGTACGTTCCAAAAAATTCAGCAAAAAGTTTTTTCATAATAAAAAGTGTTTAATTAATGTATAAATGTTAAAAAGTATATTGATATGCCCACAAAATCAAAACGAGTTGAAGAGGCATGCGTAATATTAAAACCCATCGAGGTAACCCAAAACTTGCTTTTTTGTTTTGATACATGTATACGTTAGCTGGGAAAACTGCGACCAATAACGCAATAATTCCCCATGCAGCAAAATGAGATGTCGCTGAGATTAATAGGAGCGACCCTAATATAATCTCAGCGACACCGCTTAAAATATTTAATAATTTTGGATTTGAAAAGTAAGAAGGAATGATTTTTAGGTACATTCCTGGGGTTCTAAAATGATTTATCCCAGCCAGAATGTAGAGCAAAGCCATTACGTAAAGATGCCAAGGTAAATTCATAATAGTAATTTTATTACGAATTTATAAAAATAATTGGGATTTTAGGGCAATATCTTAATTATTTTTTAACAAGTATTTTTTAACACTTATTTTTCCTTTTGGAAGTTTAAGTTCATGATAATGATAGCTAATATGATTAAAATTATTCCAACCCATTGTAAGAATATAACTTGCTCGTTTAACAATACGTAAGCCATCATTACAGATACAGGAAGTTCTAGTGCCGAAACGATACTTCCTAGTCCAATTCCAGTAAGAGGGAAACCTGCGTTCATAAGCATAGGAGGTATAATTGTACCAAAAAGTGCAAGTATGATACCCCATTTTGTGAAAATTTCGAAGTTAAACGGAGTTACTTGTGTCGCTATTGCAAAAGAAAAGACAATAACAGCTCCTCCTAAAAGCATATATAAACTACGTTGTGCTGACGAAATTTCGGTAGCAACTCGGTTTGCGGTAAACATAGTTGTAGTAAATGATGCAGCAGCTAGGCAACCCCACGCTAGACCACGCCAATCTAATTGGATCTCGTTTTGAGTAATATTAGTGGCTAATACAGTACCTCCTAAAACAATAATTACAGCAACTATTTTTTGTTTAGAAGGAAGTTTTTTCTCTAAAATCATTTCTAATAAAACTCCCATCCATACGGTTTGCATCAATAAAACGATTCCGATAGAAACTGGAATGTATTTTACAGCCAGGTAATAAAATAAACTTGTCATTCCTAATGAAGTTCCAGCCGTCATTAATTGAGCAATGTTTTTTGGTGTTGCGTTAACAACTGTATTTTTATGTTTTGCTTTTTGAAAAGCATTGATGATTAGGATTCCAATGATTCCTAATATAAATTGAGAAGTAGTTACTTCTGCTGTTGTGAATCCTTCGTCGTATGCCATTTTTACAAAAGTGGCCAACATACCATAACTTGTTGCGCCAAATGCTACTAGAAATACTCCTTTTAAAACGTTATTTTTTGTCATTTTATATAATTTACTGCTTTTTGTTTTTAAAAATAAAGCCTGCAAAGATAGGCTTTAGTAAGTAATTAAAAAAATGCATTTAATTTGGATATTGTATTTAGAGGATTGTTTCTATAGATGATTTTACAGAAAATCTCTCGAAATCGTTTTATTTATAGATTATTCATAATAGTTTAATCAATCCACTTTTCTAACACTTCCGTTAGGAGTGTCCCACCAATTTTTAAGCCCACTGAGTTTTGGGTTGGCGCTTTCGGTTAAAAAATAGCGCTGTATAATATTCTGTACTCGACTATCATTTAAGAATAAACCATGAAAATCAAGATTGTTACTTATTTCATCAAAGAAGTTTTCTTTCTTTACAGCAAATGTTTTAATGTCTTTTGCATAAATAGAAGAACTTTTAAAAGGAACAGTTCCATCGCCAGATTCTCTTCCGTCATTAAGAGAGCCTAAGTCGACTAAATTTTGAATGTTGTTATTTCCTTTTTTTAGGACTTTTACCTTTGTAAATGTTTTATCATCTTCACCTACAATAATTATCATTCTGTCTTTTAGAGCCTGAGGTAAATCGGATAAGTTTTTTAAACCCGTAGGAGAACGAAATTCTTTTAAAAGTGCTAATCTAGAATCAAAAAGTGGTTCGATATCTCTATATAAGTTGTCTTGCCAATATTCTTTTTTCAAAAGATCCAGTGGTTCATTATTATCTGCATAGGTTAAAGCGTCTTTGTAAATGGGTAATAACTCATAAACCCCAGGATAAGTTCGAATAACTTTACGCATATCCTCATTTCTTCCTATAACCCAGTTTAGGATACTTCTTAAACCACCGTCTCCTTTTACCATATGTACCAATGCATATGGAGATCCTAAAAATGGAGGAGCATTCATGATTATTTTATCGATTCCGGAAAAATCATCTTTTAATAAACTTAGGTAGCAGTTTAAAACCAATCCTCCCATGCTATGAGTAATAAACCGGAATCCTTCGATGTTTTGATCCTGAAGTTTGTGCTTGAGGTATTCGATATAAATTTTTAAACGTTTGGCGCTTTCCATATTCGACATTCGCCAATCGTAACCAAATAAAAATACAGGAGTATTTTTGTATGCTCTGGTCTCGTTTAGTTTGTTTTTTAATTTAGCAATAGAATTCTCATATGGAAATTTAGCAATATGATTGCGTTCTATTATCGTTTCAATTCCTTGGTCGTATAAAGGATTAAATTGTAGGTTTTCGTTAATATAAGCTCCAAAAATTGATGAACCGATAGATGAACCCAATGTGTCGTAGGCATTCCAGATATAATTAAAATCGAAGGTATTACTATTAACAAGACTCGTGGCTTGAATTCCGGGGATAAAGATGATAGGTTTCATGGGGCTGTTTTTGTTATCTAAATTAATACTTATTTTGGTAATTAATTGAGATACATATTTTTATATGAAACCTTTGCTCGTTAATTTTGGTAGCAATACCTTCATACAACTCTGACCTATAGTAGATGGATCCCAGTAACATTTATGCATTTTAATACTATTTAACGAGAAAAAGGCAATTATGCCAGATTTGTCGGATGTGATTTCATAGTTAATGTTTTCTGGTAGAATCGCTATATTTTTTATTCCAAACTCGGCTTCACCACGGGAATCATCTTTTCTGTAATTTGTAGCAAAAACATCAGAAACAGAATAAACATTCATCCATTTTATAGTGTTTTCCATTATCGGACTCCTTCTTTTATAAAAAGAAGGATAATAAGCATTTATAAATTCATAAGGATTCCCAGTTGTAATAAGAAGTTTGGTTAATTTCTGAACGTTATCTGATGGTGGAATTTCTGCTACCGGAAAAAGAAGGTCAACTGCCAGGATACTTCCAAAACTGTAACAATGAAAATGAATTTCAGGATCTGATTCATTCTCGGCGATATATTCTACAAGCGAATCAAGATTTCCTAATACAATTTGGCTTTGTTCCCCATTGGCTATATAACTGTCAACACAAGAGAATTCGGTTGCAAGCGATGTGATAATGGTTTTAGATTGAGGTGCAAAAATTAAAATTAATGTCGTTATCGAAAGAACATATTTTCCATAATTATGTATCCTTTCTACGTCAATGTCATAACCGATGTGGTAAAGTAGTTTTGAGATATTTTTTATAATACTTTCATTAGTCATTAAATCGATACAAGCCGGAATTAAAAAAAGAACACATAATGATATTATCAGAAGAATGGAAAAAGCATAAGTTGTTTGATAAGGGCTGCTAAATTCTTTTTTTCTGAAAAACCTTAAAGTAATTTGGGGTGTCTTTTTTATTATTAAGCTAAATAGGATTAGATTTTTTATGAAGATATTGTAGTGTTCAAATTTTTCGGTTAAGATTTTGTGGTACTGAAAATCATATATTTTATAAATTAATTCTTCGTTGTCGTTTTTGTCTTTTTTAAAGAGACTTACAACAGTGCTATTTTTCTCGGGTTGATAAGAAATTTTTTCCGTTTTAATAAAATAATTAAAACCTGTTGTGGTAAAGTTCAATTCGTTTCTAAGTCTTTCAGTGTATTTCTCTACAGTTTCGTTGTGTATAGATTGTCCGAGTCCGGTAATATAAATTCCTATTTTAGTTGCCATATTATTTATGATGATTTAAAATCATCGAATGTAGGTTTGAGTATGATTTTTGAGGTTTATTTTGAAGTTAAATCTGTTATATTGGGTCCGCCAAAACCAAAGTTTAATGACAGCATCGAAATCAATGTTCCGTTGTGGTTAAAAATGGGTTTAAAAGCACTTCCGATTTGATAGGATAGGGCAATTTGTTCTGTAAGTCTATAACTAAATGTTCCTATGTATTGAAAATCGGATGCGTTTTCTTTGGTGTATAATGTATTACCCGAAGCATCTGTGCCAGCAACTAAAAGAGAACTGCTCTGTCGGCCGGTAGCTTCAAATTCTAATGAAAATTTCTTGAACTGACTTTGTAATGCTAATCCGTAATCGAAATTGTTTTTATATACTTTGGTATCAGGAAAATAATTCTCAAAATACTCCTTATTGTACCATTCATATCGTAATACACCAGTAGCTTTTAGAAAACTTATTTTATCTGAGAATTTATAAGAAGGAGTAATCCAAAATGATTGTCTGGGTACATTGGAGTATTTAAAATCATTAGTCGGAAAATTTAATGCTAATGCGTAAGCCAAGTCTATATTTAATCCTTGACGCGATAGAATATAAGATTTGAATTCGTCATAACTTCCCATTGTTTTGTCTTCTATCAATTCAGAAAATGAAATGAAAAAGGAATCGATATCATTTTCATTAAAAGGGAGTGCATCAGTAGCATCGTAAATATTGTTGGTTATTTCTTCGGCTTCTTTCATCGATTTTTTATCGAGTACTTCGTAAATCCGATTGGTAAGTTTATCTCGTACGGCTGTTAGGTATTCTCTTTTTGTTTTAAATTTAAATTTCTCTGCAAGCTCACTAAGTTCTGCTAAGATTTTAGAACCAATACGTTGGTTATTGCTTAAAGTTTCGATATGTTTTTGGATGATTTCTTTATCTCTTTTATTTCCAAAATAGATAGAGGTGCGATAGCCAAAAGAAAGACTTCTTGTATTTGTGCTGTCTTGTAGCATGAAATTTTGAGTAGAAGCCAAAGAAAATGATGAGTTGCGCAAAAGCTGATCAAGGTTAGCCTTTGGATAAAGATATTCCTCCAGACTCATGCCATGATCGTTTGCCCAATACGGCATAAATTCGAGACCAAAATCATTTGGGATTATACTATTTCCATTTTCATCACTAAAGTTTGAATAAAGAGCAGTTTCTAGAGCACGATAAGATTTGGGTTGTAATATAGCACTTGGTTGCATACCTAAAACAGCTGCAGCAGGAGAAGTAGGTGTTGTAAGGATATCTAATTTTTTTTGGGCTTGAATTGTTCCGAAATAAAAAACTATGCTAATTATAATCCAGTTTTTCATTTTACTGAAAATTTGATGGTTAAAATTACATAAGGACGATCGGTATCGCTTTTTAGATTAGAATGTTTTGCAAGTAGTTTTTTATTGATATAGTATTCAATAGCAATTGTGTCTTCGTGAGGTATAGGATTGGCAATATCCGAAACGCAAATTGTTTTTTCGGCTGTGAGCGTTTGTATTTTTCCTAAGGAAGATTTACCAGAATTAGCAATTTCAGAATCATTATCTCCGGGTATATTGATTACGGTATGCCCTATATTACCGTCGGATATAAATTTGATTTCAAAATTAATATCTTCATCGACTGGAGCCGAGAATGACAATTTTTCATAACGGTAAATTTTTCTCATAGAGTTCTGTTTTTTATAAATAACTTTTTTTAAAAGTGGGTTAAAGTTATGTAAATAGCTTATGTTAAAAAACAGGAATAAGTACTTTTTTTTAAGATTATTAGATTGGATAGTTAATAATATTGTGTTTTTTAAACAAAAAGCCTCTCAAGTATAACTTGAGAGGCTTAGTAATAGTATGGCTTTTATAGCCAAATATTATTTAATCATTTCAAAACTTCTTTTTACAAAAGCAGTTAATGCTTCTCCTTTTAATAAGTTTTGAGATAATTTGGCTAAATCTAATGCTTGTTTAACCAAATGTTCTTGATGTGTTTTATCTTCGGTATTCAAGATGTTAGTAGCTAAATCAGAATTTGTGTTTACTACCAAGTTGTACATCTCTGGCATATTACCCATACCAAACATTCCAGAACCACCTGATTGACTCATTTCTTTCATTCTACGCATAAATTCTGGTTGCGTAATGATAAACGGAGCAGCTTGGCTATCCATAGCTTCTAGTTGTACACTATATGCTTTAGGGATATAAGATTCTAATGATGTTTTTAAAGCTTCTTTTTCTTCTTCAGATAATTTAGAAATCGTGTTTTCGTCTTTCTTGATTAAGTTATCAATATGATCAGAATCGACACGTACGAAAGTTACATCTTTATTGTCACCTTCTATTTTCTGAATTAAATGTGAGATAATAGGTGAATCTAAAAGTAATACTTCGTATCCTTTTTCTTTTGCTGTTTCAATATAAGAGTGTTGTGCATCTTTATTTCCAGCATAAAGAACTACCAATTTTCCGTCTTTATCGGTTTGGTTGTCTTTTAATTTCTCTTTTAATTCTTCAAGAGTAAAGTAAGTACCATCTACTGTTGGATACAATACAAATGCACCCGCTTTTTCATAGAATTTATCTTCAGAAAGCATTCCGTATTCTAAAACGATTTTAATGTCGTTCCATTTTGCTTCAAAATCAGCACGGTTTTCAGTGAATAATGCTTTTAATTTATCAGCTACTTTACGAGTAATGTAGTTTGATATTTTCTTAACAGCACCATCTGCTTGTAAACCTGAACGAGAAACGTTTAACGGAATGTCTGGAGAATCGATAACTCCTTTTAACATTGTTAAAAATTCAGGAACAATTCCTTCTACGTTATCAGTTACATAAACCTGATTTTGGTATAATTGAATTTTGTCTTTCTGAATTTGCATATCCGAACCTAATTTTGGGAAATATAAAATTCCTGTTAGGTTAAACGGATAATCAACATTTAAGTGAATGTTGAATAAAGGATCTTCGAATTGCATAGGATACAATTCACGGTAGAAACTCTTATAATCTTCATCAGATAATTCAGTTGGTTGTTTAGTCCAAGCTGGATTTGGGTTATTGATGATGTTATCAACTTCTATAGTTTCGTTTACATAGTCTTCAGGAGCATCTTCTGGCTTAGGAAGAGTTTCTGTTCTAGTTCCGAATTTAATAGGAATAGGCATAAACTTGTTATACTTATTCAATAACTCGTAAATTTTAGAATCTTCTAAAAATTCAAGAGAATCTTCGGCAATATGTAATACGATTTCAGTTCCACGTGTAGTTTTGTCAGTTGGCTCCAAAGTAAATTCTGGGCTACCATCACATGTCCAATGTGCAGCTGGTTCGTCTTTATATGATTTAGTAAAGATCTCTACTTTTTCAGCAACCATAAAGGCTGAGTAAAAACCTAGACCAAAATGACCAATAATTCCTGAGTCTTTTGCAGAGTCTTTATATTTATCCAAAAATTCCTCAGCTCCAGAAAAAGCGACTTGGTTGATGTATTTTTCAACTTCGTCGGCAGTCATTCCTAGACCTTGGTCAATAATGTGGATTTTTTTACCTTCTTTGTCAATTTTAATTTCAATAATTGGATTGCCATATTCTACTTTGGCTTCACCAATACTAGTTAGGTGTTTTAATTTTAGAGTAGCATCGGTTCCGTTAGAAATCAACTCACGCAAGAAAATTTCGTGATCGCTGTATAAGAATTTCTTGATTAAGGGAAATATGTTTTCTACCGAAACATTAATTTTACCTGTTGTCATATTTTTTAAAATTTAAGTTTAACGTTATGCTTTTCAGATTCTTCAAATAAGATACCAATTGCTAATAGGGTGACAAATTGGCGTAGGTGTTAATTGTGAAAGAAAAAAAAATAATTTTTAAACAAATTTAATTTTTTTGCATTGTATCTTTGTAGGAGTATTAATTTTAAATTTGCTAAAACGATGAGAAAAATTATTTTAATATGCATATTAGCCGTAACGGTTTTTGCATGCAAATCAGCTTCTACAGCAACGACATCTTCTAATGGAGCTGAACCGCTTTCTACAAAACTTGATAAGTCGACTCAAGTAGCAATTAAAGGGAATTGGGTTTTAACCAATGTTTCTTATCCGGGTTCAGAGTATATTAAAGTAAATTCATTTGATCTTGCTGATTCTAAGTGTTTTATTGGTAGTACCTGGAACTTTATTTCAAACAACAACAAAGGGTCGATGGCTTTAGCATCATCTGGTTGTACTGATTTTTCTTCTCCAATTGTATGGAGTATTAATAGTCAGGGTATGTTTGTTCTTAAGATTCTAGATGCTGGTATAAAAGCAAAAAAAGTGAGAGACGGATATTTATTGAAAATTGGTGGTTTAACTGAAAATTCATTTCAATTAATTGATAATATCAATGTTGGAGGACAAGTTAAAGATGTAGTATATCAATTTCAGAGAGCTAATTAATATTAAAGAATACATAAAAAGATAAATATATGAAAAAGATAACAGTTTTAGGTTTGAGTACTTTACTTGTATTGACAAGTTTTTTTACAAGTTGCGATTCAGTTAAGAATGCAAATAATACTCAAAAAGGTGCAGGAATAGGTGTTGCTGCAGGTGCTCTTATCGGGGGTATTCTTGGAAACAATTTAGGACGTGGTGGAAACGCTGCTTTAGGTGCTGCTATTGGTGCTGCTGTAGGTGGTGGAACTGGTGCTCTTATTGGAAACAAAATGGACAAACAAGCTCGTGAAATTGATCAGGCTTTACCAGGTGCTACCGTAGAAAGAGTAGGAGAGGGTATTCATTTAACTTTAAATGAAAATTCTGTTCGTTTTGATACTAACAAATCAACATTAACAACTCAGGCAAAAGCAAATTTAGATAAATTAGTTCCTGTATTTAATGAGTACGGAGATACTGATATTCAAATTTTTGGTTATACAGATAATACTGGTAAACCAGAATATAACTTAACACTTTCAGGACAAAGAGCTGCTTCTGTGCAAGCATATTTAGTTTCTAAAGGATTAAAATCTACTCGTTTCAAAACTTCAGGTTTAGGAATTGCTGATCCAATTGCTACAAATGATTCTCCAGAAGGAAGAGCGCAAAACCGTCGTGTAGAGTTTGCTATTACTGCAAATGACAAAATGGTAAACGATGCAAAAGCTGGTAAATAAGGCATTGCTTCTTAGCGAATAAATTAAAAGCTGTTTCTTTTGAAGCAGCTTTTTTTGTAGATAATTTAATAACTTTCTCTAAGTTATTTTTATCAAAGCAACTATCTTTGTATCCTCAATTTTTCAATGCCAACTAATGCTTCAAGTTCAAGATATTTCTTTTTCGTATACCGAAAAACCTGTTATAAAAAATGTTTCTTTTACCATAAATAAAGGCGAAAATATTGCTATTATTGGCGAAAGCGGCTGCGGAAAAAGTACATTACTTAAATTAATGTACGGTTTATACGATTTAAATGGAGGTACTATTTCTTATAATGAAAAACCTGTTTTAGGGCCTAAATACAATTTGGTTCCCGGAATGCCTTATATGAAATATCTGGCGCAGGATTTTGATCTGTCTCCTTTTGAAACCGTTGCCGAAAATGTCGGGAAGTTTCTTTCGAATGGTTTTGCTAACATGAAAAAACTTCGTGTTCAGGAATTACTGGAAATGGTCGAAATGGAACAATTCTCGAATGTAAAAGCAAAATTATTAAGTGGAGGACAACAACAAAGAGTAGCTTTAGTAAGAGTTTTGGCTTTAGAGCCAGAAGTAATTTTACTAGACGAACCTTTTAGCCAAATAGATGCTTTTCGTAAAAATGCTTTACGCCGAAATTTATTTAGATATTTAAAACAAAAAGGGATTACTTGCATTATAGCAACACATGATAGCACGGATGCTTTGTCGTTTGCAGATGAAGTAATTGTAATGCGTAATGGAGAAGTTCTTGCTAAGGATAACCCAACAAAAATATACGAAGATCCTGAGACGAAATATGTGGCTTCACTGTTTGGTGAAGTAAATGAAATTGCTACTCATTTATTGCTTCCTTACGAAGATGAAACACATAAGACGCTTGTATATCCACATCAATTTAAAATGGTTCCAGAATCTAACTTATTAGTAAAAATTAGAAGAACCTATTTTAGAGGGAATCATTATCTGATAGAAACGGTTCATAAAAGGCAATTAATCTTCTTTGAAAGTGAAATTGATTTACCTGTTGAGCAGGAAATATTTTTAAGTTTAAATTATCTGTAAATTAGATAATTCTTTTTGATACAAAAAATAGCAACCCCGAGAGGTTTTTTTAAATCTGTCGGGGTTTGTTTTAATAAATAGTCTAATGAAAAATTTAGTTTTTTAAATATTTCTCTAAGAACTAATCTTGTTCCCAAAGCAAATGCAAGATGTTTATTGGATTATATAAGGACGTAACTATTTTGATAGTTTGGATTTAATGTGATGATTAAAAGAACTACTATATTGTTTATTTTTCCATTGTGTATTTCTCTTTTACGTTTTAATTAGCACCTACAATTGTTGTTAAAAATGATATGATCCTTTATAACCCACCGAACCTTTATAAATACGCACGCTGTCTACTTCTATTGGTTCATGGTATCCGAGAGGTCTATTATGTTTTTAAGATATGGTTAATAAACGTTATTTATATATTAGATTTTTAATTGACATTATAGAATCTTTTTCTTTTATAATATATAGTTTTTTTTCATCATTGGTAAATAAGCTATAGTCCAAAGCCTTATTAGAATAAAACATTAATGGTTCAGCAGGTTCTCTTTGACCTCTATTTAGGTAACCAATTTCCTTTTTATTAATAGTTATCGGTGTTTTTAAATTAATTCCTTCATCAAGATATAAGTCATCATAAACCTTAAGAGTATCTTTATTAATAATCAGATTTGAAAATAATTGACCTTTCCACCAATAAGTACTATAAGAAGAGCTACCTCCGCCAGAAATTGTTACATTTCCTCCTTTAATTTTATGAAAGTATTTGTAAATTATATTTTTATTTAATATGACTGCCCATTCTTGTTTATTCTTATCATATTTTTTGAATAAGGTGTTGGAACTAACTCTTGAACTTAATACTTCATCCAAGGAAACTCTTTTTGAAATATCTGTAAGTGTATAGAAGTTATACCATTGACCATTCATTAAATAAAAAATTATATATACAGTTTTGTTTAGTTCTACAATGATAGGTTGGTTATCTGTATCACTTTTATTTTCTTCAATTTGTGAGTTCTTTTTTGTCTCAAAAACATGATCAAAATCATAATCAACTCTTCTAAATTGAGCCTTGCTGAATATCTCATCAATCATTTTTTTTTCAGTATTACGATCTGTATTCATATTTTCATTTTGTAAAATGAAATTTATTTTATTTCTTTTTCCGTCTAGCGGCCAAGTCGTAAAATATTTTTGCTTTTTGTTAACCAAATAGTTATGCAACAGCTCTTCTTTCCCATTTTTGTAGTTCTCAATAAATGAGATACTATCAATAATTTTACCATTTTTATCTAACTTATAAAAGTGTTTTACTATGTCAGAATTCTTTTTTTTGGTTGTAGTACTAACAATTAAATCATTTGATGGTAATAATGCTTGTTCAATAGGCTCCGAACTTTTAAACAATAACCTTAAATAATAATTCCCAAATAGTATTGTGTCTTTAGTGTTAAGTGAGTTTAAAGAATTGTATTTTTTATATTCTTCCGGTAATTTGTTAGTTTGATCATTATTACAGCCTAATAAGCTGAAAACGATGAATGTTATTAAAATAATTTGTTTATTCATGCAGAAGTTTTTAAAAGTTTTTTGATGAAGTTTTATATGTAATTTTATTTCTTTTATCCATTGTGTATTTCTCTTTTGCGTTTTAATTACCACCCACAATTGCCATTAAAAATGGTATGACCCTTTATAACTCACCGAAGCTTTATAAATACGCACGCTGTCTACTTCTATTGGTTCATGGTTACCTTAGTTCGATTATGCTGTTTTCATTTTTAAATTAATATTTGTCTTTAAATACAAATTTTGAGTTTGTTTTTGTATTTCTTAGGATGGCTTTTACAACATCATAACGATCACTTAAAATTAATTCAAGAACGAGTGGTTCTAATGTATTACTTTCTTTTCTAAAAGCATCTAGTACTTCATCTTCATCAAAACAAAATTGCATCCTGAAATTTTTACGCCCATTTCCCCATGCTAAACTAAACTTTTTTGGGAGGAAATTAAGAATAGAATCTGTTTTTGACTCTCTTCCATTAAAATGCCAAATCTTTTGATTAAATAATTTAAAATAAGAATCGTCTAAAGTAAATCCGCTCGGTAATTTAATTTCTAATTTATAAGGGTGTTCCTCCATTACCAAGGCCACTTTTCTAGAGATATCGATATCTGAAGTTTTGTCGGTTTCTGAACGATCATCAAAAACATGCCAAGTTGCTTTCGTTTCTTTTGCTTGATATTCCCCAATTTTAAATTTTTCACCAATAACGTTTTTGTCAAACTTTCGTATCCATACTACAACCTTCCCTTTTGGTTTAACTTCAGAAATAATTTGAAGAACTGAATTGAAACCGTTATAGCTGGGGTACATACCCAATTGAATTGCTTTTGTCTCAATTATTTCAGTGGGTAAGACAAAACTGCCATTATAAAATTTTCGCTCATTATAAGAAAACCATCCTATATATAAACTGTCAGGAAAAAAAGTATCCTTCACATTATGTTCAGAGACATTTATTTCATCCCAACCACTATCAAGTATCTTATTTTTACCTAGATCATAAAAGCTCCTTCCATTAAAATTATAATTTGAAACCTGTACTATATTTCCTTTACTGCTAATTACACCGGTGGTCCAATCAAATCGGCTACTTCCTTTGAAAAAATAAAACTGGATGCCATTTGCAATTAAGGTTACTATCAGTATTATTGTAAGTAACCTATTCGTTAGATCATTATGTTTACTTTCCTTTTCCATAATTAGTTTTTAAAATTTTTGCCCAATTGAAATATATATCCAAAAATCACAAAATAGATTACTGAAATAATTAGGGAAAACCTTAATATATTCTTTATAGAGTCTTTGTATGATTTATTCTCTTGGGGGCTAGCATAAATCGCTACTAATAGTATATTAATAGTTATAGGAACTGCAAAGAATATAAACTCATCAGAATGCCCTTCACCATTTAATAAGTAGGTCTGTATTGATATTGCGATTAATATCAATAGAAAGATGGTTTTAGTTGTTTTATCCATTGTGTATTTCTCTTTTATGTTTTAACTAATTACCTTAAAATGCCAATTAAAAATGGTATGACCCTTTATAACTCACCGACCCTTCATAAATACGTACGCTATCGACTTCTATAGGCTTGTGATTTAAAAACAATTCCAATTTTTGATTGTCTTTGCTTATTTTTACCTCAAATTCTTGTTGATCCTCGGTTTTAAAGTTTTTAAATTTTTCGAATATCACTTTCTCATTAAGGAAAATATTTCCTCGAAAGCTTTCGCCAGCAGCAGTTTCCCAATCAAGTTCCAGTATTTGCGGTAAGGCACGATTATCGTAACTGGTAACAGGAAGTGGTGGCATAAAAATAATATCCTGTTCACCATTATAGTTGGTAAAACAGTATTGAAACAAACGTAAAGCCGGGTTTTCGTTCTCCATTTTTACCCTAAAGGTGTAGCGCTTGCGGTACATATCCCATTTTTCGGAAGAGGTATTGGGTAAAAAATCCCTTTCTTTTACTTCTTCACGATTCATAGACCATCCCTTAAAAAGTCTTTGTTCGAGCTCTTTATCGTCAGGAATTACCTGAGCCTGATAACGCCCGAGTTCGATTCTCATAACTCCGTATTCTTTCCAGACCACAACCATGCCCTGTGGGGCAAAACCAAATATTATGCCCGAAAACTTTTCGGTGACATAATCATTATAGCGACGGGTGGTATCTACGGCTTTTTTCATCTCCTCAACAGGGAAATCAGCTTTAAGGTGGTAAAATTTATCTTCGTAACCGGCATAATAAATAACATCGGCTCCTATAGGCGTACCGTGCTGCGAGGTCCATGACGAACCAGTATATCCCCACTGTCCAGACGATCCGCCAAAGGGCAAACTGGCAGAGATTCCCTCGAGCGTTAAGATATCACCTTGTACAAATTCTACTCGATATATGTTTCTATTCTCTCCATGTCGTTGTAATGGCTGGCAGGTATAACTCTGCCATTCGTATTTATTTTTCATTTGACAACTTACGTTTAAAGTGAGTATTAATAATAAAATCGAAAGTTTATTAATTTTATCCATTGTGTATTTCTCTTTTGCGTTTTTCTATAGGTAAAATTTCTGTAAATCGGGGCTCTAGCCCAAATTTATCTGCTTTTACCGACCAATGTAAGTATTTATGGCGTAATTTTTTTAAGTCCTCAGGGTTTATATAATCGAGATAGCTTATTTGTTTCGACTCTGTAATATATTGATCAACAGTTCCCCCTCCTTTTAGAGCCTTATTTCGGTGTGTTATAACTGCCTTGCTATAATTCGTTAACTGAGTAAATACATCAGCAATAAAAGGATCCGAAATATTGGTTTTTTGTTTTTTGATGGTATCATCATAAATAATCCCAAATTGTTCCTGTTCCGAAACCATAATCATTTTATTCAGCGCAATTTTATCGTAGGTATTTTCCAGAGTGCGCTTCCCTACCAGGTAGGCTATTTTCTTATCTTTGTTAAATTCCAGTTTAAGTTCCTGATCGTTGTACCAGCCTTCGTTTACAAGTATTTTTTTGAAAGCATTACAATCTTGGGTGTTGGGAATAAAATTATAATCCTGGTCACGGGTTCCAAAATAATAAGATTCTTTATGTACAGCAGAGCGTTCTTTATCATGTGCAAGATAAGAGCCTCCAATGTCTGAATGTACACCAGGAAATGTTAACTCCAACCCTTTAAAACCGGCACTATCGATATTGGTTAAGTCAAAATTTTCCCGATATTCATCGGCTGCTGAAATCTGGAAAATCATTTTGGCTTTTTTTATCGCCTTAAGGCCTAAATCTTTTACATCATTATTATGATTGATTCCGTGTGACGAAACAGTATCGTATAAACCTACAAAATTGAAAATGACTTCCCCAATCTCAAAAATTCCCTTATTAATAAGACATCTTCCAAAATAACCTAGCTTAACTTCAAAACTTGCAGGATAAGGCGGTTTAGTCTTATCTTTAACATTTATAGGATATTGTATTGGCATCAAATCCCCAGGAAACCAAAAAAGTCCTTCTTTAGAAACCTTTACTGTGTAGGAAACATCTGTAATATCCAAAAAATGTCTTGCCGTAGCCGCGCCACGACTGAAACCAAATACATTTATTGTTAACGAATCAATTGGTTTTCCTTTAGCAGCTTTTTGAACTTCTATCGCCCCCAATTCGCACCCCTTTTTTACCTTGTCTTTTATGCCTGTATTCCAGAAACCAGCACTCTGCGCAATACCTACAGGCAGCATGTCATCTGATTTCTCATCAGTGGTTCCAACTCCTTCAACATAAACTCTTAGCTGTTTAGAAGCATTAATTGCATCATAACCTCTGGCAACGTTGGTATAATCGTTCTCGTAGCTATCATCTATTTTATTCGAATTTTTCTGGTATTCCTCTTTGTTTTTTTCTCTGGCTGCGGTATTGGTTTTATTATTGGTTGTACCATCAAAAAAAATGTTTAAGGTAAGGTTTAGTCTATTGCTCATAGAGTCGGCAGGATGCTGTGGTTCATAATCATGGTACATAATACCTTCTTCTTCTCCATGCCAGTTATTCTGTTCTGCTGCAATAAAATTTACATCTCCTTTAGTTGCTCGTATATCTATATTTCCCTTAGCTGTTTTGGTTAGTGTACCGCCTATAATTCTTGTAATTCCCATAATTATGCGTTTTTAGAAGTTTCTGCACTGTGGTTATTCACATTTTTTGCTCCTCGCACATTTATACTTTTCTCGGTGCTGTTTAAAAGTACTTCCTGAGCCATTTCTTTAATATCATCGCTTTCGGTTTCTTTTTTTCCACTTACCCATTCGAGCATATTCCCTATAATATTTAAGATGTAATCGGTACCTACGGATAGGTTATGGTGTAAATTAATCTTGGTTTCTTTATAGCCTCCGGCACTTTCTTTAATATTCTTTCCTGCGTTCATGATGATATCTTCCCCAGCTTCAATTTCTATATTTTTTGGAGCGAGAAGTTTTATGCTTCCTTTTCCATCCATAAAATATGTGTTTCCGCTTGGGTCTTCTATTAAAATGCTACCTTCGGCATCGTTATACACAATCATGATTCCAGAACGGGTACGCATTACTTTTAGATCATTATTGGGTGTGGCGTAGCCGCTTTTTTCTTTTGTATTGGATATAGTTCCTGTTACTATTGGCATTTCGGCATTGCCTCCTTGAAAATCTACAAATACTTTATCGCCTATTTCAGGAACCCAATGTGTTCCTCTGCCATCTCCGCCGTGTTGTTGTGTCACTGGGGTATATGGAGTGGTTTCGCCTTTGGCTTCTTGCCACGGCATTTGTATGGTTATGGCACTAAGTCCGTCGGGGTCATTATTAGCCATTACTATTGCCGACTGGCTCTCGCAACGTGGTACTAAATCAGGATTAGTTTTTGGCGAGAATACAGCTCCATTAAAATTTACTGCTTTAAAATGGTTTTCGTACCCTCCGCCATCATCACACGTATGGGTAATTTGGGTTACTCTATAGGTACTTTCTAGTTGCACATCGACGCCTGTTATTCTAACTGTATTCCCTAAGGTAACTCCTGGGACTTCGCTCGTGGCTTTTATATGCATTAGTCCACTTGTTATAGCTCGCATTTTATTCTTGGCATATTCTTCAGAAGCATTTCGTCCATTCCCTCCTACAGCATTTTGGTTAACTTGTATTACTGTTTCTTTATTAAATACGGTATTAGATTTGTTGATGAAGTTTTGATGAAATCCATCGGCTTCTTTTCTGTATGTAGCTGTATTTGTAGCAAAATGGTTGCCTTGGCGATTATCATTCTCGATGGTCTTAAACAAAGTTGGGGCTAATTTTATCTCATAGCTGAAATCTTGCATATTAACTCCATAAACCAGATTAGGTTCTGTTCCTGAACTTCCGGGACTACCAAAAACTATCGTGCGTCCTGTGTCGTAAAACCATTGTCCGTGACGCATTGCTATGCGATTAAGGAAATTAAAATCGCTCTCGTTGTATTGAACCGTGTAAGCTAGATTGTCTTTATAATAAGGGGATACATTCATATCGATTTCATAACCCGATTTAATCTTGTTTACAATATCGCTTAGTGGCATTCTTGTAAATGAGTTTGAGTCTGGTCCATTATCTAGAATTATTGATGTACTATATCCTTTTATCAATATGGTTTCTTCCATATCTTTACTAGTAGATTTTTGCAATTTTACCTTAGTAACTATCCCATAAAACTGCATGATATAGTCCTTTGGGTTAGTTATAATCATGAGGTCATCGAGATCTGGGATCGGTTTTATCTCTATGCTTATTCTTTCGCCTATTAATTGTTGCGAAACTGGCATAACACTTTTAAACTCATCTACCAATGTGTCTTGTCTTATTTGTAGGGTAAAAGTATGGTGGTTATGGATTTTCTGCACAATTTTTAAACCGCTGAAATTCCGGATTGTTTTTTCTCCTATTTTTATTGTGGTATGTGTTTGTAATGCCATAGTTGTAGATGGTTAAATTGTTTTATAGCTAGTTTTGGTTATTAAGAATTTTTCCAGTTATTCTCAAATAAAGTATTGCCAATTTTTACTTCGTTGGAACTAATAAGTATCTCGGTTGTCATAGGAACATTACCTTCACTACGAAAGCTTTTGCGGAAAGAAATACAGAACGCTTTCTTGAAAGTCACATTTTTCATAGTGCTCATTGCGTCTCTGCGATAAAAAATAATTTTGCCGTCTTTGTTGCTTGTGTGCGATACCATCCAATCCGAAAATAAATCGGTTTGAGTACTTTCTATAACTAGCCTTATTTGACCTCCTTTGGTTTTATTGGATGGTTTGCCATTGTTGTCGGTGTTTTGATCTAGGTTTATGTCAAATTCTAAAACATTAAATATCTCGTTGTCTAATTCTAATTTTGCTAAAAAACTCATCTGCTTGTTTTTTTTAAATTGGTTTTTACTTAATTAATGCTATACCTTTTTTGTTGTAGGTGTAATTATTATTTATGTTTTACAAAAAGTGTTTTCGTAAAGTAAGCGTGATGAGACTATTTTATTGGGAGAAATAAGTTATATAAGCGCTAGAATAAGACTTTTTTTATAAGATAAAAGCGTGAACCGAATACTTAAAAGAGGATTTAAATACGTGTGAGTTTCTACCTTTTTAGCCCTGATGGGAACGGCATCCTTTTATGGCAGTCCCGATAGCTATCGGGATGCCATAAAAGATATAGTGTACAGCAGGATTAGCTCCTTAATATATTAGGTATAGTATGAAACGAAAAAATCCCCTAAATGATGAGTTTAGGGGATTCTTGGTGTATTAATTGAGAAGTTTCTGAGAAATTAATTTTTCAAATATTTCTCTAAGAACTGATCTTGTTCCCAAAGCAAATGCAAGATATTTTCTTTAGCTACATATCCATGAGATTCTTTAGGTAAAATTACCATTCTTGCAGGAGCACCCAATCCTTTTAAAGCTTGGAAATAACGCTCTGTTTGTAATGTAAAAGTCCCAGGGTTATTATCGGCTTCACCATGTACTAATAGTAGTGGCGTTTTCATTTTGTCGGCATGCATAAATGGTGACATTGTGTTGTAAACATCTGGAACTTCCCAGTAATTACGTTGTTCTGTTTGGAAACCAAAAGGAGTTAAGGTTCTGTTGTAAGCACCACTTCGGGCAATACCGCAAGCAAAAAGATTAGAATGCGTTAATAAGTTAGCAGTCATAAACGCTCCGTATGAATGTCCTCCTACAGCAACTTTCTTTCTGTTTATATATCCTAATGCATCTACAGCATCTATTGCAGCTTCGGCATCATCTACTAATTGTGTAATAAAATTATCATTAGGTTCTGTAGTTCCTTCACCAATAATTGGGAACGAAGCATCATCTAGAACTACATATCCTTTGGTTACCCAATATATAAATGAACCATAGTATGGAAACGTAAATTCATTTGGGTTTTGGCTACTTTGTCCTGCACTATTTTTATCCTTGTATTCTGCTGGATATGCCCAGATTAACAATGGTAATTTTTCTTTTTTGACTTTGTCATATCCTTCAGGTAAGTATAAAGTTCCAGATAATTCTACACCATCTTTTCTTTTGTACTTAATAACCTCTTTGCTTACATTCTTGATACTTTCAAAAGGGTTTTTGAAAAAAGTAACCTGAGTTAAGCTATTTTGTTTTTTTATGTTTCTGAAATAATAATTAGGATAGTCATTTTTAGATTGAATTTGTACCAAAACTTTTCCAGTTTTAAAATCTTCAATCTCTACTATATCTTCTTTTTTATCTTTAAATGTAGAAGTATACAGACGTTTTGTTTTTAATGTTTTAAGATTAAGTTCGCTAATAAAAGGGAATTGACCATCTTTGGTAAAACCTTCGCCAAGAAGAAAAGCATTGTCATTTTCTATAGCAAGAACGTATTTATTGTATTGGTTCTTTTTGAATTCAAAAGCACCTGGATCTGCATAAATATCTTGTGAGTTTCTATCGAAGATTACTTTTGGTTTCTGAGTTGCGTCAGATGGATTGATTAAATAGGTTTTAATGTTACGTGTATCATACCATTCGTCCATAAGGATTGCAGTATTATCATTCCCCCAAATAATTTCATTAAAACGTTGAGGTGTTTTTACCAATGCAGTTGCTTCGGTATTAAATGGAGCATTCCAAAGAAATACTTCGTCTCTAAAATCAACTTTATTTGCAGGATCTCCACCATCTAAAGCTACAACATAAGAAAGCGTTGCTGGTTTATCGTTTCTCCATGACATTTCTCTTTTTCCTTTACGAACAGCCATAAAACCTTTTGGCATAATTTCATAAAGAGGAACTTCGTTTACGGTTTTTACTTCGGTACCGTTTTTATCATAAACTACTGCTTTTGATGGAAATCTTCCTAATGGAACAATATATGAGAATGGTTTTTGGATTGTAGTTAACATCACATAATTACCATCTGGCGAAATTCTCTCAGAAGAGTACATATCAGCATTTTTAAATAAAGTAGCTGTACCGTTAATGTTTACTTTGTAGATTTCAGATGTAATGATGTTTTCAAAATTAGCTTCATCATTTTTGTTTTTCAACATGTCTGCATAGGTTCTATTCTGCGATTTAGATCCATCGGCAGTAGAAACAATTGGACCTGTTGGTAAATCTTTTTTAGAATCTAATAATGCTGGTCTGTTTTTAGGCAACATCTTTACAAGAATTGTTTCGTTGTCGTTGAACCAACTAAATGGAGTTCCCAGATTAGCATTTAAATTTGCTTCGGTAAGTTTTGTTGCTTTTGCAGATGCAACATCTACAATCCAAAGTTCTACTCCCGTTTTTGTAGTATGAGTAAACAAGATTTTCTTATCGTTAGGCGACCATACAATATTACTGATTTGAGGAGCTGTTGGTAAACCCGATACTTGAATTTCTTTGGTATCGCTGATTTTTCTTAATTTAAGATTTTTTACATATGTAACCGTGCTCGAAATGTTTGTTACAGGATTGATTCTTAAACCTGCTAAACGAAGTTCTTCCTGATTTAAATCTTCTAATGTTTTATAGGTATTTCTGTAAGTTAATAACATGAACTCTTTTTTTGTATCCATTGATACTGAAGGAGCTCTTTCGTAATCGGCTAAATCCAAAATAGATTTTGAAGGTTTCTGGTACGTCAGGTTTTCTTGAGCAAAAGCCACTAAGCCAAGATTTAAAAACAGAAATAAGGTAACTTTTAATTTCATAGTTGAAACTTTTATGATTAAAGATTGTTATGATTTGTCTAAAGTAGTCCAATCTTGTTACATTTTAATAATGAAAAGTGATTGTTATAAAAAAAAGCTTTAAATTTAATATGTTTTTCTTACAAATAAGAATGTGCTTGTGAAAAGTAATTAATGGGAATAATATATAGAATTGTTAATTACTAAAAAATCACTAAATTGTGTACATGATTTTTAAAAGATGTTTAGATTTGCAGTCCAATTTTTTAACGAATAATAAAAAAATATGTATCATTCAAAAATAGCGGGATTAGGATATTATGTCCCTTCAAATGTGGTAACCAATGACGATTTGTCAAAAATAATGGATACCAACGACGAGTGGATACAAGAACGAACAGGGATTGAGGAACGCAGACACATTATAAGAGGAGAAGATACTACAACCTCAATGGGTGTAAAAGCTGCCGAAATAGCTATCCAACGTTCTGGTGTAGCAAAAGAAGATATCGATTTTGTTGTTTTTGCAACATTAAGCCCGGATTACTATTTTCCAGGTCCTGGAGTTTTGGTACAACGTGATTTAGGATTAAAAACTGTTGGAGCATTAGACGTAAGAAACCAATGTTCTGGTTTTATTTACGCTATTTCTGTAGCAGATCAATATATTAAAACAGGAATGTATAAGAATGTTTTGGTAATTGGTTCTGAGGTGCACTCTACAGGTTTGGATATGACAACCAGAGGAAGAGGGGTTTCGGTAATTTTTGGAGATGGAGCCGGAGCAGCAGTTTTGAGTAGAGAAGAAGATACTACAAAAGGAATTCTTTCTACACACTTACACTCAGAAGGGCAACATGCTGAAGAATTATCTCTAACAGCACCAGGAATGGGAGCTCGTTGGGTAACTGATATCTTAGCAGATAATGACCCGAACGACGAAAGTTATTTCCCTTATATGAATGGACAATTTGTATTTAAAAATGCAGTAGTACGTTTTGCCGAAGTAATTAATGAAGGTTTGGTAGCTAATAATCTACAGGTTTCTGATATCGATATGTTGATACCACACCAAGCAAACTTGAGAATATCACAATTTATCCAAAAGAAATTTGGCTTGAATGATGATCAGGTATATAACAATATTCAAAAATACGGTAATACAACCGCAGCATCTATTCCGATTGCATTGACAGAAGCTTGGGAAAAAGGAAAAATCAAATCTGGAGATACAGTTGTTTTAGCTGCATTTGGTAGTGGATTTACATGGGGAAGTGCAATTATCAAATGGTAATTTAATTTTTACATTATATTTTAAAACCTGTTCCTTTTGGAGCAGGTTTTTTGTTTAATTTCGGATCAGGATAATTTTATAAAATTGTATTGCCAGATTCAATGGAATTGAAGTCTGTGGCAATTGTTTAAGTATAATAAGAAATGGAAAAAAGTCAATTAGAGATTGCATGTTTTAATCTTGATTCTGTCGAGATTGCTCAGGCAAATGGAGTAAACAGAATTGAGTTGTGTGTAAATATGAAAGAAGGAGGGACAACTCCGGATTTAAATTTAGTTCGGGCAGCGAGAGAAAAAGCTACAATAGATTTAAATGTTATTATCCGACCTCGAGGTGGAGATTTTGTTTATACAGAAGCTGAGTTTGAGGAAATGAAAGAGAATATAATCGAATACAAAAAATGTAATGTTGATGGGTTTGTATTTGGAAATCTTAATCCTGACGGAAGCCTAAATATGGAACAAAATAGGGAGCTAATTAATTTAGCAAATCCGCTACCTTGTACTTTTCATCGTGCTTTTGATGTTGTTGCGGATGTGTCTAAATCTCTCGAAGATGTAATTAATTGTGGTTTTAAAACAATCCTGACATCAGGACAAGGAAAAAATGTAGAAGAAGGAATAGATGTTCTTATCGATGTTGTCCAAAAAGCAAATAACAGAATAGTAATTATGCCAGGTGGAGGACTTAGATCTACTAATATTGGATTACTAAAAGAAAAACTAGGAAATACTTTTTTCCATTCATCAGCAATTACCGATTCTGACGAAACTGCGAGTGCAGTAGAGATTAATGCTCTAAAAGCTAAGTTGTAGTTTTAGTATGATGTGGTAAAAAACAAACACGAATTTCACGAATTGACACGAATTTATATGGCTAACTTAGTTTGTGAAATTAATTTCACAAACTAATTCGTGTCAATTCGTGAAATTCGTGTTCAATTTTTTTATAATATTAGTGCTTATATGACAGAGCCAGAGCCCGATTCCTTTATTTTTTAAAATCCGTTTTTATCAGCGTTTTCGCCTTGGCGAATCTGCGTCATCCGCGTTCCATTTTTAGACAATCTATGGAATTTAGATATATCAAAAAAGCCCAGAGTGGCATACTCTGGGCTTTCTTTACTACAAAAAATATTCAAAAAGGTTTCGACTTAAGTTTATCCTAAACGGAGACGAACGACTCAACCTGACAATAAAATTCGAATAAGTGTGATGGATTAAAACATTCCTCCGCCGCCTTTACTCGTGTTATCTTCTCTTTGTTTACGTTGCAAGTTTTTAATTTTTGCTCCACCAAAATTATAGGTTAAACCTAAATAAACTGTTTGACTTTCCCATGTAAATTCTCCTGTATGCGGGTAAGGATAATTAGAATCAAAAGCATATTTCATGGTGTCAAATACGTCATTAAAACGTACACTAATATTCATCTTGTTGTCTAATAATGTATAACGTGTACCTATGTCCATTTTGTACATTTCATGACTATTATTTTGAAGTCCGTCTACACCGCCTCTGTAAAAACCGAATAATAAGAAACTGATACGTTTGTTTACTTTAAAGTTTGAGTTCATACGACCATTAAATGCAGCAACAGTAACTTTCCTTTCAATTGGATTACTCATTTTTGTTACAGGATCGTATAAAAACACAACACCTTGTTGGTTGATACTAGAAAAATCAATAGAAGGTTGGATATCCCACCACTTTGTGATTTTGTAATTTAACGAAACTTCAAAACCGTAAGAAGTATTATGATCATAGTTAGTGTAAGTCATAATTTGTTTGTTACCGCTTGGGTCTGTTTCATCAGGATATAAAATTCTGCTAATTTGGTCATTAATACTTCTGTAGAAAACACTAGTTGTAAAACTTCCTTTTTCAAGAGTTTTAGTATAATTTATTTCTACCGAATTAGTAAACTGTGGTGTTAATTCAGGATTTCCTAAAGAGGTTACTAACGGAGTAGAAAACTCACGAATAGGTTTTGTTTGTTCTAAACTCGGACGGTCTACACGACGGCTATAGCTTAATTGCAAAGTATTTTTCTCATCCAGTTTATATGTAAGATAAGCTGATGGATATAAAGTGATATAGTCATCATTAAATTTTTCAAGACCATGATTTAAATTAGCTGCTACTTTATAACTTTCAAAACGAGCTCCTAATTGGTAACTGAATTTTTTGTATTTCTGACCAAATGTTACATAAGCTGAATAAATATTAGTGTCGTAAGTATAATTAGTAACTGGAAATTCAGCAAGCGGATTTCCGGTAATATAATCATTATTTGTTTTAGTAATTCTAGCTTCGGCACCAGCTTCAAGTGTAGTTTTATCGTTTAAAGGATTCACATAATCAACATTAAAAGTGCTTAATTTACGAGTAGCTTTAATTTGATCATCGTAAATTACGCTTTCTACAGTATTATCCGTTTTTGTAGATTGAGTATCAAAAGCAGCATATTGTGTTCCTTCATTATCACTATAGTTTCCTTCAAAATCTAAAGTATGGCCTTCTTTTTTAAAGATATGTTTGTAGGCTAAATTATAAGTACCAATTTTGTTTGGACCTGAGTATTTTGATTTCTGAAAAATATTAGAAACATCAGAATCTGTTAGATTATTATAATCAATATTAGTGTCTACAAATCCTTTTCCGTTTGATTTATTTTGGTTGGTATAGACAGACAATGTGTTATGATCGTCAATTAAATAATCCATTCCAATTTTATACAAGTAAGAATCATTATCGTTTAGGACATTAATATCCTGAATGATTTCCGGATCAATTCTTTTGATGAAACCACTGTTGTGATAAGTTCCAAAATTCTGACCTACGTTTCCAAATAAATTTACTTTTCCAGTTTTATAATTCAAATCTAATGATTGATTGTATTTAGCTGTTTCCCCAAAAGTAATACCAGCACTATAACTTCCGTTGAAACCAGTGTTGGAGTTTTTGTGCAGAATAATGTTGATGATTCCAGACATTCCTTCTGGATTATATTTAGCACTTGGGTTTGTAATCAACTCAATTTTTTTGATAGAAGTTGATGGAATTTGTTTCAGTAATTGTGCAGGGTCAATATTTGATGGTCTTCCGTCAATTAATACACGTACATTATCGTTTCCACGAAGAGAAAGTTTTCCGTCCTGATCAACATTTACCGAAGGGATATTATTCATAATGTCTGATGCAGAAGCTCCAGCAGTTGTAAGATCCTTACCAACAGTAATTACTTTTCGGTCAATTTTTTGTTCAATAGTCGAGCGTTCACTAACAATGTTTACACCTTTAAGTTGAGTAGCTTCTTCCTCAAGAGCTACTTTAAAAGTGTACTCTTTTTTTGAATCACTAAAGTATAAATTGGTTTTGTATGGTCTAAATCCGATGTATTGTATTTCTAAGATATAATTTTTTAAAGGAATATTTTTTAAAATAAAGTCTCCTTTATCATCTGTCACACCACTTGCGATTGTTTTCCCTTCTTCTTTTACGGCAACTGTTGCATAAGAAATTGGAGAATTAGTGGCTTTTTCTAGTACTTTTCCAGAAACACTTCCAGAATTTTGAGCTTGTACCGATGTTATCACTCCAATAAGTAATAACATGATAATTTTAAGTTTCATAAGATTTGATTTAGTTAAGGTTGATTAATTGATTATTTGATTGATGATTTTGTCTTTAAAATACAAGTTGATTATTCTTGCTGAAAATTTATTTAAAGACTCTATTAAGACTATTATATTAATTTTATGTTACAGGATTTGCGAAAAAAAATAGTTGAATTATTGTTTTTTCTTTGTTTTTCAGGTATTTAAGGCCGTTATTTGTAATGAGTCTTAATTATTTTTTAAAATATGAGAACTTCTTATCATAGATTTTAAACCTTTCACATTTTCTGTAATTGATGAATAAGCAGTATATTTGCACACTTTAAAACTAAGTTTACATGTCATTATCACAAATTCTTACGCCTTCTATACAAAAAGCAATACAAGCCTTATTTGAAGTAACCGTAGATAAAATCGAATATCAAACTACCCGAAAAGAGTTTGAAGGAGATATTACAATGGTTATTTTTCCTTTACTAAAAGTGATTAAAAGTAATCCTGTTGAGTTAGGAAATAAAATAGGGAATTATCTTGTAGAAAATCTTCCAGAGGTTGCCCGTTTTAATGTGGTTTCTGGTTTCTTAAATATTGTAATTGCCGATACCTATTATGTAAATTTCTTTAATGGTATAAAAGATGGAAAAAAATATGGTTTTGTAGAACCTAATCCTTCTGATAAAGCAATTATTGTAGAATATTCTTCGCCAAATACAAATAAGCCATTGCACTTAGGTCACGTTCGTAACAATTTGTTAGGATACTCAGTTGCCGAGATTATTAAAGCTGCAGGTAAAAAAGTTTATAAAACTCAAATTATAAACGACAGAGGAATCCATATTTGTAAATCGATGTTGGCTTGGGAAAAATTTGGAAATGGAGAAACTCCCCAAAGTACAGGTTTAAAAGGTGACAAACTGGTTGGGAACTATTATGTGAAGTTTGATAAGGTTTATAAAGAGCAGATTAATGAATTAATGCAAGCTGGTAAAACCGAAGATGAAGCTAAAAAGCAAGCGCCGATAATATTAGAAGCACAAGAAATGCTTTTAAAATGGGAAGCAGGAGATAAAGCTGTTAAAGAACTTTGGGCAAAAATGAACCAATGGGTTTATGATGGTTTTGCAATTACATATAAAAATCTAGGAGTAAATTTTGATAGTTACTACTACGAAAGCAATACCTATTTATTAGGGAAAGATGTTGTACAGATCGGTTTGGATAAAGGAATTTTTGAAAAAGATCCAGATGGTTCAGTTTGGATTGATTTAACCGATGAAGGTTTAGATCGTAAAATTGTACTTCGTTCAGATGGGACAGCAGTTTATATGACACAAGATATTGGTACAGCAATTCAGCGAGTAAAAGATCATCCAGATGTAGGAGGAATGGTTTATACTGTAGGGAATGAGCAAGATTACCATTTTAAAGTGTTGTTCTTAATTCTTCAAAAATTAGGTTTTGATTGGGCTTCAAGTTTATATCATTTATCATACGGAATGGTAGATTTACCTTCTGGTAAAATGAAAAGCCGTGAAGGAACTGTTGTTGATGCCGATGATTTAATGCAGGAGATGACCGATACAGCTCAGGAAATTTCAGAAGGATTAGGGAAATTAGATAGTTTCTCTGCCGATGAAAAAGCAAAACTATATAGTACAATAGGACTCGGTGCTTTAAAATATTACATTTTAAAAGTAGATCCTAAAAAACGTATCTTATTTAATCCAGAAGAGTCTGTAGATTTTGCTGGAAATACAGGACCGTTTATTCAGTATACTTATGCAAGGATACAATCGATTATTCGTAAAGCCGATTTTGATTTTTCTGTTACATTAACTGGAATCGAAGAGCTTCATGAGAAAGAAAAAGAATTGGTAAAACAAATCGAACTTTTCCCGGAAGTAATCCAAAATGCAGCTCATAATCATAGTCCGGCATTAATTGCTAATTATACGTATGATTTGGTAAAAGAATACAACTCATTTTATCAATCAGTACATATATTAGGAGAAGAGGATTTGACCAAAAAAATATTCAGAGTTCAATTCTCTCAAAAAGTAGGAGAGATTATAAAGTCAAGTTTTAGCTTATTAGGAATAGAAGTTCCTGAAAGAATGTAAAATAAAAAAGAGCCGTTAGTATTAAACTAACGGCTCTTTTTATAACTAACTAAAAATATTTATTTTACAAATTTGTTGATGATTGCATCCGTTTCTGCTTTTGTTGCAGTAGGTTTTAAATCAAACAAAAGAGAGTAAAGTGCTTTTCTATCTACTTTGGCTTCTAGGTTTAAATCTTGATGTCTGTCAAAAAGAGTTTGCCATTTATCACGAACATTTTTCCAAAGTGCGTTGTTTTCCTTCCACCATTTTTGACCAGCGATACATTTAATGTCTGCAACTTTAGTGTACACATCCATTCCCTTTTCTTGAGCTAACAAAACATCTTTTCCGCTATCATCGCGAACTAATTTGTCATTGTCTTGTTCATGATTCCATCCTGTAGCAGTAATTTCATGAATGTTTCTTCTTTTTAAAACATTATAATCATTACGTATTGTATGTTCTCTACGAGGTAGTGGAGCATCAGTAACATTTGCCCAGTAATCTTGTCCATCTACATGTACCCATGTTGAAGATCCTTCATATCTTGGACTATCATCTACCTGATATACTTTTTGACTCCATTGACCTTTTACGTCTTTTTTGTCTAATTTTTTATATTTCCAAGAAGTTCCTTTATCAAATAAATACAAGTCAGTGTTCTCATACAACCAATCTTGTCTCCAGTGTTTAATAATCATATCGTCACTTACTATCAATAAGTGTTGCATTACGATTTTGTTAGGAGTGTCTTCTAATAATTCTACCCATTCTAAAGCAGATTCATGTTTAGTTGGTGAAGGCTTGTAATTAATTGAATCTTTAGAATACTTAAATGTTTCAGTAAAATTAAATTTCACTTCATAACAACCACACATCGATTTTATCGATTTAATATCTTGTTGCTTTTTAGATTCCTGGCTAAATCCAAAATTTACAGATAACACCATAACGGCTGATAAACAGAGGCTTTTTGTAATCATAACTTGTTTTTTTTTGATTTAAAATTTTTAGCAAATATATAAATTTTATTTAGATTGAATTAAAATAATTATATATTTGCCAAGATTATTAAGACCAATTAAAAATAATGAAAATTAAAATTATCCTATTTATTGCCCTTGTATTTTGTGAAACACTTTCTGCACAGGAAAAACAGAAAGACAGTATTCGTGCAAATGAATTATCAGAAGTTGTAGTTACTGGACAATTTGAACCACAATCTATAAAGAAATCCGTGTTTAATGTACGTGTAATAACAAGTAAGGATATTCAGAATTTAGCAGCAACAAATTTATCAGATGTATTAAATCAGTACTTAAATATTACAGTTAGACCAAGCGGGACAAGCGGACGTTCAACTGTATCTTTATTTGGATTAGATGCTCAGTACTTTAAAATTTTGGTTGATAATGTGCCTTTAATCAATGAAGCAGGTTTAGGGAATAATACCGATTTATCTCAAATAAACCTGAATGATGTTGAGCAAATAGAAATAGTTGAGGGTTCAATGGGAGTTAGTTATGGAGCAAATGCCGTAAGTGGAGTTTTGAATATTATTACTAAAAAAACATCAAAATATAAATGGAGTTTCTCCGTCTCAGGACAAGAAGAAACTGTTAAGAATGAATTTGCGCTTTTTGATCAAGGACGACATATTCAGTCAATAAAGGGATCGCATACTTTTAATGAAAACTGGTTTGTGAGTATTGGAGCCAATCGTAATGCTTTTCAAGGTTTTCTTGATGATAAAAAAGGGATAGATTATATTGAGAATGATCAGACTCGCGGTTTTAAATGGCTTCCAAAGGATCAATTAAACGCAACAGCATTAATAGCATACCATAAAGGTAGTTTTCGTTTTTTCTATAAATTCGAATATTTAGATGAAGATGTAGATTATTACAATAGTACAGTGCAATCTGGTTACACTGCAGAATTAGGGTCATACCGATACGCAGAAGATAAACGATATTTTACCAATAGGTATTTTCATAATTTAAATGCGACTGGTAAGATGTTTTCAAAGTTAAACTTTAATGTTTCGCTTTCACATCAGAAACAACAACGCGATGTTGAAGATTTTAGATATTATTTATTTAATAAAAAAGAAGAAAATAATGTTACTGTAAAAGATCAGTCTATGGAAGCACTTTACTCTACAGGTACATTAAGTAATTTTTTCTCAGATAGTAAAGTTGATTTACAATTAGGATATGAGGCTGTAAATAATCAAGGATACTCATTGGTTCAGGAAGCAAATAATAAGTTGTCTCCGGTTCGTAAAAGGCTTGAAAATTATGATTTTTTTGCTTCCTCAGAAATCAGAGCAACTGAAAGATTTTCTATTCGTCCAGGATTGCGTTTTTCTGCTCAATCTAAATTTGAAAATCAATATGCATCATCTCTTGGTTTAAGATATTTATTTGATAAAGGAGTTGAACTTAGAGGTTCTTACGGTAATTCTTTCCGTACACCAACCTTTGAAGAGTTATATTCAAAACAAATTTTTGATGGACATTTTTTTACGGGTAATGAAAATCTTATTCCAGAAACAAGTACATCTTACGAAGCTAGTCTAAAAAAAATGTCTACTCTTTCTTCTGGATTACAAATCTCGAACACTTTAGCAGGAAGTTATTTAAATGTAGATGACCGAATTGATATGGCACTTGCAAGATTCAATCCAGATATGGGAAATCCAGAGTATGAATACATTAATATTAGTAAATATAAAATGTGGAATTTCTCGACTACCAACCAATTTAAAAAAGACAATTGGACATTTAATTTAGGAGCTTCTTTGGTTGGGATTTCTCAAAAAATAGAAAATCAGATTTTTTCTTCAGATGATAAGTTTCTTTATTCTTTTAATCTTAATAGTAGTGTTTCATATGTTATCCCAAGTTGGCAAACTACAATTTCGGCATATTATAAATACAACGGAAAATCACAACAATTTATAGAAACTACTTCTGCCTACGTAATATCCGAAGTTGATCCAAGCAATTGGCTTGATGCTTCAATTAGAAAAAATTTCTTTGGTGATAAACTAGAAGCTACAATAGGGGCAAGAAACATACTTAATGTACTTAATATAAATCAAACAAATACAAGTCAAGGAGTTGCTCATGCAGGACCATCACAAATAATGTTGGCTTATGGACGCTCTTATTTTTTAAAACTTACATATAACCTTAATCTTTAATATAAAATCAAATACAATGAAAAAGACATTTTTATTACTATCATTCGCATTATTGACACTTGGGTCTTGTTCAAGCGATGACAATAACGATACAACTACACCAGTAGGTCCATCTGTTGGGCAAGTTTTACAACCAAGTGTTGGTGGACCTAATCAACCTAATCAGGTTTTTGTAGATTTAAGTACAGGGAAGATAGAGTCTGTAAACAGAACAAAATGGGATTTAGGATTCTCTAGTGGTTCAGATTTTAGAGTTGTTATTAACGGTTCTATTAAAATGGCAGTAAAAAAGTTAGAGACTTCGGATATTACTTTGGTGCAGCAAATCGATAATACTGTTAATGTTGGATTTGATACACCTGCATCCATAGGATACGTTGATAATCCGACAGGAGTTTTAGCGGGAGCTGGAGCAGGAATAGGAACAGCTATTGCTGAGATTTCTGCTATAGATGCAGATAACAAAGTATATTTGGTAAATCTTGGATTTGAAGTTGGAACTACCGTGCCGAATGTAGGTTCAGCAAGTCTTTATGGTAATCCGAGAGGATGGAAAAAAATTAGAATTTTAAGAGGAGTGAATGGATACAAAATTCAATATGCAGATTTAGATTCAGCAACTTTCACGGAAAAAACAATTTCTAAAGATGCAGCTTTCAATTTTTCATTTTTTAGTTTGGCTTCAGGAAATAATGTAGTAGTTGAGCCTGAAAAAACAAAATGGGATTTAAATTTTACTGCTTTCACGAATTATACATCTGATGGTAAAATAGATGTAACTTATGGGTATGCTGATTTTATTGTCTCAAACATGAGAGGCGGAACTCAAGTATATGAAGTTTTAGTTGCAACAGGTGGAACTTATGCGGATTTTAATAAAGTAAAAGCTGTTGAAGCTAATTTTAAAACTTCTCTAACTGATCAAAGAGTTCTTGGGCCTAACTGGAGAAATGCAGGTGGTCAAAATGGTTCATTACCAAGTATTAAAACTGATCGTTTTTATGTAGTTAAAGATACAGAAGGGAATTACTATAAAGTAAAATTTCTTACTATGACAAATGCAGCGGGAGAAAGAGGATATGTATCATTTGAATATGCTCTTTTAAAATAGTCATATAAAAACGATTCCATTTTTATGGAAATAAAAAGATTGGTAAGTTATTTCATGTGGTAGGGTTGTAACTTATCAATCTTAATAACAAGACTATGTTTAAATTCAATTTAGATAGTAACTTGGTTTTTTTTTATTTTTTTTTTGGAAAGAGGCTGGATTTATCTAGCCTCTTTTTTATTTTTATTTAATCGTAAAAAAGGAATAATAGATTTATTGTTTATTCTATCTTTGCAAACGTTTTAATTAAATTAATAGGAAATTTGGATAATGGAGCTCTTATTGATTTTATTCTTCAAAATTTATAATTACAAGTGAATACAAAATCTTATTTTTTTCAGTCTTTTGCAATTGTAGCATTAGCATTTGTAGCTTTCATTGGTTTTAAACAAATATTACCAGATAAAATTTTTCCTGAAAGTAAAGTCGACTCCAAAAACGTACTTGTAGATAGTATGCTTCTGGAATCGTTTGAAAAAGAAGGCGTATCTAAAAAAAATGATAGCACCGATGCTGATGAAGAAGCAGGGGAGAATATCGTTTTTAATGCTAATGAAGGAATCGAATTCCCTTCAGAAACTTTCGATAATTATAAAGGATATCAATACCTGATTTCTTTTTACGATAAATTATATCAATTAGAAAAACATCCTGAGGCAAAAGTGAGGATTGCATATTATGGCGATTCTATGACCGATGGAGATTTAATTGTACAAGATGTTCGAAACAAATATCAAGAAAGATTTGGAGGCACAGGAGTTGGATTTGTTTCTATAACTTCAGAGTCAGCTGCATCAAGAGCTTCAGTAAAAGCGCTATATTCCAAAAACTGGAAAATGCAATCGTATCTTAATGTAAAGAGACCAACAAGTCCTTTTGGTGTAAACGGACACGTGTTTTTTGCAAATGATAAGTCAAATTCTACATGGGTTTCTTATGAAGCAGGTTTAAATAAATTTGCGACTAGTCTAGATAATCCAACCTTATATTATGGAAGATCATCAAAAACTGGAAAAGTGAATTTTATAATCGGAAAAGACACTATATCCAAAAGTCTTGCTCCAAATAATTTGGTTAACACTATAAAAGTAACTTCTAAAAGCATTAAAGCATTTAAAGCTAATTTTGTTCACGCAGATTCTATTCCTATTTATGGCTTCAATTTTGATAATGGTAGCGGAGTTCATGTAGATAACTTTTCGCAAAGAGGAAATTCGGGAATGCCAATTTCTATTTTTGATGCCAATGTAATGCAAAGTTTCAATGCCAATTTAAAATATGATTTAATCATTCTTCATTACGGAACCAACGTTTTAAATTATGGTACAAAAAATTATTCTTGGTACGGAAAAGGAATGACTAAAGCTGTTAATAAAATAAAAGCATCTTTTCCAGGAGTTTCTATTTTGATTATTTCTACTGCAGATAAATCGACAAAATATGATATGCAAATGAAAACCGATTCGGCAGTTGTTCCTTTAATGAAAGCTCAAAAGCGTTATGCTTTAGAAACTGAATCTGGATTTGTTAATTTATATACGTTGATGGGTGGAGATGGTTCTATGGTAAAATGGGTAGATGAAGCACCAGCAAAAGCAAACAAAGATTATACACATTTTAATCAGCGTGGAGCCAAAGCAATTGGTGGGTTACTTTATGAGCAATTAAATCAAGGTTACGAACAATATAAAGTTTTGCGCGAAAAAAGAGAAGCGGACATAAGAAAAGGCAAAACAGTCAGGAAAACGAATACAGATTCCGTATCTGTAATAAACGATAGTGTAGATGAATAAACTTATTATTTTCTTTTGTTGTCTTCTTTTTGCGTCTAATAACAAAGCGCAAAAAACCGAGCCAATTTTAATAACTAAAAAGATGACTGACAAAATCGATACGACAACTGTTGAGCCTATATCAGGGAGTCAAATTTATAATGCAAAGGTTTTAGAGGATTTCTTTAAGAAATTAAAAAGCAATGAGAATCAAGGGAATCATAAAATAAACATTGTTCATATCGGAGATTCACACATTCAGAGTGATTTGATGACAAACGAGATTCGTAAAGATCTCCAGAAAGAACTAGGAAATGGAGGGAGAGGTTTTATTTTTCCATATTCGTTAGCAAAAACCAACGGATCTTATAATGAACGCTTTCGTTCTAATAAAAGTTGGGAAAGTTACCGAAACATACTTCCGGAGAAAAACTGCCCAATGGGGTTAAGCGGAATCGCACTTTGGAGAAATACAGATGGATTTGTAATTGAGGTTAATGTAAAAGATCCTGCGTACAACTTTAATACAATAAAGATAATTACACCGCAAAACCAGCATATGTTTGACTTGGCAACTCGCATTCAAACTAATATGATTCAATCTTCGGAGAAAAAAGTAATTACACATAAAATAAAAAAAGGAGAGGCAATCTCGGTTATTGCAGATAAATACAATGTTTCGATTGCAGAAATTAAAAGAGCAAATCATTTAAAATCGAATGCAATTAGAGCGGGTAGAACCCTTAAGATTGTAACAAATGAAACGCGTCCTAAAACAATCTCACAATCAGAGTATGTTCCTTTGGATATAGAATCAGATTCGTTTACTCATTATTACAATACCGAAAAAGCATTAGATAAAATCTATCTTATTCCAAATAAGGATGCTAAGAAATATGAGCTTAATGGGTTAATCCTCGAGAAAGATTCACCAGGAATAATTTATAGCGGTATTGGAGTAAATGGTGCAAAATTTTCTGATTATAATAAATACCCAGTTTTCTTTGAACAACTAAAATCGTTACATCCTGATATGATAGTATTATCATTAGGAACAAACGAAAGTTATGACCGATTAGAAGCTTCAGGTTACATAAAGCAACTGCGCGAGTTTATAAGTAAGTTAAAAGAACAAAATATTCACGTTCCTGTACTAGTTATGACACCACCGCCATCGCTGTTAAAAGGAAGAAAACCAAATACGTTTGTAGCCGATTATACAAAACATATTTATGAAACGGCTCAAACAGATGGTCTGGCAGTTTGGGATTTGTATAACGAGTTTGGAGGAATGAGTGGTATTGGGAAATTAAAAGCCCAAGGATTAATTGGTCCAGATTGGGTACATTATTCTAAAAACGGATATGAAAAACAAGGAAGCTTGTTTTCGAAAGCATTATTAAACGAATACGATAATTTTAAATTAAAAAAATAAGTTGATAACAGTTGATAGCATTAATGATTGGTTCGTTCAAAATTTTGGTGCACTTACATTAGAACAGGTTAAGGGTTGGTTTATATATAACCCAGAAGAAAAATTATTATTCAACACAGGATTATTCTTAGGATTATTTCTGGTTTTTTATTTTGTGTATGCCTTTTTGCGCAAGACATTTTATCTAAGATTAACATATGTTATTCTATTCTCGCTTTTCTTTTATTACAAGTCAAGCGGAATATATTTCTTGCTATTGCTACTTTCTTCGGTTGTAGACTATGGCTTGAGTCAGATAATATATAATGAAAGTGTAAAAAGCCGAAAGAAAATATACTTGATAATAAGTGTTATCCTAAACCTAGGATTACTTGGGTATTTTAAGTACATGAACTTTATGATAGTTACCTACAATGATATGTTTCATGGTAATTTTGAGCTTCATGATATTTTCCTTCCAGTCGGGATTTCATTTTACACGTTTCAATCGATGAGTTATATTATCGAGATATATCGTGAAGAGATTAAACCAACAAAAAATTATATCGAATATTTATTCTTCGTTTCATTCTTCCCACAATTAGTTGCTGGGCCGATTGTAAGAGCTAAGGATTTTTTACCACAGATTTATCAAAAATTAAACCTTACAAAGGCAGACGTAAATAATGCGTTGTTTCTTATCATAGGTGGTTTAATTAAGAAAACGGTAATCTCTAATTATATCTCGGTAAACTTTGTAGATCGTGTTTTCGATTCACCAATGAGTTATACCTCATTTGAGAATTTAATGGCGTCTTATGGATATGCAATCCAAATTTATTGCGATTTCTCAGGATATTCAGATATGGCAATTGGTATTGCATTATTGCTTGGATTTAAATTGCCAGCCAACTTTAGAACACCATATAAATCGGTATCGATTACTGATTTCTGGAGAAGATGGCATATTTCATTATCAACTTGGTTAAAAGACTTCTTGTATATATCTATCGGAGGAAACAGAGAAGGAACATTCGCAGGATTTTTATTCCCGAGTTTATTCTTTTTCGGATTGTTACTTTGGGGAATAACAAATACTGCCGAAAGTATAATTCCGTTAGTAATTGCTGTTGGAGGAATCGCTGTTTTTTGTTTGTCATTTTTGCTTTCAAACAAATTAAAGCAAACCATGGTAACTAATTTTAACCTGTTTACAACAATGCTTTTAGGAGGATTGTGGCATGGAGCGGGAGCACAGTTTATTATTTGGGGAGCATTACACGGGTTGGCATTAGCAGTTCATAAAATATTTGTAGAACTTTTCCCTTCAAAAAAAGAAAGTAACGGATTAAGTGCAATCTGGAAATTCTTCTCAATTGTACTAACATTCCATTTTGTGGTTTTCTGTTGGATATTCTTCCGTGCAAAAGATTTCGATACAGCAATACAAGTAATCAACAATATCGGACAGTTAACATTCGAACCAGACCATTGGCAAACGATTGTATTAGGATATAAGAATGTGTTTTTGTTAATGCTTTTTGGTTATGTATGGCACTTTTTACCAGAAGTGGTTACAGCCAAAATGAAATTAGTTTTTGATAAAACACCATTAATCGGTAAAGCAATTGTTTTAGGATTTGTGTACTGGATTGTTTATGCAACAGCAGTTGCAGGTTCACAACCTTTTATTTACTTCCAGTTTTAGTTTTTAAGGTTCAAAGAAGCAAAGTTACAAAGGCGCAAAGGTTTATTCTTTTGCGCTTTTTTCTTTCACGCAGATTTCGCAGATAAAGCTGATTTTTCTTCTACTTAATGTAAAAAATAATCTGCCTAATCTGCTTTATCTGCGAGAAACAATGAACCTTACGATTTTGCGGCTTTGCAAACAAAAAAATTCGCGGACTTTGCGAAAAACTTTGCGCACATTGCGGTTAATATTTATTTCCAGTTTTAAAAGAAAAGGTTCAAAGAAGCAAAGTTACAAAGGCGCAAAGGTTTATTCTTTTGCGCTTTTTTCTTTCACGCAGATTTCGCAGATAAAGCTGATTTTTCTTCTGCTTAATGTAAAAAATAATCTGCCTAATCTGCGGAATCTGCGAGAAACAATGAACCTTACGATTTTGCGACATTGCAAACAAAAAAATTCGCGGACTTTGCGAAAAACTTTGCGCACATTGCGGTTAATATTTATTTCCAGTTTTAAAAGAAAAGGTACAAAGAAGCAAAGTTACAAAGGCGTAAAGGTTTATTCTTTTGCGCTTTTTTCTTTCACGCA
>NZ_JSYP01000001.1 GCF_000813005.1 Flavobacterium sp. KMS | reverse complement strand
ATATGTTAATAAAGGATCATTAACTATTACTCCTGCGGCTTTAACTATTACAACAAATGATAATAGTAAAGTTTACGGATCTCAGAATCCAGTTTTAACAGTAAGTTATGTTGGTTTTGTAAATGAAGATACTGAAGCAAGTTTGGCTCCATCAGCTAAAATTGTAACTAGTGCACTTATAGGAAGTGGAGTAGGAACTTATTCAATCATAGCTAGTGAAGCAGTTTCATCAAACTATACCATTACTTATGATAACAAAGGATTATTAACTGTTACTCCTGCTGAGCTAAAAATCACAGCAGATAATAAAGAAAAAGAGCATGGTATTGATAATCCAGTTTTAACAGCAACTTATGTTGGGTTTGTAAATGGAGATACTGTTACAAGTTTAAGTATGCCAGTGACAATTGTTACGTTGGCAGTTAAAGATAGTTCAGTAGGAAAATATGACATCACAGTTAGTGGAGCAAAATCAACAAATTATGATATTACTTTCGTTTCTGGTACTTTAGAAGTGACTAAATCTACTAATGCAGGTTTAACAGATTTAGCTATTAGTGAAGGTAAGTTAAGTCCGGATTTTGCAGAAGGAACTAAAGATTATACAGCTACAGTACCAAATGATGTTAAAACTATTAGAGTTACACCAACTACAGCAGACACTGAAGCAAAAGTAACAGTAAATGGAGTAGAAGTGCCTAGTAGAACTCCTAGCGGAGAAATTACTTTACAAGTAGGTGAAAATAAGATTACCACTATAATAACAGCTCAAGATGGAACTATTAATACTTATACTGTAATTGTTACAAGAGAGCCTTCTAGTAATGCAGGTATGACAGATTTAGCTATTAGCGAAGGTACTTTAAGCCCAGTATTTGCAGAGGTAACTAAAGATTATACAGCTACAGTAAAAAACGATGTTAAAGATATTACAGTTACACCTTTTACTTCTGATACTACTGCAACAATAACAGTAAACGGAAAAGAAGTAGCTAATGGAACTGCTAGTGGAAACATTCTTTTAGAAGTTGGTAAAAATGAGATTACTACTATAATTACAGCACAGGATGGAAAAACACAAAAAACATATACTGTTGTTGTTACAAGAGAGCCTTCTAGTGATGCAGGTTTAGCTGATATTACGGTTAGTGAAGGAGCTTTAAGTCCTGTTTTTAATACAGACACTAAAGGATATACAGTTGATGTGCCAAATGGAACTAACTCAATCATAGTTACACCTACACCAAGACTAAAGGATATACAGTTGATGTGCCAAATGGAACTAACTCAATCATAGTTACACCTACACCAAAAGATCCGGATGCCAAAGTTGAAATGATAGTTGATGGAAAAACGATTACTGATAACGCAGCTCCAATCGATTTAAAAGTTGGTGATAACGAAGTTACAGTAGTGGTTACTGCTCCTGACGGTACACAAGAAACATATACTGTTGTTGTTACAAGAGAAGATGCTAATGTTAAGCCTTCTGATAATGCTGGTTTATCTGATATTGTTGTAAGTGATGGGACATTAAGTCCTGCTTTTAATACAGATACAAAAGATTATAGTGTAGATGTACCAAATGAAACTGACTCAATTGTAATTACACCTAAATCAATCGATCCGGATGCAAAGGTTGAAATGATTGTTGACGGAAAAACGATTACAGATGTTACAGCCCCAATAGATTTAAAAGTTGGTGATAACGAAGTTACAGTAGTGGTTACAGCGCCAGATGGTACACAAGAAACATATACTGTTATTGTAAATAGAGCAGATGCTGTACCACAAGAAATTATACCAACAAACATTGTTACTCCAAACGGAGACGGTAAAAATGATTTTTGGATAGTTCCAGGTCTTGATAAATATCCAAACAATTCGGTTAAAGTTTTTGATAGAGCAGCAAGATTAGTGTATTCTAAAAATAATTATAATAATGAGTGGGATGGTACTTATAAAGGATCTCCACTTAATGAGGATACTTATTACTATTTAATTGATCTAGGAAATGGTTCACCTAAAATGAAAGGGTTCATTTCAATTATTAGAGATAACAATTAAGAATAAAATAAATAAGAATAGTAAAAATGGTTAGAAGATAGCCACACAGAAATGAATACAATGAAAATAAAATCAATGAGAGCAATCTATATACAGGTAATTATGTTCCTGATTATATTAGGGACAAACTCCGCAAATGCGCAGTTAACAGAATTCGAGTCTATGTATTTTCAAAACCAATATTTAAACAACCCTGCAATGGCAGGGTTAGATAAAGGGATGAAGTTTAATGTAGGTTACCAAAGACAATGGGATGAAGTTCCGGGAAATCCGATATTAATGAATGCTACTTTCGAATACAATTCCGGAAACAGAACTGGACTAGGGTTAAATGTTAATAGCGACAGAGCAGGTTTAATCAATAGAACAAGGATAATGGGAACTTATGCTTATCATTTACCAACAGGAGTTGACCAAAAGATACATTTCGGCTTGTCTGCGGGTGCAAAATTTTCTGCTATAGATTATAATAAAGTGGAAGGAAGTCTGGATGATGTTGCACTACAGAATTATAACGAGGGTGCCATTTTTGATGGAGATTTGGGTATTGCTTATACTAGCAGATTATTAACAGTTCAGGCATCATTGCCAAAACTTCATAATCTTTTCTATGAAAATGATAATGGTATTAAAAATTATGCAGATCGTTCTACTTTTTATTCGGCTATAAGTTACAAGATATTACTATCAAATGGAGATGAAAACTTAAATATTGAGCCATTGTTAGCTTATAGAGGTGTTAAAGGGCACAAAGATATTTTGGATATGGGGGGAAGGTTTAATTTTCCAGATTATAAAATAAACATTTCTGCGTTTTACCATACTAATAAAACTGTTTCTACAGCATTTGGAATTTCGCTTGATGATTTGGGTGTTTTCCTGGCTTACTCTAAATATTTTGGAGCATTGGGTGCTTATGCAAACAATACTTTTGAATGTGGACTTAGTTATAAAATGTAATAAAAGAGTTTGTTAGAATTCAAATAAGAAGCTCTGCTCTTCACACGATTTTTTTATAAAAAAGAGTTTTATTTTAGGAACGAATTTGAAAATGAATTGGTTATGACTGTTGAGTGATTTAGAGGTGCCTGATGTTTTTTGGATTTAAAAATGGAAAGCTAATGCTAGAGTAAGTTTTGATATTTTTAATCATGTTTCATAAACTTAGGGAATCAAATGCTTTTCTTTTCAGACCTCTGTCAAGTTTCACAAAATCTGGAAATCTCTAAGTAAAAGGCTCTAATTTTGTATCAAGATTCTTCATAAAAAAAGGTAAAATACATTATGTATTTTACCTTTTTTTTTATTTCTATAATTACGAAGTCAGTGTTAAAAGAAATATGTAATCATGTTCAAAAGTTGAATATGAAGTGAATATAGTTCCTCTTTAAAATTGTTTTATTCGTATATTCAACGTTCACGTATAAAATCAGAGTATCTTTACCCATGATTGCGATAAAGAATATGCAGATGATTGATCATCTCTCCTTTTCATAACTTCAAATTCTAATTTCAAGTCATAATAACAAAGTTCCCAAATACACATTAACTTATTGCTAATTCCATTCCTTTTAGGTTTTTTATTAGTTTTTTGCATTCAACCTTAATTAGCTATAATATATGACATTGATCTCCAAAGAAAAATTTTCTGAAGCTGCTGGCCTTTCTAAAATTCCTATCCCGGGATTATCCTCTTATTTAATGAAAGTAATGAAAATTAACAATTTAAATACTGTTGTAAAAGAAGCAGGTAATCTTGAGGGTGCAGATTTTGCTAATTATGTTTTAATGAAAATTGGTGTAAAAGTCCAATATGATGCTACCGAATTACTAAATATTCCTCGTGAGGGAGCTTTTATTGTTGTTGCAAATCATCCTTATGGAGGTATCGAATCATTAGCTTTATTAAGTACAATTGCAAAAATACGTCCTGATACAATGTATATGGGGAATTTTTTATTAAAGGAAATACCAAATCTTGAAAAATGCATTATCGCAGTAAATCCATTTGAAAATCTGCAAAATTCTGCGAGTATCACGGGATTAAAAATGACACTAAAAGCTTTATCTGAAGGTATTCCTGTTGCAATATTTCCTGCAGGAGAAGTTTCATCTTATAATTTTAAGACGAGTGAAATCACTGATCCTGAGTGGCATCCCGTGGTAGGGAAAATTATCTGTAAAGCTGATGTTCCTATTCTGCCTATATATTTTCATGGAAATAATGGTTTTTTCTTCAGTATGTTAAAATCAATTCACCCGATGTTGCAAACTTCAAAACTGATTTCGGAACTTTTTAATAAACAAGGACATGCTTTAAAGATGACTATCGGAGAGGTCATTTTTTTAACTAGAGTTAAAGGTAAAGTTTCCGATCCTCTAATGTTGAAAAATCTTAGAAGCAAGTTGTATGCTCTCAAAAATCAATTACATAATTAAGAGATTAAAGCTTATTTAGCGCTTGTAATTAACTTTAAAAATTAAATGCTTTCTTTTCATACCTCTGATAAGTTGCTTAAAGTTTGAAAACCTTTAAGTAAAAGGTTCGAATTTTGAACCGAGGAGTTTATAAAATAAAAAACCTATTTCGTAATGAAATAGGTTTTTTTATGTCTTTGAAACTTCATATCATTTGTTACTAGAAAGAACTCTGGAATCAGTTAAGAAATTGTTCCAAACAGTTAAAGGAATTATATACGATTTTTGATAACTTGTATCAAAAATAAATGCTTTATCTTTTACTCTTAAAGTATCAACATTAAACCTTTTTAGTCTTTTTTGCTGCTTATATAAATCGATTCTATAATGAGTTTTAGGACAGCAGCAGTAGCCTTCATTTTTTGTTGAATCAAATAAAGAATCAAATTCTTTTATTTTCTTTTTATCAAGTATTCTGTCTAATCCAACAAGTTTTGTTGTGTCCTGCCGAGTATCGTTTTTAATTTTATAGAGAGAAATTTCTATTCTATCCATTTCATTTCGTAGCTTTTTGAAATAATTTTTGTGATAGTCTAAAACTAAGTGCTTTTGGTCTTTAACGTCTTGTTCTATCTTTGGTTTTACAACTTCATTTTTTTTATTGCAACTACTACAAAGTATTACAATCCCAATAATAATCAGCTTTTCAAGTTTAATCATATCTACAATCAATGTGTTACAGATGTATTTTTTGTTTCAAGTAGTAGCTATCTTTAGATGTAATAAAATAGTTTCTGTATCTCTATCAAATAGAGATACAGTTATTAGCTCATTTCTGTCATTACTAATATATAACTATTTTTATTAGATCAATTACTTACTAAAGCAGATCTTGGTAAAAGGTAATGTTACGCACATTAACAGGATCCCAGCCTCCGTTGGAAATACGATGCAATTCGATATAATAAATTCCTTCGTACAGATAAACATCACCTAATTGCTTGATTTGATAGTTCATGAAACTACTGTCAGTTGTTGTAAACGGATAAATAATACTTGAAATTTCTTTTATCACCAATTGAAATTTACCGGAAATACCCGCCAGTTCACATTGCCAGTGATAAATGCCTGCCTCGTTCACTTTCACTCTCCAAGCCGCATAAGCAGCTGGATTTGTCCATCCGGCAATGCTGTAATAAGGTGGATTTCCTATCCCAATACCGCTTCCGTGCAATATGGCATTTTGTCCGGCAACAACAAGGGTTCTATCTGCATTTTGATTGATAATAGGAGTTCTATCAATTTGGGGATGAATCGAAATTTGACGCACATTTACAGGATCCCATCCTCCGCCCGAAATACGGTGCAGTTCGATGTTATAAATACCAACCGGTAAATTAATTGTTCCAATGGATAAGACTTGATAATTCTCAAAACCTCTTGTTGTAATTGTAAATGGATAAGGTCCTTGATCTACTCCATTTACTTTTAGCACAAACTGTCCCGAATAGCCTGATACAACTGCATCTAAAATGAAATTTCCGGATTGAATAACTTCAACGTGCCAGGTGGCAAAGTTAGCATCATTAACCCATGTCCCAAGTTCATATAGCGGTGCATTTTGAATGCTTAATCCAGGAGCAACAGCATCGATTGGATTCAAATTGAGTGTACCATCATTGAATTGTTTAACAAAAGTGAAAAGAATATCCACAATTCTTGACATTTCTAAGACAATGGTTGTACTGATATTATCCAAAGGAGCTACAGGTACCGAAATAGTATATCCGGAAAACCCATCATTGGGAGTTATATCCAATGCTGTTTTGTGAATATCTGCAAGGAAATACGCTTTTACAACACTTCCATCAGGCAGATCAGGAACATTTAATTTTTCATTCAGAGGCCAATAATCTGCAAATACATGCAGGTATAAGTATTGTGTTCCGTCGATAATTTTGCTGGTAGCTCGTCCCCAAAGTAATTGTGTAGTATAAGGACTGGATTGGGTTTTATCGATAGCCATTTTATTTATACTCATCCAGTAGGCAAATCCATTAAGTCTGTCGATTGCTTCGGGCGGAAATGTCCCATCTGCCTCCGGACCTACATTGAGAAGAAAATTACCTCCTTTACTAACAATATCAATCAGCTTTTGAATTAAATCTTTTTCGGTTTTCCAACGCGGATCATAAGCATCATAACCCCAATTGTCATTCATTGTCATACAAGTTTCCCAATCTGTTCCATCTCCATTTGGCGGCATAGTAGGAATACTTTGTTCAGGAGTATTAAAATCTGCTGTCAAACCATCTTCCATTCGGTTATTGAATATCAAACGATCTGATCCGGGAATCTTTTTAATTGCTTTCATCATTCGATACCGGAATTCGGGTGTACTGGAGCCTCCCATATCCCACCAAATCAGGTCAATATTATAGTCATTAATCATGGTTTGAATATGAGGAACCACAATAGTATCAGTATATTGTGCCTTTTCCAGATAGGAAGCCTCATGATCGGGTGTTGTATTCTGAGGAATCCATCCCATTCCTCCCGGATTCATCCAGTCCAGACATTGAGAATAATAAAATCCTATTTTCAATCCTGCTGCATGAGCCTCAGTCACCAAGTCTTTTAAAACATCGGCTGCAATATTGGTTTCATCTTCAATATTATATCCAACATGATGAGTGTGCATCAAAGCCAAACCTTCATGGTGTTTGGCGGTAACGACAATATATTTCATACCGGCCTCCTTTGCCATTCTTACCCATTCTGAAGCATTGAAGTTTTGTGCCGTAAAATTTTGCTGCCAGCGTGTTTTGTATTCGTTTCTCGGAATCTGGGCTGCAAACATAATCCATTCGGCATATTGGCCGGGTTTGTAAGGCTCACCTGTAGCGGGATCGATTTTAATAGTTCCATCCGGATTAATCCATTCCGGGCGATAAGTTGAATAATAATCCTGCATCCAATAATCAGGTCCAATTCCCGAACCTGATTTTATTAAAGTTGGTCCTGTATAGTGTCCCGCCAGTCCGGAGTAGCCTCCCCAATGCAAAAACAGTCCAAAACTTGCTTCACGCCACCAGGCCATTCGTTGATCTTTATGCTCTTTTGTCTCAAGAGTCGTTACATAAAGGGTGTTACTCATCTTAGTTAAAATATCCAGATTGTCATCCCTGCCCCTTACCGCGAAACAGTAAATGTCAAATGAATTCAAATTATGTACAGTTATTGAGTTAGCAGTAACATTTTGATAAAAAACACCTTCTTTAAATACATCGTATGAAGTTACTGCAGGAATTGCATCCCACGATAAAGAAATAGAATTAGTCTTTACGTCGGTTGCTTTTAATTCTTTAGGATTGTTATTGTAGAAAGGATTAATATCGATCTCTGTATCGCTAAAAATTAACTCATCAATATAAACAATATCTCCAATTGCAGCATTAGCCGTATAATCAGGCTGAATACCAAACACAGAAATATTTTTTACTTTGTTCGTTAATAAATCAAACACCGCTACGCCCCATTCGTTTTGTTTATCCAATGGGCTTTGAGATAAGAATTCATTGTTTCCTCCGTCAGAAATATTAACCCTGATCTGAGAATTAAGATTGTTACGATAATATTTCATGTATAAATATTTATACTCCGAGAGAGGTTCATTTAGAGAAGAAAAAAACCTGCCCATTTAGTAGCATTGTCCAATCGTTTAAATTTCAATACTTTATTACTTTGGTTTGATCCTGTTTTGTCGGGATTATCTACTACCGTAATTTGCATAGAAGCTGCCGGGTTAATATTAATTTTATTGGTAAAGTTAATTTGCCCGTTTTCAAAATTGTCAATTACAAGTGGTTCTCTAATTATGGGACGCGGATAATAATCTGGTTTAAATTGTATTTTGATTAATGCTGATTGAATTTCGGGAGCCGACATAAAATAATCCCATAGCATACCCGAACGATAATTTTCGATCATGCAAATAATAGGACCCTGATCGATAGCCAAATAACTACCATCAACCCAATTGGCGGTTTCATTAAAGGAGTCTACAAATCCCGCTTTTTCGTTCCAGATTTTCGGCCCCAACTTTTCATAAAAATATCTGAGAGCGGCTAATGACTCTTTAGGAGTATATGGCATCGAGGAGATCGCAGCTGTTGGGGCAATTACGCCTTTGTCATTTCCGGGTGAATGGGCGCTGTAACTTGTCGGGCCATCAGAAGCAGTTAATCCCCAGGCTTTGTTTTGACCATATCCCGTATATGTAAGCGGGTTTTGTTCGCAATAAGCTCTGTTTATTAATGTATGAGCCTGATTTTGCTGAAAATAATTTACATCATTATAAGTGTCCCTTAAATTTTTAGGATTAAATCCGAGAAATGAATAATGAGCAAAAAATAGAGGGCCACCTTTTGCATTTCCGTTTCCAATAGGAAGCGTAATATCATAAAATTTTTGATTCTTGGTTTTATAAGTACCGCCCGATGACCAGCCGCTTTTCCACAAACTGGGATCGATAGCATGAGTGGGTGAAGCAATAGCCAACAGATACGTAATCATACACTCGTTCCAGCCTACAATACCTAAATTCTTTACATTTTGCAGCTCATTGTTACAATGCCAGTATAGTTTGTTTGATCCGAATGTAAAATAATTCCAATCAACATTGTTCCAAAGTATGTTAATCTTAATAACCAGAGCTTGTTCTGTTACTATTGGTTGGTTAAAATACTGACGTGCCGTAATCAAGCCCTGCATCATAAAAGATGTTTCGACCAAATCACCTCCATTGTCATCTGCGCTAAATGGAATGGTTACACCTGTATTTCCATTTATCCAATGAGCAAAAACTCCTTTGTAATTAGTGGCCGAGTTGGTTAAGAAATCGACAATTTTATCAATACGTTGTCGTCCTTGTTCTCTTGTAATAAATCCTCTCTCGATGCCAACTAAAATTGCCATTACTCCAAATCCCGAACCGCCAGAGGTAACGGTATTTCCGGCTGTTCCCGAAACAGGAATACGCTCGTATGCCATTCCTGAGCTTGATGCATAATCCCAAAAGTATTTAAATGTGTATCGTTGCGTTATAGTAAGCAACTCTTCATCCGTAAGCGTAGGTGTTAATGGAGTAGATTCTCTCATAAGATTAATTAGATTATTAAGTAAATATTAGGGAAAGGGGCGTGGTATTGATATTTTAAACAACTCATATATCCTGTTGTAGATAATACTGCCAATAACAAACTTTGAGAGTCTGTCGGAAATGAGGCTTTGGATGTTTTGTTGTTCTATGTAATTGAAAATCAATGCTATACGAATATATTGATTATTATTGAATAACACAACACGAAAAAATATTATTTATTTAATTTATTCTCCAATGATAAATTTATCTTTAAATCGTTTTCCTTTTTTATTTCAAGAACTTGTTCTAATAAATCTATTATCGTTAATTAAAAGTATGTCTTATCTTATCATAAATAAAACTACAGACAAATTCGCTATTATCTGCTTTTCTATAAGTTTGTGTATGATTAAGTTATTGATTATAAGTTATGTATATTCTTTGTGGAATAGATGAAGTATTAACTTGGGAAGATTAATTTTAAAAAATAAAATTTATGAAAGCTAATGAAAAAGTAAAATGATATATAGAAAATTATTAATGCTAATCTTTTCGGTGCTTATAATTAGCTGTAAAGACAATTGTAAAAACATTGAGAATATACGTTTCTCAACAGACATAGAGAAAATGACGGAATCTAAGCAAATATGTGATGCTGATGTGTCGTCTGGTAAATGGGGATTGAATTTAAAACTAGAATATGATGATAGTAATTTTTCATTATTTGGATTTGATGAAAAAATAAAAATTCTTTCTGACAAAAAAAGAAATATTATACTATGTATTAAGACCAATGAAGCTTATAATTTTGGTGTGTTTTATAATCCTAATGAAAAAATTATGTATGGTATATATGAAATTATTTTTTTAGACAAAGATTTAGTACCCCTGTATTCTATGGGAGAATATGGTTCTTATAAATATGAAGATGATTTAAAAAATCAACAAATAAAATATTATATGATTAATAAAGATGAAACATTTTTTCTCAATCTTGATTATAATAATGTTTTAGATATGTATGATAAGTTAAAGAAAAGTCCAATTAAAAGTGATGGAGGAGGGATCAGTCCTTATTATAAAAAGCCTTATTCTTGGGAAATACCATGATGTAAAAGAAAAACAACGATGAAACAAAGGATTCTAAAAGGCACTTTATTGAGCTTTGTCGTTATAATATTTTTGGTAGGGGCATATTTATTTTATAATGTTAAGATTAAATCTTCTAATTGGTATAAAGAAAAAGTTTGGAACGAACGTATTAAAGAAACAAATTTAAAGCCTATTTAAGTTTTTAAAACTAAGGAATAAATGAAAAGAAGTTTTATTATATTGCTGTTAATTTTAATGAATCTAGTCATCATTTTTTATATTGACTATAAGATAAATTTACCCGATTTAGATTATTATCATGGGAAAGATGGTGGTGTAATTGTAAGGTTTCATGTAACTATTGTTATGAGTATTATCTATTTTTTTATCATGAGTAAAAAGAACAAGATTATATATTCTATTTATGGATTTATTATCGGGATAGTATCAATGGTCATTTGTTATTTGGCTCTAGCGGAGTTTACAAAATTGAGTGATATCTTTTATCAAATAGTAGCAACCATGGTTTTTATGTCAGCATTTTATTTGATTGAAAAAAGGGGTGAAGTTTATAAGGATAGAAGTAAGGTGTTTGATATTGAATAATTTAAAGAAATAATTTAAGATAATGGAGAATAATACAATACTAGAAAATATTGATTTAATTCAATTTGTTTCAAAAAGACCAGCAATGTTTTCAATTCATAATGTAGAATCTTTCTTTATCTTTTTTAAAGGATATTCATTTGGTAAAAGTGATTCCGTAGTTCACGATTTTTTTGACTCTTTTAGAGATTTTATTCATGAAAAATTTGCTGAGGATGGGTTAAAAGATATTGATCCTGAAAGAATTATTAGACTTTATAGTGCTAATGATGGTCACTCTTTAGAACTTTTAAGGATTTTGATAGAAGAATTTATGGAGAGATAATATATTATAAAACAATAAAAAATTAAAGAGAATAATTAATGAAAATCATAATTAATATTGCGTTGGTATTGTTTTAGATTTAATATTATAAAATTCTTTTTAGATTATCACATTTCATAAAAATTACTTTAAAATCAATAAAATTTAAATACATGGTTGCCAAAACACATATAAAATTAATTTTTTCAATCTATGGAGATGTATTTAATTCAAATGAATTTACTGAACTTGTCGGAATATCACCGACAGCTTGCTGGAACAAAGGAGATTTAATAAAAAATAACAAGAAAGAAAAGAAAAGAATAGAGTCAGCTTGGGAATATTCTATCAATAATATTGAGACAATATACTTTGAAGAAATATCAGATGAGTTTGTTAAGTTATTTAATGAAAAAGTAGAGAAGATACTATTGTTTAAGAAGAAGAATAAATTGGCAATAAAATTTGATATAGTATTAGAAATAGTGAAGGATAATGGAGTTGTAATGTCTTTTAATAGAGATTTCTTAGAGGTAGTAAATAGGTTAGGTGCCGAAATTGAGATAGATACTTATGTTTTGGATTAGTGTAACCTATGATATATGAGTGACGTGAGTATTCAAGGGAAAAATATAAAATGTTTTTTGCGAATAATTTAAAATTAAAACAAAGAGAATAACTAATGAAAATCATAATTAATATTGCGTTGGTATTGCTTTACATCTTACTTGTGTTTTTTGCCGTAATTTGGTTTCTTGCCCATGGTTCAGGTCACAAAATACCACTCGAAACAGATTTAAGTATAGCAGGATCTATAGTATTAGATATTCTAGTAATAGTAGTTTTGAGATTTGCTAAAAAACGGATAACAAAAGATGAATAGGTTAGGGGTTTATAATCCCCAAATCCCTAAACACGGACTTCGTGATATCTTTTCGGCAAGGACCGAAATTAGTACTATTTAATTTTCTGTCTTGTATAAGGCGTGTTGCAAAAAAGTAAGTTCCGTTTTTATTCTCGATGTAGCCAACCCACCAACCCGTATTGATTCCATTTTCTCTAGTCCAGCCAGTTTTGGAGTGAATAGTATATTCTGTATTTTGTTCGGTTACCATGACCTTTTTTACTATTTCGATGTTTCGCTTAGAAAAAGGAAGTTTTCCTTCGTAGAATCTTTTGATAAATTCCACTTGATTGATTGGCGAGATTCCGAAAGCGCCAAAATTCCAAAAGTCAGCATCAGTTTGTGAGAGGTCTAGATTACCGTAATTGCAAAGCGTTAAATATTTTTTGTAATTGGCTTTGCCAATTTTTTTAGCTAATTCTATAAACGCCCAACCTGCCGAAACTTCAAAAGCTTCTTTTACTGTTATATCGTGGTAAATAGTAGGGCGAAAATCATATTTTATAGTATCGGTACTTCCGGGCCATTTCACTATCTCATTCTCACTAGCAATAGTTTCTGTTTCTAATGCAATAAGCAGATTAATAATTTTAAATGTCGATGCTGGTAATGTTTCCTTTTTTGTATTGATAGTGTCGGATAAAATCCATTTATGATTGTTATTGTCATAAATTGCAATCGAGCCTTCAACATTACAATTATCAAAATATTTTTTAAAATCCTCACGTATTAAAACTTTATCGCTACTTGATGTAATTGAGGAATTGTCTTTTTTCTTGTTCGATGAACAGGAGAAAAGAAGTCCGATAAATAACAATCCAAATAACAATCGTTTCAATTTCATTTTGGTGTTTTAAAATGTATTCTTGACTATATTTTTAGCCACAGATTAAAATGATTTTATAGATTTCTGTATGAAAAGTATTGCCACGAAGTGCACTAATTTTTTATGTCAATTGAACATAGTGAATGTTCTGATTCGTGAAAATTCGTGCAATTCGTGGCAATCCAAGAAAACAAAAAACTAAAAAAAACTTACTGTATATTTTATACTTTAAAAATCAGTTTCTTTTTATAGAAAACCCAAAGTATAAGTGACCAAAAAATGGCGTATGATATTGCATAAGCTAATGATGCATTCAATGGATTTTCAAAACAAGGCGTAATTCCAAATTTGTAAATCAAGGCTTGAAGATTGATTTCTTCTGCAGCTATATCTGGACTTTGAACTTTAATAGAACTCAAAACTCTAGGGATTATTCCAGAGAAGTAAAAAACAATCATTGGATTTACTCCCCAAATTAAAAATAGTTTAGTCCATTTTTTATAGTTTGCTACATCTATTATATAGTATAATATGGTTAAGCATATTGTAGCTATACCAGCGGTATATAAAACATAAGAACTTGACCAGAGTGATTTGTTTATTGGGAATATTATGTTCCAAAGCATACCGATAACCAAGAGTACAATTCCTGAGATTGCTAATTTTTTTAGAATTTCGGTTTTTGTAATCTGTAAGTTTAGTATTTGTCCTATGAACATTCCGAGAATTCCGGTTCCAATAGCTGGTAAAGTACTTAAAATTCCTTCTGGATCCCAAGTTTTAGAGAAGCTCCATAAATGCCCATTCAAGAGTAAATTGTCTAACCAAGCAGCCAGATTGGTTCCTTTTTCAAAATTGGCAGCGCCAAATCCTGGAACGGGAACAAAAGCCATCAAAATCCAGTAAATCAACAAAATTGAAGCTGTAACCAGAAGTTGCGTTTTTAAATTTGTTTTTAGATACAAAAGTGAAGTAAAGAAATATACAATTCCGATACGTTGTAAAACACCAGGGATTCTTACGTCTTTAAAGGCTTCTATTTTGCTATATGCTAAGAATAATAATAACGCAAAGATTCCAAAAACAAGGTATGTTTTAACTTTTAAAGTAAAGTTTCCTAAAAGGGCATAGGCTACTGCAAATGTTATACTTAATCTAAGAAGTAACAAAGGAATTCCTTCTAGTCCAAACAATTGAATTCGGCTGAAATAGTTTAAAGATAATCCTAAACAGAATATTCGTAAGGAACGAACCAAAATTTTATTAAAAACTCCTGAGTCAAAATGTTTTGTAGGCATTGCAAACGGGATTGCTGTTCCCATTATAAAAATAAAAAAAGGAAAAACTAAATCGGTAGGAGTACAGCCGTGCCATTCGGCATGTTCTAAAGGTGGATAAATAGATGCCCAGCTTCCTGGATTATTAACAATAGTCATTAATAAAATCGTAAATCCTCTAAATACATCTAGTGAAATTAAACGTTCTTTTGTCATTGGTTTGGTTTATTTTATTATTTAAAAGTGAAACTTTTAATCTACTGTATGGATATAAGTACAAAAAATAAAGACGAATTGACACAAATTTTAATAGTTGACTTAGTTTGTGAAATTAATTCCACAAACTAATTCGTGTCAATTCGTGGAATTCGTGTTTAAAATTCATTTGTAATATTTGTGTTCATACGGTTGAAGTTTTACTGGTTCTTTATTTTAACTTGGAAAAGAAATTTTACCCATCGATACAGACGGAATTCCTTTGCGTGTTCCAAAATCTGATGTTCCGCCAGAAACAGTTTCATTTGCCAAAATCGCAAATAATATTGCCTCTTTTGCATCTCCTGAGATTCCTAAAACATCGGTATTTAAAAAAGTACAAGGCAATAGTTCTTTTAGCCAACTTACTAATAATGGATTGTGCGCACCTCCGCCTGACATATAAATCGTAAAACTTTCAACAGGATGTGTTGTGTTCTTTATAGCTGTGTGTATGGCGCTGGCTATCGTTTCGGCACTAAATCGGGTTAGGGTTGCCAATAAATCTTCAACAGAAATATCGTTTGTATTGCTTTCGGCTTGGGCTTTTCTAACATATTCGATATTAAAAAGTTCTGGGCCTGTAGTCTTCGGGAAAGACGCAAGGAAGAACTCATCGGCTTTTAAAACTTCTAAAAGCGAAAGGTTTATTACTCCTTGTTTCGAGATTTCGGCATCTTTATCATAGGCTTTATCAGGAAATGAAAGCCTGGTAAAGGCATCGATTAAGGTGTTTCCAGTTCCTGTATCGGTAACAAAAACTTCTTCGGGATTACTGCTTGATGGCAAATAGGTAAAATTTGCAATTCCGCCCATATTAAGCATAATACGATTTTCTCCTTTTTTTCCAAAGAGGAAATAATCACCATAAACGGCAAGTGGTGCTCCTTCGCCTCCTGCAGCAAGATGCTTTTGACGGAAGTCTGACAGTGTTATGATTCCAGTTTTTACAGCAATATGGTCTCCGTCGCCAATTTGTAAAGTAGCGTTTGGGAACTTTTCTTGTTGGTGTAAAATCTTTGGTGCATGAAAAACAGTTTGACCATGCGAAGCTACCAAATCTACTTTATCTGTTGGAACTCCCCAACGGTCTAAACATTCCAAAATCATGTTGGCATGAAGAACCCCAATCCATTCATTTAATAAAACCAGTTTCTGAAAATCAATGGTTTGTTTAGCAAATACGGTTCTGATTTCTGATTTTATTTCTTCAGAATAATCAATGGTATCGAATTGTACTAATTGAACTTCGGTGTTTTCACCAGAACCAGAGATTTCGCATAAAGCCACATCAAGACCATCTAAAGAAGTACCAGACATTAATCCGATAATAGTTCGGGAAGGTTTTTGAGCAATTTTATACAGTGATTCCAGATTTGTGTTCATGATTTTTGTTTTTAAAAGTTCATTTTAATATCCTTTTTAAACCATGTAAGTAATGTAAGTTCATTTAAGCTGTATTTTGAGGAGACTCTAATATGAACTTATATTTCTTATATGGTTAAATTTAATACAGGTTTTATTTAACCTTTGATTGATATAAATAGAACTGTTTTTTATTTTATAATAGCCTCCTGAATTATTCTCTGAATATCTTCTCGGATTTTTCCTCTAGCTAATTTATTCTCATCATTAATAACTTCGGGATAGGTTCTATTGGATAAAAATACATAAACAATTTCTGTTTCTGGGTCAACCCAAGCTATGTTTCCAGTAAATCCGGTATGTCCAAAACTAGATGGAGAAACGCAGGCACACGTAGGACCTTTTTCGTTTATTCTTTTATCAAAACCTAAACCTCTTTGTACTCCTTTGTCAGCGTAATAACAAGTATTAAAGGCATCAAATGTTTGTTCGGAGAAATATTGTTTATTACCATAATTTCCTTTTTGTAAAAATAGCTGCATCATTTTAGCAACATCCATAGCGTTGGAGAAAATCCCAGCATGACCCGCAACTCCGCCTTCCATCGCTGCAGCCATATCGTGTACATATCCCTGAATAACCTGGTGTCTGAAATAATTATCAATTTCGGTAGGAGCAATGTTACTTCTGTCAAATCTGTCTAAAGGATTGTAAAGCGTATTGTTCATTCCGAGTGTGTTGTAAAAATTTTGCTGACTCAGTACTTCTAATTTCTTATGCGTTTTTCTTTCTAAATATTCTTTCAGGATAATAAAGGTAAAATCGCTATATCTGTATTCTTTTTTTAAGGATAAAGGACTGTCGGCAATGATTTTCATGATGGTGTCATGATAGTCATTTCTAATAAAAAGATTGTCTGCAACTTTTGTAGAAAAATCAGATTCGGCTACTCTGCGATAGTATTTAGCCGAAGGTTTCCCTTCGCTATCCAGCGTTGCTTTGTAAAACGGAATCCAAGCCTGAAGCCCTGCATAATGAGTTAGTAAATCCTTGAAGCTGATATTTTCTTTATTTGTTTTCGCGAAAAGCGGCACCATATCTTTTAATTTGGTATCCAGATTTACTTTTTCATTATCATACAATTGCATTACGTTAGGCAATGTCGAAATCATTTTTGAAATCGAAGCTACATCGTATAAATCTGAGTTTGTAACTTTTCGGGTATTATCATAGGTTTGACTACCGTATGATTTCTGGAAAATAACACTTCCTTTTCTAGCTACAAGTACCTGCATTCCCGGAGTCATTTTTCCATCAATTGCTTTTTGTGCGATAGCATCAATTTTAGATAAAATAAGCGGATTCATGCCTACATTTTCTGGCTTTGTAAAACCTAAACGATTTATTTTTTCGGTAGTTAAACCATCATTTACATTAAAAGATGTATTGATAGACACAGGTAGTTTTCCTTTGGCAGGGATGGCTCCAAATAATAATTCTGCCGAAACTATCTGACTGATATCTGAGTTTTGATAAGAAACTACTATTCCTTCGATATCATCAAAATTAGTGATTGGCAATAGCGAATATGGTTTTGTGAAAATATCCAAAATCACTTTATTGTGTTTTGCAATTTCTTGTAACCAAATCAGTTCAGTATCTGTGAAATTTTGTTTTTCCCAAGTTTTATTTACTTTGTGAAAACCAATAATAACAAGGTCGTATTTTTTTAATTCTTTATTTAAGCTATCTATGTTCGTGTTGGCAACTTCGGTAACTTCAGTGTATTTTTTTAAAGTAGTAACAAAATCACTATTAACATCTTCTCCTAGTTTTACATACGCTATCTTTTGTTCTAAATCTTTGATAGGAAGTATTTCCTTTTCATTTTTTAAAACGGTAATAGCGTTTTCGTATAATTTATAGTGCAAAGCATCATTTTGCGGCGGATTAAGCTCGTCGTATATGTTTGCCATATCGATAGGTTTGTATTTGTTTAATCCTGCTTTAAATTTATAATGCAATATTTTTTTTACCGAATGTGCCAAACGTTCCTCGGTAATAACACCTTCGTTATAGGCAACTTCAAGTTTCTGGAATGCTACAGGAACATTTTCTGAACAAAGCAAAATGTCATTTCCTGCAAGTAGTACGGCAATTTCCAGATCCCCAGGACCTTTAAAATTACTTGCGCCTTTCATCGCTAAACCGTCTGTAAAAATTAAACCTTCAAAGCCTAATTCTTTTTGAAGCAGATTGGTTACTACATTATAAGAAGCTGAAGATGGAAGATTTGGTGTTGGTTCCAGACTTGGAATATTAAGATGGGCAACCATAACCGATACTAAACCTTCATCGAAGATTCGTTTGTACGGATACAATTCGACCAATTCAAGTCTGTCTTTTGAGAAATTAACCAAAGGCAATGCGTGATGAGAATCTGTTGAGGTGTCTCCATGTCCAGGGAAGTGTTTTCCGGTACTAAAAACACCTTGACTTTGTACCCCTTTCATTAAGGCAATGGCTTTGTCGCTTACATTAACTTTGTCTTCGCCAAATGAACGGTTTCCGATAATAGGATTTTTAGGATTGGTGTTGATGTCAAGAACTGGAGCGAAATTAAAATGGATTCCGATTCGTTTGTTTTCATTGGCCATGTTTCTTCCAACATTTTCAATTAAACTTAAATCCTGAATTGCTCCTAAAGTCATATTCCAAGGGTAACGATAAGTTGAGTCTAATCGCATACCCAATCCCCATTCGGCATCAATCCCTACAAACAAAGGAACTTTTGCTTTAGATTGGTACTGGTTGGTTAATTTAGCCTGACGAACAGGACCTCCTTGAAAAAATATAACTCCACCTACTTTATAGTCTTGAACTAATTTATTGATTTGATTGGTATGAACAGAATCTTTATTAGAATAGGCAGAAATCATAAATAGTTGACCTATTTTTTCCTGAACCGACATTTTATTGTAAATACTATCAACCCAAGCAGTTTCTCTGTCTGAATCTTTAAAGAATGTTTTCTTTTCGGATTTATTTGGAGCTACATAAACTACTGTATCTGCTGGGGAGGTATCATTTTTTGAATCTGTAACTGTATTGTTTTTTCTGGAAACGCCACAATTGGTGATTAAAAATAAAAATGTGGCACAAAGGCTAATTTTTATAAAGTAATCTTTCATATCATTATTTTTTGGCAATTGAAAGCTAAGCTTATTTAAAAGCGTTCAATTGATTAGTTAATTAGTTTTGTTTTAAGGTGGTTTTAAAAACTTATTTTTTCGCTACTGCGTGAGCTTGTCAGGAATAATCCTAAGTAAGTTATTAAACCATTTAGCACGATTAATTCATTATCAAATACATATCCTGCAAACAATACTTTTGAATTTTCATTTATTAAATACGTGAAGAAAGGAGATAATAAACAGATAAATGGAACAAGTTTATCATTTACATTTCTTGATTTTTGGAACAATCCAAATGCATATAATCCTAATAATGGACCATAAGTGTAGGATGCAACCTTAAATATCATCCCAACTACTGAACTATCATTGATGGAATTAAAAATGATTATTACGAAGAAAATCAATGCAGAGAAACTAATATGAACCAAGTGTCTTGTACGTACTGAGTTTTTCTTATTGCTATTTTCGGCTTTGTCCATGCCTAAGAAATCGACACAAAAAGAAGTCGTTAATGCTGTTAATGCTGAATCTGTCGTAGCAAATGTTGCAGCAATAATTCCTAATAAAAATACAATTGCCGGAATTGTAGCTAAATGATTTAAGGCTATTTCTGGGAAAAGTAAATCGGTTCTTGGTTTACCTGTAATTAAATCGGTTGGGATTGCAATTCCGTTTTTGTTAGCATAAATGTATAGTAAAGCTCCAACACTTAAAAAGAAGATATTGATTATAACGAAGATTCCAGTAAAGGTAAACATGTTTTTTTGTGCTTCGCCAATGTTTTTACAGCTCAGATTTTTTTGCATTAAATCTTGATCAAGTCCTGTCATTGCTATAGTAACAAACATTCCTCCTAATATTTGTTTTATAAAATGGAATTTGCTTCCCAGAAAATCATCAAAGAAAAATATTTTAGAGTAATTACTATTCTTAACTTCTTCAAAAGCACCAATAGCACTTAAATCCATACGATCACAAATAAAATAGATGGTAAGAAAAACTGAGGTAACTAAGAAAAACGTTTGTAATGTATCTGTAATAATTATCGTTTTTAACCCTCCTCTGTAGGTATAAGAAAAAATAAGAATTAAGGACATTAATACGGTAAAGGCAAACGGAATACCATAAAAATCGAATACAAAACGCTGTAATACAATTACCACTAGGTATAATCTGAATGCTGAACTAACGGTTCTACTAATCAGGAAAATAGAAGCTGCGGTCTTATAGCTGTAAAACCCCATTCGTTGTTCTATATATCCATAAATGGAGGTTAAGTTCATTCGGTAATAAAGCGGCAATAATAACTTTGTAATTATTATAAACCCGATTGCGTTACCTAATACAAACTGAAAATATTTGAATTGTTCACCACTCGCAGCACCAACTTCTCCAGGAACAGAGATAAAAGTTACTCCAGAAAGAGCCGTTCCGATCATCCCAAAAGCAACTAAATACCATTTTGAGTTTTTATTGGCTGTAAAAAAAGCATCATTTCCATCATCCTTTCGGCTCACTCTATGCGAGATATAGAATAGTGTTCCGAAATAAATGATAATAAGAAGAAGGATAGTACTTGGTGTCATTTTATCTTTTGTGGTTTAGTATTTTATAAATTTACTTGTTGGGCGTAATTAATTTTTAACACATAGAAACATAGATTTTGTAATCTTAAAAAAGGCGTTTCACTTGTTTAAAACACACAGAGTTTGCTATGTGAAAGAAATGTATTTCTCTTTGTATTTTTTTACACATAAAATCTATGTTTCTATGTGTTAAATAAAATTTTCATGAGTTATATCCAACGTGTATAAATCTATAAAAGATTTTGATTAGTTTGGTTGTTAAATTTCCAGATTTTTATTTTCTGCCAATAAAACGGCTCTTACACTTTTGTGTTTTTTTAATAATTCGGAAGCTAGTTTCTCATCAATATGAAGTTCTTCTACAATCATTTCTACACCTCTTTGTACTAGTTTTTTGTTAGACAATTGCATGTCTATCATTTTGTTACCGTAAATTCTTCCTAGTTTAATCATAACAGATGTTGAAATCATGTTTAAGACTAGTTTTTGAGATGTTCCCGCTTTCATTCTTGTACTACCTGTAAGGAATTCTGGCCCTACAATTAGCTCTATAGGATGGTCGGCTTCTTTAGAAATAAGACTTGCGCTATTACAAGAAATACTCCCTGTAATGATATTATTTTCTCTTGCTTTTTTTAATCCACCAATCACATAAGGAGTGTTTCCTGAAGCTGCGATTCCTAAAACGACATCTAAACTCGAAATATCATAGGCAGATAAATCTCTCCAAGCCTGATCAATATCGTCTTCGGCATTTTCTACCGCTTTTCTAATGGCCGAATCACCTCCAGCTATAATACCAATAATCCAATTATCTGGAACACCAAAAGTAGGAGGACATTCAGAAGCATCAAGAATACCGATTCTTCCAGATGTACCTGCGCCTATATAAAATAGTCTTCCGCCAAGTTTCATTTTAGAAACGATAGCATCTACTAATTTCTCAATATTAGGAATTTGTTTTTCGACAATATCGGCTACTTTTTTATCTTCATTATTTATATTGGTAAGCAACTCATTTGTGCTCATTTTATCTAAATTAGAGTAAAGTGATTCACGTTCTGTATCGGGATTTATTTTTGCCATTTTATTTTGTTTTTAGCTAATTTTTTTAATTTTTTAATTTTGTTTGGAACATATTTTATGATTGGGCATCATAAAAAACAGTCCAGAATTTATTTGACAATAAATAAGGGTATGATTTAATAGATTAGGTATTTTGTGCGCATTTTTTTAAATGCTTCTAAATCCTTTTGCCAGGTCTTTCTAATTTTATCTTCAGAAATTCCACTTTCAATTTGCTGTTGCAATTTTTTTGTTCCGGCAAGTTTTGTGAAAAAAGGATTGAAGAATTTAGTTTTATCACTAGTGTTTTGATATGCTTTAATCAACCATTTTAATTCTAAACGTGTTAGTTTAGGATAAGATGTTAAATCCTCACCAAAGCATTCTTTTCCATTATAAAGTGGGTCTTTGGCTCCAAAATTTGGTTTAGGAGTAAAGCTAAAATTAGTTTTTGTTAAAAAAGGAGAACCATAAATCTGGAATTGTTTCTCGGTTCCACGCCCCATACTTACATTAGTTCCTTCAAAAAGACATAAACTTGCGTATAGGTTTATAGATTGATCATTTGGTAAGTTTGGCGATGGTTTTGCAAGCAAGCTATATTCCATTTTTCGGTTATAATCGACACAAGGAATAACGGTTAGTTTACATTGTACTTCATTTTTAAGCCATTTTTCGCCATTAATCATTTGAGCATATTCGCCGATAGTCATCCCGTGAAGCAGTGGGATAGGGTGCATACCCACAAAACTTGTAAATTCTTTTTCTAAAAGTGGCCCATCGACAATACCTCCATTAGGATTTGGTCTGTCAAGAATAATAAGCGGAATCCCATTTTCTGCGCAAGCTTCCATCACATAATGCGAAGATGAAATATAGGTGTAAAAACGTGCTCCAACATCTTGTAAATCAAATATCATAACATCGATTCCTGCTAATTGTGCTGCTTTTGGCTTTTTATTATCTCCGTAAAGAGAAATGATTGATAGTCCGGTTTTTGGATCTTTTCCGTCTACAACATGTTCGCCAGCATCGGCAGTTCCTCTAAACCCATGCTCGGGAGCAAAAATGGTTTGAACAGCAATTTTTTTTTCTAATAAAAAATCTACCAGGTGAGTTTTGTTAGTCAAAATCCCTGTTTGATTTGTAACGATTCCTACTTTTTTATCTTTTAATAAGGGTAGGTATTTTTCATAATTATCGGCTCCGGTTTTAATTGCCGGTGCGTTTAATTCCTGAGTGTTGTTTTTTGCAATTGTTTGTAATGAACTGGAATATGATGTTGTGTAAAACATTGATGCTACAATAAGAACACATTTAGCTATGAATTTTATCATTTTAAATTACAGTTTAATAGTTAGAAGGCAGAAATTGACTAAATAAAGTTAGATTATTATTTGATTGATATTCTGTATTTTTTTGATTGTTGTTGTGTGGTTTATTGTAGTAGCGTTTATCTGAGTTTTCAGATTAGAGATTTTATTTTCGTCGGTTTATTAATCGATGTCTTCGATGTCTTCGTTGTACGAAATAATAATTTTAAAATACTACCTCTGGAGTTTTCCATGACCAGAGGTAGTTTATTATTTTGTTAGTATTCAGTTTTTGAGATTCTGAATTACCAACCTGGGTTTTGTTTTAATTCTACACCTTGAGCTTTGTACAAATCAATATCGTTTGTTGGGATATTCATTAAATAATGTTTGGCTTCAAAGGTTCTTGTACTTGCAGGGTATATTTTTATATATCCGTTACCATCTACTACAACTTGTGTTCCTACAGGTGTACCTATTCTTGCTCCAAGATTTACATCTATATTTTTTGAAGTATCAAGGTAATCTCCTTTTTTCCAACGGTAAATATCCATTTGTCTAAGCGTTGTCCAGCTCATAAATTCAATCTGACGCTCACGACGTACTTCCCATATAAGAGGGTTAACAGAACCTGAGATTTGCTCTAAAGTTGCTGTTCTTCTTGGATCATTAATTTGTATTCCTCCTGCAGAAGCATTAGTTCCGTCTGTAGTTAAAGGTGCAATTCCTGCACGGGCACGTACTTTATTGATAGACATATCAAGATCAGTATTTGTAGCAGTACCAAGTTCTGCGCAAGCTTCAGCATAATTTAAATATACTTCGCTTAAAGTAAATACAGGAGCATCAGTATAATTACGTCCTCCTGTAGTAACATCGGGACCTGTTGTTGCAGGGTTGTTGTATAATTCAAACACATATCCAGACATTGAAACTAACGTAGCAGCACTAAAAGGTTTTCCTTTATAACCATAACTAGTAGGATTTACAGTTTTACCAAAACGAGGATCTCTGTTAGTAAAAGTTTTTGTAATGTCATCATCACCTGTGTATTGGCTGTTTCCTACTTGTTGTATTGGTAATCCATTTGTAGTTACATAACTATCAGCAGCCCATTTTGTTAAACCATATTGTATGGTTGATGTATTGGTATAGTTTTGAAGAGAATGCATCAATACGTTTGATAAATAACGTTTTGTAAGTATCACCTCTGTATTACCAGCCAATTCAACAGAATTGTAAAGAGATTTCCAATCTGAGTTTAATTGATAGCCACCATTATTCATCACAGCAAGTGAAGCAGTTTTTGCTTTGTTAAGATAAGTGCTTCCATCTTGACCTAAATGGTATTTTCTGTACGTTCCTTCGTAGATACAAATGTTACTTAAAGCAGCGTAAGCGGTATATTTATTTACAGTTGTATTTTTATCATCTACCGGAAGTAACAAGTCTATAGCTTCTTCCATATCTTTAATGGCCTTGTCGATAACTTCTGCTCTTTGCATTGAAGGCGAATATACAGCATCATCATTTTGAGCTAAATATTTATCGGTGTATGGAACATCTCCCATTTTTTGTACTAAACGGAAATAAGTATAGGCTCTGAAAAATTTAGCAACTCCTATGTAATGATTCTTTTTTACCTCGGCCATAGGAACGCCAGGTATTTTTTCTAGCATTAAATTACAACGACGGATCAGTGTATAATATTCATTCCAGGAATAAAGGTTAGTAGTACTTGCTGTAACTGGCATTTGATAAAAAGTAAAAGCTGATAGGTTATCATCTACTTTAAAATCACTTCCGTGATAATAAAAAGATGAAAGTCCAATTGTTGTACCGTTTCCATAGCCATAAAAAGTATCATAATTAAGCCATGAAAAAGTTTTTACGTTGTCTTCAGATTGCCAGAAGTTCTCGTTTGTAAATTTATCTGCAGGCTCATCTGTCAAGTAGTCCGAACAACCAACGGCGCTCATTGCCATTATAGTTGCTGCAAACATCAGCTGTAATTTGGATTTTATATTTGATTTTTTCATTTTAAAAATTTTGAATTGTTAGTATTAGAAAGATAGCTCAACACCAAAAGACCATGTTTTGGTAAAAGGATAAGCTCTTCCCCAGAAGATTTCTGATTCGTCAAGTTCAGGATCTACAGGAAGACGGCTATCTGCCCAAGTCACTAAGTTTTCACCCGAAGCATATATTCTTAATTTTTCTAATCCTGCTTTTTTGATGAATTCTTTTGGTAAAGAATAACCAAGAGTAACATTTTTAAGACGTAAATAAGACATATTAAGTAAGTATCTTGTTTGAGTTACGAAGTTATTCATACCATTAGTAGCACCACCAAAAGCTGTCGATTCGTTACCATAATAAGGATTTGGCCAGTAAGCTTCAGTATTATCAGGTGTCCAATAGTCAGATTGGTTTGCATACATTTGTTGAGGTGCACGATAGAAAGGTAAAACAGCATCTGAGGCAGCCCAATAATCACGTTTAGCCACCCCTTGGAAGAAACCAGAAATATCAAGTCCATAGAGTTTTCCGCCTAAAGTTACTCCGTATTTGTAACGAGGAGTTGAGTTACCAATTTTACTTAAATCTCCATGATCGTCTGCAGTTCCTGCTCCACGTGATATTACACCATCACCATTTGTATCTACATAATGTACATCACCAGGTCCGTATTTAAAATTACCAAGCATAGTTTTAGAATAATCAACACCATTTACCGTTTTACCATTATTAGTAAACACGTCACTAGATTGTAAAAGTCTATCACTTGTTAAACCCCAGATCTGACCAATTTCGTAACCATCATAATAAGGATATACACCAGGTGAAACTAAGCCTAGTAGTTTAGAAGTATTATTCCATTTTGTAACCACCGATTTAAAATCTGATAAAGCCACATCAACAAATACCGAAGCATTTTCGCTAATATTTTTATTAAAGTTCAAAGACAATTCCCATCCTCTTGTTCTCATGTTTCCTGAGTTTGTTTGAGCAGAAGTTTGACCAAATGAACCTGGAAGCGTAATACCTGGAGCAAGCATTCCTTTTGTATCACGTTGGTACCAGTCAAACGAAGCGCCAAGCATATCAAATATTCTAATATCTATACCTACATCCTTAGTATATACTTTTTCCCAAGTTAATGCTGGGTCAACGTTAGTTGGCAAATCTGTAGAAGGAGGTAATACGGCTCCACCATTTATCCACGAAGGATTTTTAGTTTTCATTATAGATAAGAAAGCATTGTTACCAATGTTTTGGTTTCCAATAGATCCCATAGATGCACGTAATTTAAGGTCGTTTAACCATCCGCGTGTACCTTCCATAAAACTTTCATTAGCAATTTTGTATCCTATAGATGCCGAAGGGAAGAATCCCCATTGTTGGTCTGTAGGGAATTTAGAAGAACCATCATAACGAGCATTTAATTCTAATAAGTAAATTCCGTTATAATCATAATTTACACGACCAAAGAAACCTGCAATAGAATAGCTTGTTACATTTGGATTCAAATCAGTATTTGTAGCTCCAGAAACAAATTGTTCTCCTACAGCAAGGTTAAATTCTGGTTTTGTTTTGTCTAAAAGTGTATTTCTTCTTGCATACGTACGAGAGAAATCTTGCCACTCTGAGTTAAAACCTCCTAAGAATTTTAAATTATGTTTGTTAAATTGCTTTTTATAGTTCGCATAAATATTAACAACATTTGTTCTTGTTTCTGCTTTTGATTGTGCTACAAAATCATTTCCTGCTTCAAGAGTTGCAGGTGTAGCTGTTTGTATTGTTGTAGCGTCGTATGGCATAGATGACCAGCTATCCCAAGCCTGAAATTTACCTCCGTTTTGTTTTCTGGAGTAATAATCAGTAACACTGCTTATCTCAGTAATTATATTAAGATCTTTTATAACTTCGGCTGTAAATTTTGCACTTAACCTGTTATTGTATTGATCATTTTCGTTCATAGACGCATTAGATAAATACCCTCCGGCAGTACGGAAATTATATCCTCTATAGGTTCCGAAGTTTGGAGTATATTGTCCCCAACGAAGTGCATAACCAAAATAACCTCCATATTTTGTATCATCAGTACCAGAACCACCATAATAGTTAAATGGCTGATCGTAAGTACTGCGAATAGTCATTACTTTGAAATCTGCTGTAAGCCAATCCGTTAATTTTGTAGTAAATCCTAAATTGATATTTGTTCTCTTTCTAGTTTCCTGATTTACTCTTAACATACCTTGTTGGTCTGTAATTGCAAACGAAGCAAAGAATGAACTTTTATCTCCCAGATTACCTTGAGCAGAGAAATTGTGAGAAGTTTGAAGCGCATCTTTTGCATACATTTCTTTATTAGCATCCCAAACTCTATAGAAATAAGGCGTACCATTTTTAATTTCCCAATCTTCACCATAAACCATTTCATTGCTAGTACGATTGTTTGCGTATTTCTCTTTCCAGGTTTTAATTCCGGCAAGTAAAGTGTTGTAATTTGCTCCAAAAAATTCTGGTGTAGAACCATCAGTACGCGTTCCTGCAGCAATTAGTCCAGGAATTTCGTCTGTAGGGTCTAAGAATTGTAATGTAGAAATCGGGTTGGTAAAAGCAGTGTTTCCGCTATAAGAAAATCTAACTTTTCCTTCTCCTGTTTTTCCTCCTTTTGTTGTAATAAGTACTACCCCAAAAGCGGCACGAGCACCATAGATAGAAGCCGAAGCTGCATCTTTAAGTACTGTCATCGTTGCTACATCATTAGGGTTGATAAGAGATAAATCTGTAGGAACTCCATCAACCAATATTAAAGGATCGTCAGAGCCGTTATCATTTACAGTTCCAGATCCACGTATGTTTATTTTTGCCATACGATTAATATTTCCTGAGTTAAAACTAACATTTACACCAGGCGTAGTACCCTGTAATGCCTTGCTTATATCAGTTAAGGGTCTGCTGCCAATAGTTTTAGCAACATCTATAGACGCAACAGCACCAGTTACGTTGGTTTTTTTCTGAGAAGAAAACCCTACGACAACTACTTCGTCTAATTTTGAAGCGGTTTCAGAAAGATCAACATTAACCTTTTGTTGTCCCTCTATTTTTACCACCTTAGTTTCAAAACCCATGTAGCTAAAGCTAAGGCTTTCTCCTGGTGATATTGCGATACTGTAGTTACCATCAAAATCAGTAGAGCTACCTTTTGCAGTTCCCTGAATAAGGACACTCACTCCAGGAATAGGAATCCCATCCGCTTTGTTTTTTACAGTTCCGGTTATTGTTTTTGTTTGCCCAAATGTTACTTGAATGAACAAAACCAACAATGAAATAAGGAATAATTTTTTCATGATAATTTGGTTTTTTTAATGGTTGTTGAGCAAATATATTTATTTATTGCATATAAATGCGTTATTTTATATTTATTTTCAAAAATTAACTAAAATAACGCAAAACAATGCAGTTTTTACGTGACAATACTCTATAAGGTCCATAGGAGATTCAAAATATGCAAACTATTGCATATACTAAGGAGTCCTCAGCTTTTGAATTGAATTATTTGATATATTTGCCCTGAATTTTTAATTTTTAAAAAATGCTGAAAGCCGAAAGACATAAATACATAATGACTAAACTCCTTGAAGAACAAAAGGTTGTTACGACGGATTTGGCTTTAGCTCTAGATCTGTCAGAAGACACTATAAGGAGAGATTTGAATGAATTAGACAGTAAGAATCTTCTTGAGAAAGTTTATGGAGGTGCTATACAGCCTACAGAAAAATCTGTTGATGTTTTTGATATTGTCATATCGGCAGAAGAAGAAAAGAAAAAAATTGTCATAAAAGCGTTGTCATTATTGCATGATGGACAGGTTATTATAATGAGCGGAGGTAGCACCAATCTTGTGTTTGCGAAGCTAATTCCTTCCGATTTAAAGGCTACAATCTATACTTATAGCTTGCCAATAGCAATGCAATTATCACAGCATCCTAATATAGATTTAATATTTATAGGTGGAAAAATGCAAAAAAACGCAATGGTTACTATTGGTATGGATGTAATCCAGGTTTTGTCTAAGATTAAAGCCGATATCTGTTTTATTGGAGCCAGTAGTATTAATGTAAAACAAGGATTAACAGAGATAGGGTATGAAGTGTCTATTGTTAAAAAAGCAATGATAGAGTCTTCTGACAGAGTAGTTTCGATGTTTTCTTCGAATAAATTAAATACTAAAATGCCACATGTTGTTTGCGAACTTAGTCAGCTCGATACTATTGTTACAAACCTTGATCCAGAAGATCCAACGCTGGAAGAATATAGAAAATCAGGAGTTTTTGTGTTGTAATTTGAGATTCAATCAGTAATTTCTGCGTTATTTTACGGTATTTTAATTTAATTTTGTTAAATAACGCAAAATAATGTATTCGTTTTGTTTTTTGTATATATTTGTTAAACTAATTTTTTAACTAAGAGATATATTATGAAAACCAATACTTCTTTGGCTTACGACATACCTGGCAAATTTGAAGAAACCCGATTTGAGAAAAATCATAATGTGATTTTTGATAATTCAATTGTAGGTTCAAAAGCAGTTGCTCAGGAAATAGCCGAATTAATACGTTCAAAACAAGCCAAGAATAAAACTTGTGTACTTGGTCTGGCAACAGGCTCATCACCTATAAAAGTATACGAAGAGTTAGTTCGAATGCACAAAGAAGATGGTCTTAGTTTTTATAATGTAGTTACTTTTAATCTGGATGAATATTATCCAATGACCAAAGAGAATCGTCAGAGCTATCATTATTTTATGCATCAGTATCTCTTTAATCATATTGATATAAAACCAGAAAATGTAAATGTTCCAGACGGAACTGTTGTTTTAGAAGAACTTAATCAATATTGTGTTGATTATGAAATGAAAATAAAAGAAGCCGGAGGGCTTGATTTTCAGCTTCTGGGAATTGGTCGTACAGGACACGTAGGATTTAATGAGCCAGGATCACACATTAATTCAGGAACCAGAATTATAACCCTAGATCATATTGCCAGAGTCGATGCTTCATCAGACTTTAATGGTATCGATAATGTTCCTAAAAGAGCAATCACAATGGGAGTTTCTACGATTCTTAGATCTAAAAGAATTGTTTTGATGGCTTGGGGACAAAATAAAGCCGAAATTATTAAGAGAACGATTCAAGGAGATATAAGCTCAGAAGTTCCTGCTACATTCTTGCAAAATCATTCTAATGCTACTTTTGTATTAGATCAGTCTTCAGCATCTGAATTAACACGATTTGAAACACCTTGGCTAGTAGGCGGATGTACCTGGACACAAGAATTAAAAAGCAAAGCAATCGTTTGGCTTTGTAGAGAAACCAAACAATCTATATTAAAACTTACCGACAGAGATTATAATAATAATGGTATGTCAGATCTTTTGGCACAAGAAGGTTCTGCTTACGATTTGAATATTAATATGTTCAATGTTTTGCAGCATACCATCACAGGTTGGCCAGGAGGAAAACCAAATACAGATGATTCACATCGCCCAGAGAGAGCCAATCCGACTAAGAAAAGAGTAATCCTTTTTAGTCCACATCCGGATGATGATGTTATCTCGATGGGAGGAACATTTTCTAAATTAATAAAACAAGGACATGATGTACATGTAGTATATCAAACTTCCGGAAATATTGCTGTTACAGATGATGAGGCATTAAAGTTTGCCGAAGTATGTAGCGATTTTGTCGGAAAAGAGATTGAAGGAGTTAATTTTTCATCGGTTATTAATTTCCTAAATAATAAGACAGAAAATCAAATTGATTCTTTAGAAGTTCGAAAATTAAAAGGACTTATAAGAAGACGTGAGTCGTACGCAGCCACAAGATATATTGGTTTAAAAGATGAGAATACCCATTTCCTGGATCTACCTTTTTATGAAACAGGACAAGTAAAGAAAAATCCGTTAGGCACTGAAGATATTGCTATCGTTAAGGATATTATTGCTAAAATAAAACCACATCAAGTATTTGCAGCAGGAGATTTAGCAGACCCACACGGGACGCATGAAGTATGTTTGAATGCGATATTTGCAGCAATGAAAGAATTAAAGTCAGAACTTTATATGAATGATTGCTGGTTATGGTTATATAGAGGAGCTTGGCACGAATGGGATATTCACGAAATAGATATGGCAGTACCATTAAGCCCATCAGAAGTATTATTGAAACGTCATGCAATTTTGTACCACCAATCTCAGAAAGACAGAGTAATGTTTCAAGGAAATGACTCAAGAGAATTCTGGGTTAGAGCCGAAGATCGTAATAAAAATACAGCCATTTTATATGATGAATTAGGATTGGCAGAATACGAAGCAATCGAAGCGTTTAAACGTTTTGATTACTAATAATTTGTGTTAGTTTAAATTAACTTGTTGGTATAATTACTCCGTCTTTTTCGCTTCTCTCGAGTCGTAAAAATTTGTTTAACACATAGAAACATAGATTTTATGTGCAAAAGAAAACAAAAAGAAATACATTTCTTTCACATAGCTACTAGCTATGTGCATTTAAAATAAGTGGAACGCCTTTTTTGAGTATACAAAACCTATGTTTCTATGTGTTAAAAATTAATTACACTAAACGAGTTAGATTAATAAAAATATAGATTTCCAACAAAGGATTATAATCCTGCAAGATTTTGTACCGCAGACCTGACGTTTTTTAAAAGAAGTTAGGTCTAATCTTGTTAACTTGCAAAGTGAAAAAACACTTTGAAATACAATAATAAAATAATAGCAATATCATATTAAATGTCTGATACTCTTCAACTACAGCAATTATCCGATTCATTAGAAGGAACTCTTTTTTATGACGAGCTTCATAAAAAATTATATGCCACTGATGCATCTGCTTATAGAATTATACCACAAGCAGTAGCAGTTCCAAAAACTGAAGAAGATATTGTTAAAATTATTCGCTTTGCAGCAAAAAATAAAATTTCAATAACGCCCAGAACAGCAGGAACTTCTTTGGCGGGGCAAACTGTAGGAAACGGAATAATTGTAGATGTATCTAAACATTTTACTAAGATTGTTGCTTTTGATGCTACTAAGAAAACCATAACAGTTCAGCCCGGAGTAATTCGCGATGAGCTGAATTTGTATTTAAAACCACACGGATTATTTTTCGGACCTAATACTTCGACCACAAATCGATGTATGATTGGCGGAATGGTAGGAAATAATTCATCAGGAACAACATCAATACGTTATGGAGTAACCCGTGACAAAATAGTCGAGATAAAAGCTGTTTTAAGCGACGGAAGCATTGTTGTATTTAAGGAAATGACTTCGGAGGAATTTATAGAAAAGACAAAAGGAGATTCGCTGGAAAGTAAAATCTACAAAGCGATTTATGAAGAACTTTCGAATAAAGAAAACCAGGAAGAAATTGTAAAAGAATTTCCAAAACCTGAAATTCACAGAAGAAATACAGGATATGCAATTGATTTATTATTAAAATCAGACTTGTTTTCGGGTACAGAAAACACAATAAATTTAGGAAAGCTACTTTGCGGAAGTGAAGGAACTTTGGCATTTACCACAGAAATCACACTGAAAGTAGATGATTTGCCACCAACAAATAATGTTATGGTTGTGGCACATTTTCATACTATTCAAGAAAGTTTAGAAGCCGTAGTTACTGCAATGAAACATCATTTGTACACTTGCGAAATGATGGATGATACAATATTAGATTGTACTAAAACCAATAGGGAACAAGCTAAAAACAGGTTTTTTATCGTGGGAGAACCTAAGGCAGTTATTATGCTCGAAGTAGGATCACACGATAGTATGGAAGATGCCGAACGACAAGCAGATGCTTTAATTAAAGATCTTGAAGAAAATAATTTTGGATATGCTTTGCCTAAAATTTATGGAACCGATATTGATAAAATAAATGACTTACGAAAAGCAGGACTTGGACTTTTAGGAAGTATTGTAGGCGATGATAAAGCTGCCGATTCTATAGAAGATACAGCGGTTGAACTAAGTGATTTGCCTAATTACATAGCCGATTTTTCTGCTATGATGGAAAGACATGGGCAAAGTGCTATTTATTACGCACATGCTGGAGCGGGAGAAATACACTTGCGTCCCGTTTTAAATTTAAAAACAAAAGAAGGATTACACCAGTTTAGAAACATTGCTACCGAAGTGGCTATTTTGGTGAAAAAATATAAAGGTTCACTAAGTGGAGAACACGGTGACGGAATTGTTCGTGGAGAGTTTTTGCCATTTATGATAGGCGAGAAGAATTACGAATTATTAAAAAGAATTAAAAGTGCTTTCGATCCACATACAATTTTGAATGTTGGAAAAATAGTGAATGCTTTTAAAATGGACGAAAACCTGCGGGTAGAATCAGGAAGAGTAGAACCAGATATTAAAACAATTCAGGATTTCTCGGATAGTATGGGGATTTTGCGTGCAGCCGAGAAATGTAACGGTTCAGGCGATTGCAGAAAGTTACCTTCGGCAGGAGGAACTTTATGTCCTAGTTATCGAGCTACGAGAAATGAAAAAGATACGACTCGCGCCAGAGCCAACGCACTGAGAGAATATTTAACCCATTCTGAGAAAGACAATAAATTTGACCACGAAGAATTATATAAAGTATTTGAGTTGTGTGTGAGCTGTAAAGCCTGCGCAAGCGAATGCCCAAGTAATGTAGATGTAGCGACTTTAAAATCGGAGTTTTTATATCAATACCAAAAAGCAAACGGATTTTCTGTTCGAAATAAAATATTTGCTATCAATTCTAAACTGAATAAACTAGGAAGCATTGCGCCTTCCATGACAAATTTTGTTGCCAATTTGGGCTTTGTTAAAAAAAGTATGGGAATTGCTTCTCAAAGACAAGTTCCATTATTAGCACCAACAACTTTTAGAAAGTGGTACGAAAAAAATAAAAAATCAACAGTAAATAGTCCTTTTGCAAATGGAGCAGTCTATCTTTTTTGTGATGAGTTTACCAATTATTATGATGTTCCAGTTGGGATAGATGCCTATGAATTGCTGACAGGATTAGGCTATGAAGTAATAATTGTGGACCACGAAGAAAGCGGAAGAGCATTTATATCTAAAGGATTCTTAGAAGAAGCACAAGAAATAGCTAATAAAAACGTAGGTATTTTTAAAGATTTAATTTCAGAAAATATACCCCTGATAGGAATCGAACCATCTGCTATTTTAACTTTTAGAGACGAATACATTCGATTGGCAAAAGACAAAGAAAGTGCTGAGAAATTATCGAAAAGCACATTTACTATCGAAGAGTTCTTTAAGAGAGAAATAACTGCAGGAAAAATTCACTCTGGACAATTTTCGGATGTAGAGAAAACTATAAAAATTCACGGACACTGTCATCAAAAATCATTAAGTACTGTCGAAGCTTCTTTCGCAATGCTAAATGTGCCTAAAAATAGTTCGGTTACTATTTATAATTCAGGTTGTTGTGGTATGGCAGGTTCATTTGGATATGAAAAAGAGCATTACGAAATAAGTATGCAAATGGGTGAGGATACTTTGTTTCCGAAAATTCGTTCAACCGAAGCAACAACTGCAATTGCAGCTGCAGGAACGAGTTGCCGTCACCAGATTTTTGACGGAACCAATAGAAAAGCAATGCATCCAGTGACGATTTTGAGGGATTGTTTGAAGTAAATTTCTCGAATCTAAATTTTATATTTTTTGAGTTTTATTAAAGAAATAAAATTGTAACAAAAAAAGTTAACCATGTAAGTGATGTAAGAAAATATAAGCATGACTAATCAGCGTAAAACTTAAATGGACTTATATCACTTACATGGTTAAAATAGTTTTATTTAATTGTGTATTACCTTTTAGCTCAAGCTTTAAAGTCAGTGAAATAAGAACTTAAAAGAAAGAAAGTTAATCATTTAACCCGTTATATTTTTTTGTCAAAATGTATCAGAAATAAAAAAGCTCATACATTTTGAAGAAAAGTTATTGCCTCTTTTTAACCAAAAGAAACCATAATTCTATGAAAAAAACAATCTACACATTACTCTTAGTATTTCTATTTTTTTCTGCCAAAGCAGCTAAGATTGACACGATACAAGTGTTTAGCGCTTCGATGAATAAAAACATACAGACGTGTGTAATAGTTCCTGATAATTATAAAAAAAGCAAGAAAAAATTCCCAGTAGTTTATCTGCTTCATGGGTATAGCGGTAATTATGCAACTTGGGTAAAAAGTTTTAAAGAGGTTGGAGAACAGGTAGATAGATATGGTTTTATAGTAATTGGTGTTGATGGGAATTATTCAAGTTGGTATTTTGATAGTCCAATAGATTCCACTTTTAAATATGAAACTTATGTTGTAAATGAGTTAGTTCCCTTTATAGATAAAAACTACAAAACGATTGCAAGTCGTGAAGGCAGAGCCATATCTGGTCTTAGTATGGGCGGACACGGAGCACTATATCTCTCGTTTAAACATCAGGATGTTTTTGGAGCAGCTGGGAGTATGAGCGGAGGAGTAGATTTTCGTCCGTTTCCTGAAAAGTGGGATATAAAAAAACGTTTAGGTTCTATAACTGAATTCCCTGAAAATTGGGAGAAAAATACAGTAGTAAATATGCTTTGATTAGTAGAAAACAATAATCTAAAACTTATTATCGATTGTGGAGTAGATGATTTTTTTATTGATGTAAATAGAGAGCTTCATACAAAGATGCTTGCCCAAAAAATTAACCATGATTATATAGAACGTCCAGGAAAACATAATATTGAATATTGGGAGAACTCCTTAAAATTTCAATTGCTGTTTTTCTATAATTTTTTTAATAATTGAGAGAGGTTCAAAGGGACAGAGATTCAAAGGTTTTCTGTAGACGCACAGTGTATACGCACAGTGTAGAGACGCACCGCAGTGCGTCTAACACAACGTAACCACAATATAATTTGTTTCAAAATAAAATAAAAAACAGATCAATGAAACTTTCATTTTCCATAATATTATTGATTTTTATAATTGCATCAGGGTTTTCTCAAAAGGCAGAAAAATCAGGAAATATCAAGTTTGTACAACTTACAGATTTGCATGTTTCTGTGGGGAACGAAAATGATTTTTTGTTGCAAGACATTATAAAAGAAATCAATAATTCTGATAATGAATTTGTTGTAGTAACGGGAGATTTAACGAATCGTGGCGCAGATGATGAACTAAAGCAAGTTCATTCGATTCTGGCTAAATTGAAAATTCCTTATTATGTAATCTCAGGAAATCACGAAACTAATTGGAGTGAAAGTGCAGGTTTGACTTATAAAAAAATATGGGGTAACGATAGATTTGTTTTCTCAAAAGGAGATTATCTTTTTATCGGATTTCCGTGTGGTCCTTATATGAAAATGGGGGATGGTTTTGTAAAGCATGAAGACGTTCTTTGGCTTGACCAAACACTAAAAGACAGTCTTAAAAATAGCAATAAAAAAGTATTGAACTTTGCGCATTATCCATTAGATAATAGTGTGAGTAATTATAAAGAAGTACTTTCTGTTTTAGAAAAATACCCTACAGTTGTTAGTTTTTGTGGTCACGGACACACCTTAAAAAAATATGATTTCTCTGGTCTAAGCGGTATTATGGGAGCATCGATTACCTCGCGCGATGGAAAAACCAGAAGCTACAACGAGGTTGTAATCAGTAATGATAGCATTAGTGTTTATCAGAAAATGATAGACAAACCAGGTGTTTTTAATTTCTCAGTTCCAACAAAGCCTTCAAAAATTGAAATTCCAAAAGATAATCTAGAAACTAATTTCCCTCCATTTATAAAAGATATTGCATCAATTTATAGTGTTCCTTGTTTTGATAAAAGAAGCCTCTATTTTACCAATTCTATTGGCGAGATACAATCGGTTAATTTGAAAAACAAAACGCTGAATTGGAAAACAGAAACAGGAAATGCTATTTATTTCTCCCCAATTATTGTAAAAAACAATCTTGTTATTGGTACAATAGAAGGAAATCTGCTAGGATTTGATACAGAATCAGGCAAACAAAAATGGAAGATTCCTGTAGGTGGAGTTTTGGTAGGTTCGCCAATTGCCGAGAATAATAAAATTTATACAGCAAGCTCTACAGCGTTTATATGCATTGATGCCGTTAGTGGTCAGGTAATCTGGAAGAATAATTTACCACAATCGTATTCGCAAGGAACTCCATTGATACAAGGGGATAAGGTTATTTTTGGAGCATGGGATGCCAATGTTTATTGTTTAAATAAAAACACAGGAGCACTTATCTGGCGATGGAATAATGGCAATATAAATCAGCTTTTGTATTCAGCTGGAAATGTAAATGTAGTGTCGTCAAAAAGCAGACTTTACTTTGTTACACCAGAACGTTTTTTGACCATTTTGGATATCGAAACAGGTAAAACCCTTTTAAGAACCTCTAAATGGAAAGTCAGAGAATCGATGGGAAAAAGCCAAGACGGAAAATGGTTTTATGCAAAAACAATGAATGGAGAATTGTTAAGATTACCATTAAGCGATAATCTAGAATTAACCGAAGAAAATTTGATTAGTCAAAGTAAGATTTTAGATTTAAAACTAGGGTACGAGCATAATCCAGCGCCAATAGTAGAAAACAATAATAAAATATATATAGGAAGCCGAAAAGGAGAAGTCGTTATTGTTGATGCGGAGAAATTTGAGATTATAAAACAAATCAATTTAGGAAGCTCGAGCGTAAACGGATTTTCAGTAGATGAAAAAGGCAACGTTTGGACATCGCTTATTGAGGGAGGAATTTATTTATTAGAGTAAGTTTATCCTAACAGTTTTTTTTAAACCTGTTAGGTATTATTATCGACAAATATTATGGAGTTTCTCTTCCGTTGAAATGTCAATATTGAGAAAAACTTTGCGGACATAGTGGTTAAATTATCTGCCACAGATTAAAAAGATTAGAATGATTAGAAAATTATATTGAGTAAATATGCTATGCTATAAAAGCTCCAGCGGAGCGTAATATTTATAGCCAATGTTATACGTTCTTTTTGTAAAAGCTCCAGCGGAGCGATATGTATGTTTGTCTTCGGGTTGCTGAAATGTCACCCCGCTGGGGTTTCTTTAGATAAACAATTAAATTTCTATAAATATAATGTCCCGCTGGGACTTATTTCGTTGGTGATTTAATAATGAATTAGATAGAAATTAAAGGATTAAACAGATTAAAAACTTTGTGGACTTTGCGTAAAACCCTTGCGGACTTTGCGGTTAAATTGCCCGAAAAACATTAACTAACCAAAAATAGAATTTATGAAAATCTTAAAAATTTTAATTCTAGTGCTGTTGTTTCAAGCCAATCTCTTTGGACAACAACCAGCAAAAAGAGAAATGCGGGCTGCTTGGATTTCTACTGTAGATAATATCGATTGGCCTTCAAAACCCGGTTTATCAGACAAGGCGATGAAAGCCGAAATGATAACAATTCTGGATAATTTACGGTCGTATAATCTGAACACCGTAATCTTTCAAATTCGCCCTACGGCAGATGCCTATTATAAATCGACTAAAGAACCAGCATCACATTGGATAACCGGAACTCAGGGCGTTGCCCCGGGTTTTGACCCATTGCAATTAATGATTGACGAAGCGGGGAAAAGAGGAATGAGTGTACATGTCTGGCTAAATCCGTATCGTGTACAAAAAGATACAACCAAAGAAGTACTAGCAAAAACGCATTTATATTTTAAGAAACCAGAGTTGTTTGTTACTTACGGAAAAACGAGATATTTTAATCCTGGGTTTAAAGAAACCAGAGATTTTGTTGCTTCTGTGGTGGGCGAAATAGTTCGAAATTATGATATTCAGGCAATACACATGGACGATTATTTTTATCCATATAGAATTGCTGGGCAAGAATTTCCTGATCAGGTTGCATTTGCCAAAGAACCTCGACAGTTTAAAGACAAAGACGATTGGAGAAGGGATAATGTCGATTTGATAATCAAACAAATAAGAGATACTATAATTGCAAATAAACCAGAGGTCGAATTCGGAATTTCACCTTTTGGAGTATGGCGAAATATTGCCAAAGATTCAGAAGGATCAAACACAATGGCAGGAGCTACAAACTATGATGATTTGTATGCCAATGTTTTAAAATGGCAAAAAGAAAACTGGATAGATTATGTAACACCTCAAATATACTGGCACATTGGTTTTGACAGAGCTAATTTTGAAGTTTTGGCAAAATGGTGGGCAAAACATAAATACGGGGCAAATGTATATGTAGGTCATGGAGTTTATAAGCTTTTGAAAACAGCAAATGAAGTAGAGTGGAGAAGTCCAGACCAGATTGTGAAGCAAATAGAAATGGTTCGGTCTCTGCCTTTACTAGATGGCTCCATGTATTTTACAGCAAACAATTTTCTAAAAAAAGGAGATACACTTAGAAAGCCTCTTATAGAAAAACAATATAAATATATTGCATTAACACCCGAAGCAAACAGAATTACAAGAATAACACCACAGCCGCCAATAAACGCTACGATTGCTAAAAGCGGAGATAAAGGACTGCTTACTTGGAAAGCTGGATTGAACAATAAAAAATATGTGATTTATAGATTTGCTAAAGGAAAAATAACAGATTTCTCTAATCCTGAGAATGTTTACTACGTAACCACAGCCACAAAATTAGAAGTGCCAAATGCTAATTTTGAAAAATATATTTATGCCATTACCGCTTTGAGTACCACACAAACGGAAAGTATTCCAATACAATTTTAACAAAACCAAAAACCAGAAAAGATGAAAAAAAGTATGCTACTAATCGCAGTTTTCTTGAGTTCCCTGAATGTATTACAGGCTCAGAAACTCGATATAATTCCGCAACCAGTAAAAATAGAACAGAAAGAAGGAACATTTGTAATTCCTTCATCAGTACAAATTGTTGTAGACAAAAAGTTGCAAAAAAGTGCCAATTATATAGGGAGTGATTTTTTTGCAACTACAGGAATTAAGCCGATTGTTTCTATTGGAAAAGGAAATAAAAAAGATGGAATATCATTTTTAGTAGATGAAAAATTAAATCTTCCTAATGATGGTTACGAATTGAGCGTAACTAAAAAAGGAGTGGTTATAAAAGGAAAATCTTCAAACGGAGTCTTAAATGGACTTCAAAGCTTATTACAAATTTGCACTGCCAAAGAGGTGAAAAAAGGAACAATTCCGTTTGTGAAAATAGAAGATTATCCTCGTTTTGAATGGCGCGGAATGATGCTTGATTGTTCAAGACAGTTTTTTGATAAGCAAACGGTTAAGAATTATATCGACTGGTTAGCAGCACACAAGATGAATGTTTTTCATTGGCATCTTACCGATGATAACGGATGGAGAGCCGAGATTAAATCAATGCCAGATTTAACCTTAAAAGGAGCCTGGAGAGGACCAGGAGAAGTATTGTTGCCATCTTACGGTTCAGGAAACAAACGTTACGGCGGTTATTATACCCAAGCCGATATGAAAGAAGTTGTGGCTTATGCAGCAGCTCGTGGAATCTCAATTATGCCCGAAATCGAAATTCCGGGACATTCTCGCGCTGTAACGGCAGCATATCCAGAAATAGGATGTGTTACGACACAGGAAACAAAAAGTGTTCAGGGAGAAGTAAAAAATGTATGGTGTGTGGGGCGTGAAGAAAACTATCAAATTCTAGATTCTATAATTAGAGAAGTTTCAGAAATGTTCCCTTTTGAATATATTCATGTTGCAGGAGATGAGGTAAATAGAGCCAATTGGGAACATTGCCCAAAATGTAAAGCGCTGATGGAAAAAGAAGGCTATACAGATACTTTCCAACTTCAGAATTATTTCTTTAGACGTGTAGAAAAAATCGTAGAAAAATACAATAAAAAAACAGCCGGCTGGAATGAAATTTTAAAAGGAGGAGAGATAAATCCAAACACTTTAATTAGTGCTTGGCAGGGAATAAGCTACGGAATTGAATCAGCTAAAAAAGGGTATGAAACTGTTATGATGCCAGGGCAATTTACTTATTTTGACATGGCACAGTCCGAAAATGAGCGTGGTCATCGTTGGGCAGCTATTACAGATACAAAAAGAGCTTATTCGTTTGAGCCAATTCCAGACAACGATTTAACTCCCGAACAACAAAAATTGATAAAAGGAGTACAAGGTGCTTTGTGGAGTGAATATCTTGATCGTCCGACACGATTTGTAGAATACCAAAGTTACCCAAGAATTAGTGCTTTGTCCGAAATTGGATGGTCTAAAAAAGAAGATAAAAACTGGGATAATTTTTATGGAAGATTAACCAATAGCCATTTGCAACGTTTGGCTAATATGGGAATTGCTTTTAGAGATTTTCCGCCAACGGCAATTTATAAAAGCGGAACGATTACAGTAACACCACCTTATGAAGGAGCAGTTGTACGTTATGATGCGCAAGGAAACGAACCTACGAGACAATCCCCTTTATATACTGGATCAATCCAGACTAAGAATTATGAGCAATACTTGTTCCGTACCTTCTTTAATGAAGATTCAGCAAGTCCTGCGGTAAAAGTTGAGAAATTACCAGTTGCAAATTGGAATACATCAAAAGTTGAGGTTTTAAACATTTCGGAGAATATTACGGAGCATGTTGATAAAAGCGGGATTTGGTATTTAACTTTTAATCCAACTGCAGATGAGGTTAGTAATGGAGTTATTAAATCGGTTTCATTTTATGAAAATGATAAATTAATCCAAACTTATTCAGAAGAAAAAACACTGAAATCCAAACCTCGTTTGCGATTTGTGATTGATAATTATAATGATAAAAACACTTATCGTTTAGACTTTATTGTAGATAATAAAGAAGCTACAGCATCTTCGGCTAAGGTAAATTTCAATTGTTCGCCTTATTTAGAACCAGAGGTAAAAGTTACCTCATCGATGGCTGAAAATCCTAAATTCCCAATTTCAAGATTAGAAGATTATAATGAAGAGACTTATTTGCGTACCGATGTTCCGTGTGTGAGCGGTGACTGGATTTTATACACGTTTACCAATCCTGTTGTTTCTTCAAAAATTGATGTATTGACAGGAATTCCACATCACCCAAGATTTATTGTAAATGATGGTTATGTTGAATATTCGTATAACGGAATTGATTTTGAAAAAGGAGATATTTTTGATTATGGGAATGCTTCTATCTACCCAAAGAAACCTGTAAAAGCAGTTAGAATAATGATCACAGGAACCAACAACGAGCCTCTTATGGCAGGTCAGGACTTGAGAGTTAATCCATAAAGAACATGAAGAAAATAGGAGTTAAAATCGTACTTGTTTTTTTGATTCTTCTAGAGATTAGTTGCCATTCTCTAAAGAGTTCAATAAAAACTTTCAATACAAAGCAAAATGAAGTTTACATCGATTCGATGATGAATAATGCGCTCGAAAAAGGATTTTTCCCTGGAGCACAAATTATTGTAGGTAGCAAAGATTCTGTTTTCATTTTGAAAAATTATGGGTACCACGATTATTCAAAAAAAGAGTTAGTAAAAACAGACGACGTGTACGATTTAGCTTCTATGTCTAAAGTCTTGGGAGCTACCCTCGTCGCCATGCGTTTGGTTGGAGAAAACAGATTAAAATTAGAAGATAAGTTGGGAGACGTAGTTCCTATGTATAAAAACACAGCTATTGCCGATTTAACTTTTTTTGAATTACTCACGCATACTTCGGGGTTAACGCCCAGTATTACTTTTTATCAAAGTATGTTATCTACGCCAGATGGATCTCCTTTGTTAAGTAAAGAAAAGTCGGAGAACTATCCTGATTTATTCGATAATATGTATGTAAACAAGAATATTGTTTATGATGCAAATTATCTCTCTTTTGAACCTAAAGAGAATTATGTTCAGGTTTATAAAAATATGTGGATAAATCCTGAGTTTTATAAAATGGTATATGAGAAAATAGCTGTGGCCAATACCAATCCTCGTGGTAAGTATTTGTACAGCGATTTAAACCTGATCCTTGTGCAACAAATGATGGAGACAAATACAGGTAAAAAGTTGGATCAACTGGCGAATAAAATTTATGCTGAATTAGGAATCTCAAAAATTGGATATAATCCTTTAAAATGGACTTCGGAGCAAAATGTAATGCCAACCGAAATTGATAATTTTTTCAGAAAAGATACCATCAAAGGTTATGTACATGATGAAGCTGCGGCTATTTTAGGTGGAGTTTCCGGGAATGCAGGTTTGTTTGCCAATGCACAATCGATCTCGGTAATTTGCCAGATGTTGCTTAACAATGGGAAGTATCAAGGAAAGCAAATTCTAAAAGCAAAGGTGGTTGCAACATTTACAAATTCGCCTCTTGCCAAAGAAGGAATTTATCGCGGACTTGGTTTTGATAAACGAAAACCAGATGCATTTTATAATAAAAATGATTTTGGACATACAGGCTTCACAGGAACATTTTTCTTTTTGAATCCCGATAATAATAGGTTCTTAATTATTCTTACCAATCGTGTAAACCCTACAAGAACTAATAGATTAATGTATAAAGATGATTTTTGCCCGAAGATTTGGAAACAAATAAATGAGTGAAAAAAGTTAGCCACAGATTAAAAATGATTTTTGTTTTGTTGACGCTAAGTTTTTCACGCAGATTTTACAGATTTAAGCAGATCAACACAGATTATAAAATTTAAATTAAATCTGCCAGAATCTGCAAAATCTGCGTGAAACAATTTATTATAATGTAAATCTCCAAAATCTGTAGAATCTGCGAGAAACAAAAATTAATGGCGAATAAAATCTTTTTAATCCTTTAATCTGTGGCAAAAAATAATTTATGCTAATTCGTGCAATTAGTGAAAAACAAATAAACCCTATGAAAAAACTAACCATAATATGCGTATTAATTACAACCGTTTCTTTTGCGCAAAAAATAAAAACAGGAGCAGAAAATTATACTGAATATTTGCCTTTACTAAAAGGGAAAACTATTGGTATTGTAACCAACCAGACAGGAATTATTGATGAGAAAACCCATCTGGTAGATTTTTTGGTTGAAAAGAAAGTAAAGATAAAAACCATTTTTGCACCAGAACATGGTTTTAGGGGGACAGCCGATGCTGGCGAACACGTATCTGATGAAATCGATACAAAAACAGGATTGTCGATTGCTTCCCTTTACGGGAAAAATAACAAACCAAATGCTGAGCAATTAAAAGGAATTGACATCATGGTTTTTGATTTGCAAGATGTAGGAACACGATTATATACGTATGTTTCTACAATGCATAGAATAATGGAAGCATGTGCCGAGAATAACATTCCGTTAATTGTATTGGATCGCCCGAATCCGAATATTGGTATTGTAGATGGTCCTGTTTTGGATATTGCGTTTCAAAGCGGAATTGGAATGCACCGAACTCCCTTACTTCACGGAATGACTTTAGGCGAAGAAGCTAAAATGATTAATGGTGAAAAATGGCTTAAAGACGGAATTCAATGTAAACTGACAGTTATCCCGTGTCTGAATTATAATAGAAGCATGAGTTATAGTTTACCAGTGCGACCTTCTCCTAATTTACCTAACGATCAATCGATTAATTTATATGTTAGTTTATGCCTTTTTGAAGGAACTAATATAAGTATGGGACGCGGAACGGAGAAACAATTCCAGATATATGGCTCTCCTTATTTACCAAAAAGCGACTTTGCATTTACTCCAAAACCAAATTTTGGAGATAAAGATCCTTTATATAATGGTGTAGAATGTAATGGGGAGGATTTGTCGGCAATTCCTAGAATTAATAGACTAGAAATTAAATGGCTGATCAAAGCATATCAAACAACTACAGATAAGTCTAAATTCTTCGATAAAAGAAAATTCTCTATACGAGCTGGAAATGAAAAATTGCAACAACAAATAGAAGCTGGAATCTCCGAAGAAGAAATTAGAAACAGCTGGAAAGATGGTTTGCGAGATTTCAAAAAAATGAGAGCAAAATATCTGATTTATAAATAAAAATAATAAATAGAAAGGCATAGCCCTAACAAGATTTTAAAACTTGTTAGGGCTTTTTTTATTATGAAAAGAAAGTAACGGTTTATACGTGGGCTTCGACTCTACTCAGCCTGACAAGATTATGGTTGTTTTACGCGTAATCCAAGCCTTTGCACCTTTGTCTCTCAGCCCCTTTGTCCCTTCTTCAAACAATCTTGTCACCCCGAGGAACGAGGGGTCTCCGCAAGAAACTCCACAATAATTACCGAGCTACTCGTGGAGAATACTTCTCCAGGTCGTTATCGCTCGTGTCTTCCTGCTTCAGGATAGACAATGTTACGGTTAGTTTATGGGCAAAGCTAGCCTTTGCGCCTTTGTCACTTAAAACCTCAACAACTCAATACCTTACGCTGAAGCAGCTTTTTTTGTAACAAAATGATATTTTTAATGTATTGATATTTAACGTGTTAAATATTTAGTAAAAAAAATATTTATTCGTTGAACGACACAATAATTTGCATAATAATATAATTATTTACAGAAATATTATGTTAATTTTACTAATGTATTGCTTCAATAGACTGTATATCAATATGTTGTAGTTGATTCGAGAAAAGAAAATACTGTAGATTAATCTTCAATCTAATTATGCTATTTCTTTTAATACCACCTTCTTATAAATACCCTTTACCCCAAATAATTAACTGATTTTTTTCATTATTAAAACCTACTATTATGAAATTAAAATTATTTTTATTACTCGTCTTTATTAGTTCTTATTCGTGGTCCCAAGCAGGATCGACGAAAACGTATACCAACAATGGGACATTTCCTGTCCCTGCTGGTGTAACTAGTGTCATTGTTCAGGCATGGGGCGGTGGCGGATCTGGCGGTGGAGCCAGTGGTGCCCCATTGCTTTTAGGAAGAGGTGCTGCCGGAGGAGGAGGAGGAGCTTACGCAAGTGCTCCAATTACAGTTACTCCCGGAGCAACGCTAAATGTAGTAGTTGCTAGTCAAACCGCTGGTACCAGCGGAGCTGGTGCTGCAGGAGGGAACTCTACTATTAGTGGTTTCGAAACGTCTATCTTAGCCGCAGGAGGTTTAGGTGGAGGTGCCAATAATACTGGAGGTTCTCCTTTAGGAGGAACAGGAGGAACAATTGCAGCTTCGACAGGTTCTAGTAAGTTTGCAGGTGTAAACGGAGGTAATGGTAACTCATGGAATCTTCTAGGATTATTGCTTTCGTCTGGTGCTGGAGGTGCCGGAGCAAATTCAGGAGGAGCCGGAGGAGGAGCTGTTTCAGGTTTACTCTTAAGTAATGCACCCGGAATCGCAGGTTCACCAGCTGGTGGAGGAGGTAGTGGTGCCATAAATTCGGCGTTGGGTGTTGCACAAATTGGGGGTGCAGGCGCAGCTGGAAAAGTGATTATTTCTTATTCTTGTCCTAATTATAGTATTGGATCTACAACTGCAACAAGTATTTGTGCTTCTAGTGGTACAACATCTACAATAACAGTAGCGGGTAGCGTTACGTCATTGCCTGTTGGTAATTATGTAGTGACTTATAACAGAAGTAGTCCTAGTGCTACGGCACTAACTGCAAATTTGACAGTTAGTACAGCAGGAACTGGAACTTTTACAGCGGAAGGATTAACTACTGCAGGTTCGAGCATTATAACAGTTACTAAACTTACTTCAGAAACTTGTTCTTCTACTATTACGACTAATAATTCAGCTACGGTAATTGTATCACCGGCAACAGTTGGTGGAACAGTAAGTGGCGGAACTACTATTAATGCTGGAAATACAAGCGGTTTATTGACTTTATCAGGTCATACAGGATCTGTTGTTAAGTGGCAGTCATCTGTGAGTCCGTTTACAACATGGGTCGATATCGTCAATACAAATACTACTTATACTTCAGGGGTATTAACAGCGACTACGCAATTTAGAGCTGTTGTACAAAATGGTGCTTGTGTAGCAGCAAATTCTGCTGCAACAACGGTTACAGTAGTGCCTTTACCCACTATAACGGGATTAGCTGCAAATAGTGTATGTACGAGTGATGATGCACAAAGTACAGCTCTAAGTTACAGTAGAACAACGGGAGCTCCAATTACCTATAGTATAGTTTGGAATTCTTCTCCAGCAAATAGTTTTGCAGTTGTTACAGATGGAGTGTTGCCATCTAGTCCAATTACGATTGCAGTTCCTGCCGGAACTGCCGCCGGAATTTATACCGGAACATTGACTGTGAAAAATGCAAGCGGTGGTATAAGTACAGGTTCAGTTTTTACTGTAACTATAAATGAAACTCCTACAATTATATCAGATGGAGTACTTTCTCTAATTTGTGCAAACGGCAATTCACAAACATCAACTTTATTTTATGTTGCTTCTTTTGGTAATCCTACAAGTTATGCCCTTGATTGGAATAACGCAGCAAATGCAGCTTTGTTAGCGGATATCCCTGATACTTCATATAATTTTGCTTCAAGTGGAGGAATCCCAATTCAAATACCTGCAAATGCTTTACCGGGAACCTATAACGGATCATTTATAGTGAAAAGTGGATCTTGCAGTTCTGCATCTACGGTAACGATAACAATAATTGGGCAAGCTATTGGTGGAACAGTAACTGGCGGAACAACAATTAATTCCGGAGAGACAAGTGGTTTGCTGACTTTATCAGGTCATACAGGATCTGTTGTTAAGTGGCAGTCATCAGTAAGTCCGTTTACGGCTTGGGTTGATATTGACAATACAAATACAACTTACACTTCAGGAGTACTAACAGAAACTACACAATTTAGAGCAGTTGTACGAACAGGATTTTGTCCGGTTGTAAATTCTGCTGCAACAACTGTAACGGTAGAGGCTTTACCTACTATAACAGCGTCAGCTTCGGCTGGATCTCGATGTTCAATTGTGGGTGCGCAAAATACACCGTTAAGTTATAGTGAAACAACGGGATCTCCAATTAGTTATAGTATTGTTTGGGATTCTTCTCCAGCAAATAGTTTTGCAGCAGTTACAGATGCAGCATTACCGTCTAGTCCAATTACGATTGCAGTTCCTGCCGGAACAGCTGTGGGAACTTATACGGGAACATTGACTGTGAAAAATGCAAATGGTGGTGTTAGTACGGGTTCAATTTTTACTGTAACTATAAATGAAATTCCTAAAATTACATCAACTCGAATATTCTCTGCGATTTGTGCAGGCTCGCAAATATCAGATTTAGCTTATAGTGCTACTACTGGAAGTCCTACAAGCTATGCAGTTAATTGGGATAACGAAGCAAATGCAGCTTTCTTAGTAGATATTCCTGATACTCCACATCTTTTTACTTCAACTCCTAATACATTTCAAATCGAAGTATCAGCAAATGCTTTACCAGGAACCTATCAAGGATCATTGATATTAAAAAATGGATCTTGCGGTTCTGTATATCCCGTGTCTATAACAATATATCCGCCAACAGTTGGTGGAACAGTAACTGGCGGAACAACAATTACTTATGGAAACACAAGTGGTTTACTGACTTTATCCGGTCATACAGGATCGGTTGTTAACTGGCAGTCATCTGTAAATCCGTTTACGACATGGGTTGATATCGCAAATACAAATACTACGTACACTTCAGGCGTATTAACAGAAACTACACAGTTTAGAGCTGTTGTACAAAGTGGGGATTGTGCAGTAGTAAATTCTGTGGCAACAACTGTAACAGTAGAGGATTTACCTACTATAACCATATCAGACGGAACCTTTCCTATTTGTCCAGCTGATGAAGAGCGAATAACAAATTTATATTATAGTGAAACAACGGGTTCTCCAGTTACTTATAGTATTGTTTGGGATTCTTCTCCAGCAAATAGTTTTGCAGCAGTTACTGATGCAGCATTACCTGAAAGCCGTATCGATATTCATGTTCCTGCGGGAACTGTTGGAGGATCTTATACGGGAACATTGACTGTGAAAAATGCAAGTGGCGTAGTTAGTACAGGCTCATCTTTTACTGTGCCTATAAATGAAAAACCTACAATTACAACAAATGGAACAATTTCTCCAGTTTTTACAAGTACGAACTCGCAAACTGCATCATTAACATATACTGCAGTTACAGGAGATCCTATAGGATATTATATTGAGTGGGACGTTTTTTCAGGTAATAGTCCAATGCAAAATCAAGGTACAACTTCATTCACTTTTGCTCCCGGCGGAGGTGTAATAAATACAATTGAAGTATCTCCTAATGTTCCGCCTGGAACCTATATTGGAAGTTTGGTTATTTACAATGGAACTTGTATCTCAGCAGCTCAGGAAGTATCAATAGTAATTAACCCTGAAGCACCCACTATAACAGCAGCAGAATCAACAAATGCTGTTTGTTCAAGAGTTTCTGCGCAAGGAGCAGCATTAAGTTATAGTGCAACAACAGGATCTCCTGTCTCTTATAGTATTGTTTGGGATTCTTCTCCAACAAATAGTTTTGCAGCCGTTACAGATGCAGCATTACCTGCCAGTCCAATTAAGATTAATGTGCCTGGGGGAACTGCTGAGGGAACTTATACCGGAACATTGACTGTTAAAAATGCGAGTGGTGTTAGTAGTGCAGGCTCACTTTTTACAGTAACTGTAAATCCACTTCCTACAATTACAACAAATGGAGAAATTACACCAGTTTTTACAAGTACCAGTTCGCAAACAACATCATTAGCATATACTGCAGTTACAGGAAACCCTACAGAGTATTCTGTTAAATGGAATGTTATTTCCACTAACAGTCCAATACAAAACCAAGGTTTAACTCCATTCACTGCAGCTCCAGGCGGAGGCGTGATAAATACAATTGAAATATCTCCAAATGTCCCGTCAGGAACCTACGTTGGACTACTGACTATCTATAGCGGAACTTGTAAAACGGATCTAGCAGTAACAATAGTAGTTAATGATGCGGTTGTACCACCAACAATAACAGGAATAGGTGCAACTGACATATGTTCAAGCCCTAGTGCGCAAAATACAACATTCTATCTCTTTACAACCGGCTCTCCAGTTGTGTATAGTATAGTATGGGATTCTTCGCCTACAAATAGTTTTGCTGCTGTTACTGATGAAGCATTGATTGATAATACGGTCACGGTTGCTATTCCTGCAGGAACTGCGGCCGGGGTTTATAACGGAGCATTGACTGTAAAAAATGCGAACGGTATAAGCAGTAGTTCAAGTTTAATAACTGTGACTATTAACGAAACGCCAGCGGTTACGCCTACAGTTACACCAGAAACATCTTCATCTAAGGGAAGTGTTCTTTTAGAAAATTTACCTGAGGGTGATTGGACTGTATCATTTAATTCAGGAGCAACTGTTTATGAGTCAGATCTACCTTCTTTATTAATTCAAAATCTATCATCCGGCACTTATACTTTTATAATAACTTCAGATCAAGGTTGTGTGCAGGAATTAACAGTTGGTATTCCTTTCGTATTTGGTCGTGCAGTTGCTTCAAAATATTCTGCATCGGCAAACAATACAATTTCTGTAGCTACTTTAAACAAAGTGATAAGTGTTAATGCGTTTGATCAGAATATTAATCAGGTATTTATTTACGATGTTTCGGGTAATTTACTCTACGAGAAAGGTGGGATAGGAAATCCTAAATTGAGTATCGATAATTTAAAATCTGCTAATCAAGTTCTGGTGGTTAAAGTTGTCTTAGATAACAATCAGACCAAAATTAAAAAAGTGATTTATTAAATTGAATAAAGATTGTGTTTTTAAAAACCATTCCGTTTTACGGAATGGTTTTTTGTTTTTTAATAGATTCTAAACTGTTGAGGTTTAAAGGTGCTAAGTGGCAAAGTTTCAAAGGTGCTGAGGTTCTAAGTTACAATGAGACAAAGGGACAAAGACTTGACCACAACATAACCCCAATCTTGTCACCCTGATGAAAGAAGGGTCTCCGCGAGAAACTCGATAATTAAGAGATGCAAAGGTTTTCTATCGATGCGCTAAGAAAGGTTTAAAGTTGCAAAGTTTCAAAGGGACAAAGACTTGATCACAACATAACCCCAATCTTGTCATTCCGAAGAATTGAGGAATCTCCGCGAGTGGCTCCGCAATTTAAGAAAAACTTTATGTTAGTTACTTGCGGGGCTTCGACTCCGCGCAGCCTGACATTCGCAAACCTAATTTTTGCACTTTTGACTCTCAGTTTCAAAGGGACAAAGGCGCTGAGGTTCTGAGCTGCAAAGAGACTAAGACTAAGGCAATTTTGCGGTTATTTTTTTCTACCACAAATTACACAAATTTTCACAAATTTAAACTTTTAAAATCCGTTTTTATCCGTGTTTTCGCTTTAGCGAATCTGTCTTATCCGCGTTCCTTTTCATCCACAGACTTAAAAAAAGCTCCGAAATTAAATTTCAGAGCTTTTAGAATGGTATTATATAATTACATTTTTATTTGTCTATTCTAAGGAAATTTCCAAGAGTGTCAAAAATTAAATCTGTATCATTAGAAAGTTCTACTTCAGTATATGTTTTTTCATTATCAATAGATGTTATGAATAAACCTGGATAAGTGGTTGTAACATATGTATTGATTTTTGCAGGAATTAAAGCAACAGGAATAGCTTTGCTACCTCCATCTATTTCTGTCCAGTTTCCATTTACATCAAAATCAATTTCAAAATTGTTAGAAAGAGAAACATCATAAACAGAACCGTTTGCATCTGGTTTATTTTGTTTTTCTACCAATCTAATTGTTGCATTAGGGAAATGTGTACTAATTAATGTAGTCGCTGCCAGAGGTAATGTAGTTGGATTAACAACAACTTCATTATGATTATCTCCATCATGATCTATTCTAACAAAATCTCCTTGTGTAGTAAAAACTAAATCTATATCATTAGATAATTCTACGTCGTATTTAGTTTTTTCGTTTTCGATTTGTACGATAAACAAACCAGGATAATTTGCAGCAACATAAGCATTAATTTTCTCTGGAATTAAAGCAGTAGGTATTGCTTGATTACCTCCATCTATTTCAGTCCAGTTTCCGTTAGCATCAAAATCTATTTCGAAACCATTTGCAAGCGAAACATCATAAATAGTTCCATTTAAACTAGGTGTATTTAATTTTACTGTTGATTTATATACAGGACTAGGAAAATAGGTTTCGGTAAATGTTTTTGCTGTAGCAGGAAGATTAGTTGGCTCGATTACAGTTTTATCCACTGCGACAAGACCGTCATTACTATCGCAAGAGGTTGTTGAAAGCAAAATTGATAAAATTGTAAAACTTGTTAAAAATGTTTTTTTCATGGTAGTAGTATTAAATTGTTATTTTATTATACAGCAATATTATAACCTGAACCTGGAAACATTTAGGAATATTCTTATTTTTTTTGCAAAAGAGATAGTAAGGGAGATTAATCTTTATTGACGATATGTTTTTAAAAAGATTATAGTGATTTATAACGGTTTAATGATTTGTGTAGATTCGTGAAATTTGAGGCGAAAAAATTAACCGAAAAGTTTTAGGAAAAGGTTCTAAGGCGCTGAGATGCAAATGCGCAAAGGTTTCTCTGAATGTGCTGAAAAATTCCTTTTTATTCTTTTACCCCGATAGCTATTCTGAATGGGTAAATTTTTTCTCACGCAGATTTTAAAAAAATTTAAGCCGATGAGCGCAGATTTATTTATTACTATTTTTTTAAATTAAATCTGCTTAAATCTGTCGGATCTGCGTGAAAAAAATCATTTTAATCAGTGGCTAAAGAAAGGTACTGAGTTACAAAGATTCAAAGGTTTCCTATCGATACGCTTATAAATTTGTGTAATTTGTGGCAGAAAAATTTTAAAATCTCCTGCAAAAAAAAGCCCCGAGATTAAATTTCGGAGCTTTTAGAGTATGATGCAGTTTTGTTTTTATTTATCTATTCGAAGAAAATTTCCTTCAAGATCAAAAACTAGTTCCAGATTATTAGAAAGTTCTATTTCTATAAACGTTTTTTCGTTATCGATTGATGTTACAACTTGATCAGGATAATTTGTGGTTACATAAGTATTGATTTTTACAGGAATCAAAGCAACCGGAATTGCCTGATGATTTCCATCGATATCAATCCAATTTCCTTTAGCATCAAAATCAATGTCGAAATTATTACTTAGTAAAACATCATAAATTGACCCATCGGCATCAGGAATATTTTGTCTAGTTATAAGCTTATAAGTAGCATCAGGAAAATATGTAGTAACAAATGCAGTTGCCGGTTGAGGTAAATCGGTGGCACTAATTATTGTTTCATGATCATTATCATCATCGCTGTCACAAGATGTTGCCGAGAATAAAAGTGTTAAGGCTATAAAGCCAGATAAGATTATTTTTTTCATGATTGTTGTATTTAATGTTAATTATCAATTCTTATAAAATTGCCTTTAGAGTTAAACTCTAATTCAAGACCGTTACTTAAATTTACTTCATATCCCCAAGTTCCTTTGTCAATTTTGGTTATTATAGTATTTGCAAAATTAGTAGTAACGTAAGATGCTATTTTTTTAGGAATTATACTACTTGGAATTGCTTGATGATTACCATCTACTTCTTCCCAATTTCCTTTTCCGTCAAATTCTATTTCTATATAATTTGTAAACTGAACTTTGTAATCTTTAGAGAAGGTTTCTTTATCCTCAATAATATTAACAGGTTCTTGTCCTGGAAAATGAGTTTTTAAGAAAGTCTGAGCATTTGCAGGTAAAGCATTTTTTGTAATTACTGTTTTTTGTGCATTCGCAGAAAGTCCAAATGCTAATCCTGCTATTAGGCATGTAGCCAAGTTTAATTTAGTTTTCATAATTGTTGTTTTTAATTCTGATACAAGTGTATAACCAGAATTTGGAAACAATTAGGAAAATAAATAAAAGACTACTTTTTTGGGAAAATAATTTTGAATTGATGATTTTCCGTGAACAAATATTCGATAGTAATCGAGTAATTATTTATAATTGATTTTACGATAGACAAACCTAAACCAGTAGATTCATTGGTTGTGGTATGGCGATAGAATCTGCCAAAAATAGCTTCAGGATTTAATGGAGAATTATTACCACTATTCGAAATGATGATATCATTCTTGTTTATTACAAAATTTACAAAACCATCAGGATGATTATGTATCAAAGCATTTTTTAATAAATTACTAATTAATGCAATGGCTAATCCTTTGTTCATCATAAAAAACAAAGTATCATTTTCAGTCACTGTGATTTTTATTTTTTTGAATTCAGCTAAGTCTGCATAATCCTCTGTTAATACTAATATGAGTTTATTAAAGTTGACGCTTTCTTCTTCAGAATATTGTTGGTTTTCTATTTTGGATAACATCAATAACGATTTATTCAATCTTGTTAATCGAGTCAGTGTATCTGTTATTTTACCTATCTCCATCATTTGTTCATCAGGGAGAACGCTATTCTCTGCAAATAATTCGAGTTTGTTAATGCTAATTGCCAGAGGAGTTTGTAATTCGTGTGAAGCATTTTCTATAAATTGTTTCTGACTAGAATAAATTGTTTCATTACGATTTAGCATTTTCTCTACTTCTTTTGCCAAAATATTAAACTCATCAATAGGAGAATTGATAGGTTTTAATCGGCTGCCAGTTCCTAATTTAATCTCTTTAAGATTTTCTAAAATGATATGAAACGATTTCCAGATTCTTTTTAAGAGCAAATGGTTTACTACTAATATGCTAATAACAAGCATAACATACAAACCTATTAAAGCCAGGAATAGATCTTCGAGTAAGTCATCCTCTTCTACAACAGATGCTTTTATTATTAGTTCATACGAGTTTCCGTTATCATCATTAAAAATAGTTTTTAATGTTCTAATAGGTTCGTTATCGTTATCATATTCCATAAATTCCTCAGAGGTAGAAAATTCATCTTTTTGAGAATAATGACCTTTAGGAAGTGGTTTTATGGTAAACTTATTGATGCCGAATTCGGGAGAATTTAATAGTTTTTTGTCGGCAAAAGCATGTCGGATAATAATGATTTTAGAGTTTTTTAAATCATCATCAATATTATCATGCACTTCATCTAAAATCAGCATATAAAAAATCCCAGCCCAAATTGGGATTACAATAAGTAGCGTAAGTGCGAGATAGCGAAGTGTATAGTTTTGTAATTTCATTAATTCATTTTATATCCAATTCCGTAAACAGCCTGAATATCAATTTCGGCATCACTGTCTTTTAGTTTCTTGCGTAAATTTTTAATCTGTGAATATACAAAATCCAGATTGTCTGCCTGATCTGTATGGTCACCCCAAACATATTCGGCTATTGCAGTTTTATTAATTAATCGGTTTGGGTTTATTATAAAATAGTAAAGTAAATCAAATTCTTTTCTGTTTAAGGTTAGTTCTTTATTGTCTATAGAAACTGTTCGTTGTTCTGGGCAAAGCGTTACGTTTTTCCAAACAATTAAATTGTCTCCATTGTGATTGTTTCTCCGAAGTGCCGATTTAATTCGGGCATGTAATTCTGATAAATGAAAAGGCTTACTTAAATAATCATCGGCCCCTAAGTCCAGCCCTTTTACTTTATCATCAACAGCATCTTTTGCCGATATAATAATAACTGCACTTTGTTTTTTTTGATTTTTTATTTCTCTCAGTAAGTCCAAACCATTTCCGTTAGGAAGCATAATATCGATTAATATACAATCATAATCGTATGCGCCTAGTTTGTCTAGTCCGGAAATATAATCATATGCGGTTTCGACAATATATTTCTCTTTTTCGAGTGATTGTTGCACGACTTCACGTAAACCAGCTTCATCTTCTATTATTAAAATTTTCATGTTACCTGTTTTATGTAATTCAAATGTATGAATACGAATTCAAAATAAAACTTGGTTTCTGGAAACATTTAGGAATTAATGGAATTTGCATTAAATAATTTATTTAAAAAGGCTAAATACAAAAATGATGTATCTAGCCTTTTTTATAATTGGTTATTTTTTTAATATCAAATTGTTGTGATTTTAGAGCTTAATTATCTTCGACCTCTAAAACCGCCCCCACCACCTAATCGATTTCCGCCACCTCTTTGAATGTTTTGAAAATCTCGTGTTTGAGTTTCTCCGCGTTGTCTGGCAAAATCCGAATGGTTAAGCCCTTGTATGGTATTATCATGACCTGGTTCACCAAGAGATCTGTCTGGCGAGCCAAGCGTTTGGTTCGGTTTCTGTATGTTATTGCGTTCAGTTTCTCCTCCAAGAGATCTGTTAGGAGAGTTAAGCGTTTGGTTTGGTTTCTGAACGTTATCGCGCTGGATTTTATCTCCATTGTGTTGTGTAGAACCTAGTGTACCAGCTTTAGACCATCCGCCGTTGCCATTATTATAATGACTCCAGTTACCGTTACTATCTTTTTTATAAACGTGTCCATCATGTCCGGCATAAAGATTATTGTTGGTGTGTACAGTAGTTCCTCCGCCTCTATGGTGTGTGATTACGCCCTCTTTACCACCAGAAGTTTGATAACCAACTACTGTTCCTTGTCTAGTTGTTACATGACCAGATTGTACCCATTGGCGACCATTGGATGCTGCTGAATGTCCCCATTGTGCATACGCATTATGCCCTTGTTCTGTTCTTCCATAATTTCCTGTCCAAGGGTTGTAACCACCAGCTGCGGTGCGCCCGCCATACCAACCTTGTACACTAGCTGAACGACCATATCTTCCCGTTGCAGGATTGTACCAAGCTGCTGTTCCTACAGATCCGTATGGTCCATATGCAGCTCTTCCAGCTGCCCAACCTCCCGACCACGGATTATAAACTGCTCCAACACCATAAGTACATGGCCACGGGCGATATACAGGATAAATTCCGGGACCATAATAAAGATATGGAGGATAGTAAAATCCAGTTCCATAAGTAAGTACAGATCCTATTACTGCACCTACAATAAAAGCTCCAAAATAACCTGCAGTAGTACTACTCTCTACAGTTGTATCTGTAACATTTGTTTGGGTTACATAGGTAACATTATATACAGGAGAGCTAGGCGGAATAGAATAGATTTCTTTAGGTACAGAATCGGTTACTTTCCAAGGGCCATTAGGAGTTGTAGACATAAACCATACTGCCTGAAAACACAGATAATATAAATCTCCAACCTTTATTACTTTTTCTTGTGTGTTGCTTGCGTATTGAAGCGATGTACCCTGAATAGGTTTAAACTGTGGAGTTCCGTCGTAAGTAACTTTAGCCTTGGTTTCGGCATCAGCTTTTTTTACAATAGCAGTTGTAGGAACTTGTGATAGCATTACTGCATCCGATGCTTCTTGTGTTCCAGGAACAGAAGCTAATACATTTGCTCGAGGAGAATCTTTAGGGATTTTTGCAAAATCGGCAGGTAACTTATCAGTTGCATAACTCCATGGACCAGTAAGCTCTTTAGAGCGAAACCATCTGCCCGATAATAATACATAATATTGCCCGTCACCTTCATCTGCAAAAATATCATTATCAGTATTCTCAATATATATTAATTTAGTTCCGGGTATTTTAACAAATTTGGGAGTTCCGTTTATAGCGATAAGTTCAGCTGGTTTATCACTAAAGAAAACTTGTAATGAGGTATTGCTTGTTGGTGGAGGAATCATTTTTTTTACTTCATCAAAGTTTTGTCCTGATGGTAAATTGCTCATTTCTTTAGGTAAGCTGGTCGTCTTTTCCCATTTGCCTTTTAAATCTGTAGCAGTTAACCAAACATTTTCGACCAATAGATAGTATTTCTTAGCCGATTTATCAAAAAATAAATCCCAATTTGTATTTACAACATAGCTCAGATTTGTTTTTTCAATTGGAACTAAAACTGGGTCTCCTTGAACCATCAATAATATCGAAGGACTTGTACTATAAAAAATAGGAGGAGGGTCGTTTTTAACCGCTATACCTTTAGGTGGAGTTTTGGTTTTACTTAAATCTGCCATTACACGATCTATAGAAATAGGATCTCCTCCTTTAGGAATTAATTCTTTAAATAGTTTTTCCATTTGCGGAACTAATTTTTCATCGAGAGCAGGAAATCTAATATCAGTAACTTCTACATTTCTAAAAAACACGCTTCTGGCATCTTTATCTACCAAGGTTCCTGCTTTTAGAGAAGCTACACCCAGAACCTCTTTGCCATCTTTTGGAGTTAAGGCAAATGCAATTCGTGCAGTTATTTCTTTAAAATCTTTCCAGTCGTCTACCTGTGGTTGGTAATAGACTAATTTGGCATCATTGTTTGTTACTTCGCGAGGCCAACCATTATCGATTGTTTTTGTAGAATCTGAAGCAGAAGGATTTTCTGCTTGAGCTTTTTTATCTTCTTTGTCTTTTTTACAGGAAAAAGAAATCAAGAGAAAACTAAAGGCTATTGCAATTAAAAATGTCTTTTTCATAATTTTAGAATATATCTCATAAAATTAAGGGGACATGAATTACAAGCCTAATATTTAATAGTTTAGTCTGTTTCAGATTTTAAAATGATACAAAAAAAATCAACTATTTAAAGTTTGCGAATTATTTTAAAATTAAACAGTAAAATTGACTCTCTTTTATTAATAGATTATAGTTTTATTAAAACGCACTCAACATTTTGACGAATGGTCGTATTTCATTGACGTAATTCCTAGATTTGTGATTAAAATCAATTCATTATGCACTATTTTTATATACTTATAAACTCTTGTTAAATAAGTTTTTTTGAAATAATAAGGGGTATTAATTTTCGTTCTAAAAACACAATGAAATCATATTTTTCTTTTTTACTCCTTTTTGCTTTTCCTATTTTTTGCAATGCGCAAATCGATACGACTTACATTAAACCTTTTGAGAATAAACTTTCGCTAAGGACATATATGTCAATGAAACTTATTTCTATGGAAAAAGAAGTAGATGGAAAGGTTAAAAATTTCATGCCCAATAACCCTATGAGCTTAGGCTTTGGAGTGTCTATAAATAACACAATAATTAATTTGAGTTATGGATATGGTTTGAGCTTTATGAAAGATAAAGAAAAGGGAAGAACCAAAGCATTAGATTTTCAAATTCATAATTATGGTCGAAAGTTTATAATTGACCTTTTTGTACAAAAATATCATGGATTTTATACTGCTGATAATAATGATAAAAACATACAATTATATCCAGATTTAAATATTCAGCAATATGGTGCGTTTGGACAATATGTTTTTAATAATAAAAAGTTCTCCTATAAAGCTGCTTTCAATCAGAACGAAAAACAATTAAAATCGGCAGGGAGTTTTTTATTAGGAGGTGGAGTTTATTTTACAAAAATAGATTCAGATAGTTCTTTTGTACATAAGGACAAAAATTCCTTGCGTAATTTTCAGTTTGGAGTAAGTGGAGGATATGCCTATACCTGGGCAATAAATAAAAGATGGTTTGCCAGTGGCTCTGTAACAGTAGGCGCTAATTTTGGTACGGAAAGAATAGATGACTTTGGCAAAAAAAAGATAGAAATATATCCCACATTCTTTCCAAGAACGGCTATAGGGTATAACAAGGAGAAATGGTCCCTCGGATTATCATATGTAAATAATCTGATTTTCTCTTCATTTTCAGATAATAATGATACGGGTAACGTAGGACTGTCTTCGGGAAATTTTCAAATTGCTTATATATGGAGACTTGATTCAAACCCTTTTTGGGGTAAGAAGAAAGCAAAGTAAATAATATGAGTATCTATTGCCTTCTATGTTTGAAGTACTGATTTGATTACATTCACTGCATTAACAATTCAATAAAAATATTTTAACCATATAAGTGATTTAAGTAAATATAAGCGTGACTAACTAATTAGGCTTAAACTTAAATGAACTTAATCACTTACATGGTTAACTTTTTGGTTGGAATCTTTTAATTAGTATTTAATGTTTTCACGTTTAAGCAATATGATTTGGGTAATTATTTCCCCTTAATAAGGTATTTTGCTATAGCCTCGTAAGCTGGTAAAGAATAGGGATCATTAGCTGAGTTTGCAGCAACTGGGTTAGATGCAAAACGCACAATAACCATATCCGCTTTTGGGTCTATATAAATAAGTTGTCCATGTACGCCACGAGCACAAAATGCACCATTATCATTATTAGTTATCCACCACATATTTCGGTAGCTCCATCCTTTTAATAGCGTATAGTTTGCTTTTGCAAATGCTTTTTTGTTTCCTCCTTTTTTGATGTCATCAATTGCCGATTTTGGGATAATTTGTTGATCGCCAGCTTTTCCGTTATTTAAAATTAACTGACCAAAGCGTGCCAAATCTCTTAAGCCTAAATTATAACCACCTCCAGCAAAAGGAGTTCCTGCAGCATCTACAGAGTAATACCCATCTTGTTCTGTTCCTAGTTTCTTCCATATTTTTTCGGATAAAACTTCGGCAACAGTTTTTCCTGTAACTCTGGCAATAATCCATCCCAAAACATCAGAGTTTACTGTTTTATAGCCAAATGCATCTCCATGAGTTCCTTTTTTCTTAACCGTTGGTAGGTACTCGTAATAGGTTTTAGGTCCAGTGTAATCTTTAGGTTTTGGTAGCGGATTACCTGCTGCCGAAAATTTCCATATTTCGGCATTAGGATCAGCATAATCCTCACTAAACTGTAAAGCGGTAGTCATATCCATTACTTGTCTTACAGTTGCATCTCCAAAAGCTGAATTTTGAAGTTCTGGAATATATTCTGACACTAGTTTGGTAGGATCTATAAGACCTTCTTCGACCAACATAATCCCAAGTGTTCCCGTAAAAGATTTTGTTACAGACATGGCAGCATGTTGTCCATCGGTGGTTAATGCTCCAAGATATTTTTCATATACAATCTTTCCGTGGTGCATGATAATAACACCATCGGCATAGGTTTTTTGCAACGATTCTTCCCAGGAAATTGTTTTTTTCTCGTTTAGAGGTTTGAATTTAATTTGATCAATGTCACTTTTAATATTTGATTCTAATGGAGTTGAATTTCCTAAACCACGAGAAACATTTACTGTTGGCATAAATTGGCGCATATGTGCTACGCTCCATCTTAGTGCTGGAAATTGAAAAAAACTGCCATCATCAAAACGTACAAGACGGTCAGCAGGTGGAGGAGAACCTACCATCCAGCCCATTTTTATAGGATCACTCTGTTCAGCATTTAGATATTTGGTTTTCTCTTGAGCATTACCAATGTTACTTGATAATAATATTGAACAGGAAAATAATACACTGGAATAAAAATAGGTTTGTTTCATATTGTCTTAATTGATTAGCTAATGGGTAATAGAAAATGGAATGTAGAATGAATTATTTTTCAGCTTGTTTTTGGATGTGGTTTTACTGAAAAAATAAGAATTTACGCTAAGTTAAGAACTTAATTTTGAAATGTTAAATTTTAAAGAAATATAATTTATCTAAAATGGAAATGTGATTATTATTCTAAAGAAATTTTTATTGATGAAAAACCTTCGTTTTACTATAGAATTAATAAGATTAAAAGGATTTTTAAGTGCGTCGATAGGGAATCTTTGAACCTTTGTTACTCATTGCTTTTCTTTCTAAACACAATCTAGTCATGCCGAAGAATGAGGCACCTCCGCGAGAAACTAACACAAACTTGTCGAGCCACTCGCGGAGATTGCTTTGCCAGTTCGCTATCGCTCGTGCCTTCGTCCCTCAGAAAGACAAGTTTGTGGTTATTTTATGGTTAACTAAAAAAAGAGCTGAGTTTTTTAAACGTAATCGATAGGAAACCTTTGTACCTCAGTTCCTCAGTCCCTCTGAACCTTTTTCAGTGTATCTACAGAAACCTTAGTACTTTAGTTTCTTAATGTCTTTTTAGAAGAATTAAAAAAATAAAAACTAATCAATGCTAAAATCCAGACTCCAAAACCTCCGTACAAGAGGATTAAGTCAAAACCATGTGCAAGCGCTTCGTGTACAATTCGACCTGATGCATCTAATGAAGTTAGTTCAGGAAAATCTTGATTGAGAGAGGAGAAGTTTCCTGCTGCTATTTTTTCTGCTAATGAACGTAATGTTTCTCGATTTAGAGATTCAGAAAAGGCAGTTGATAAATGAGAAAAGATTCCTTCGACTAGTATAAAACCCATTAAGGCAATATTTATAGATAATGAAATCATTCGTGCGCTCATGTCTATTCCCGAAGCCATTCCTGCTCGATTACTCGATACAGAACTAGTTGTAGTATTGGTTACAGGCGTGTTAGTTAAGCCTAAGCCAATACCTGACAAAAGAGAACCAGGAAGCATAGTGAGCCAACTAGGATTTTCTGCTACGGTACCATATCTCATAACAATAAAGCCTAATCCTAGTATAAACAATCCCAAAGGAATTACTACTCCTGAACGATAGCGAACTGAAAGATATTCTGCCAACGGAGGTATAATTAGAGTAGGTAGGGTATAGGCAAGTAATGAGAGTCCTACTGTTACAACATCGTAACCCAAGCAACTTTGAAAATAAATAGGTAAGTAAATTATAAACGGCCAAAAACTAAAATTCATACCGATTGAGCCAAAGATAGCGCCAGAGAAATTACGAATTTTAAATACCGAGAAATCAAACATGGGATGAGGGTTTATTTTTTCGACCTTTATAAAAAGTATTAAACTTATCAACGCAATAAGGATACTTGCTAGGGCAATAGGGCTAGAGAAACCTAAATCTGGTCCTTGTGTAATAAAATAAGTAAGCCCAAAAATGGATATAGACAAGGTGAGCATTCCCCAAATGTCTAGTTTTTTGGCTTGAGGATCTTTGGATTCATTTACATTACTATAAACAAGAATAGCAGCTATAATAGCTATTGGAACATGTATTAAGAATACCCATTCCCAAGATAATAAAGCTGTGATTGAACCACCAATAATAGGTCCGAATCCTAAACCGACCCCAAGGATTATTCCCCAGATGCTAAAAGCCCTACTGCGTTCTTTTCCTTCCTGAAATTGATAGGATAAAGTAGCTACTTGGCATATAAGCATTGCACCGCCACTTACTCCCTGAAAAAATCGACTTATAATTAATACGGTTACATTTTGTGCTAAACCGCATATTAAGGAGGAAATCCCAAACAGAATTAAAGTGATGATAAGAATGCGTTTTCGACCATAGCGATCGGCCAGAGTTCCAGCTGCCATAAGAACTGCGGTACAACCAATAGTATAAATATTCATTATCCATTGCATATCCCGAAGGTTAGCGTTTAAGACTTTTTCGAGAGTTGGGAGAATTACAGGAACACTCGAAATTTCTAGTGAGAACATTAATGTGGCTAGACAAATGGCGATTAAGGCAATTGTATTTTTGGTGAGTTTAAATTTTTGCGTCATTTTTAAGTTTTTATATTTAGCAAAAATAAACTGAGTATGATTGATATTTCGGTACAATTTTATGATAAAGAGGTATCTTTGCAAGATGAGAAAAGAAAATATGCACCAATCTGTCGAGGTAATTTATAAGAAGGTTAATGAATGTCCTATCGGAAATTCGCAATTCAGCTTTTTCCAGATGGTTTATGTTATTTCAGGAAATGGATTTCTTCATATTAACGGAAATTGTATCTCTTATCAAGCGGGTAATTTAATGTTGCTTACGCCAAATGATTATCATACGTTTGATATCGTTACAACTACAGAGTTTTTATTGGTTAAACTTAATAGTGAATATGTAAGAGATTATAAGTCGAAAAGTATCGATCATATTGAATGTATATTGCATTATGCAACTCATTTATCAGGCTGTATTTTAAATCGTAAAGAAGATGAATTTCTTGTTAAGTCTATTGCAGAATCTTTGATACATAGTATTGATAACAAAGATATTTATGATGAAGATTTAATTATTCATTACGTAAATGCATTGATTGTAATTGCTGCAAGAAATATTGCTAAAATAAAACCCGTTGGGATAAAGGAGAATGCAGATAAAAGAATTTTGGAAATCATAAATTACATTCAATCTAATATTTTGTGTCCTCAAAAATTGAAAGCTTCTGCAATAGCGGAGAAATTTGATATATCGGATACGTATTTGGGGAGTTATTTCAAGAATCATTGTGGAGAAACGATTCAGTCTTTTATTTCAAATTATAAAATTAGATTGATAGAGCACCGATTAAGTTTTAGCGATATGCGAATTAATGAGATTGTAGATGAATTTGGTTTTTCTGACGAAAGTCATCTGAATAAATTCTTTAAGAAGCACAGAAACATTAGTTTAACGGGATATCGAAAAGCTAAAGTTTTGTTGAGCTAAGAATGGTTTTGGTACAATTATTTTAACACATAGAAACATAGATTTTATATTCTTAAAAAAGACGTTTCACTTATTTAAAAGGCACAGAGTTGGCTATGTGAAAGGAATGTATTTCTTTTTGTGTTCTTTATAACATATAGTATCTATGTTTCTATGTGGTAAATAAAACAACGATAGCGTGGAAATTCTTTACATTTTTACAATGAACATAAAAAAAGCCGAAGAGATACTTCGGCTTTTGTATTTTTATTTACTTCTAAAGAAATTAAAAAGAAGTCAATGCTTTTAAATCGGCAATTGTTGCTGTTGGGTTTTCGGCTTTAAAAACGAAACTTCCTGCTACTAGAACGTCTGCTCCAGCTTCGACTAATTGTTTTGCATTTTTATTAGTTACACCACCATCAATTTCAATAATTGTAGATGCATTTTTTCTGGTAATTAAATCTTTTAGTTTTTTAACTTTTGCGTATGTATTCTCGATAAATGATTGTCCCCCAAAACCAGGATTTACACTCATGATACAAACCAAATCGATGTCGTTTATAACATCTTCTAGTAAGTCTATGTTTGTATGTGGATTAATTGCTACTCCAGCTTTCATTCCTTCTGCTTTAATCGCTTGTAAGGTTCTATGAAGATGTGTACAAGCTTCATAATGTACGCTTAATATATTAGCGCCTAAGTCGGCAAAAGTTTTAATATATCTATCTGGATCAACTATCATTAAGTGAACATCGATAGTTTTTTTTGCATGTTTGTTAATTGCTTCTAAAACGGGCATTCCGAAAGAAATGTTTGGAACAAAAACGCCATCCATGATGTCTATATGAAACCAATCGGCTTGACTATTGTTAATCATCTCGATGTCACGTTGTAAGTTTGCAAAATCGGCAGCAAGAACAGACGGTGCAATAAGTGTATTTTTCATTGTGTAGTTGTGTGTTGTGTTATTTTTTGCAAAGGTAATTTTTTTAACCGCAAAGTTCGTAAGGATTTATGTAAAGTTCATTAGGGTATTTTATGCTGTTTTTTTAACCGCAAAGGGCACAAGGATTTACGCAAAGTTCACAAAGCTTTGTGTTCTTTGCGTTTAAAATTCAATATAAGACATGAAAACCTTCGACTACTAAAATGGTTTTGCGTGAGGGATTGAGCAATTGTTTGAGCTCTTTTTTAAATGATGTAACGTAGTGGAATGATTTAAAAAAAGCGAGTGCGAAAGCCTGACCTGTAGTTTTTACGGAAGGGCACGCCCAATTATAAGGTGAAATAGTTGATGGTATAAAAAAATAAAACTCCGGTAATCAGCCGGAGTTTCAATCATCAATCAAAAAACGAACAGTCAATCAAACTGTTGTTTACTGTTTAGTCGAAAGTTAAACGTCTTAAAGCCTAAACTTTTGGACTTTATAAACTTTCTAACTTTAAGGCTAGTTTTAACCTAAATAAGTTTTAAGAATTTTACTTCTTGAAGTATGTTTTAATCTACGGATTGCTTTTTCTTTAATCTGACGTACACGCTCACGAGTTAGGTCGAAAGTTTCTCCAATTTCTTCCAGAGTCATTGGGTGTTGGTCTCCAAGACCAAAATATAAACGAACTACATCTGCCTCTCTTGGAGTTAATGTTTCTAATGAACGTTCGATTTCTGTACGTAATGATTCGTGAATTAACTCTCTGTCAGGATTTGGAGATTCACCAGAACGTAATACATCGTAAAGGTTTGAATCTTCTCCTTCTACAAGAGGTGCATCCATTGATAGGTGACGACCAGAGTTTTTCATTGACTCTTTTACGTCATTTACTGTCATGTCTAGTTCCTTAGCAATTTCTTCAGCAGATGGTGGACGCTCATTAGATTGCTCTAATAATGCATACATCTTGTTGATTTTATTGATAGAACCAATTTTATTTAAAGGTAAACGAACGATACGTGATTGTTCTGCTAATGCTTGAAGAATCGATTGACGAATCCACCAAACTGCGTATGATATAAATTTGAAACCACGTGTTTCATCAAAACGTTGTGCCGCTTTAATCAAACCTAAATTTCCTTCGTTTATTAAATCGGGAAGTGTTAACCCTTGATTTTGATATTGTTTTGCCACCGAAACCACAAAACGTAAGTTGGCTTTTGTTAATTTTTCTAATGCTCTTTGATCACCAGCTTTAATTTTTTGTGCTAACTCTACTTCTTCGTCAGCGGTAATTAGGTCAACTTTTCCAATTTCTTGTAAATATTTGTCTAATGAAGCAGTCTCACGATTGGTTACCTGCTTGGTGATTTTAAGTTGTCTCATGTTTTTGTCTCCTCAATTTTTAAGTGTACAAATGGTTATACGTATGAAGTTGCAAAAAAGTTACAAAAATTTAAAAATAATTATTTCACTTCGAAAGTTTCTCTCAATGATACAGGGATTCCTTCTTGTGTAAACCCTTCTAAATTGATTTCATATTCTCCAGATACATCAGAAGTGAAAAAGGAAATTGTGTTCTCTTTATTTTCCAGTGTTAAGTCTGGTTGCCAAAGTAATTGGTATCTATAATCAGGAATTCTATTGTATTTATCACCATCAGTATAATCTTGTTTGAAATAGATAGTTTTATTTAAAGGTCTTTGAATTTCAGATTTCAAAATATAGTTTCCAGTTTCTTTACTTACATAATCATTTCTTTTTGTAGTGATGCTTATGATGCCATTAAATGCTTTTGGACCATAAAAATAAACTCCGGGAACAACACTTATTTTGTATATATTTTCTGTTTTGTAATCAAATAATTCGTTGACATTCTGGATTAATAATCCGTCGACTAATACTAATGTTGGCTCAGAAAAATATTTTAAATCATAGTTTATGTCTCTCACATTAAGGCTATATTTTTTATCTTCTTCACGGTAATAAACTTCTTTTACCACTTCAGTTATTGTTTCTTTTAAACTCGGAAAGCTTGTGTAGTCCCCAAGTATATACTCTTTCTGTAATGGATTAAAAAATGATACAGCTTTACTATTGGCTTCTACACTATCTTTTTTTATGGAGTAATAAGCGTTTTCTATTTGGTTTGCAATTGATCTTTCTTCAATGCTATTTTTATAATCTGAAGTAAGATTTAACTCATCTGCAAATTTTAACTCTGATAAAGTGTATGGTTTGATTTTATCAATTTCTATCGTGTAATCATTTTTGTCATCTCCTATTACCTGAGCTACAACATTAGTATAGTTGGGGTTTTTATCTAAAATAAAATTGAATTTACCATTTTGATTAGTCTTAACGATTTTAAAACCAAAATCAGTTCCAGGTATAGATAATGCTACACTTTTGTCGCTTATTTGTTTTGAATCTTTACTATTTGTAATTGTACCAGATATTATTTCACCTCTAAGTTCTGGTATAAATAAGATGGTATCATTTATTGTATTTACCCATTTATTATCTGAATTATACTTTGCAAATTCATAAGAACTCAATGGTTTTTTTGAAGGTAAATTGTCAATTTTTTTTATAGAAAGAGAGTAGTTTCCTTTACTATTAATAGCAGTTAATGATTTAATTTTAAGTGAAAGTTGTTCTCTTTTTATTGCATTTACTTTATTTAATTCTATTGCAAAATTTTGGTCTTTAGTAGGTGACAGGGCTAAGTCTGATTTAGTTTCTGTACCTTTTGGTTCCTTTTTTTGAGAGTAGGAATTATTGTTTGAATTGCTTTTTACACTCGTTAAATAAGGATTTATTATTACAAGATCAATTTCTGAAACTTTAGAATCTTTTTTGTTTAACATCCAATTTGTATAAGCAATAAGCTTGTAGTTACCAGTGTTAATAGTTGTTGGTATAAAGAAATCACCGTGTCCCTTTCCGTTATCTAAATAGATTTTATTCATGAAAATAAGATTATTTTCACTGTCAATAAGTTCTACATGAGCAATTTTGCTAATGCTGCTTAATTTATTATTTTCAGGGTTTACAGCATATAATTTGCAATGCAACGTTTCTCCAGTAATTAGAGTAGAGGTGCTTAAGTGAACAAATATATTTTCGCTAGTTGATCTGCTTATAAATCCATTTTTATTTAATGAACTATTTTGCGCTGTAGCTAATGTATTAATTACTATTAGCATAGCTATGCTTATTGATTTTTTTAGTCTATCCAAAATAAAGGTTTAATGTTAGATGAAATTTTAGTACAATCTGTACAAGCTGCGGTAATAAATACAAACGAATCTTTATCGGTTCCATAATATAAGACATCCAATCCGGGGCCATTAACAATCGAAAGTATTTTTTCGCCTCTACAAGATCTATCTTCTGTTTGTCCCCAACAGTTTTTATATGACTCGTAAGCACATTCGGAGGGATATGGAGGATATGGTTCATCTATAAAGATATCTCTATAACTAAAAAATATTCTTTTTGATGAAATTGATGATACTTCAAAAAATCCAATTATTTTTTCACTAGAATTATCATTAGATTTTAAATTTCCATAGTTAAATCCTGGCTGAACTTGTGAAAAGATGCTCTCGGAAGTAGATAAACTTTTTAATGTTTTGTAATAGGTATAGGATTCTAAATTCTGAACATATTGGCGAACTATAATACTATATCGTTCCTTAATAATAGGGTCTTTGGCACTTATAAAACGTATTGGTAAATTAATGCGATCTTCGCTCGATCCCACAGTATTCATTAAAAGTAAATCATCAGATTTTTTTGTGGTAAAACAAATTCGGGATTCTCCTTCTCTGGGTACAACAATGAAATCTGGACGACCATTTGTTGTAAATGGAGCTAACACAAGTTTATAGGGCGTCCAGCTTTGCGCTACGACCTTGTAGGTTTCATCATATTCATATCTGTAAAACTTTGTTTTTGCATTTGGATCATAGCTGCTCACAACTATTTGTACTCCTTTTTCTCCATCTTTAGTTTCAATCTTTGGTTCTACCTGAATTTCATTAACAGGGGTTAAAGACTGAACAGATGAAGAGTATGATTTTCCTTCTTTTGTCGTAATGTTTAATTGATATGTTTTTCCTGGAATTGCCTGAAATTCATTGTTCGAAACATATAGGCCTGATGTTTTTTCTAGACTAAAGGAATAGGAATTATTATCATTATCGGTTACAAAAACAGTAGCACCTTCTTCTGTAGTTGGGCCACTCTCCTCGAAACGATAAGATCTGGAGATTTTTATCTCTTGTTTTTTATATTCATTTGTAATATTTGCTTGTACAACAAGAATATTTTCGAACGTACTGGTTTTAAAGGCATACTGCTCCGTACAACTACTTATAGTAAAGCAAAAGAGTATAAAAAATAATGTATTATACAAGTACCTAATATGTTGGCTTCTTAATTTCATTTGCTTTGACTGTTGAAATTTAATATTATGTGTTTTAATCTCATTTTTATTTAATGAGTTATTTTGTGAGATAACAGTCTATGATTTGCTATCCATTTTTGAATGCATTATTTAATCTATCCAAAATAAAGGCCTGATGTTTGATGAAATTTTGGTGCAATCTCCACAAGGTGCGGTTGTAAATATAAAGTTTTCTTTGTCAGTTCCGTAATATACTTCTTCCGTTCCAGATCCAGCAACTAAAGAAAATATTTTTGGACCTCTACATGTTATTTGAGGGTCCCAACAGTTTCTGTATATGCTAGTTTCGCATTTGAAATAATATGGGGGATATTGATCGTCTATAAAGAGGTCTCTAAAATTAAAGAAAATTCTTTTTGATGAAATTGATGATACTTCAAAGAAGCCAATTATTTTTTCACTAGGATCATCATTTGATTTTAAATTACCGTAGTTAAATCCAGGCTGAACTTGTGAGAAGATACTTTTGTTAGTTGACAAACTTTTTAATGTTTTATAATATGCATAAGATTCTAAATTCTGCACATACTGGCGTACTATAATACTGTATCGTTCGTTAAGAATAGGATTTTTGATCTCTATAAAACGTATCGGATAATTAATTCGATCTTCGCTTAAACCTACAGTATTTAGTAAAAATAAATCATCAGATTTTTTTGTAGTATAACATATTCTGGCTTCTTCTGTTCTGGGAACAACCAAAAAATCAGGATGACCATTTGTTGTATATGGAGCTACAATAAGCTTAACAGGTTTCCAGTTTGGTGCTATTACCTTATATGTTTCATCATATTCGTATCTGTAAAATTTTGTTTTTGCATCTGGATCATAGCTACTCACAACTATTTGCACTCCTTTTTCTCCATTGATAGTTGCTACCTTTGGTTCTACCTGAATTTCGCTTACAGGTGTTAAAGACTGAACTGATGAAGAGTATGATTTTCCTTCTTTTGTGATAACGTTTAATTGATATGTTTTTTCCGGAACTGCCTTAAATTCGCTATTTGAAACATATAAACCTGATATTTTTTCAAAGCCAAATTGATAGCTATTATTATCATTATCGGTTACATACACAGTAGCACCTTCTTCGTTAGTTGGTCCATTTTCTTCAAAACGATAAGATCTGGAAATTTTTATTTCTTGCTTTTTATATTCATTTGTAATGTTTGCCTGAATAACAAGTATATTTTCGAATGTACTCGTTTTAAAGGCATACTGTTCCGTACAACTACTTATAGTAAGACAAAGAAGTATAAAAACAAATGACTTGTATAAGTATCTAATATCTAGGATTCTTAGTTTCATTTGTTAAAATTTAATATTATAAGTTATCGTAGGAATAGGAACAGAAAAAATGGAGGTTTTGTATGCTTTAATTTCTCCATTTGCTGTTACAAAAAAGATAGAATATGGATTGTTTCTTCCTAATACATTATAGATAGATATGTTCCAGAAACTATGCGTTAATTTTTTGATTTTATGATTTCCTTCGATATTAAAACCAATATCCAATCGATAATAGTCTGGTATTCTATATTTATTTCGGTCACTATATACAGTATATTCCATCCCATTGTACATATAGCTTCCAATAGGGTAGGTGATTGGTCTTCCTGATTGATATACAAAATTACTTGATATGCTATATCTCTTCGTGAATTTATAATTTAATACAGCACTTATCTCATGAGGTTTATCAAAATTTGTTGGAAAATAATCTCCGTTGTTTACTTTTTCCTCATTAAACTGAGTGTCTAATTTTATAAAAGTACGTGAATAGGTATATCCTAACCAACCATTAAGTTTTCCTGCATTTTTTTTAAGTAACAATTCAATTCCATAAGCTTTCCCTTCACCTTGTAATAATTGTGTTTCTGTGTTTTTGTTTAAGACTAAATCGGCTCCAACTTTATAATCTAGTAAGTTGTTAGATTTTTTATAATACCCCTCCAAACTAAGCTCAATATTATCATTATCAAGATTTTTATAAAAACCTAATGAGAATTGTTGAGCATCTTGTGGCGCAATGTGTAAGCCAGATAACTTCCATGCATCTGTAGGTGATTGAGTAGTGTTATTTGTTAATAGATGAATGTATTGGTAAGTTTTGTCATAGCTTGCCTTTACAGAGAAATCATCAGTAAATAAATAACGTACTGCTAGTCTGGGTTCAAATCCGCCGTAAGTCTTAATTACTTCATTTTTTTTGTAATATTGAGTACCTGTAACGGTATTATCATTAACAGGAGTATTGTCTCCATAAATTCTTTGTGTTGATTCTCCTAGTGCTGAATATGTAGAATAACGCAGTCCCATACTAACCAATATTTTTTCGCTTAGATTATAATTTTCCGAAATATAAACAGCAGATTCTACTGCTTTTTCGTCAGCTATAGTTATTGGAATTAATGTAGAGTTGGGATTTTTTGGGTTGAGATATCCAGGTTCAACATTATAGAGTTTGCTTGAAACTCCATAATTAAAAGCATGCTTATTATTTGGTGTATAATTACCATTTAATATAACTTGAGTTTCATTTAATTTATAACCGTAATCAAAAGAATTCATTCCTCCATTATCATAGTCGATATTGAATTTGTATTCGCTATTTGTAAAAATTAAGTCAGCTTTACTTTTGTTGTTAAATGCATGGTTCCATTTTAATGAAATTAGAGCATTACTATATTTATAAACAGAATCTGAAGAGATACTAAAACGATCTTTGCTATAATACAAGGTAGATTCAATAGTATTGTTGGTATTTATTTTATGATTGTATTTTAGAATACCATCAAAAAATGCTGCTTGGCTATTATTTAAAGATTCATTATCTATTTTTTTCAAAATCCACTCAGAATAAGTAGCTCTTACACCAACTAACAAGCTAGATTTATTTTTTATAACAGGAGTTCCTATAGAAAGATTACTTGTTACAGATCCAATTCCTCCTTCTCCAGAAAATTTTTCCGGATTACCATTTTTTGTTGTAATGTCAAAAACAGACGATAGTCTGCCTCCAAATCGAGCAGGAATACTTCCTTTATAAATATCTACTTTACTGGTAGTATAAGGATTGACTGCAGAGAAAAATCCTAAAAAATGAGATGTATTATATAAAACGGCATTATCTAAAAGGATAAGATTTTGATCATCTTTACCTCCTCTAACATTGAAACCAGCAGAACCTTCTCCAGTAGTTTTTATTCCGGGTAAAGTTGTAGCTACTCTAAAAATGTCTCTTTCTCCAAGAACTAGAGGAACATTCTTTATTCCTTCTACATCTATAGTAGAAACTCCAGCAATGACATTTTTTACGTTTTTATTTGCGTTTTTCTTTATAACAACTTCATCTAATTCATTTATGTTTTCATAAAGAATTACGTCTAGTTTACCATTGCCATAAATCATGACAGTCTCCGTATTTTTTCTGTGATTGATTGATTCTATTTCAATATAATTAAGACCATAAGGAACTTCAATAGTGTAGTATCCTTCATTATTGGTAACTGTGTTTGTGTTTTTATCGCGTATTCTAATCGTTACGTTAGAAAGAGGTTTTTTTGTTTTTTCATTTTTTATAAAACCAGAAAGAGTATATGATTTTAATTCTCCTCCCTTTTTTTCTTTACCAATGTAAGTTATGCCAGAATTAATATTGTTGTGTATTATTGTATCATATTGTTGATGAAATATTGGTTTTGCAGAGTCTTTATTTTCAGTTTTATCTATTTGTGGAGTTGATGAAGACCCAAAATAATCGTTGGGTAGCGAATTGTGAATGATGCTGTTTTTTGTTAGAATTATTTTTTTGTCAGAAATAAAATAATTCAGATTAGTCTTCTCAAAAAGATTATCTAATATATCTTCAACCGAAGTATTTACATAATTTTTATTAATTAAGACGGCATCAACAGTATTAAGCCAATTTGTATCAAAATAAAATTTATAATCTGTAGTTTTTTCAATTTTCTCTAATGCAGTTTTTAAATCAACGTTATTAAATTCAATGGATATTTTATTTCCTTTTTCTTGACTAAATGATAACGCATGAAAAGTTAATAAAAATAGGGTTAGTATAATTTTTCTCATTTTTTAATTGAATACATTAGTTAGAGGGAGTACTGTTGATTTCTTTTATTAGATTTTCAATGAAAATTTTCTTATCCGATTCCTCTAACTGAGAATAGTTATTGTAATAATTTTTTATTTTACTTTTAGACTCGGGAAATATTTTGATAATATCACTTTTGGAACTTATTTTATAATAGTTGCCTTTGTGTTTTAGGATAAAATCATTCTTCTCAATAAATTCATCAAATGTATTTTGGTTAGCTACATCAGAAATTCTTTTATTATCAATAATCTTTCCTCTGTTTTTATGATGTTTAATATAAAGAACATCATCTGGAGAATAAATAATTTCTTGATAATAACCATTCATGTAGTCTGGACATGTAGGATTGTTGTAGTTTACATTAATAAAATTTTTATTATTAATGCTAAAACTAGCTGTTTTTTCTTTTATAACATTAATTCCTAGGTAGTCAAATTCGCCAGTGGCTTTTAAGACCAGAACATCATTATTAACATCGTATTTAAGATCAAGGTTATTATAGTTTTGACCTTCATAGTTAAGATTTCCAATACTAAAGTTATTTGAAAAATAATAACTATGGCTGTTATCTATTGTTCTGTAATAGTTCACATGGCGTGAGCCATTGTATATTGCTAAATTTTCTTTACCTATGGCTTTATCAAACAAATTATATATAGAAGTTTCTTTGTTTGTTTGAGAATGTAAAGCATTAATGCTTATGATAACGCCTAGTAATAGTAATGTTAGTTTGTTTTGGGAATTTTTCAACTGTATCTTTTGATATAAAGTTAATTTCTTGCTTAATTTCAAAAGTATTAAAAAAATGTTATAAATATCACGTAAATGTGTTAAATAGTAATATAATAGCTATTGCAAAAAATAAAAAAATCAATTATTCCTTTAAAACAATAGGTCTACCTGAGAATTTATTTTTTCTACATAATAATCTATTTTTCGATTGGCTCGATTGTAGAATGAATTTTGCTCTTTGATTCCCGAAGCGCCCAAAGACTTTGAGTTGATAATTTGCTGCTTAAAGAATTGATGTACGTTTTTGCAACTATCTACATTATCAGTAATAAAATAACCGAGTAAGGTATAAGGAACAAACATGGTTAGTTTTTCTTCGGTTTCTATGAGCATATTATTGTTTAATAATATTAACTCGTTGTAGTATATAGTGAAATTAGAATTTGGTTTATTGCCTTTTTCCTGAATAGAATTAATGATCCTTTTTAAGTCTTTACATAGTGCATTTGCATTTTTAAGATTAAGTAAACCAGCTTCATAAAAATATAAAATTTGCTGCAGGCTACTGTTTATAGTGGTGTCATTCCATATCTCATTTACAATAGCGTTTTCATAAACATTTTTCAATTTTTGCATGTATTCTGTAAAGGACTCTTCGATTACAAAATTTTCAAAAGTAACTTTCTTCTGTTTAGTATTTAAAAGATTCAGCCATACAAAAGCTTTGAATTTTGATAAGATAGTTCCTTCCATAAAATAGAATAACGGAATATCCTTGGCGGAATAAAAAAGAGTAGTTTTTGGATTTTTGGTTAAAAATTCAATTTGTTCTGCTGAAGTTTTGAAATACTGAAGCATATCTTTTAATGTCTCTATTTCAATTGTTTTTTCAACAATAACTTTTTCTTTTTTTGAAAATAAATTATCTAACGAAATATTAAAATGATCTGCAAGTTTAATGGTTTCGTCTATCGAAAATTTACTTTTTTCGGATATTCTTCGGTGTGATGCATCATAGCTAATCTCTAAAACAGAGGCGACTTCATCTATTAAAGAAGCTGACTTAGAAACTTTACTTCTAATTGCTTTTAGAAATGATTCTTGATATTTCATAATTTGCGATAATCACAAATATAAGAAATAGTTTTATTGTTTTAAGCAAATTTATATGTGATTATTGCGATAGGTTTGTCTTGAAATTTTAAAATAATGATTTATGAAAACATCAATTTTGGTATCCTTATTATTTGGTTTTGGAGGAATATATGCTCAGGATACAATTAGAATTCAGACTATTGATTCTATTGCGCCACACTCGAAAATTTTTAGCCTATCTCCAATTTCTAAAAAAGTAAATAAAGTAAACGGATTAGCTCTTGGGGTTGGACATGTTGAAAATAGACATATAAAGTCTCAAACAATTAATGGGATAAATATAGAAGCAAACCCGGCGCCAGCTGCTGGAGCTTTATATGCTTTTATGTGTTTAATGTATATTGATAAAGCAATCGAAAATCATAAAAAAGAAGATGCTTTAAAATCTACTGAAGAAGATTATAAAATTAAAAACATGAATTATACGCCTTATTTAAAATTGAATGGTTTGAATGTTAGTTCCGGATGTTTTTTTACAACCACCAGTATGAATGGATTAAATATTTCTGCAGGAAACAAATTCAATAATTTTAACGGACTTTCGGTTACTGTTTTGGGTACAATTGCAGATAATCAGAATGGAATTTCAATAGGATTGTATAGTGCAAATAATAATTTAGCAGGTTCTGCGATTGGTGTTTACAACAAATCATATCAGTTGAACGGTTTGCATGTTGGCGTTTTTAATAAGGCTAGAATTAATAAAGGGTTACAGATAGGTGTTTTTAATAAATCAAATTCTAAAGGTTTTCAGTTAGGGCTTTGGAATGTGAATAATAAAAGGACAATGCCTTTTTTAAATTGGTAGAATCATGAAAAAAGTTCCTTTTTTGCTTATTATGACTCGATTAATGTTGGGTTTTGTAATGATTGCAATAGCAAACAATAATTTTGCTTATGTTAGATTGGTTTTAGTCTTGTTGATGATATTGGGCTTGTTGACAGATATTTTTGATGGTATAATTGCTCGTAAAGTGGGTGTTTCGTCAGAAAAATTACGCCGCATGGATAGTCAGGTAGATTTAGTTTTTTGGCTCTGCGTGGGTTGGTGTACTTGGTTATTAAATCCAGAAATAATACGTGACTATAAATATGCTATTATTTCAATTTTTATAATGGAAGGTTTAACGTATGTTTTTAGTATTCTAAAATTCGGAAAAGAAACATGTACGCATGCTATTTTATCTAAATTATGGGGAGTAACATTATTAGTTGCATTTGTCTCTATGGTTGGTTTTGGTCATGCTGGAATTCCTTTTTTTCTTGCAGTATTTTTTGGGATAGTAGGGCATATTGATGTTTACCTGATCATTTATTTTTTACCTAAATGGACACATGATGTTCCGAGTTCTTATCATGCTTATTTAATTCGGGAAGGAAAAACAATTAAAAGGCAGAGATGGTTTAATGGGTAATTGTTTAAAATGGATTGCAGGATGAGTTTTGTGTAATATTTAGATGTGTTAAATTAAAACGAAAAACCCCAATTCAAGCAAATGAATTGGGGTTTTCTATGAATAAACCTTTAGTAAACTAAGATCTGATTACTCTTTTTTCTCCTCACGTGGAGGTCTTGGAAGAAGTGCTTTTCTTGACACTTTTTCTTTTCTTGTTTTAGGATCAAGTCCAAGGTATTTAACTTGAAAAACGTCTCCCATGTTAACTACATCAGTAACATTTTCAGTACGTTCCCAAGCTAGCTCAGATACGTGAAGTAAAACTTCGTTTCCTGGTGCAGCAGTATATTCTACTACAGCTCCAAAATCAAGCATTTTAATTACTTTAACTTCGTAAGCTTCACCCATTTGAGGTTTGAAAGTAATAGATTGAATTTTAGCTAAAACAGCTTCAATTCCTGCAGGATCTGTACCTAAGATTTCGATAACACCTTGCTCATCAACTTCGTTGATTACAATAGTTGTTCCAGTAGCTTTTTGTAATTCTTGAATTACTTTTCCTCCAGGTCCAATTAATGCTCCAATAAAGTTTCCAGGAATAGTTCTAGTGATGATTTTTGGAGAATGCGCTTTAACGTCTGCTCTTGGAGCAGCAATAGTTTCAGTTAGTTTTCCTAAAATGTGTAAACGTCCTTCACGTGCTTGCCCTAAAGCTTGCTCCATGATGTCATAACGTAAACCATCAATTTTAATATCCATCTGGCAAGCTGTAATACCGTCTGCAGTTCCAGTTACTTTAAAGTCCATGTCTCCTAAGTGATCTTCATCACCTAAAATATCAGACAATACAGCAAATTTATCACCGTCAGTAATTAATCCCATAGCAATCCCAGAAACTGGTTTTACCATTTGAACTCCAGCATCCATCAAAGCCATTGTTCCAGCACAAACTGTAGCCATAGAAGAAGAACCGTTAGATTCTAAAACCTCAGATACAATACGGATAGTGTAAGGGCAATCAGCAGGGATCATGTTTTTTAAAGCTCTTTGAGCTAAGTTACCGTGACCAACTTCTCTTCTTGAAGTTCCTCTTAGAGGTTTAGCTTCACCAGTTGAGAAAGGAGGGAAGTTATAGTGTAAGTAGAATTTCTCTTCACCTTGTTCAGATGGAGAATCAATTTGGTTAGCTTCTCTAGAAGTTCCTAAAGTTACTGTAGCCAATGCTTGAGTTTCTCCACGTGTAAATAAAGAAGAACCGTGAACTCTTGGTAAATAATCAATTTCACACCAGATTGGTCTGATATCTGTTGTTTTTCTACCATCTAAACGAACACCTAATTCTAATACTACGTTACGAACAGCTTCTTTGTTTGTTTTGTAGAAATATTTAGAAACTAAATCTCCATCAGCAGCTAATTCTTCTTCAGTAAATAAAGCTTTTACTTCTTCTTTTACTTCAGCAAATGCAGCAGTTCTTTCGTGTTTAGCTGAACCAACTTTTGCAATAGCATAAATTTTATCGTATGCTGCAGCTTTTACTTTTTTGTAAATTTCTTCGTTTTCTTTCTCACCTTCGTAAGTACGAATTTCTTTTTTACCAAAAGCAGCTTGTAAACGTAATTGTGCTTGGATTTGAACTTTAATAGCTTCGTGAGCAAATTTAATTGCTTCTACCATTTCAGCTTCTGAAATTTCTTTCATCTCTCCTTCAACCATCGCAACTGAGTCCATAGAAGCTCCAATCATCATGTCGATGTCAGATTTTGCTAAGTCTTCTCTACTTGGGTTAATTACAAATTTTCCGTCAATACGTGCAACACGTACTTCAGAAATTAAGTTGTAAAAAGGAATATCTGAAACTGCCAATGCTGCAGATGCAGCTAAACCAGCTAATGCATCAGGCATAACAGTTTCGTCATGAGACATTAATTGAATCATAACTTGTGTTTCAGCATGGTAATCATCTGGGAAAAGCGGACGTAAAACACGGTCAACTAATCTCATCGTTAATACCTCGCTATCGCTTGGACGAGCTTCTCTCTTGAAGAAACCTCCTGGAAAACGACCAGCTGCTGCAAATTTTTCGCGATAATCTACCGTTAATGGTAAAAAATCAACATTTGGGTTAGCGCTACGTGCAGATACTGCTGTTGCAAGTATCATCGTATCGCCCATTCTTACTACTACAGAACCATCAGCTTGTTTAGCTAAACGTCCTGTCTCGATTGTGATGCTTCTGCCATCACCTAAATCGATTTTTTCTACAAATAATTGTGGAATCATAAATTTTTCCTTATTGGTTATACAATGGGTTTTAGTTGTGTTGTAGTTGTTGTTGTGCGTAGTTAATGCCTAAAACCCAATGAAAAACCAAACTTTTTTTCTTTGTTTGTGTAAAAACAAAAAGAGGCACTCTCGCACCTCTTTTTTATATTGATTATTTTCTGATATTCAATACTTTGATAATCTCACGATATCTGTTGATTTCTTTTTTCTTCAAGTAATCTAACAAAGCTCTTCTTTTACCTACTAAAAGTACAAGTGAACGCTCAGTGTTATAATCGTGACGATTTTTTTTCAAGTGTTCAGTTAAGTGTGAAATTCTGTAAGTGAACAATGCGATTTGACCTTCAGCTTTTCCAGTGTTTGTAACATCACCGTGTTGTGCAAAAATCTCTTCCTTTTTTTCTTTAGTTAAATACATTCCAATATTATTTAATGATTTTTATGTATGTCATACAACTTTTGTAAGACGGGTGCAAAAATAGTACTTTTTTCTCTAAAAATAAATTTTATTGAGTATTTTTTCTAATTGTTATAGGTAATGAATAGCTAACTCGGCTTGGAATGCCTCTTATTAAGCCCGGATTCCATTTTCCAGCATTTGTAATTGTGGTTATTGCCTTTAGATTTAAATCGTAGCCAAGTCCTCTTAAAATTCTTGGTTCAATCAGGTTTCCTTCCTTGTCTATAACGAAATAAATATACATTTTTCCTAAAAATCTATTTTCAGAAGTATCTAAATTTTGTGATATGTATTTGTAAAATGATTCCATTCCGGATTTAGGCACGGGTTTTTGAAAGACAACTTTATAATGATGTCCGATTTGTAAGGAATCAATGCTTGTTCCTGATTTTAATTTTCCGTTTTCATAAATCTCTGTAAAAGTGTATTGACTTTTTATACTTTTTCCCTTCCAGATTCCGTCAGGAAAACCATCTTTTATTTTTCCGCTTTGTTCAATGTTTTCATTTGCCTCTTTAAGTTCGCCGTTACCATTTATCACAGTTTGTTCTTTTTCGGGATTCCAAAAGTTATTTACTTTAAACTGAACTTCTCTTTTTTTTTCAAAATATTCAAGCTCAGATTTCGGGTTTCCGTTTTCATACCAATTAAACTCTTTTCCAGTTTTTTTTCTATTTGAATAATTGACGGAGAGTTTTTTATTCCCATTTTCGTAATAATAAATATAAGGTCCTTCTTCTTTGATAATGTCCTTGTCAGTTGTACCACCAATCATTTGCAAGGTTTTTGATTTGTAGTAATCCTTAACGATATAAATTTTTTTATCATCAGAGTAATAATCTTTAATGACTCTTATATATTTATAGTTTTCAGACGTTGTTTCTAGCCAAGTAGAATCGAGATAAACAATTTTATCTGAAGAAATTGCCGTTTGTGTTTGTGCAAACAGTTTTGTCGAAATAGTGAGAAAAAAGAAAACGCGTAAAATTAGTTTCATAAAAGAGTTTAAAAGTAAAGTTACGCGAATGTATTATTTTTAGTACAATTTTGCAACTTCCAAATTTACAAACTCTAAAAATCTCTCGTCAGCTTCTGTAAAAGGGTCAATAACATGACTATCAATATCAATTTGACCAATATTTACTCCGTCAACAAATAAAGGAACCACGATTTCAGATTTTACAGTAAAGCTACAAGCAATATAATTGTCTTGAGCAGCTACATCTGGAACTACAAAATTCTCGCTAGAAACAGCAACTTGTCCACAAATTCCTTTCCCAAAAGGAATTACAGTATGATCAGTTTCAGCTCCTACATACGGTCCTAAATGCAATGTTTTATTTTCGTGATTGGCAAAATAAAATCCAACCCAGTTATAATAGTCAACATTGTCGCTTAATAATTGACAAATGTTTAATAGTTTTTCGTCTCTAGACTGATTTGTATCTGCTACAATTGCAGTTATTTTTGGTTGTAATTCCTGAAAAGTCATCTTATTTAGTTTTTATACAAAAGTATTTAAAGCCAAATTCAAAAAATACATAAATTTGTTAAAAATTTCTCTTGAAAAAATATTTAATCCAGTACAAGCCTTTTCTTCTTTTTATAGGTACATTTTTTGGGACTTATATTCTATTGACATTAGTTTATCAATTCTATTTAGGTAGTTTTGAGAATGATAAAATAGATGGAATAACAAAATTAGTAGGCAATCATACCGAGTGGTTATTGCAATTATTTAATAATGATGCTAGGGTTGATGAAATTCCCTCAGAGCCATATTTACAGATATTCTACAATCGGGAAGTAGTTGCTGTAATTGTAGAAGGTTGTAATGCGATTAGCGTGATTATTTTGTTTGTCGCTTTTATAGTCGCTTTTTCAGGTAAATTAAAGCCGACATTGTTTTATATTCTGGGAGGAAGTCTTTTTATTTATATTCTTAATATTTGCCGAATCGCTTCATTAGCTGGATTGTTATATTATTTCCCAGAGAAAACTCATCTCTTACATGGTGTGCTTTTTCCATTGGTTATTTATGGAGTAGTTTTTATTTTGTGGATTATTTGGGTAAGTAAATTTTCAAAATATGCTAAATAATATTCTTCAAAATAAATCAAGAATTTTTCTCTTAATTGTGTTTGTGTTTCTTCTGGCAGGGATAAGAGCATACGAGAATCAATTATTTTATGATCCTTTTCTCGTTTATTTTGAGAGAGATTATAAAGAACTTCCTCTGCCTGAATTCAATTCGATTCAATTGTTCTTGGGATTGTTATTTAGGTATTTCTTAAATACGATTATATCATTGGGAATAATTTATGTCATTTTTAGAGAAACTGAACTGGTTAAGTTTGCTTCAGTTTTATATGTTCTGTTTTTTCTTATCCTCATTATTGCTTTCTATTGTATTATTTATTTTTATGGCAACCATAATAATTTGATTCTTTTTTATGTACGTCGTTTTTTAATTCAACCTATTCTTATACTGTTGTTTATTCCTGGATTTTATTATCAAAAAATAAATAAATAGCCCTTTTTTCGTACCTTTATTAGTCGATTTGTATTTGTTTAATTTTCAAATCAAAAAATAAATGAGAGTTGTAAAAAAATCAGGAGATACTGTTGTTTTTGATAGAAAGAAATTAGAGAAATCTCTTTTGAATTCTGGTGCAAATCAATCAGTTGTTCAGGATGTTTTACAAATGATAGAGAAAGAAATGTATGAGGGGATTTCGACCAAGAGAATCTATAAGATGGCTTTTAAGTTGTTAAGAAAAATATCCCATTCGCATGCGGCACGTTATAACCTAAAAGAAGCCATTCAGTTATTAGGACCTGCTGGTTTTTACTTCGAAAAATATATTGCCAGACTTTTTTCTAAAGAAAATTATGAAACAAAGACTAATTTGACTTTGCAAGGCAAATGTGTTACTCATGAAATAGATGTCCTGATAAAAAAGAATGATGTTATTGCAATGGTAGAATGTAAGTTTCATATGGGAAAAGAAGCATCTACAGATGTAAAAGTACCAATGTATATTCTATCCCGATTTAATGATATTAAAGAAAGGAGACATCCTGTTTTTACAGACAAAGATGTTATCTCAGAGTGTTGGATAGTTACCAATAATCGATTTACATTGGATGCGATGACTTTTGGAGCGTGTTCAGGATTAAATTTATTAAGTTGGGATTATCCTGCAAATAATAACTTGAGAACAAAGAATGAGAATAATAATCTATATCCTATAACTTGTTTAACCACACTTGCCTTGGCCGAAAAGGATAAATTATTGGCTTTGGATGTGATTTTGGTTAAAGAATTGTTGAATAACCGCAGTTGTTTAGAAGAAATTGGATTGAGTTCTCAAAGAATAAAAAGTGTTACAAAAGAAGCCTCAGAACTGTGTAGGTATTCTTGAGAGTATTGCTTTTTGTTGTCGGTGTAATTTAAATTCAAATAAAATGAAAGTCAAATTCATTGGAGGTGCGGGAACAGTAACAGGTTCCAAAACGTTGATTGAGAGTAATGGGGTTAGAATTTTAATTGATTGTGGGCAGTTTCAGGGGATAAAACCTTTACGGGAACTCAACTGGGAACCTTTGCCTATTTTACCTTCAACTATAGATTTTGTGTTGCTTACACATGGGCATTTAGATCATTGTGGTTGGTTGCCGAGATTGGTATACCAGGGATTTAAAGGGAAAATATATTGTTCTGGCCCTACAAAAGAAATAGCCAAGCTTATCCTTCTGGATAGTGCTAAGATTCAGGAAGAAGAAGCTAATAAAGCTAACGAAGAGCAATATTCTAAACATGAAATAGCAGAACCACTTTATACAGTGGAACAAGCCAGGAAAGTCTTTCCGCTTTTTAGAGTGGTAACAGTAAATGAACCATTTCTTTTAGAAGCAGATATTTCGGCAGTTTTTTTTACTGCGGGACATATTATGGGAGCTTGTAGCATTGCATTAATAGTTGAGAAAAAAACACTAGTTTTTTCGGGAGATATCGGTCGTGATAATGATGTACTGTTATATCCTCCAGAAAAACCTAAAACTGCTGATTATATATTTTTAGAAAGTACTTACGGAAACCGATTGCATCCAGATACCGATGCTAAAGATGAACTCGAAAAATACATCAATGCTACATTTCAGAAAAAGGGAACAGTTATCATTCCTAGTTTTGCTGTAGAGCGAGCACAAAGTGTAATGTATTTGTTGTGGCAGCTTAAGAAAGAAGGTAGGATCCCGAATATTCCTTATATTATTGATACACCAATGGGAATTAGTGCCTTAGAAATCTTTATGAATAATAGAGAATGGCATAAATTAACGATGGAAGAATGTACAGGTATGGCCAAAATGTTTTCTCTAGTTTCGGATTATCAGGAAACGATGGATATAATTTATAATAAAAGTACAAAGGTTATTATTGCTGCAAGCGGAATGGCAACAGGAGGAAGGGTTCTAAATTATTTTGAACATTATATCGGATTGCGTGAAACAACGGTAATTATTGTTGGTTATCAAGCCGAAGGAACTCGTGGTAGAAAGTTATTAGAAGGTGATAATGAAATTAAAATTAGAGGTAAATATTTCCCAGTTAAAGCTAAGATTTTAGAAATAGCGGGACTTTCTGCTCATGGTGATCAGGATGATTTGCTCCTTTGGCTTTCGGCATTAGAAAATAAGCCTAAAAAAGTTTTTTTGGTTCATGGAGAAAATGTTCCTGCAGATGCGCTTCGTATAAAAATTAAAGAGAAATACGGTTTTAATTGCTCTATTCCTTTAATGGGACAGGAGTTTGACTTGTAAAAGGTGCTTTTTGAAATTTTTAACAAGAATTTGATTTTAAGAATTGATTATAATGCTAATTTTGCAAACGATATGAATATAAAAAAATGCACTAGTTTATTTTTAGCATTTCTACTATTGGTTTGCAATGTAGGACTAGCTTTTGATGTGCATTATTGTGGTGACAAATTAGCTTCAATTTCATTAAACAAAACTGTAGAGGCTCCACCAACAAAAACATGTTGTGGAATTACTTCCGAAAAAAAATCATCTTGCTGCAAAGATAAAGTAGTTCATTTTGAGAAAAAGTCAGATACAGCTACGATTAAAACATTCTTGTTTCAGTTTGATTTTCCTTTTACACTACAAGAATTTAAAACTGTTGCTTTTTTCTCTATTCCGAGTTTTAAAAACAAACAGATAATTGCATATTATAGCGATGCTCATGCACCTCCGCTATTTAAACTCTATCACCAATATATATTTTACGCCTGATTTTAATGTTTTTTAAAGTCAAATCATTCAGTATGGTTTGAATCTACTTTTTTTAAACATTAAAATTATTCTCATGAAAAAAAATATAGCACTTTTTGCTATGCTTTTGCTTTGTATTCCTGTTTTTGCGCAAGAAAAATTGGAAGAAGTTAAGATTACTAAAAAGCAAAAAGGAATTAAAAAATCATATACGCTTACAGGAAATACTTCGCTTATAACAAGTAAAGAATTGCTTAAAGCAGCTTGTTGTAATCTTGCCGAAAGTTTTGAAACTAATCCATCTATTGATGTTAACTTTTCGGATGCATTAACGGGAACGAAGCAAATTAAAATGTTGGGGCTTACGAGTCCATATTTAATGATTACTGAAGAGAATGTTCCATCAGTTCGTGGAGCTTCTCAAGCCTATGGAATGTCATTTACACCAGGAACTTGGGTTGAAAGTATTCAGATAACCAAAGGAGCTGGAAGTGTTGTAAATGGTTACGAAAGTATTTCTGGACAAATAAACACAGAGTTGTTAAAGCCGATGGATGATATCCCATTCTTTTTGAATGCTTATGGTTCTACCGATTCACGATTTGAATTAAATACGCATTTTACTAAGCAACTTTCGGATAAATGGGCAACAAGTTTGTTAGTTCATGGTAACGCGCGTGTTGCAAAAACCGATATGAATGATGATGGATTTATGGATAATCCATTAGCGAAGCAAATCAATATTCTAAACCGTTATCAATATACTAATGCCGAGAAAGGTTGGGTTGGTTTTGTTAATCTTAGATATATGAATGACAAAAAGCAAACTGGAGAACTTGACTTTGATAAAGATCGGGATAAAGGCACAACCAATTATTGGGGATCTGAAATAAATACAGAGCGAATTGATGTTTCGACTAAAATAGGTTATGTTTTTCCAGATATGCCTTTTCAGAGTATTGGTTTTCAGAATGCATTTAATAGTCATAATCAGAAATCTTACTATGGTTTAAATGATTATAATATCAAGCAGAATAGTTATTATTCTAATTTGATTTTTAATTCGATTATCGATAATACCAAGAACAAATTTGCAGCAGGATTAAACTTTACATACGATCAATATCAGGAGTTTGTGAATGTAACTGATTATAGTCGAATCGATAATTCTGTTGGAGCTTTCTTTGAATATACGTACGACAACGCTGATAACTTCAGTATTATTTTAGGTGGAAGAATAGATAACCATAATCGGTTGGGAACTTTTGTAACACCACGTTTGCATGTAAGGTACAACCCTTGGGAGAAAGCAGTTTTGAGATTCTCAGCAGGAAGAGGGAAACGTTCGGCTAATATTTTTGCCGAGAATCAGCAACTCTTTGCTAGTTCAAGAGTATTCTCGATTCTTGATAATAGCGGTAAAATTTACGGAATGAATCCTGAGATCGCTTGGAATTATGGGTTGAGCTTTTCGCAAAGATTTTCTCTTTTTGATAGACATGCCGAAGTTGTTTTTGATTTATACAGAACCGATTTTCAAAATCAGGTTGTTGTAGATGTAATGCAAAGCCCACAGGAAGTTTTATTCTATAATTTAAACGGGAAATCATATGCTAATAGTTTGCAAGTTGAGTTTAATTATGAATTATTAAAGAATTTTAATTTCCGTTCGGCTTATAAATATTATGATATTCGAACAGATTATTTATCTGGAAATTACGCAAGACCATTACAGGCAAAACATCGTTTTTTTGGTAATCTGGAATATGAAACAAATCTTGTTGACGGAAAGCAATGGAAAATGGACTATACTTTTAATTGGATTGGACAACAGCAATTGCCAAACACAGCTTCAAATCCAGAAAAGGATAGATTGCCTGAGTTTTCACCTTCATACTCTTTGATGAATGCACAAGTAACAAGAGTTTTTTCGGATACTTTTGAAGTGTATGTAGGAGGGGAGAATGTTGGAAATTACCGACAAGACAAGGCTATCTTAGGAAGTGATAATCCGTTTGGGCCAGATTTTGATGCGTCAATTGTCTATGCTCCGGTTTTTGGACAAATGTATTATGCAGGATTACGATTTAAAATAAAATAAAAACAACTTAAATATAATTTAATAAACCCTTAAAAATAAAACAAAATGAAATCGAAGATTTATGAACTCCCAAAAAATAATAGAAAAATGATGAGTAATAATGTAATAATAGTTTTACTGGTGACTCTTTTCTCATTTGCTGCTCAGGCACAAGAGAAAAAGAATAAGAATGCAAAATACGAGACAGAAGTAAGTGGTAATTGTGAGGATTGTAAAAAGCGAATAGAAAAAGCAGCTTTTAGTGTTTCGGGAGTGAAATCGGCAACATGGGATATTAGTACCCATAAATTAAATTTAATCTTGAATGAAGAGAAAACTTCACTTGTAGATGTGAAAAATGCTATTGCCAAAGTAGGTCATGATACTGATGCTGCGAAGACTACGCAAGATGTTTATGATGGACTTCCGACGTGTTGCCAATATGAAAGAAAATAATATTAGAGAACAAGTGTGAATTTGACTTTTTATAGCGTTAATAAAACTTTAAAATATGCCAATTTATTGTGGCTAAACTAATTTATTATTACTTTCACCAACTTATAAATTTAACGAATAAATCGCTTATATGAATAATTTTGATTGGACTCAATTAATCAATCCTGAGTTTTATATTACCCTTACCATTGGTGGATTTCAAATTGGTTTATACATTGTTATATTTATAGTTTTTGCCGAAACAGGACTTTTTGCAGGTTTCTTTTTACCAGGTGATAGCTTACTTTTTTTAGCAGGAATTTATAGCCGTGATTTAATCCAGAATATGGTTTATATCGAAAGCGACTTTATAAATGTTTTTTTGCTCTCTTTAATGGTGGCTATTTCTGGAATTTTTGGTAATATGACTGGATATTGGTTTGGAGCCAAAAGCGGTTATTATTTATTTAAAAAAGAAGATACATTTTGGTTTAAGAAAAAATACTTGTTACAATCAAAAGATTTCTTTGAAAAATACGGAGGTAAAGCTATAATCTATGCTCGTTTTTTACCAATTTTTAGAACATTTGCGCCTATAGTTGCAGGAATTGTATCTATGGACAAAAAGAAATTTATGTTCTACAATATTTTAAGTTCATTTTTATGGGCTTTCATTCTGATATTTTCAGGACACTATCTTTACGGTGTGTTTTTGAAACAAGGAGTTGACTTAAAGCAGCATATTGAATACATCATTATAATTATTGTTATCATAACGACTTTTCCAGTTTTAATGAAACTACTAAAGAAAAGACCAGCAGATAAAATACAATAGATATTAAAACTAAGAAATCCGAAGCTTAAACTTCGGATTTTTTTATTTATGATTGTTATCATAACAACTTTTTAGCTTTAATAAATTGCTAAAGAAGCGATAGTAGAAAAAATACGATAGGTGTTATAACAAAAAATCCGAAGCTATAAACTTCGGATTTTTTATTTCGGGACTTTTTGTAAGTCAGGAAGGATATTACATCATTCCTGGCATACCTCCACCCATTGGGTTTCCGCCTCCATTATCTTCTTTAATATCGATCAAAGCACATTCAGTAGTTAAGATCATACCTGCTACAGAAGCAGCATTTTCTAAAGCTACACGAGTTACTTTTTTAGGATCGATAATCCCTGCTTTAAGCATATCTACATACTCGTCAGTTTTAGCATTGTATCCAAAATCACCAGAACCTTCGGCAACTTTAGCAACAACTACAGAACCTTCAAGACCTGCATTTTCAACGATAGTTCTTAACGGAGCTTCTACAGCACGAGATACGATTTGAATACCTGTAGCTTCATCAGCATTGTCAGCTTTAATTTCGCTTAAAGCGTTTTTAGCTCTTAACAAGGCAACTCCACCACCAGCAACAATTCCTTCTTCAACAGCAGCGCGAGTAGCGTGTAATGCATCATCAACTCTGTCTTTTTTCTCTTTCATTTCTACTTCAGATGCAGCACCAACATAAAGTACAGCAACACCACCAGCTAATTTAGCTAAACGTTCCTGTAATTTTTCTTTGTCATAATCAGAAGTTGTAGCTTCCATTTGACCTTTAATTTGGTTTACACGATTTTTGATCATGTCAGCTTCGCCAGCACCACTTACAATTGTAGTGTTATCTTTATCGATAGTTACTTTTTTAGAAGTACCTAACATTTCGATTGTAGTGTTTTCTAAAGTATAACCTCTTTCTTCAGAGATTACAGTTCCGCCAGTTAAGATAGCGATATCTTCTAGCATTGCTTTTCTTCTGTCTCCAAAACCAGGTGCTTTTACAGCAGCAATTTTAAGAGCTCCACGTAATTTGTTAACTACAAGAGTTGATAAAGCTTCTCCGTCAACATCTTCAGCGATAATTAATAATGGTTTTCCTGATTGAGCTACTGGCTCTAAAACTGGTAAAAGTTCTTTTAAAGAAGAAACTTTTTTGTCGTACAAAAGGATATATGGATTCTCTAATTCTACTTCCATTTTTTCAGGATTTGTAACGAAATATGGAGAAAGGTATCCTCTGTCAAATTGCATTCCTTCTACAACATCTACGAAAGTATCTGTTCCTTTTGCTTCTTCAACAGTAATAACACCTTCTTTTCCTACTTTTGCGAAAGCAGTAGCGATTAACTCACCAATTACTTCGTCGTTATTTGCAGAAATAGATGCAATTTGTTTTATTTTTTCTGAATCACTTCCAACTACTTTAGCTTGTTTAGCTAAGTCGGCAACGATAGCTTCAACAGCTTTGTCGATACCACGTTTTAAATCCATTGGGTTAGCTCCGGCAGCTACGTTTTTCAAACCTTCTTTTACGATTGCTTGAGCTAAAACTGTAGCAGTTGTAGTACCATCTCCAGCTAAATCATTAGTTTTTGACGCTACTTCTTTAACCATCTGAGCTCCCATATTTTCTAATGGGTCTTTTAATTCAATTTCTTTAGCAACTGTAACACCATCTTTAGTTACGTTTGGTCCACCAAAAGATTTTCCGATGATTACGTTACGACCTTTTGGTCCTAAAGTTACTTTTACTGCATTTGCCAATGCATCAACACCACGTTTTAATCCGTCACGTGCTTCAATATCAAATTTTATATCTTTTGCCATTTTAATGTTTTTTGTTTAATGTTTTATTTGTTTCAAGTTTCCTTAATAGTTAGGACTTAAAGCTTTTTAGATTATCGCTAAGATATCATCTTCACGCATAATCAAATAATCAATTCCTTCATGTTTTAATTCTGTTCCTGCATATTTACCATAAAGAACTGTATCTCCAATTTTCACAGTCATAGTATGGTCTTTAGTACCATTACCTACGGCTACAACAGTTCCTTTTTGTGGTTTTTCTTTGGCAGTATCTGGAATAAAAATCCCTGACGCAGTTTTAGTTTCAGCAGCAACTGGCTCAATAAGTACGCGATCTGAAAGCGGTTTAATGTTTAAAGTCATGATTTTATAATTATGTTATGTTTATAATTTTGTTTGCTTATAAACTTTCAGAAACTATGCCACCTTAAAAAAACTGACATTATTTCTTATAAAAAATGCCAGCTTTGACAGGCTGGCATTTCTATATTTTATAAAGAATGTATTATTTTGCTGGGTTTGTCGCAGCAGGTGCTTCTTGTGCTGGAGCTGCAGGCGTAGTGACTGGAGCAGTAGTTGTAGATTTCTCGATAATTTTAGATTCTACATCGCTTAATGAACCAGTAAAACTTAAACTAGAAAGTAAGATTAATGCAATTAAAATTGTAGCCAAAGTCCAAGTACTTTTGTCTAAAAAGTCAGTTGTTTTTTGAACTCCACCTAACATTTGAGATCCACTTATTGTTGAAGATAATCCACCACCTTTAGGGTTTTGAACCATGATTACTACGATCAATAGAAAACATACTATTGTGATTAAAACTAAAAAAATTGAAAATGTGCTCATTGTTTAATTATTATTGTTATTTTGTTGTAATGTCTTAATATCCGAAATACGGTCTGCAAAGAAACTAATTTTTTCTGGATATTTCAAAATTAATATTTCATATGCTTGTATTGCTTTTGTATATTTCTTTTGTTCTAAATATACTCTGGCTAAAGTCTCTGTCATTAAATAGGTATTATCGTCCTTGTTAATGTCTATCTGTATGTTTGCTGCAACTGTTGTGGTTTGTTTTACAGGAGAGATTTTTGGGCTTGTTTCAATAAATTTATCTATTAACTCAGCTTTTTTCTTTTTCTCTTCGTCAATTTCGATTATAGAAGAATCAATTTCAACTGGTTTTACTTGTTTCTCTTCTTCCTTTTCTTCTTTTTCTTCTTTTTCTTCGATTTTTACTTCAATTTTTTCTTCTTTCTTTTCCTCTTTTCGCTCAATAGGCTCCGTTCTGGAAAGTTGAAGCCACTCTTGAAAAGAATGTTTTTCGCTTTTTGAAAAATCTAAAGGTTTTCCTATTTCCAGGTTCTCTTCAGCAGTTTCTATAGCTTCAGTACTTTCTATAGTTTCTAAGTTTTCTATAGTTTCTTCAGGAGTATTTACATTCTCCTCAATATTGGGTATAGATGCTTCCTTTATAGAAGTAAGAATAGAGCGCTCAATAGGATCTATTAATTTAGGTTCTACCTTTTCTATGAAATCTTCCAGAGCAACGACTTCAGGTAAAAGATGTTCGCTATCAACAACATTTATGTCCAAAAGAGCCAAAGCTTTTTTGTCATAATACTCTTTTTGAATGATCGAAAAAGTTTCGGATGTTATAAAATCAAATAAAATAGCTCTATCTGTTGTATGTGCAGCGGTAACTTTTAAGGCGTAATTATACTTAAAGCTGTTTTGACTGTAAAGCCCTTTTAATCGTAATGCTCTTGCACTCTGAAAATATGGAAATTCATTCAATACATTGCCTAATGCTTCCGTTTGCTTTTCTGTAATAGCATCGGGTCTGTTTATTAGGTATGTATAATCGTTAACATTCATTATTTTAAAATTGTTTAACTGTTTATTCGTTGAATTGTTTATTTGTATACTCGTTTTTTTTGAATCGAATTAACGATTAACCAATTAAACGAACCAACCTTTTTACCATTTTGCCAACGACTCATTAAATATATCTTGGGTAATACGGTCGAAAATTTCTTTAAGAGCCGTGTCTAATACAGATCCTACAAGTTGATCTTGTGCAGGGTAATCATAATAGAATTCAAAAGATTTTTCGAAATCGTCTGTTTCTTTCTTTTTATTAGTGAATCTTACGTTTACACGAATTTTTAACCTGTTTTGAGATGCTTGTTGGTCTGCTGTTGCAGTCATTGGGCTAATTCGGTAATCAGTGATTTCTCCTTCATATACTAAATCACCACCTGTACTTACTAAATTCAGGTTAGTTTGATTTTGGATAAGATCCTGTAATTGTAAAGTGAAAGTACGATCCAGTCCTGGCTGAATTAAATCAGCATTATTCTGGAAGTAATTAACTTGAAATGTTTTTGCATCAATTTTTCCTGTTCCTGTAAAGTTGTAAACGGAACAACTACTAAAGGTGAAAAGAATTGCAATTATAATTAGGTACTGTATATTTCTCATTTTGTTTTTTAAAAGAACCAAAGGTATTTATTTAGTTAATCAATTTTACTCCATTTGTTTTTTTACAAATCAAATTGTTTTATTTTTCGATATAAAGTTCGTTCCGAAATTCCTAATTCATCTGCGGCAGCTTTTCGTTTTCCTTTATTTTTTTCTAATGATTTTTTAATCATTTCGATTTCTTTTTGCTCCAATCGTAAAACTTCTTCTTCCTCAATTGTTTCTGCAAATAAATAATTGTCATCGTTTGACTGGTATTGTTCCTCACGATTAGGAGTCGTCATAACAGCTGTTCTTGGTTCTTCTTCAAAATCAATTTCGCTATCATTTTCTTGCGAACCATATATTTTTTTAATCAAGTTTTTATTGGTTTCCTGTACATTGGCACTACCATTTTGCATTAATTCCAAAGTAAGTTTCTTTAAATCATGCAAATCACTTTTCATGTCAAAAAGAACTTTGTATAAAATCTCTCTCTCCGTATTAAAGTCACTATCATTTTTTTTATCATTAATTACAGAAGGTAAATTTGGACCTTCGGCTGGTAAGTAAGATTGTAGTGTTGCTAGAGTAATATCACGATTTGTTTCCAGAACCGAAATTTGTTCGGCCACATTTCGTAACTGACGAATGTTACCGTTCCATCTAAATTTTTGCAATAGTTGTACCGCATCATCATCTAGTTTTAATGGAGGCATTTTGTATTTATGAGCAAAATCAGATACGAATTTTCTAAATAATAAATGAATATCTTCTTTTCGCTCACGCAATGGGGGTAAAGTAATTTCAACAGTGCTTAAACGATAGTATAGATCTTCACGAAATTTACCTTTTTCGATTGCATTAAATAAATTAACGTTGGTTGCTGCAACAATCCTCACATTTGTTTTCTGTACTTGTGATGAACCTACTTTTATAAATTCGCCATTTTCTAGTACACGAAGTAGTCTTACCTGTGTAGTAAGTGGTAATTCTCCAACTTCATCCAGAAAAATAGTTCCTCCATCGGCAACTTCAAAATAACCTTCACGTGTACTTGTAGCACCTGTAAAAGCTCCTTTTTCGTGACCAAATAATTCACTATCTATAGTTCCTTCTGGAATTGCACCACAGTTTACAGCTATGTATTTTCCGTGTTTTCTATGTGAAAGCGAGTGTATGATTTTTGGGATACTTTCTTTACCAACACCACTTTCTCCAGTTACCATTACCGAAATATCGGTTGGCGCAACCTGAATTGCTTTTTCGATGGCGCGATTAAGCTTAGGATCATTTCCAATAATTTCAAAACGTTGTTTTATAGCTTGAACTGTCTCCATTTATATATTTTTTGCCACAGATTAAAATGATTAGCACAGATTTTTTTTAATTATTTTATATAATATATCTTTTATATTGAAGTGATTTTGTTTGAAAATTGACAAGCAATCCTACTTCAGATCCAGATAGTTTTATATAATTTAAAACCTGAGCAATATGTTCATTTGAAAATTCTTTTATTGCTTTGACCTCTAAAACGATGTCCTGATTAATTATAAAATCAGCATAAAATTTATGAGGTAAAATTTTTCCTTTATATTCAATTGAATATTCTTTTTCTCTTTCGAAAAGAATATTATTTTCTTTAAACTCTATTTCTAAGGCGTCTTTGTAAATTATTTCTAATAAACCTGGTCCAAGATTTCGATGCACTTCCATGCAAATGCCGATTATCTTATAGGTTTCGCCTTCTTTGTAATGTTGCATAAATTTATTTGTTTACCATATTTTTTAAATATAAGAAAAATAAGATAAAAATCATTTTAATCCTATTAATCTGTGGCAACAAAAAAATTAATTCATTTCGCTCAACCCAACAGCCTGACCTTTTAAAGTTCCACTAGTACAACTTGTAATTTTTACATTTACAAAATCTCCTATTTTATAATTCTCTTTTGGGAAAACCACGGTAATACTTTGTGAATTTCTTCCTGAGAATTCTTCAGTCGATTTTTTTGAAACTTTCTCAACCAGAACTTCTACAGTTTGTCCGATAAACTCTTCAGAGCGTAACCAAGCATGTTTTTGTTGTAAATCGACAATTTCTTGTAATCTTCTTGCTTTGGTTTCGTCGGTGACATCATCTTCCATTTTTCTTCCGGCCAAAGTCCCAGGACGTTCTGAATAGGAATACATATAGCCAAAGTTATATTTTACGTATTCCATTAAGCTCATAGTGTCTTGGTGATCTTGCTCTGTTTCTGTTGGGAAACCTGCAATCATATCTTGTGAGATAGAACTGTTCGGGATTATGGTTTTGATTTTATCAATCAAAGTCATGTATTCTTCACGTGTATGTAAACGGTTCATTTCTTTTAGGATTCTATTGCTTCCTGACTGAACCGGTAAATGTATGTGTTTACAAATATTTGGATATTTTGCAATAATATGCAAAACACTTTCGTGCATATCTTGAGGATTCGAAGTTGAGAAGCGAATACGCATTTTAGGGAAAGTAACGGCTACCATTTCTAGTAATTGGTCGAAGTTTACAGCAGTAGCTTTTTGCATATCTGTAGCATTATCGAAATCCTTTTTTAATCCGCCACCATACCATAAATAACTATCTACGTTCTGACCTAAAAGCGTGATTTCTTTAAAGCCTTTGTCCCATAAATCCTGAATCTCATTCATAATACTTTGAGGCTCACGACTACGTTCACGTCCGCGGGTAAAAGGTACTACACAAAACGTACACATATTATCGCAACCACGAGTAATAGAAACCAAAGCAGTAATTCCGTTGCTCATCAATCGTACGGGTGAGATGTCACCATAGGTTTCATCTTTAGATAAAATTACGTTTATAGCATCACGACCTTCTTCAACTTCACTTAATAAATTAGGCAAGTCTTTGTAGGCATCTGGACCAACAACAAGGTCTACGATTTTTTCTTCTTCTAGAAACTGACTTTTCAAACGTTCTGCCATACAGCCCAAAACACCAACTTTCATTTTTGGGTTAATGCGTTTTACAGCATTGTATTTTTCTAAACGTTTGCGTATAGTTTGCTCTGCTTTATCACGGATTGAGCAGGTGTTTACCAAAACTAAATCGGCTTCTTCAAGCTTTTGAGTTGTATTGAAACCATTTGCTGATAAAATTGAAGCAACGATTTCGCTATCCGAAAAATTCATCGCACAGCCGTAGCTTTCTATAAAGAGTTTTTTTGTATTCTCAGGTTTATGTTCTAAAACAAGACTTTCACCTTGTTTGCTTTCTTCAATAATCTTTTCCATAAGTCACTTTCAAAAGTGTATTTTAATAAGGTCGCAAAGGTACGATTATTTGTATGATTGTGACAAGATGTCAGATGAAGATTTAACATTGTTTTTTATTTTAAAATTTGAATAAAAAAAGCTCTCTTTTGAGGATAAAGAGAGCTTTGATTAACAAATTAAAATCTATGCAGAGATTAGAACAAATTGACGTCTAATTGTACTCTTGCAATTTTATTAGCAGGATTCCACATTGCAGTTGCCGATACAGGTAATTTATAGTTAAATACCGAAATATCTTTGGAGACTTTTATCCCTGTGTTTACAATGCCAAAAGCGCTTTCTTCCTGATTTGTGTACAAATATTTTTTCCCGTCGATTGCAAAAGCTCCTCCCATAAAAACATTTAGATTTACTTTTTGATTTCGGATAACTGGGTAGCTTAATTCTATGTAAGTTGAGTATCTACTTCTGTAATCATTATTATTGTCTAATTCTCTATCATTTAACCCACTGTAAAGTAAAATATCAGCTTCTATTCGAATGGGGAATGACTCGGGAAAACGATACGAAGTTCTTAAATCAATAAGGTGAGTAGTAGTTAGTTTATTGTAATTAAAAACTTCAGGGTTTTCAATTCCTGTAGTATTAAATAAATCCCACAGTCCGATTGATAAGTTATTTTTTTGATATTGAATATAATAGTTTATCTCACGATATTTCCCATCAAATCCAGCACCTCCCCAAATTCCAACGGTAAAATTTCGTCCTTCATTTAATGCATAATGGATGTTTCCAGTTGCAGTCATACCATCATTTATAACGAGTCCTCTCCATAAATGGCTAGTTTCTAAGTCTACGTTAAAGTCTAAACGGGATGGTTTTGTGTCTTCTATTGGAGTAGAAATGCTATCTTGAACTGTTCTTTTTTGAGCGTATCCAGCTAGCCCTATAATTGAGATTATAGAGAAAAATAATATTTTTTTCATGATTTTTTGATTTATAAAGCCATACTAGAGCATTGCTATATATAAGAGTGCTGCTAAACATGCTCCTATAATTGGACCAAGAATTGGGATCCAGGCATAGCTCCAGTCGCTGCTTCCTTTAAGAAGAAGAGTGTGCATAATACGCGGTCCTAAGTCTCTTGCGGGATTAATAGCGTAACCTGTAGTGCCACCTAAAGACAATCCAATCGCCCATACCAAAATAGCAACGGGTAAAGCACCAATAGATCCAAGTCCGATTTTAGCATCAGAAGCAGTGCTAATGCTGAGTTCGGGACCTGCAATATAAAAGATTACGAAAATAAGAACGAAAGCCCCGATAATCTCACTAATCAAATTAGAAAAGGTATTTCTGATTGCTGGTATTGTACTAAAACAAGCAAGTTTTCCACCTTCGTCCTCAGTAATGGTAAAATGATCTTTATGAAATAGCCAGACTAAGAATGCTCCTAACATGGCTCCGATTATTTGAGCAATAATGTAATAAGATACTTGGCTCCAGGCAAATTTTCCAATAAGAGCTAGTCCGATTGTTACGGCAGGGTTTAAGTGCGCACCACTAATTGGCCCTGCAACTGTTACGCCTACAAAAACGGCAAATGCCCAACCGGTAGTAATTACAATCCATCCCGAGTTATTTCCTTTTGTTCCTTTAAGAACTACGTTTGCAACAACGCCATTACCTAGTAAGATAACTAGCATTGTTCCTATGATTTCAGCAGTAAATGGCGACATCTTTTAAGTTTTAATGATTCATATTTTAGTCCTCAATCCAGTTTTTAGTACGTCCAACGGCTTTATCCCAGTTTTTTACAAGTTTGTCAACTTCTGCCTTAGGCATTTTTGGAGTAAAAGTTTTGTCGATATGCCATTGTTCTTGTAATTCGCTTATGTTTTTCCAGTATCCTACGGCTAATCCTGCCAGGTATGCGGCGCCTAATGCTGTTGTTTCTAGTGTTTTAGGTCTAACTACATTAAAACCAAATATATCTGATTGGAATTGCATCATTAAGTTATTAATGGCAGCACCACCATCTACTCTTAGTTCTTTTCCTTTTCTTCCAAAATCTGCTTCCATTGATGTTGCTAAATCTAGTACTTGGTAAGCGATTCCTTCTAAAGTAGCGCGTGCTATATGTGCGTTTGTAGTTCCTCTTGTAATTCCTAAAATTGCGCCTCTGGCATATTGGTCCCAATGTGGTGCGCCTAAACCTGTTAAAGCAGGAACGAAATATACACCGCCATTGTCTGGTACGCTTGCTGCTAAGGTTTCGATTTCTTGGGCTGAGTTGATCATTTTTGCACCGTCTCGCAACCATTGTACAGCGGCTCCGCCTACAAATACACTTCCTTCTAGGGCATACGTTGTTTCGCCATTTATTTTCCAAGCAACTGTGGTAAGTAAATTGTTTTTAGAATAAACAGCCTTATTTCCTGTATTCATTAACATAAAGCAACCTGTTCCGTAAGTATTTTTTACCATTCCAGGATCTGTACATAATTGTCCAAAAAGAGCTGCTTGCTGGTCACCAGCTACACCTGAGATTGGAATTTTTGTAGAAAATAATGTTGTACTGGTTTCTCCGTATATTTCGCTACTTTGTTTTACTTCAGGTAGCATTGCTCTTGGGATGTTGAACAATTCTAGTAATTCAGTATCCCATTCTAATGTATGAATGTTTAATAATAAAGTTCTGCTTGCGTTAGAGACATCGGTCATGAATATTTTACCTCGAGTAAGTTTCCAGATTAGCCATGTGTCTACAGTTCCGAAACATAGTTTTCCTTGTTCTGCTTTTTCGCGTGCCCCTTCGACATTGTCTAGAATCCATTTTATTTTAGTCCCCGAAAAATAGGCATCTAATAATAATCCAGTCTTTTTCTTGATCATTTCAGCATGACCTTTTGCTTTTAATTCGTCACAATATTTTGCTGTTCTGCGATCTTGCCAGACGATAGCATTATATAAAGGTTCGCTGGTTTCTCTGTCCCAAACAATTGTTGTTTCGCGTTGATTGGTGATTCCAATTGCGGCTATTTCTTTTCCAGAAATTCCCACTTTTGCAATAACTTCGGCAGCGACGCTAATTTGAGATGACCAAATTTCGTTAGGGTCATGTTCTACCCATCCTGGTTTTGGAAATATCTGTTCAAAAGGTCTTTGAGAAATACTTACTATTTCTCCGTCATGATTAAATACGATGGCTCTGGAAGAAGTTGTTCCTTGGTCTAGTGTTAAGATTAATTTGTCCTGCATGATATATGTATGTTGTTACTGATGATTTTTTTGAAAATCTGATAAGATGAATCCGTTAGCGATTGTTTTGAAATGCGATATTTGGGTTTGTGCCCATGTTTCGTCATGACCAAGTTCTTTTGCTAATAAATGTCCCACTTTTTCGCATGAAGCAATGGCTGCATGAGCATCTAGAAATAATAAACGTACTCTTCTTGCTAAAATATCGTCTATCGTTCTTGCCATTTCATGACGAATTGCCCAGGCTACTTCTGCCATAGTGTAGTCGTAATTAGGGTGTAGTTTTTCTTTTAATTCAGGTTCTTGATTTTGTAATTCTAGTATTTTAGGAATGTCAGTTCCGTATATGTATAAATGATTTTGTCGAGTTGTAGAATTTGTTTCCGTACTTCCGTGAATTGCGATATGTTCCGTTTTACATTCCTTTTTTGGTAAGCGGTGTACAACTATTGCTTTGTCAATGATGTCTTCAGCAATTTTTCTATAAGTAGTCCATTTTCCACCAGTTATAGTTATTAATCCGGTTTCGGAAACAATTATTTTATGACTTCTTGAAACTTCTTTGGTACTTGTTCCTTCTTTCTCTGGCGCTGCCAATGGTCTTAATCCTGCAAAAACAGATAAAACATCAGCACGAGTAGGTTTTTTTGCAAGGAATCTTTGTGCTGTTTCTAAAACAAATTCAATTTCTGATTCCAGAGCAATAGGCTCTAGGCTATGCTTTTTAATTAGGGTATCAGTTGTTCCTACTACTATTTTATCATGCCAAGGCACTGCAAATAATACTCTTCCATCGCTAGTTTTTGGAATCATTAAAGCGTGGTCGCTTGGCAGGAAAGATTTGTCGAATACAAGATGAATTCCCTGACTTGGTACGATGTATTTTTTATATACAGCGTCGTTTAGTTTCATTATTGCATTAGTAAAAACACCTGTAGCATTAATAACTGCTTTCCCTTTTATATCATACCACTCGCCAGATTCGTGATCTACTATTTGTACACCGATAACTTTATGGTTGTCGTCTTTTAATAGATTCATAACTTTGGCATAGTTTAAAATGCATGCGCCTTTTTCTGCTGCAGTCTGTGCGATATTTATAGCCAAGCGAGAATCGTCAAATTGTCCGTCTTGATAAATAACACCACTGACTAAGCCTTTTTGCTCTATTGTAGGAAGTAGTTCAATAGTTTTTTTCTTCGAAATATACTTGGATCTACCTAGGCTCAGTCTTCCAGCTAATAAATCATATATAGTAAGTCCGATAGTGTAAAAATAGCCACCCCACCAGTTATAATTTGGTATAACAAAAGATTGGTTTTTTACTAGATGGGCTGCATTTTGAGCCATTAAACCTCTTTCTTTTAAAGCTTCTCTTACCAGAGAGATATCTCCTTGTTCCAGGTAGCGAACACCACCATGAACTAATTTTGTACTTCTGCTTGATGTTCCTTTTGCAAAATCTATTGCTTCGACTAAAACTGTTTTGTAGCCTCTACTAGCTGCATCGAGTGCGGTACCTAGCCCGCTAGCTCCGCCACCAATAACGATTACATCCCATTCAGGTGTTTGTTTTAGTTTTGTTAATTGTTCGAGTCGTTTCATTATATGTCTTATTTGTTGTGTTTTATGTCGTTTTACTTTCGAATAACAAACATAACGAAATTAAATGAAACTAAATAAAACAAAATGAAATTTATTTTTTTATTTAATTGTTGTATCTTTCGATTCTGGAAAATCTTAATAATAAAGAGGACTTATGACTATAATCAATAGACGGCAAGAGGATATACTTAAGGAATTAAATCAAAAGGGATATGTAAATGTGGTTGATTTATGCGAAACACTTAATGTTTCAAGCGTAACCATACGAAAGGACTTGACTTTTTTAGAGAATCAAAAGCTGTTGCATCGTACACATGGAGGAGCGAGCAAGCAGCCTATTTATGCTTTTGAAAGAGATGTTAATGATAAAGAAGGGTTGCAAGTAGAGCAAAAAAAACAAATAGCAGAAGAGGCGGTAAAATATATAAGTAATCACGATTATATTATATTAGGGTCGGGATCGAATATTCATTATTTATCTCGGGTTATAAAAGGATTTCAAAAACTAACAGTACTTACACCTTCGTTAAAAGTGTCTTTAGAGCTTAGTAAGGAAACAAATATTGACACAATACAATTAGGAGGAGATATTCGAAACAGTTCAACTTCGGCTGTGGGACCAATTGCAGAAGCAACTTTGAGTCAGTTTTCTTGCAATAAATTATTCTTAGGAACAGATGGTCTTCATTTAGATTTTGGTTTAAGCACATCAAATGCTTTGGAGGCGCATTTAAATCAAGCGATGATAGAGGTTGCAGAGAAGGTTATTGTCTTGGCCGATTCGACAAAAATGAATGTTCGGGGTTTTGGTAAAATTTGTGATTTAAGTAAAATTGATGTACTGATTACAGATGCGGGCATTGATGTTGAAACTAAAACGAAACTCGAAGAAATGGGTATTGATGTAGTTGTTGCTGGTAAAATTTAGTTTTGATTTTGTAATTCAGGCTTTTTTTAATGTAGTTATTTATTGGATAGGCTTTTGTAGTAAAGTTTTTGATTTTTATTTTGTTTTGGAGGAAAGGAATATATAATAACGAGAATATTTTTGTTATATATTAAGGTATAAAATAGCAGCTGCGAAAATAGATTTTTCTCAAAAAACGATTTGGGTGCACTCTCATTTAAAAAAAACTTCTACTTTTGTTCCAGAAAAATAGAGTAATGGCAAAGAATTTAGTAATAGTTGAGTCACCTGCAAAGGCAAAAACGATAGAGAAATTTTTGGGAAGTGATTTTCAAGTAGAGTCAAGTTATGGGCATATTGCCGACTTGCCTTCAAAAGAAATCGGTGTGGATGTAGAGAATGGTTTTAAACCTAAATATGAAGTTTCTCCGGATAAAAAAGCTTTAGTTAGTAAACTAAAAACATTATCTAAGAATGCCGAAATGGTTTGGTTAGCAAGTGATGAGGACCGCGAGGGGGAGGCTATTTCATGGCATCTTGCGGAAGAATTAAAACTTGATGTTAAAAAGACTAAGCGAATTGTTTTTCACGAAATCACAAAATCAGCAATCCTAAAAGCGATTGAAAATCCTAGAGAGATAGATTATAATTTGGTTAACGCACAACAAGCGCGTCGTGTATTAGACAGGTTGGTTGGTTACGAATTATCTCCTGTATTATGGAGAAAAATTAAAGGAGGTTTATCTGCAGGACGTGTTCAGTCAGTTTCAGTTCGTTTAATTGTTGAGAGAGAAAGAGAAATTCAGAATTTTAATGCAATAGCATCGTATTCTGTTGTAGCTGAGTTTACAAATGAAAGCGGAAAAACGTTTAAGGCTAAACTGCCTAAAAACTTTAATACAAAAAAAGAAGCCGAAGATTTTTTAAATAAAAACATCGGTTCTTCATATAAGGTATCGGATTTAGAAACGAAACCTACTAAAAAATCACCAACAGCTCCATTTACAACTTCTACATTGCAACAAGAAGCAGCAAGAAAGTTGTATTTACCAGTTGGAATCACAATGCAACTAGCACAACGACTATACGAAGCAGGACTTATTACTTATATGAGAACTGATAGCGTTAATCTTTCTAAAGATGCAATGGATGCTGCACAAGCTGAAATTATAAAATCGTACGGGAAAGAATTCTCAAAACCAAGAACTTTTACAAACAAAAGCAAAGGAGCGCAAGAAGCGCACGAAGCTATTCGTCCGACTGATATGTCGCGTCATACAGTAAATATTGACAGAGATCAAGCTCGTTTGTATGATTTGATTTGGAAAAGAACATTGGCTTCGCAAATGAGTGATGCACAATTAGAAAGAACTAATGTGAAGATTGAAGCTAATAATCATAGCGAAATTTTTACAGCATCTGGAGAAGTTTTACTTTTTGAAGGATTCTTAAAAGTATATCTTGAAGGTCATGATGATGACGAAGAAGAGCAAGAAGGAATGTTGCCTGCAATGAAAGTGAATGAGAAATTATTAAATAATTATATCACAGCAACCGAAAGATATTCAAGACCGCCGGCACGTTATACAGAAGCTTCTTTGGTGAAGAAATTAGAGGAACTTGGTATTGGTCGTCCTTCGACTTATGCGCCAACTATTTCTACAATCATCAACAGAAATTATGTAGAAAAAGGTAACCTTGATGGTCAGGAGCGTAATTATACTCAACTTACTTTACAATCAAACAAAGTAGGAGAGAAGTTGCTTAAAGAAAATACAGGTTCGGATAAAGGGAAGTTAGTTCCAACTGATATCGGAACAATTGTTACAGACTTCCTGGTTAAGAATTTTGGGACAATATTAGATTACAACTTTACAGCAAAAGTAGAACAGGATTTTGATGAAATTGCTGAAGGAAATATCGACTGGGCACAAATGATGAAGGAGTTTTATGATAAATTCCATCCAAATGTAAAAGATGTCGAAGCTAATGCTGAGAGAGAAAGTGGAGAAAGAATCTTAGGGAAAGATCCGGTTTCAGGAAGACCAGTTTCTGTTCGTTTAGGAAAGTTTGGACCAATGGCACAAATTGGAGAGCCGGATGATGAAGATAAAAAATTCGCCAGTTTAATGGCAGATCAGAATATCGGAAATATAACGCTGGAAGAAGCTTTGAATTTGTTTTTATTGCCTAAAAACTTAGGAGAATACAAAGGAGAAGAAGTAGAGGTAAGTAATGGTCGTTATGGGCCATATGTTCGTCACGGAAGTGTTTTTATCTCATTGCCAAAAGGAGAAGATCCTCTGGATGTAACAATTACAAGAGCTCAGGAGTTAATAGATGAAAAAGCACTTGCTGATGCGCCTATTGCTGTATATAAAGGAGAAGGAGTGCAAAAAGGAGTAGGTCGTTTTGGGCCTTTTATCAAATGGAATGGATTGTTTATTAACGTAAGTAAAAAATACAATTTTGATAATTTATCACAATCAGATATTGAAGCGCTGATAGAAGATAAACTTCAAAAAAATATTGATAAAGTACTTCATAACTGGGAAGAAGAAGGTATTCTTGTTGAAAAAGCACGTTGGGGACGTTCGGTTATTACCAAAGGTAAAATTAAAATTGAACTTAGTAAAGATGTTGATGCTACAAAATTAACGTTGGCTGAAGTTCAGGAAATGATTGCTAAGAAAACCCCAGTAAAAAAGACAGCTGCAAAGAAAGCACCTGCTGCTAAGAAGGCAGTGGCTAAAAAACCAGTAGCTAAAAAGAAATAAAGAATGGAATTTGATTTTCTACAACCAGTTGCCGAAGAAATTCTAAACTACATTGATACATTGTCTTCTCAAGAATTGGGAAGTAAAATAGTTTTACATACAAAAGAACAGTTTCCAGATTTAGCAAAAGTAAATATTGCTATAATTGGAGTTTTAGATAATCGTGGAGATACTTCTGCGATTAGCGATGTAAACTTAAATCCTTTTCGTAAAAAGCTATATAGTATGTTTCCTGGAAACTGGGATATGACTATTGCTGATTTAGGGGATATTTTACCAGGAAATTCAATAGATGATACCTACTATCTTTTAAAAAAAATAACTGCAGCCTTAATAAAAAACAGAGTTGTACCTATAGTTATAGGTGGATCTCAGGATTTAACCTATGCTTTGTATCGTGCTTACGATGATTTAGAGCAAATGGTTAATTTGGTTGCTGTAGATAATAAATTTGATTTTGGAAAAGAAAGTGAAGATTCTTCAGCAACTTCATATTTAACCAAGATTATAGTTGATGAGCCAAACAATCTATTTAATTATTGTAACATAGGTTATCAAACTTATTACAACTCGCAAGAAGAGATTGATTTAATCGAAAAATTGTTTTTTGATGCGTATCGATTAGGAGAGGTTTCGAATAAAATTGCGCTTGCTGAGCCAGTTTTTAGAGATGCTGATTTAGTGAGTTTTGATTTAAATTCAATAAAATCTGCCGATTCAGGAAATATCATCACTTTTGAACCTAATGGGTTTAATGGGAAAGAGATTTGTTCGCTTGCTCGATATGCAGGTATTAGTGATAAAGTGTCTGCTTTTGGACTTTTTAATCATAATAATACATCGCAAGAAGCTCCTTTAATGGCGCAGATCGTTTGGTATTTTATCGAAGGGTATCATTATCGTTCTAATGAGTATCCATATGGTAGCCGAAAAAACTATTTAAAATACATAGTTCCATTAGAAGAAGAAGAGCTGGTTTTTTATAAAAGCGACAAAACTGACCGTTGGTGGATAGAAATTCCTTTTATTTCTGACGGAAGTAATAAATTGAAGAGAAATACGTTGTTATCATGTTCGTATGACGAATATTTGACTGCTTGTAATCAGGAATTACCTGAAAGATGGTGGAAAGCACAACGTAAAAATACTGTGTAATCGTTTTCGTAATAAGGTACCAGTATTTAAGGGTTTTTTGAAATGATTGTTTCTGATTTTATTAGTAGGAATAGATTTATAAATACTAAAATTTAACGTTTTATGTCGATTTTTAATGACAGTTTATCGACTAAATATTTTTTTTTTATTTTTTTTAACTTTATTTTTGAACCGTGAAATAAATTACACAAAAAGCTATTGTTTTTTAAGAAAATAATAAATAGGTTTACGGACTTATAATAATGAATAGATAATCCAAATATATATGAAGAAGTTTATTGCATTTGCGGCATTTTTAACACTAATGATTAGTTGTGGTAGGTCAAGTGACAAAGGAGAATTGGTAGGTGTTAAAGGTGGGAAATGGTATCCTGAAAAGCCTTATGGAATGACTTTAGTTCCAGGTGGGTCGTTCATTATGGGTAAGTCAGATGATGACTTAGCTCAAGTAGAAGATGCACCAACAAAAACGGTTACCGTTCGTTCTTTTTATATGGATGAGACAGAGATAACAAATAGTGAATACCGTCAATTTGTGGAGTGGGTAAAAGACTCAACAATGAGAGTTCGTTTGGCAATTATGGCAGATGAAATGGGACAAAAACCAGGTGGCGGAACAGATGCTAAAGGTAAAAAAGGTGGAAGCATAGGAGATTATGCTTTTAACGATTCTGATCCAGAAAAAATGACAGCTTACGATAAATATATGTATGACAATTACTATAGTATCGGTACTGCTGATGATCCTTATGCAGGAAGAAAATTAAACAGAAAAGTAAAGTTAGCTAAAGGTACTCAGGCATATCCAGATGAGTATTATACAGAGGTAATGGATTCTATGTATATTCCTATAGAAGAGTCATATAATGGTTTAAGAACTATTGATGTTAATAAATTGAAATTTAGATATTCTTGGATGGATATTCAGGCTGCAGCTAAAGCTAAAGTTGGAAAAAGAAAAGATTTCGTTAAGACAGAAGAAGTTAAGGTTTACCCCGATACAACAGTTTGGATTAAAGATTTTACTTACTCATATAATGAGCCAATGCATAATGACTATTTCTGGCATAAGGCATACGGAGATTATCCAGTTGTAGGAGTACAATGGACTCAGGCAAAAGCATTCTGTGCTTGGAGAACATTAAACAAAAATACTTACATAAAATCTAAAAAGAAAGGTCATGATTTAGTGAATTCTTTCAGATTGCCTACAGAGGCAGAATGGGAGTATGCTGCTAGAGGAGGTCTGGAGTCTGCTACTTACCCTTGGGGAGGTCCTTATATCATGAGTGATAGAGGTTGTTTTATGGCTAACTTTAAGCCAAGTAGAGGAGATTATGCTGCAGATAATGCTTTATACACTGTAGAAGCAAAATCATACGATCCAAACGGATACAATTTATACAATATGGCAGGTAACGTTGCCGAGTGGACAGATTCTTCATATAGCCCAAATGCTTACGAATATGTTTCTACTATGAATCCTAACGTTCAAGATGGTTCAAACAAGCGTAAAGTAGTTCGTGGAGGTTCATGGAAAGATGTTGCTTATTTCCTACAAGTAAGTACCAGAGATTTTGAATACGCAGATTCAGCAAGAAGTTTTATTGGTTTTAGAACAGTTCAAGATTACATGGGAACGCAAGTGACCGGGAATAAAAAGAGTAAATTATAATTAGAGAGTACAATTAAAACAATAACCAAATCCTTATTTTTAAAACCTAAAACAAACAAACAAAATTATGGCATTATTAAGTAAAAAAGCGATGAACTTCGCTTACGGTATGGGAGCAGCAGTAGTAATTATTGGAGCTTTATTCAAAATTACCCACTTTGAAATCGGACCGTTAACAGGAACCTTGATGCTTTCAATCGGATTAGTAACAGAGGCATTAATCTTTGCTTTATCTGCTTTTGAACCAGTTGACGAAGAATTAGACTGGACTTTAGTTTATCCAGAATTGGCTAATGGTCAAGCAAAAACTAAAGCTGCAAAAGTTGAAACCCCATCTGATGCACAAGGTCTATTATCTCAAAAATTAGACGTTATGCTTAAAGAAGCTAAAATTGACGGTGAGTTAATGTCAAGCTTAGGTAACAGTATCAAAAACTTTGAATCTGCTGCTAAAGGAATTGCTCCAACTGTTGATTCAATCGCTTCTACTAAAAAATACAGCGAAGAGTTATCTACTGCAGCTGCACAAATGGAATCATTAAATAGTTTATATAAAGTTCAATTAGAAAGTGCTTCAAGAAACGCAGAAGCAAACAAAGAAATCGCTGAAAATGCAGGTAAGTTAAAAGAGCAAATGCAATCTATGACTGCAAATATTGCTTCTTTAAACAATGTATATGGTGGTATGCTTTCGGCTATGAATAATAAAGGATAATTAGTTAAAAACAATTATTATTAATAAAAAACTAATTATTTAGAAAATATGGCAGGAGGAAAATTAACCCCTAGACAGAAGATGATAAACCTGATGTATCTGGTTTTTATCGCAATGTTAGCAATGAATATGTCAAAAGAAGTTTTATCTGCTTTTGGCTTAATGAATGAAAAATTTGAAAGTGCAAACGAGTCTGCTAATATGACTAATGAGCAAATGTTGATGTCATTAGACCAGAAAGCTGCTGAGGCCAAAGGAGAATTTGAAGCAGCTGCTCAAACAGCTCACAAAGTGGCAGCAATATCTAAAGATTTTTATACATACATCGGAACTTTAAAAGGTGATGTATTAAAAGGATTCGAAAAAGATAAAGAAACTGGAAAATTACCTTACGAGTCTATGGACAAAGGTGATAATATCGACAACTGGTTTACAGGTGAAGGTTATACTAAAAAAGGTGACGAAATCGTTGCAAAAATCAATCAGTATAGAGCAGATATGAAATCTGTATTGAGCGATAAAAAATATAGTGCAATTGTAGCTGAGATTGATAATAAATTTAATACTTCTGACGTTAAAAACAAAGAAGGTTTAAAAGATAAATTTTTAGCTTATAACTTTAAAGGTTTTCCAGCTGTTGCATCAGTTGCAAAATTATCTGCTTGGCAGAGTGATGTTAAAAAAGTAGAATCTGATGTTTATAGTTCAGCTTTAGGAAAAGCGGCAGTAGCTGCAGCTTCTTATAACAACTATAAAGCGATTGTAGTTCTTGATAAAAGTGCTTACTTTCAAGGAGAAACTGTTACAGGTAAAGTTGTTTTAGGTCGTTATGACGAAAACACAACTCCTACTTCATTCTCTGGTCCAGGTAAAATTGAAAATGGACAAGCTGTTATTTCGATGACTGCTGGTGGAATTGGAGAACAAAGTATTAACGGACAATTTACATTCTTAGAAGATGGAAAAAACATTCCACTTAAATTTGAAGGTAAATATGTTGTAGTACCAAAACCAAACTCTGCAACTATTTCTGCAGACAAAATGAATGTAGTTTACAGAGGAGTTGTTAACCCAATTTCAGTTTCATTTGCGGGTGTTGCTGATAATAAAGTTGTTGCAACTGCTCCAGGATTATCTTCTGCTGGTAAACCAGGTAAATATAACATGAGCCCAAGTACAGGTACTGAAACTACAATTACTGTTACAGGTACATTGCCAAATGGTTCTAAGGTTACAGATAAGAAAACTTTTAGAATTAAAGGTATTCCTGGACCAACTGGAACAATTAGAGGAGAAATGGGTGTTGTAAAAGGACCTAAATCAAATTTAGAGATTGCTACAATTGGAGCTAAATTAGTTGATTTTGATTTCGAAGTTGGATTAGATGTTGTTGGATTTAATTTAAAAGTTACTGGACAACCTACAGTTGTAGTTTCTGGTAATAGATTAAATGCACAATGTAAATCAGTTCTTTCAAAAGCAGGTAGAGGAGACCAAGTTACTATTTCTGAGATTAAAACTAAACTTGTTGGAGCAGGAAGTTATTTATTGCCTAGAACCGCTCCAGTAATTTATGAAATACAATAATAAGTAGATCTATAAAGTAAAACTACTTCAATATTATACTGATACCATGATGAATGTAAGAAATTTTTTAATAGCTATTATCTCTATTGCAGGGAGTTATACCGCTTTTGCACAGTCGAATTTGCTTAATGCAAAAACACCAGCTGAAATTGGTTTAAAAACTCCAGCACAACTTGTTTCTGATAATGACAAACCATTAGCTTATGGTTATGTACATGATAGAGACGTTTTGATGGGGAAAACTGTTTGGGAAATCATTGATTTAAATGAAAAAATCAACTTTTCTATGTATTTCCCAATTGATACTGCAAATATCGGTTCGGACAGACGTTCTATGTACGATGTTTTGACAAAGGCAATTAAAAATGGTAAAATTACTGAAGTTTATACTGATAGTTATTTCAATACCAAAAAGTCTATGAAAGACATTCAATCTTCTTTATCTCGTATCGATACAACTGATGCTGGTAGAGAACAATTGAATCAAGATCCGAATGCGTATGTTACGCAAACAATCGAAAAAAAGAAGACAACTGGTAAAGGAAAAAACAAAGTAACAACTTCAGAAACTGTAACTGTTCCTGCATCTAAAACTATATCTTCTGAATATATCTTGAAAACTGATTTAACAGCTCAAGATGTTACAGAATATAAAATTAAAGGATATTGGTATTTTGACAAACGTCAAAGTGAATTGAAGTATCGTCTTTTAGGAATTTGTCCTGTTACTCCAGATGTTTACACTATTAATAGTGAAGAAAAAGATTATATTGAATTGTTCTGGGTATTCTTCCCAGATGCTAGAGGTGTCTTACATGAGGCTAAAGCCTTTAATGACAAGAACTCTGCAATGCCAATTTCTTTTGATCAAATCTTAAACTCTAGACGTTTTAATAGCACAATCTATAAAGAAGAAAACGTTTACGGAGATAGAGCTATAGAAGAATACATGAAGGATAACGCTCAGAACCAATTATTGGAGTCTGAGAGAGTGAAAGAGAAAATTAGAAATTTCGAATCAGATATGTGGAATTACTAAAATTTAATTTCCTTCTTTAATATAAAAAACTCTTACCATTTTTTGGTAAGAGTTTTTTCATTTATGTTTGTTGGCGGTAACAGTTTAATTTATTTTTTCATGATTGACTATTTAATTATTGGTTCAGGTTTAGCAGGGATTTCTTTTTCAGAAAAAGCATTGTCGCACAATAAATCTATTTTGGTAGTAGATGATAAATCGCAAAACTCATCAAAAATAGCAGGAGGTTTGTATAATCCCGTAATTTTAAAAAGATTTAGTGAAGTATGGCAAGCGCAACAACAACTTGTTTTAATGGATTCTTTTTATGCAGATATTGAAAATAAACTTGCTACAAAATTCAATTTCCAGCTACCTATTTTACGAAAGTTTTTCTCGATTGAAGAGCAAAATAATTGGTTTAGTGCTTCAGATAAAAAAAACTTAGCGCCTTTCTTGTCTACCAAATTAGTTAACAGAAAATATAACAGTATAGATTCTCCATACGATTATGGCGAAGTTTTGCACACAGGTTATGTTGATACGGCTTTATTATTAGAAAAGTATAGAGAATATTTACTTGCTAATAATTTGCTGTTAGAAGAATCATTTGATTATGATCAGATTGAATTTTTAGATTCAGGAATTCAATATAAAAACATACAAGCGCGTCATATTATTTTTGCAGAAGGATTTGGGTTGCATAAGAACCCATTCTTTAATGATTTGCCTCTGGATGGAACTAAAGGAGAACTATTTATTATTAAAGCAGTAGGTTTGAATTTAGACGTTATTGTAAATACAAGTGTATTTATCCTGCCTTTAGGAAATGATTTGTTTAAAGTAGGGGCAACATATAATTGGAAAGATAAAACCGATTTACCTACGGAGGAGGCAAAGCAAGAACTCCTAGAACGCATTCGCGAAATAATTACCTGCGAGTTTGAAATCGTTGAGCATTTTGCTGGTGTCCGTCCTACAGTACAAGATAGAAGACCACTGGTAGGAACGCATAATACGCATAAATCGTTGCATATCCTTAACGGATTAGGTACACGAGGAGTAATGTTAGGACCAGCAATGGCTGAAGCTTTATTCGAAAATATAGAAAATGAAATTCCTTTGGATACCGAAATAGATATTGAGCGTTTTTATAAAAAGAAAAACAAGTAATCGATTAGGTTATTTAATGTTTTTTCTACAAAAAAAAGTATAAGTTTTTAAACCATGTAAGCTATTTAAGAAAATATAAGTTTAGGTATTTCTTAAATGAGCTTACATAACTTATATGGTTAATCTTTTGAAATCAATCAAAAAAAGGTGTAATTGCTTATGCTTTTGCAATCTCTATTTTTTTATATTAGTAATTGGGTCGTAAGAAACAAACATATTAATGTAGATATTCCTTGACCATCTTAATACAAATGGAAATAATACAACAAGTGTTACTACAATTGCTATAAAAGAAGCTTCGATACTAGAGTTTAGGAAAACGTAGGATATGATAAAAGCAGCAATTCCTAATGCTACATTTAATCCGTAACTTACATACATTGCTCCGTAAAAAAAGGAAGGTTCAATCTGGTATTTAAGTCCGCAATGACTGCAAGATTCATTCATTTTTAAAACTTTGGTTAAATGTAGCGGGTTCTTGTCTTCGTACATACTTTCGTTTTGACATTTAGGACAAGTTCCTTTTAAAATACTATTTAGTTTAGATCCTTTTTTGAACATTTTGAGTAAGTTTTTGTAATGTATAAACTGCGATGTAAATACTTCGAAGAGAAATTATGCAGTTGTTTTTTTAATAAAAATGATGAATTTATCCCAAAGATAATCATTGGTCATCACATTAACAATTTTCAATTCTTAATATCCAAAAACAGCCTTTTTATCTTTATAGCATAATACATTCCTTTTCACTACCTTTGCATTTTTAAAATTATAAGTAAAAGGCAATATAAATTGCAATATGTTTTAGAAAAACAAGAATGAAAAATACTGATTAGAGGTTGATTAAATAAAATATTTAAAGTTTTGGTAAGCTTAAAGAAATATTTTGTTATTCAGAGAAAGGTATTTTTAATGTCTACAAAAATTAGATTTCTAGTCAAATTAGAGATATAAATTTAAACAATCAATTAGTTTATAATAACAATAATAAATGCTTAATATACATAATTTATCAGTTTCTTTTGGAGGTACTTATTTGTTTGAAGAAGTTACTTTTCGTTTAGGTGCTGGAGACCGAGTAGGTCTTGTAGGAAAAAATGGTGCTGGAAAATCAACAATGCTAAAAATTCTTGCAGGAGATTTTAAACCAGATTCTGGACAAATCGCAACAGAAAAAGAAGTTCGAATGGGTTTCTTACGTCAAGATATCGATTTTGAACAAGGAAGAACAGTATTAGAAGAAGCCTACGAAGCCTTTACGGATATTAAAGTCGTTGAGAAAAAATTAGAGCATATTAATCATCAATTGGTAACCAGAACCGATTATGAAAGCGAAGAATACAGTCAGATTATCGAAGATTTATCTGATTATACTCATCGTTTTGAGTTATTAGGAGGTTATAATTATGTAGGAGATACAGAGAAAATTCTTTTAGGATTAGGTTTTAAAAGAGAAGTATTTAATAATCAAACAGAAACTTTTTCTGGAGGTTGGAGAATGCGTATCGAGTTAGCTAAATTATTATTACAAGCTAATGATGTATTGTTGCTGGATGAGCCTACGAATCACTTGGATATCGAGAGTATCATTTGGTTAGAGAGTTTCTTGCGTAATTATCCTGGAGTAGTGGTAATTGTATCGCACGATAAAATGTTCCTGGATAATGTAACCAACAGAACTATCGAAATTTCATTAGGTAAAGCATATGATTTTAATAAACCATATTCTCAGTACTTAGAATTGCGTCATGAAATTCGTGAAAAACAATTGGCTACACAAAAGAATCAAGCCAAAAAAATAGAAGAAACAGAAAAACTAATCGAGAAATTCCGTGCAAAAGCTTCTAAAGCTTCTATGGCGCAATCGCTTATCAAGAAATTAGATAAAGTAGAGCGTATCGAGGTTGACGAAGATGATAATTCGGTAATGAATATTTCTTTCCCAGTTTCTAAAGAACCAGGTAGAGTAGTAGTAGAAGCCGATAATGTTACAAAGGCTTACGGAGATAAAGTTATTCTTAAAGACATAAACCTGTTAGTGGAACGCGGAAGCAAAATTGCTTTTGTTGGACAGAATGGACAAGGAAAATCAACTTTTATTAAAGCAATCGTTGATGAGTTTGAATACCAAGGAAGTATAAAATTAGGACATAATGTACAGTTAGGTTATTTTGCCCAAAATCAAGCTGAATACCTAGACGGAGAAATCACATTGTTGCAAACAATGGAAGATGCTGCAATGGATACCAATAGATCAAAAGTTCGTGATATGTTGGGATCATTCTTGTTCCGTGGAGATGATGTAGAGAAAAAAGTAAAAGTACTTTCAGGAGGAGAAAGAAACCGTTTGGCATTATGTAAGTTGTTATTACAACCTATAAACGTTTTGTTAATGGATGAGCCTACGAATCACTTGGATATCAAATCTAAGAATGTATTAAAAGCGGCACTTCAAAAATTTGGTGGAACTTTACTACTTGTTTCTCACGATAGAGATTTCCTTCAGGGAATGTCTAATTTGGTTTACGAATTTAAAGATCAGAAGATAAAAGAATATTTAGGAGACATTAACTATTTCTTAGAGCAACGTAATATGGAAAATATGCGTGAAGTTGAGAAAAAAGATGCTGTAAAAGCTGCTGCTCCTAAAGAAAGTAATAAAACTTCTTACGAAGATCAGAAGAAAACGAAAGCATTACAAAATCGTTTGAGTAAAGTCGAAAGTCAAATCAAACAATTAGAAAAAGATATTCAGCATGACGATAAAATGTTGGCATCTAATTATGATAAACACATCGAAGACGCTTCTTTCTTTATGGCATATAATAAAAAGAAAAAAGATTTGGATCAATTATTATCAGACTGGGAAGTAGTTCAGGAGGAGATTGATAATTTCAACGCATAATACAGTTTTTAGTCTCAGTTTTCAGTTTTTTGAAAATAAGAATATTATCTATAAACCTTTGTCAAAGTTTTCGAATTTTGACAAAGGTTTTTCAGTTTCAGCTGACATTTCACATTTTCAAAATACCTTTCACAGTTACATTATAATTCCAATCTTTTTAGAATGCTCAATGGCTTCGCTGCTGTGTTTAAAATAGCAAACAGAAACCTCAAGGTTTTCTAAATTTTTAAGGATTGCTTTCGTTGATTCTTTTTTGTTTTTACCAGTTTGCCTTATATAAACCGCTTTTACCGTTACAGGAAATATTTTGCAAATTCTTTCATATAACATTGGATCGTGTTGAGAATCATCACCTAGTAAAACATATTTTAGGTTTGGGTAAAACTCTAGGACGTGTTTGATTTTATCAAACTTATGGTCATGGTTTCCTCTGCCACTCATAAAAAAGTCGGCAATTCCGGTTTTAATATCCTTTAATAAAATTACAGCCCTTGGTAGTTCATGTATTTTGGTAAAACGAACAATAAAACTATATAAATTCCACTCGCTACTCGAGATGTAAAAAAAAGCATTTTTCTCTTCTTTGTTGTTTCTTCCTGCAGAACTTAATGCTTGATAATGCGGTACAACTTCATCAAATATTTTGCGATCATTTACGTTTCTAAACAATAAAATATATAATTTCCTGAAGAAATTATGTGTGTGCGAAACCAAAAAAGTATCATCAATATCTGATATAATCCCAAGATTTCCTTCATGAGGTCTTATAAAAGTGCTGGCACAGGATATTGTTTCGTTTTTATGAGAAATGCTAACTTGGTAATTCATCCATCCAAAACCTGTTTCCTCTTTTAAAGGAATGCAGAATTTAAAAAAACCATCATCGAGCGTTTTGGTATGAATTTGGTTCTCTCCATGTTTTAAATAAACATCGTAATTTGGGATTGTTTTTATCTGGAAAAGTTTAAGAACAGAAGTGGCATTTTTAAAACTTCGCTTTTGAAAATCATAATCATTGGCAGTCGATGGTTTAAAAACGTGTCCCATAACAATTAGTTCCTGATCATTGGCATAACCGCGATATAATTTTAAAATAGGTTTCATTAATTGCTTACTTTTGGGATAACTTGTGTAATTACTTTTGAATAAATATAAAGATAAAATTTTGAAAAGGAATATCTTATTTGTTGTAAACCCTATTTCGGGTGATCTGGATAAATCTGAGCTTATTGAGACAGTAAAATCCTATGCGGTAACGTGTCATATTAATTTAAAAGTTTACGAAACTACGGGGCAGAATGATATCAGCGAAATACAAGCGCTGTATAGCCAACATTTACCTGTTAGAATTATCGTTGCTGGTGGAGATGGTACCGTAAAAATGGTTGCCGAAGCAATGGAGGAATATGATGTTATTGTTGGGATATTGCCAGCAGGATCTGCCAACGGATTATCGGTTGATTTAAACTTACCTAAAACGCTCGAAGAGAATCTAAGTATTGCTTTTAATAACAATTATATCGAGATGGATATGATTTGTATTAACGGGAAAAAAAGTATTCATTTAAGCGATATAGGACTCAATGCCGATTTAATCAAGAATTATGAAGAAAGTGAGATAAGAGGATTTTGGGGTTATGCATCTCAAGCTTATACTACTATCAAAGAGTCTGGAGATTCTTTTGTAGTTTCTATTACAGCCAATAATCAAACGGTTGAACATGAAGCAAGAATGGTTGTAATTGCCAATTCTCAAAAATATGGAACAGGCGTTGTTATTAATCCAAATGGAGCTATTAATGATGGTAAATTTGAATTGGTTGTTTTAAAAAATCTTGATTTAATAATTCTTGGAAAAATAATTACGGGTAATATGCCTATCGATTCTGATGATATTGTTATTATTTCGACAGATCAAGCAGTCATAAAAACAAATCATCCAGTTAGTTTTCAAATTGATGGTGAGTATTGTGGCGCTCAGACTAAATTGGATATTCGTATTTTGCATAAGCAAATGAAAATTGCCATTCCTTAAAAGTGAAGTTTTAATTTGAAAAAAGAATAAAGACAAAAATCAGTTTAGGGGTAAAATTTATACAAGGGTTAGTAAAAAGGGGGAAAACCTTAACTAAAAAAGTAAGTTTTTAAATGTAAAAAAGTATTTTAGTTTTTATAATAACCCCGTCATATATTTATTAATAATGAAAAAAATATTTTTCACAATTTTTATTCTGATTCAGAGTGTAATATATTCTCAAAGTGTTGATTTGAGAAATTTGACAATGAATAGCGATTTAATCCTTTTTGTTGAATATTCAGATTTTGAATACGGAAATAGGTATATTAATGATCATTATAAAGTGGGATATATTAAGGTAAATAATTATGAGGAAATCATAAAAAATGACTCTAATATTAAATTTATAGATAAAGAAATTTTTTGCCCTCAAAGTGAAAATGATTATTACGAAAGCAGTATGATGAATGGTGAAACTTGTATGGGCATTGCGGAAGGCGTTGATTCTAATAGAAAATATTATGGTATACTGTTTTTTAAAAAAGAAAAAAAGAAACTGACGTTATTGGTGCATCTTTCGAAAAGTGATTCTGACTGGAAAAATATAATTGAGAAAATAAAAAAGGTAAAAGAAATTGAAAATTCAAAATCACCAGAAGAACGTTATGAAAAAAGTATTGACTATTATTTGAAGTGTAATGACTTGCCCAAGTATGATTTTATAAATTATTACAGACAAGTAAAAGTTTTAAAATCGGATACTTTAGTCTTAACCGAGAAACAATTAATCTTGGCGAAAGATAATTTTTTGGGGGGAAATGAAAGCTACTATAAATTGATTTCGGAAAAATTTCCCGAAGAAGTAAAACAATTTTATATTAATAAAATGAAGGAGATACTAAGCAAAAATGAAGAAGAGTATTTTAGTTCCTATGATTTTAATGAGGCATACGAAAGGGCTACAAATACAGACTATATGGATGATAGTGTAATGGGAAAGCTAAAAGAAAAATTATCTAATGAAATAACGCTTAAGGAAAGAATAGAGATTATGCAGGATTTAATTCAAAATGCTGAACAAGAAGATTAGTCGATAATATTACTATTAATGAAAAATAAACTTCTCTTAATTCTATTTGTTTTTGTGACAATCGCGAATGCGCAAAACAAAGTTACAGACATTACTAACTACGATTATTGTCAAGTTAATAGCAACACGCTTTATTTTTATAAAATTGAGAAAAAAGGGTTTACTGAAAGTCGCGGCAATTTTTTTCATAGTAATATATTCGATGTTTATGCTACAGAAAAAGTAGATTTTATAGACAAAAAATATTATGGCAGTATGGATGCGATAAAACTCTCTGATTTGAATAGTGATTTTGATTTGTTAAAAGAGTTTAGAGACAAAGTTTACTTTGTGAATCAGCCTCATTTGAAACATTTTTATTTCTTGAAGAATGATAGTGTTTTGGTTTGTAAAGTAATAAGAAAGAAAGAGGTTTGGGAATTAGAAAGTGAAAAAGAAGATGAAATACATAAGATGGTCATGGCTAATAATAAAATTATTTATTGGTCTTCACGTCTAGGTTTGATTTATAAAAAAGATAATGAGATAAAAACAAGTTTTCTGGATTTGCAAAGTGATTATAACACTTATGGTCTTAAGGTTTCCATAAAGGATAAAAATGCTGTTAATATGGAAACAGGATATTTTGAAATTGGAAAATATACTCTTAAAATAAGAAAAGACAGCAGTTATACGGTTTTTAAGGGCAATCAAAAGATCTTGGATGACTTTCCGTTAAAATATTACAATAACAAACATTTTGTTACGATCGATGATAAGACTGTAAAATTCTACAATTCTGATTTTGTATTAGACAGCACTTTTGCCTACCGTGACATTTATCAAAGATCTGGGAATATAGAGATATTGACAGAAAACAAAATTAAAAAAATTGACACTCGTGTTTTTACTCCCGCATTTTACAGCAATAGAGCTTTAGGCTGTGGAACTGTTACAAGATATGCATTGAGTATAAAACGGAACAGAATTAGGAAAATCGTTAATGCAGAAATGACTTATGGTTATACATCGATGCCTAAAAATATTTTTATCGACTCTAAAATAAAATTTGATTCGCTGCTTTTTATAAGCCGAGGAAAGACTATGGAATATTCTGTGAATGGTGGTTTTGATGATCGAGTGATATTAATAAAAAATAAAAAGGAAGGGCTTTACATGTTTAAACAAAAAAATGATACGATCACTTTGAAGGAAATAGTACCTATAAAATACGATAAGATTTATTCATTAAATGGTTTTGTGATTTTAAACAAAAACAATCAAATGGATTTTTATGATAAAGATTTTAAGGTAAATAAGATGCGTTTTTCTAATATTGATTTTTTTAGTTATAACTATTTAAGATATAAAAAAAGGAATCATACCGGAGGCTGGATGAACAAAAGAGGAATTTTATTTGATGATTTATAAAAAAGAAAGCCTATCTAATTTGGTATAATAATGGATTTAATTATTTAAACGGATTTCGTTCTTGCCAATCTGTTTTTGGTTCCAGATAATTAAATAATTTGGCGATATTATGGTTAATCAGTTTATTACTGTGTGTGATAAGTCCGTATAATTTTACTGGTTTTGCACCCACAGAACTTTTTATTTCGAGAGCAGTTCTGGCAAAAATAACTTCTTTAAAATTCCTGTTTATAGAAAGTGCAATCATGTCGTAAAGCATGTTTAAATACAGCATTTTTTCGCGCTGAACACTTTCGTCATAACCTAAAAAATAAGTATCCATTGCAGTTCCATTCATGATTAAAGTATTGAAACCAATTAGTTTTCCATCAATAAAATAACCATAAAAAAGAAACTTCTCTTTTAGTGTTTCTTTAAAAACTCTAAAATGATTCTTGGCTAAGAAAAAGGTATTAAAAGGAGCATTTTTGGCTACGTGATGATATAGGTCGTAAATAACATCTTCAAAAGCAATGATATCTTCTAGATCCATTTTTCTTTTTTCTATTCCTAGAGCTTTCTTGCGAGTACGTTTGTATTGATCGCGGTATTTTTTGGATAATGCATTAATATAATCTTCTTCGGTTTTCCAATCTTCATTGATTTTAAAAACCATATTTGGCTGGATAGAAAACGTGTAGCCTTTTTTAAATTCGGCAGAAAGCATATCAATTTCAGTTGCCGAAAAATCTTTGATAGTTGTAATATGGATTTTTTGCCCTTTCGATTTAAAATCTTTTTTTAGAGCATTGATTCCTTTGTGCAATAGTTTAATTGCTTTTGGTTGGCTTATTTTTTCAGAAAATGAATAAGCATTTTGACCTGTAAGCATGTTGTTTCCAACAAATAAAACATGGGAAGCGAATTTCTTGAAAGCAAAATTACGAACGGAAGTTTTTACACATTTATCTCGTTCTCCAAATGACTCGAGCTTATTAGAATCTAAGAATTGGGTTAGAGCAATACCAACTAATTCAGCGTCTTTAAAAAGTCCGATATAATGGCACAACATATTGGTTGGTGCCGATTTTTCTAATACTTCCAGATATTCTCTGGATAAGAAAATATTATGCGTTGCCAAGTCATTCCATGTTTCAGGAAGTGAGGCTGTATTAGTATAAATCTGGAAGGAATAAGATGCATTCAAGGTAAGAGTACTATATTGTTCAAATTTACTTAATAATAACAGAATAATATAATTTACGGTTTGTTTTACTTGTAAATTTTCCAAAAAAGAAATCCGTTTGATTTTCTAATTTCAAACGGATTTTATGTTTTAATTATTTATGCCCAGGCACAAATAATTCCTCCCATAATAGTTAGGGTAAGAATCCAATATCCGGCATGCACAAAAATATATTTCCAAGATTTTCTTTCGAATAAACCATTGATTGCTAACATAGGGAAAGCAAAGAATAAACCTGTCATGAAGCCATGAAGTGCTCCATGTTTAAAAGTGCGAAATGCAGTTCCGTAATCGGCCATAAAAGCTGCAAAAGAAGGTTTTGCACTTTCTATCATTGGTGGTCCGCCTACCATTCCTACAGCGCCCGATTGATGTATTGTTAATCCCGAAACAATTATAGTCATCATTAAAGAAAAGATGTATGTTAATACGAATATTTTAAGCATACTTCCTTTCTGGAGGTCTTCTTGAGTTACTCCAGCTTCTCTCATCCAGATAGTTCCAAATACTTTAGGGTTATACCAGATAAAACCAGTAACAAGAGTTGTTAGTGCCGAAGCAAAAAATGCTAAGAAATTCATTTCCATAAGATTAGGGTTTAAGGTTAGTTGTTCAAATTTAATAAAATATTAAATACTAATTACATTAGATGTTTTTGTTTTAAATAACTGATGTCTAAAATGTTAGGTGCGTTTTTTATTCTGTTCTATTTTGATAAAAAAAGGGATGCTTTATAGCATCCCTTTTTTCTATTTAATTAAGAAATTAGATTTATAAGTTGTTTCTGAATTGCGTAATACCAGATAATATACTCCAGTAGTTTTTAAATGGGTATGGATTTCTTTTTTAAAGTTATCGTTTACATTTATTTTATCCTGTTCATAAACAATTCTTCCTCCCACATCATATATTGTGAGTTTAAATGTTCCTTGCTCACCGATTAAAGATAGTGTGAATGTACCATTATTAGGAACGGGAGCAATTGTTAATCCTTTTTTATCTGGATTTGTATGATCATCGATAGCCAGAGTAGCATCTACTTTTATTTCTGAAGATGTTGTCTTGCTACATAAACCTGTTGTTACATAATTTAGAGAAAGAGTTTGTGTACCCTTTTGTGTCCATTTTATGGTAACAGTATTATTTGCCTGACTTACAATTTCTCCTCCGGTTACAGTCCAGTTATAGCTTTGCATATTTGGAGTAGCGGTATAGATAGTAGTAGCATTGGTTTCGGTAATAAGAGCATCTCCTGTTATACTAGCCAAAATAGTATTTATAATACCCACATTTTCATAAACAATTCCTTTTCCTTGTAAGGCACTTGTTTTTTTATGTAGTTTAGATAAATCGATACCAAATGTAAGTTCTCCATTCTCATTGAATTTCTCTATATTCTGAATTTTAAATTCAGTATCAGATACTTTAGCGATTACTGCATTTTCATTAGAGATATTTATTCCTCCAGCTTTGATTATTAAAGCGTCTTTTGTAAACTGAGATGCCGTGATTTCATCTGTAAAAAGTACTTTAAGATGCTCTATTTCGGCACAATCGGTATTGCTGGTTTTTACTGGTGTAATTGTACTGCTAAAGTCCACAACATCTATGTATGTTTCGATACTTACAGGGGCACTAGCATTTCCATATTCATCATAAGCAATGGCCTCAAAAGTATTTTTCCCGATATATCCTGTAATAACAAAACTTAAATCTCCTGCTGTTTCTATGTATTTTTTATCTACTAATACTTTACTAGTTGGAGTTATTACATAAAGTTCTATAGATTGTTTATTTTCTATAGTTTTTAGAGCGATAGATAAATCATTACCAGAAGTAATGTTATCTGTTGCCGAAATTCCTCTATCAGGAGTTATACGCATATTATTTGGAGAAGCTGGTTTATCAAATTTCACAGTCCACATCGTGCTTGTATTACCAGTTCCATAATTTCCAGATACATCTATAAAGTTAGATTGATCAATTACTAGTTTGTATCCACCTGCAGTATGGGTATGTTCTCCTAATCCCGAGATCAGATAATGTAAATCATCCTGTTTTGTAACAGTTAATTTAGCATTTAGATCCACACTTCCTTTGTATAGCTTAATCCAGCTAGCTTCAAAATTATTTTTTAATGGTTTATTTAAAACTATCTGCATATCTGTTACGTTCTGGCTATTAAGCGCTCCCTGATATTGTGGCTTAAAGCTATCTACTTCTGGAACAACTAAATCAACTTTCCATTTATGAGATTGTACTACTAAACCTAACGAGTTATCTTCGGCTTTCATAGATGGCAAATCAACAGTTAATTCATATTCTCCTTTTTCCAGATTGTATTGGTTTAATCCTACGATAGTATATTTTTGATTGTTCTCCGTTACTATCGAAATGTTATCCAAAGGTTTTCCGTTTAGCTTTAATTTGTCTTTAGTAAACTGGATTGGTTTTACTATTTTATTAAATGATATTTCAATGCTATTTACGGCTTGGGCTTCTGTTTGATCTGTTTTAAACTGAATGATTCCTAATTCTCCAATTATTTGTGTCCAGGAAACAGATTTACCTTCAACTCCTTCGTTCTCTTCCAGATCTTTTATTCCTGCACATTGCACTGTTAGTTCATAATAACCAGAAGCAACGGTTAGTGTTTTAATGTTTAATACATAAGTAGAATCGTTTACTTTACCTATAAAACTATCATTAAAAGGGATTTTATTTCCTTGGTGAATTAATGTTATGTTTTGGGCAGTAAAGGTGCTCGGGTTTATGGCTTTATTAAAGTTTACCTGAACAGATTCTACTGCTTTGGTTGTTGTTGACGGAATGCTCTCATAAGAAGCTACTTTCGGTACATTGGTATTTATTGGTGTATAATACAATGTGTATTTTTCTAATCCTGATATTTTGTCAACAAAATGAAGATTGTTCTCATATTTAGGATCTGCTCCATCTCTTAATGTAACAAATGTTTGCCAGAAGTTTAGCAAAGGCAATTCCAGTTGATCACTGTTTCTAACAACTTTTACAAGTTTGTATTTGTCTCTACCCGGATCTGTTAAATTACCATAATTCCATCCTGTTTTAGACGAGTTCATAGTTAGAATTGTCGTTACCTGAGTTGGTGAAATAGGGTTAGAAATAGTTGCGGTACTTACTTTATATACTTCGTCACTTCCGCCATTAGAATAATAAATAGCATCAGGAACATCGTTTATATCTGCGATATCATTTACTAAGAAATCGGCTATGTTATCATGTCCAGCCTCATAAGCCTTTATGCTTTTAATAAGTTCATGAACATAAGATGCTTTTATTAGGCTCAGATTTTTATTTCCGTAGCTGCTCAAATGTTTTACTTTTAAATCATATTCTATAAAATGTCCTAACAATGTACTGGTAAACCACCATTGTCCGATAGCAGCTTTTTGTGGTTCAATATTTCCAAAATCTACATTCAGTAAACCTAATTGTTTAGGCTCATTATTAAAGTTACTACCGATGATTTCAAAATCAATTAATAGTCCTTTTTTGTTTTCGATAATTTCAGGTTGCACAGATTCTACCTGAACATTTTTGGCTTGACCGTAACCTTCATTTTTAATTAATAATGCCATTTCTGCAGGAACCATAGGCTCTACTTTTTCGGTTAATGGGTCATCTCCAATAATATCACGCTGCATAAAATAATGCAGTACTAAATCTGGGCTTGGATTTACTTCCAGCGTAACTGGGTATAATTTTATTGTTGCTATTTCTCCTGTATTTGGATCCAGATAAGATAATGTTCCTCCAAACGAATAAGATTTAGCAACTGTAGGAGCAGCCTCTTTTGTTGGTATAAAAAGTACTGTTCCAGATTTGTTACTTTGCGGGCCAACAATTCCTGTTCCGCTCAGGAAAGCATCTTTATTAATTTGGAATAGATGGGTCATATCATTTCCAGATTCGTCTGTGATTATCAAATCTAAGTTTATGTTTTTTATTGAGTTAAGATCACTACCATTGTTCATAGTTAAAGTACCTTCAAAAGCTTCTCTGGTCATCGTCATTTTTTGAGAGAACTTTACTGTAACTGTGGCACAAACAGAATTAGATGATTTTCTGTCTACATATTCTTGTAAGTCACTTTTATCTTTTTCATACATTTCGTAAGCAGAAACAAAACCTCTTGCTTTTGTATGGTCTGCTAATTCTTTTGCCTTTAAGGCATAAACATCTAAACTATCTTTACTAATAATGGTAGCATATTGTGCATTTGGAGAAGTAATTCCTTTATTCCAGGCTTCTACAGACTCATTCCATCTTTGACTGAATACATTTATGTCGGCAGCGCTAATATCTGTTAAAACAAACCTGCTTTTCATAACAGCAATATCTGTTTCGGTAAAAATTTGTTTCTTATCTAAGTTTGTGGCTACTTCTTTTACAAAATCAGGGAAACTTTCGCTTTCAAGAATTTTATTGTTATTAAAAATAAGTTCTTTTTTCTTGGTAAAAGCATCGTCTGCAGCTTTTAATTTTGTTAAATCCTGTTCAATTACTTCGAACAAGCTTGGTCCTGCGTTTCGACCTGTTATTGAAAGTCCCAGACACGTTTTTACCGCGCTTAATGCTCCCCATATACAACCATAAGTCTGTTTTTTTATGAGGCATCCGATTCCGCTTATTATTGCATCTTCCCAAGTAGTCGATGTAAGTAGAGAAAGCCCACAACTAAGAAGAACTGTAGGTGGATAACAGGCTAGAACTGCAGTTCCAATGGCAAATGCACATGGGTCACATGTAATATTGGCATCATAAGTAAAATCGATTGGGGAATAACCGGTTCCTCCTGGTACAGGACAATTTCTACAATATACATAATTTGGACCATTAATTACCGGAATGTCTACAGGTCCTGGATTGGTACATTCTCTCGAAAAAGAAAATGAATGTGGTACAGCTACCCAATGACTATCAATACATTGATACGTATACCAAGCCATTACAACTGCATCACAAGGAGCTGTTGATGCTGCCGCTCTTAATATGGTTCCCGTCATTCTTTCGACCTTAACAGGAATTTGGATAGATTGTTTGGCTAATATATCTATTTTATCAATTAATGGTGTAAACTTATATTCGTTGTCACTCGGAAACTGCAGATATACATCTTTGGCAGTAATAAGCCCTTTGTTTGTAAGGGTTGCCATTAGTATATAGCTACTTCCTTTGGCTATATCCTGAACTTTTTTATCCATTTCTACGACAACTACCGGAATGGGAACATTGGTTTCGTATTTTACAACAAGTTCAGTTTCATATTTATCTTCTATTTCTGTAGGTTTTACAGTCCATTCGTAGCTGATTGCCTGATAAGCCAAATAAATACTTTGCTTGTTAACTTTACCCGGATCAACCAAAATATTACTTTGATGATTACTGTGTTTGTCAGCCGTTACGGTTAAAACATAACTTCCTTCTGGAAGATTTTCGGCATTAAATAATCCGTTTTGATCAGTTACTCCTTCTGCAACAATAACGCCCGAGAATGGATGACGTACTACTACTTTTGCTCCTTTTAGATGTGGTGCTTCTACAGTATTGTATGTATAGTCATCGACTGCATCAATAAGTAAAGAACCTTTGGATTCGGATACTGTTTCTATTTTAAAAGGGACACTAATTCCTTGCCCATTAGCAAGAGATATTGCTAAGTTTCCAGATAGAGGAATGTTAACTTGTTGTTTCTCTGTAGGGGCTAATTCTAATATTATATTAGCGGTTTCATTTGGAGCTATTTTATCTATAACGGATTGACTTTTAAGTTTCATCCAGTCTAGTTTAGGTAATTCCACTTTTACTTTTTCGGCATCTATAGCTCCAGTATTGGTAATTGCCAATTCATAATAGCGAGAACTTCCTTTGGTCATTGTGGTATTAATACTCACAGGGTTTGCTACTATTTTTGCTGTTTGAATTTGACAATGGTAATAAGCTAGAGCTGTTAGTTTTGCTCCTTCATCAGATGAGATGGTAAAGTTAATAGGGTAGTACTTCTCTTCTTCAGAAGCTTTATCGGCTAATATTGTATAGTTTAATATGGCTTCTTGTCCTGCTGCCAGTGTTAATGGCGTTACTTGAATGTTAAATCCAGCATCTGCAGGAAGTTCAACTTTTATATTAGTTAGCGCAGTTTTGCCATTGTTTTTTAATTTAAACTCTCCTTTAAAAGGTGTTTTTTCTACTACTTCCCATTTTAAATAACCAGATGGTTTGTTGGTCCATTCAAAACCAATAATGTCAAATTCTGCTTGTGCAGTATTATTCGTTCCTGGGTAACCAGCACTTACGCCATAGTGCCCGTTTTCTGTTTGTAGCGGTTCAAAATCATAAGCAAAGTTTCCAGAAGCATTTGTTGTAACGGTATATAGGCGAACAAAGTTTCCGCTTGTAATCGTGATTTCTACTTCTTTGATTGTAGCAGGAGAATTATTGAGCATTTTGGCAGATCCGGTTATAGTAACTAACTCACCAGATTTGTATAATGATTTAGCTACGGTAGCGGTTGCAAAATAACCCGGAAGTAATTTTATTTCAGTATTGGCTTCGTTATTTGTAAATGTTAATTCGTCTGTTTTTTGATTTGAATTTATAGTTACAATTAAAAAATAATCGCCAGCTTTTTCAGGGAGCTGAATAGGTTTAACTAAATTTAGTGATTTTCCTGCTTCGATATCTTTGTCTAATTCGGTAGTTGCCAGGAGGATTGCATTTTTTGTAGATTTATCTTTAGAAAGGTAATATTCTATTTTAGAACCTTTGGTAAGAATGGCAAATCCTTGATTGGTAATTGTTGTAGCTACTTCGATGTTATCTTTTCCTGTTGCTTGAGTTACAGTGTTTATTTTTGTAATAGTAGCATCAGGTTTATTTTGATCGGTTACAATTATCCACGCAAATCCAGAACTATAATTGTCTGCTTCGGCTTGAACACGTATGGTTTGATCTCCTTTTTTATTTGGATCTATTTTAGTGCTTATTTCTATCTCTATGGCTTCTTTTCCTACAGGAATAGTAGCAGTTGCAGGAATAGATACAATTGTAGGAGCATCTGACGAAAGTCTGACAGGAATAGCTGTCGATGTATCTACAGTATTTCTTGCAATAGTTATTTTTGCAGAATTTTCTTGTCCTGCCTTAACGGTTGTAGGGTTTGCTTTTACAAACAAAGCAGGGCCATTACTATCTAGTATGGTAATGGTTTTTACCAATTGGCTTCCTCCGTTTCCTGCAGCAACTGTACAGTTACAAGAAGGAATATAAGCATCTGCGGTTACTTTTACAGTTTTTGTTCCATCGACAAGTCCGTTATTTATAACTCCAATATTGATTTTTTTCTGGTTTACATTTGCAGGAAATTCAATAATATCGGGAAGAATTAAAGTATTTGCTACATTGGCAGACAAACGGATTTTTATGCTAACGTCTGTTTTATCCAATCGCTTTATGATAGCATAAGTTGCATAAACTCCATCTCCTTTAGAAATGGTTTCGGGTGTTATCTCGAATTCAAAAGTAGGAATGTTCGAGCTTTTTAAGATGATTTCGGTGCTACTAGCCTGGAAACCTTCGGCTCGGATTGTAATCTTTCCTATTACTGTTGCTTCTGGTACTTTATTGTCTCTAACCTGAACAGAAAAAGAAACACTTTTGCTTCCTGATGGAAGAATGATTTCTGATGGGATATTCCAACGGGAATTCTGATCAGCAGTAATGCTGAATTTTGTGTCTTTGGTTTTTGCAAAATCGGTTTGTAAAGTAACAGTAATTATCTCCCCATCTGTGGCTGTTGTTTTTGATGGTGTTAGTGTAATTAATGAAACCTCATCATCTATAATTTCGATATTATTCGAAACTGTAGGGTAATCATTGCCCGTTACAGATAACGCTACTGTTCTATTTCCATCGGCAGCAGTATTGTCTACAGGTTTTATATAAAAAACGACAGATGATTGGTCTTTAGGGATTTTTATACTCGCAGGAAAATCTAGTTGTCCGTTTTGCGAAGCAGCAAGTTGATATGTTTTATCAGTGCTTCGGTCTCCGCTTTGGGTTATGGTTGCCCGGATTACTTCTGTTGCATTTTCGGGAATAGATTTTTTATCTAAGGTTAAATACAATATTTTTTCGAGCAATATTGTATTGGGACTAATAAGTTTATTGTTGGCTTGTAACGCATCTGGTTCTTTTACAGATGGATTAGGAACCAGGTTTATTTTTATTTTTACGTTTCCGTCTATCCCTATAATTTTAGGAAGGTTGAAAGTAGCATTTCGGCTAATGGTTTTCTTGCTTTCTAAATCACCATCATAGGAAACACTTCCTAAATTATACTCGATACCGGTTGTTTCCGAAATTATACTAATTTGTTCTGTCCATCCTCCAGATGCAATACGATCTCCGATGTTGTTTACTCCCCATGACAATGTAATTTTTCCGTTAGGAGTAATCTGAGATTCGCTGCTTGTTATACCCGAAATAGTTAAATCGGGATATTGTGCTGTTGCTATTGTAAGTATTCCGTTTGTATGGTTTGAGCCTATGTCTATTGCATTTTTAGAACTCAATACAACACTAGAAAGGTTTAGGTTATGAGTTTGCCCAGACGGATAATTTATCGGAATTTCGATTGGAATTTCTAATAAAGTCCCGCTATTTCCTTTAAAAGGATTACTTGTTAGCGAGAGAATTATAAAATGATAATTTCGTGGATTATTCTTCTCGATGTTTGCATAAACAGCGTGATCTCCTTTACGGCTATCACTTATTTTGCTTGCTTTTTCGTTAATGATAAGTCCTTGTGGAACTGTTAGCGTAAACTCAGCTCCAACTACTTCATCTGTATTGGATAAATCGATCAAAATTTTTGATTCTTCTCCTGGTCCAGCAGTTGCATTTATAACTTTTAGACTATTTTGGGCATAAGTAAGTGTTCCTAAAAACAGAAGAATAAATGCAAGAAAGGGTCTTAATTTTATAGGGGTTAATTTAGTAGATGTCATTTTAATAAATTTATTGTATTAACATTTTTCCTTTAAATATTTTTGGGCTGTTTGAAGCTTGTACTTCCAGAGTATAAAAATATACACCAGCAGCAAGTTCTTTTTGTAAAAAGACCGCTTCATGTTTCCCTTCTGAGGTTTCTAAATCTGATTGTAGTCGAACAATTTGCCCTTGCATATTGTAGACTTTCAGCGTTACCTTAGTTGCGTTTTCTAGTAAATGATATTTTATTGTTGTTTGTTCTCTAAAAGGGTTAGGGAAGTTCATAACAATATCTTTTCCAGAATTAGCATCAATATCATCTATTCCTAGTGTTCCGTTTACAATTTTATAAGGAACTTCGTTTGCATTATCATCAGATATTACGGCAGAAACAATAGTCGTTTTAGGCGCTACTTTGGCAATAGCCACCTTACCCGATAATGTTTTGTCTATAGAGAATCCGACAACACTTGTTTCTTCTTTATTCTCTGCAATAGATACTGTATATCCTTTGGCAGAAAGTAAATCTGATACTTGTTCTTTGCTTATTCCTTTTAAACGAATGTCAAATGCTGCTGTAGCTGTTGCTTGACTATCGATGTATAAAATATCATCTTCAATACTTAACACTGTATTCTGATCATTTGTTAAGGCAAAACGTTTAGCAGCTTGTTGTACTTTTTCTTGTACTCCATCCTGAATTTTATTTATCAGAAGAATAATATCCAAGAGGTTTAAATTCTTATCCTTATTAATATCGGCTGCAGCATAATTAAAATACTTTGGTTTTTGGCTCAGAGTATAATTTAAAGAAGATTGGATGTCTAATATATTTACAATACCATCCAGATTGCTGTCTCCCTCACGATAGGTTAATGTATAAGTAAGGATACTATTTCTAGCTGATCCGGCTATTTGTCTAAGCTCAAGAGTTTGGTTGTTAGGAATATTCCATTCGCTCATTATATTCATTAGCTTAATACCATCTTCAGGAACTGTTACCATTTGGTAATTGTCTTTTAGCGTCATATTATACGATTGACTTGGACTGAATAACTGATTGGTATGGTCGTAACGATTTATCTTCTTGTCTTTTATTACTGTATTTACTGTTAGCGGTAATGCACCTAAATTAATTTTTTGACGGTCAATTTTAAAATTCACGTTGGACGGAAATACAACATTTGTTTCAGTAAGTTCATTCTCCGAAAGGTCGATTGTTTTAAGTTTGGTTAATCTTGATAACTCGTCTGGAATACTGCCTGTTAATTTATTACGGGTTAGGTTAAGGCTTTGTAGCTCTACAAATTTGCCTAACTCGGCACTTATATCTCCAATTAAGTTATTATCGGTTAGGTTAATTGCTACCACGTGTCCATCATTGGTTGTAACTCCTTTCCATCTTTTTTCATGAAGATTATTTGTAGATATATCCCAAGGTGTTTTCCAGTTTGCACCTCCGGCTTTTTGGAAAAATGCAACTAAGGCATCAAATTCTTCTGCTAGAAGAGGTGTTTCAGATCCGTCTGCAATTCCTTTATATTGCAAGTAAGTACCTTGAGAAGCACCTGTTCTTTGCCAGATAGTAATTTTTGCTCCCGCAGGAACATCTGCAATAGATACGCTCGGGAATACAAGAATATTGCCTTCTGGTGTTGCCTCAGATATTTTAAAGTTATTTGCTTGTAAGGCAAATAAATACTTTCCTTCTTGCTCTGGATTAGTTTCGTTATAGGTAGTGATAGGAGGTAAGACTACACTAATTTCGTCTCCTTTTAAATACAGGAACTCCTCTTTTACAATTGTTTGTCCTCTTAGGTTTACATATACTTTACTCAGATCATAGGTAAATGCTGTTTCCAGAGCATCAAAACCATTATTAGATAAATCCAGTTGTTCTATATTCTGAAATTGATTGAATTGTGCCGGGATAGTTCCTTTAAACAGGTTGGCTGCTATAGATAATTTTTTTAACCCTGATATTCCAGAAAGTATTGGTATTGTTCCTCCTAGTTTATTTGCTTGTAAGTTCAGGGTTTTTAAATTTGTGAGTTGCCCAATAGTTGTTGGAATATTTCCTTCAATAACATTCGATTGCAGGTTTAGGGTTTCCAGATAGGTTAAACCAGATAATTCTTCAGGAAGTGTTCCTGACAGATTATTTCCTGATAAACTTATTGATACAACATGACCTTCTTTTGTGCCTACACCATACCAACTTACTTCATGAAGTTTGTTTTGTGAAGTATCCCATTTTTGAGTCCATTGTGCTCCATTAGTACTAGCATAGAATTTTTTTAGAATTTCAAATTCTTCCTCTGCCAATGGTTTTCCAAATGTTACTTTATTATAGTTGATAGTTGTTCCCTGAGCAGTTCCGTCGTTTTGTGTAATCGAAATTTTGTCGGTTAGTTTTATGCTCAGTAATGCTATATCCTTAAAGATTAAGTTGCCTTCTTTATTAGAATAATTTGATACTTTATTTACGCCATTGATGAAAAGCGTAAAATAATTTTTGTTGTTAATACTTCCTCCATCAGCGTTAAAAATAAAAGTGCTAAGTGTTGGCAGGTTTATCACCAATTCATTTGCACCTACTTCTATAGTTGGGATGGCGATGGTTTGATATGTAAAATCAACTGTTTTTAGTAAAGGTAAACTAGCTAATGCTTCGTCTGCATTTTCGATATTATTATAACTTAGAGTAAGTGTTTTAAATGCTTTTAATTTTCCCCATGAAGAAGGAATAACACCTTTTAATTTGCAATATCTTAAATCTAAAGACTCTAGAGATTCCAGCTCAGAAAAGATTGCTAAATCGGTGGTGCTTAAATCTTTTGTGTAGTTTCCTCCATACAAAGAAAGGTTTTTCAGGAATTTTAAATTTCCAAAAGAAGCAGGTATTGCTCCTGTAACGTTGCTATTATTGTTGAGATTAATACCAGTAATATGTCCGTTTTGTATACTTACACCATACCAGGGACCTTCATGCAAATTATTTAGGCTAGTGTCCCATTTATTAGTCCATTTACTGCCTCCCATTGCATTATAAAAATCAACCAAAGCTTGATATTCTACATCTGGAATCTTAGGCTGATCTACTTTTACATTAGTGAAATAAATATTACTATAATAAGCTGCTCCCGAAGCTCCATCATATTGCTGACGCAGATATAACTGATCTCCTGTTTTTAGTGTTGCCAGATAAGTTGCAGGAATGGTTAAGCTAGTATCTTGCGCAACGGTTAGGTTAGTTCCTACCTGAGTACCACGCACGTATACTATGAATTGTCTTTTTGCCGAAAAATCATTAATAGGTCTGTTATAAAGAACGGTATTAGGTAAATTACTAATCTTTACATCGGTTCCTTCGTACAGAAAGTTTTCTATACTAAGAGTTTGTGAGTTTAATTCCAGAGCTACAGAAGTTTTTAATAATCCCTGAATAGTACCTACTTTATTGCTAGAAAGATCTAAAGATGTTAATGCATTTAGGTTTTCTAATTCTTTTATAAGAACTTCTATCTGATTGCTATTTAGGTTTATAGTTGTTAAATTGGCAAGAGAACCTATTGATGCAGGGATAGTTTTTAGCTGATTAACAGATAAATCCATTGTAACAAGACTTGTCATTGCGCCCAAATCTTCTGGCAATCCTGTAATTGCATTGCTACTTAAATACAATGATTTTAGTTTCTTAAGCTTGCTCCATGAAGCAGGTATGTCTCCTTTTAATTTGCTATATCTTAAGTCTAAAGTTTCTAGAGATTCTAACTCAGATAAAACACTTAAATCGGTAGTGCTTAAATCTTTGGGGTAACTTCCTCCATAAAGAGAAAGATTTTTTAGGAATTTTAAATTTCCAAAAGAAGCAGGAATTGATCCCGCAACGTAATTGTTATTATTAAGGTTAAGACCTGTTATATGTCCGTTTTCGATACTCACACCGTACCATGCTCCTTCATGAAGGTTGTTCAGGCTAGTGTCCCATTTATTAGTCCATTTATTGCCGCCCATTACGGTATAAAAATCGACCAAAGCTTCGTATTCGGCATCGGGTATTTTTGGCTGATTAACTTTTACATTAGTAAAAAAGATGTTGGTATAATATGCTGCACTTAGTGTTCCGTCGTATTGCTGACGCAGGTATAATTGATCTCCGGTTTTTAGTGTAGCGAGATAGCTTACAGGAATCGTCAGGCTGGCATCTGGCGCCATAGTTAAATTTGCTCCTACCTGACTACCGCGTATGTAAACGCCAATTTGTCTTCGACCTGAGAAATCATTTTTAGATTTATTGTAAGTAACTACATTCGGGAAATTGTCCACTTTTACATCGGTTCCTTCGTACAAGAAATTCTCTATGTTTACGGTTTGTGAATTTAGCTCGAGGCTTACGGTACTTTTTAGCAACGCTACAATATTGGATATTTTATTGCTTGAAAGATCTAGTGTTTTTAATGCATTCAGATTTTCGAATTCTTTTATAAGTACTTCTATTTGGTTACTTGCCAGGTTTAAGGTTACAAGATTTAAGAGGTTGCCTATTGATACTGGGATAGCTTTTATCTGGTTGGATGATAAATCTATCGTTACCAGACTTTCCATTGTGCCAAACTCTTCTGGCAATCCTGTAATTGCATTGTAACTTAAATACAATGATTTTAGTTTTTTTAATTTACCCCATGAAGCAGGAATATCTCCTTTTAATTTTGAATATCTTAAATCTAAAGTTTCCAGAAATTCAAAGTCAGATAAGATTCCTAAATCGGTTGTGCTTAAATCTTTGGTATAACTTCCTCCATAAAGAGAAAGACTTTTTAGATATTTTAAATTTTTAAAAGAAGCTGGTATTGCTCCCGCAACATTACTATTATTGTTAAGGTTAAGGCTTGTAATATGTCCGTTTTCGATACCCACACCATACCATGCACCTTCGTGAAGATTGTTCTGAGTTATATACCATTTATTATTCCATTGTGTTCCGCCCATAGTATTATAAAAATCTACTAAAGCCTGATATTCTAAATCGGGTATTTGTGGTTGGTCAACTTTTACATTAGTAAAAAAGATGTTGGTATAATAAGCAGCACTAAGCGTTCCATCATATTGTATGCGTAGATATACCTGATCGCCTGTTTTTAAGGTTGCGAGATAACTTGCCGGAATAGTTAGGCTGGCATCTTCTGCCATTGCAATATTTGCTCCTACCTGACTGCCTCGTATGTAAACACCAATTTGTCTTCTGCCCGAAAAATCATTTTTAGATTTATTATAGGTAACTATATTCGGTATGTTATCGATTTTTACATCGGTACCACTGTACAAAAAGTTTTCCAGGCTTATAGATTGAGAATTTAGCTCTAAGCTTACCGTACTTTTTAGCAAGGCTACAATATTCGAAATTTTGTTGCTTGAAAGATCTAACGTTTTTAAAGCGTTTAAACCTTCAAATTCTTTTATAAGAACTTCTATCTGATTACTGGCTAAGTTTAGCGTTACTAAATAAGAGAGATTACCTATAGAAACTGGAATTGTTTTTATCAGGTTGGAAGATAAGTCCAAGGTTACCAGATTTTCTATTTCTCCTAGTTCATCTGGTAATCCGGTAATTGTATTGTTGCTTAAATACAATGTTTTTAATTTTTTTAGTTTACTCCATGAAGCTGGGATATTCCCTTTTAGCTTGGTATATCTTAGATCAAGAGTTTCTAGAGATTCTAGTTCTGATAGAGAACTCAAATCTGTAGTATTTAAATCTTTACCGTAGTTTCCTCCATATAGAGAAAAGCTTTTTAGATATTTTAAGTTTCCAAAAGAAGCCGGTATTGCTCCCGATATATTGTTGGTATTGTTGAGGTTAATTCCCGTTACATGTCCGTTTTCTATACTTAGACCATTCCATGCACCTTCATTAAGGTTGTTTTCGTTAATGTCCCATTTATTATTCCATTTGCTACCATTCATGGCATTGTAAAAATCGACCAATGCCTGATATTCTATATTTGGTATTCCGGGTTGGTTTACTTTTACAGTAGTGAAATAAATATTACTATAATATGCCGCTCCAGAAGTTCCATCATATTGCTGACGCAGATATACTTCATCTCCATTTTTTAATGTAGCCAGATAAGCCGATGGAATCGTAAGGCTACCATCTTCGGCAACGGTTACATTTGTTCCCACCTGACTCCCGCGCACATAAATTCCTATTGGTCTTCTGGCCGAGAAATCATTTTTGGTTCTGTTGTAAAGAACAACATTTGGGAGATTGCTAATTTTTAAATCAACTCCCTCATATTGCAATTTATCAATGCTAAGAGTTTGGGAATTTAATTCTAAGCTAACAGTACTTTTTAATAAAGCGTCGATAGTTGATACTTTATTGCTGGCTAGATTTACTGTTTTTAAAGCAGTAAGGTTTTCTAATTCTTTTGTTAAAACAGTTATCTGGTTGGTAGATAATTCTAAAGTTATTAAGTTTTCCATCTCTCCAATTTCTTTAGGTAAAGAAGTGATGGCGTTGTTGCTTAGATATAAGGTTTTTAATTTTTTTAGCTTATTCCATGAAGCAGGAATGCTACCTTTTATGTTACAATTTCTTAGGTCGAGAGTTTCTAGCGCTTCTAATTCTGATAGAACTCCCAAATCGGTTGTGCTTAAGTCTTTGCTGTAACTTGCGCCGTAAAGGGAAAGGCTTTTTAAGAATTTTAAATTCCCAAAAGATACTGGGATTTTTCCAACAATGTTACTTGTATTGTTGAGGTTAATTGCTGTTACGTGTCCGTTTTCTACGGTTACACCATACCAGGCAACTTCGTGAAGATTATTTTCTTTGGTATTCCATTTATTATTCCAGTTGGACTCACCGGTAGCTTTGTAAAAATCGACCAAAGCTTGGTATTCTGTATCAGGAATTGGAATGTTTGTTGGGGTTTGGAATGCAAAAATTTGGGAACTAATAAGGAGGAATATTAGTCTAATGAGTAGTTTTTTTTCCATAACTCAAGGGTTTAAAGGTCAGTTGATTGGCGTTATTTTTAGTCGTTAGGTAATAATTGCCAAAAGTAGGAAAAATATCTATGTAAAAAATTGACTAAATTGTTTATTTAAGAAAATACGTGTGATATTCTTATTTGTTAGTTCAAAAAGTAAGAATTTGATAAGAATATTTAGCTTGAATCCGAGTAAATACAAGGAGGGAGAGAGGAGGTGGTTTCTGAAAAATATTTTAATTTTTTTTACGAATTAAAAAGATTTTATTACTAAATTTATTTTTACAAACGATTACATAAAAAACAATAGTAACAAAGTTGTATTTAATTTAAACCGATAAAACTATGAAAGTACAATATCAAGGAGAACATAATGGGAAACCGACAACATTCGAAATAAGAATAATTGGTAATAATCTTTCTAAATCTAGTTCTAATTATCAAATCGATTTATTGGTAGGAGATAATAAACTGCCTATAACTTCATCAATGATACATCAGAGTTTATCTAATTGTTTAAAAGATATTTACTTATTCCGCAAAGCAAATAATATAAAGTTTGATCCCACTTCTGAAAAAGTATTACCAAACTTAGTACCGTACGATTTAGTATTGTACAACTATAATAAGCACGCCTTGTTTATGGCTTGAGGTAGGTTCTGAGGCACTAAGGTTCAAAGGGACAGAGGCTTCTCAGTTTGTCTATAATGAGGTTCAGAGTAGCAAAGGTTCAGAGGCTCTTAGTTTGTCTGTAAAGAGGTTAAAGCCTTCATTATGAGTAAAAAACGCAATATTATCATGAGAGATAGTATTGCGTTTTTTTATGTTCAATCCAAAAACTTAGCATCTTAGTACCTCAGAACCTTAGTGCCTTTTTTAAACCCTTTGAACCTTCTAAGTAAACTAAGAAAACAATAACAATTATTTCGAGTATAAAATAAATTAAACCTAAAGAGGTTAGTTTATGGAAATAGTAAATTATAAGTCCCGTTGTAAGGCAACAATATAAAGCATTAGCAATCATGATTATATTTAGATAAAAGCGCCATTTGTTAGAAACAAACAAATAACAACACAAAGAGTATGTTGCGAAAATAAACGCTATAGCCGATAAAATATAAAGCGTTTCTTGAGGCATTCCGAAACTATCTTGAAATCTTACCAAAACAAATCCCAATAAGAAAGCAGTTAAAAAAGCACCAATACTATCCAAAAGGAATATATTTTTTTGGTTAGAGCTAAGTTTGGATATTAAGGAGTTTGGGTTGTTTCGCATTTTTTCTTTTTGAGGTTCAAAGGTTCTGAGGTATTAAGGTTTTAAGTATTCGCAATCTTGTCATTCTGAGCGTCCCGAAGCTTCGGGAGAAGAACACATAAGTAGCTCGACAATCAAAGCCAAATATTATTTTAAAGTTTTAATTCAAGGGGACAAGGAACTTGATTTCATGTGCCAAAGAACTCTAATTTATTAAATTCTATTCAATTTTATCATAGCTCACGGTTTCAACCGTGTGATACAGATTGCGATAATTCATTGCGTTCCAACGGTTGAAACCGTTGGCTATGTTTATAGCATGTTATTTGTGGCTCGAATCCGTTGTCGAGCTATTAGTTTGATTTATATTATCTGAGTTTTCCTTGCATCAAATGACAGAATTGTGTTTTATGTTCAATCCAAACCTTAGTACCTCAGAACCTTTGCGCCTTTGAACCTTTTTTCAAAACCTTTCTCCACACAAACTGAGAAACCTTTGAACCTTTGTGCCTTTAAAAAAGAACCTTAGTTCTTTTCCTTAGAAATCTCCTCAACAATTCTTTTATTAATATCAATCTTGGCGCCTGTAAATACAAAAATGGTTGTTTTGTATTCTCGGGCATTTTTATTTTTGATAGAATCGGCTATTATAGCAGTCTGAAAGTATGGACCAGTTTCTGCCATTTCATCATCATTTTCATGGTATTCCTTAACTCGTATTAAGTTGTTGTATTGTATATCAAGATTAAACCAGTTAATATAATCGGCATTAAAAGAGACGGCTTTTATTCCTTGTTTGGTATAATAATTAATTGCTCCAGCCTGTCCATAATTGTCACAAAGAACCAGGGTTTTCTTTTTCTCAGGATTTGGAATAGTTGCATAAACCGAATCGGTTTTGCGGGCAAGTTCTTTCCAACCAAGCATATCGGCGTAATCCTGAGGTAATTTATGGTCTTTGCCATCTTCCCATTTAAGCATGCCTAGTTTTTTGTAGCCTTCGGGATGCTTTATGATGTATTCAGGACTTTTATTAGGAAAAGACAAATTGTACATAGGAATAAACAACAACAACGGAATGATTACAAATACAGGCTGTAAATAACGTTTCTTACCCGAGTTTAAAATTTGTGAGAGATAAACAGCGCCAAAAGCAATGTAAATAGGATACAGTCCAATTGCGTAATAAGCTTTGGCTTTAAAGTATAGAAAAACGATTATTGTAAAGATAAGTGAGCTGAAAAAGAATCTATATTTCTCGAAAGGTTTATAAAATAATAGCGCATATAATGCCGAGAGAATTACAAGAGAAGAGCCTATAAAATAAAGAAATTGCTTTTTTAAAAATTCTACGCGATCCATATTTACCAATTGTGTTTCGGCAAGCTCTTTCATGTGGTGAACTACCGGAAAATGGTTGTTGTATTGCCATAAAAGATTTGGAATAATTAGTAGTATGCCTAGTATTAAGGCGATATAGAGTTTTTTTTCTGTAAATATTCTGCGTTGTTTAGATAGTATCAAGGCAGGAAGTAATCCTATAAGCAGGAAAAGAATATTGTATTTGTTGAGGAATCCAAAGGCAAATGCAATTGCTCCTATATAAAGCCATTTAGGTTTTTCGGTTGTAACGTATTGTATTATGATATAATAAAATCCTGTCCAACATAATACATCTAAGGAGTTGGGCTGATAAAGAATATTTATTCGCAGTAATGACGAAAATATAATGCAAGTTGCACCGAGAATTAAGGCGTATAAATTTCCGTTGAGTTTTTCGATAGTTTTCCAGACGATTAAAAGGGTTAAAACACCAAAAAGAGCTGGGAAGAATTTTACCCAGAAAACTGAATTTCCGAGTAACAGGATGATATAAGAAATCCAGGATGTTACAGGAGGAACCGATAAATATCCCCAAGCGAGATGATTTGCCTGGTCGAGATGTAGGTATTCATCACGTTGCAAATCATATTCCGGACTTATTAATATGTATTGTAAAGCAAACTTTAAAATAATAAATCCGAGTAAGATTATGGTTTTCTTAGTCATGGGGTTCGTGGTCTAAATAGCTAAAATGGTTTGTATTAATTCTTTAGCTAATATATAATTTATTTTAATTTTAGACCAAGATGAAAATACGAGAACTTATAAAGTTCAGGATTCCCTTGAAGCTTTTTATTTATGCATTTTGTTTTAATTCATATTCGATATGGTTGTCATCCAGATCAGCAATTTTAATGAAGTTAAGACGCTCAAGAAGTTTTATTGCGTTTTGGTTTTCCTGAGATGTTTCGGCCCAAATACGGTTTAATCCTATATGATTATTTCCAAATTCTATGGCCAGAGTCATTGCCAAAGTCATAAAACCTTGCCCGCGATATTGAGGCAATAAAACACAACCAAGTTCTCCCGCTCCAATGTCTAGTCCGCGATAGTAGCCACAAGTTCCAACAATTTTATTGGTTGTATTATCTGCAATACCCCAATGTATAGAGTTGCCATCAGTATAATCTTTATCGATTTTAGCTTGCATTTCTGCTGCTTGCTCTAGTGTTTTTGCTTGAACTGCATCATAATACGAAATTTCTATAATGTCGTTAAGATCAGAGGGTAGTATTTGGCGCAACGAGATTTTATCGCTAATAACGTTTGGAAAACTATTGTAAGGAGGTAATTTCATTTTACAATTTTTTATTGTTTGGTTTAGCTAATATATAATTTATTTTGAGGTAGACTTAAATAGGAAAGCTGTAAAATGCAAAAGCTCCGGATTTCTCCGAAGCTTTGTTTATGATATAAAATGATTATGTATTGTATTTAATGTGTAGCGTTTATTCTAATTGTTGCTTTTAGTAACGCTAATCCTTTAACGTTTTTAAAGTGAATATCTTTAGCTTGATGCTGAGGGTTTTCGCTTACTAATTTTATCCAATCTTCGCCTTTATCCGATTTTTGGACTTTTTTAATCATAACAAATTCTTCAGAATCATCGGTTATTAAAGAAACCAAATACATTTCGCCCCAAAAAATATTCTCTGGAATGTTATTTACTTTTTTGTACACAATAATATCTCCACTTTTTAAAAGAGGATACATACTATCACCATTTACATAAATAGCACCATCGCATTTTGGTAAACCAGGAATCGAAATAAAATCTATTGGGTCTTGGTTGGCATCTTTAAACAAAGAAACAATTCCAGCAGAATCCTGGATATCGTATAATGGTACTTTGTTTTGTGCAGTTTTATTATAAACAGGATTTGGTTCCTGAAGTAAATTATTTCCTAAATCGGACTCGTCTTCAAAACCAACGGGCTTTAAAATCATGTTTCCTGTTCCCATTAAAAGCCATTCGGCACTAATATCGGGATAGACATTGAGTATATGCTCTATTTTTGATACACCAATATCTCTAACCTTATCTAAAAAACCATTAGAAAGACCAGTTTCGATGTAGAATTTTCTTTTGTTAATTCCTTTATATTTAATAAGTTGTAGGATTCTGTCGATAATCATTGTATATATTTATAGATTATTTACTCAATTTATTATAATATGTAGGATATACTCTATATATTTGTAACATTATAAGAAAAAGATTAACTAAAAGACAAACGTACAAAAAAAAAGAAGAAGTATGCTTATGACTCACGTATCATTAGCAGCTTGTACAAGAAATGAGGCGAAAGTCTTTAGTATTCAGTAGTGTTTAGGTGGTTATAAGGGCAAGATTAGTAGCTACAAAATAGGAGATGTTTTAACAAGTAAAAGTAAATTATGGATTATCCGATTAAAATAGCACAAAGTAATCCCCATCGTGAGCGATTGGAAAAAGTAATTAAAGATTTGCTTCATTTTATCGAAGCAGGAGCAGTTTATGTATCCTATAGTGCTAGCAATAATGTAGTTATTATAACATTTGTCCTGAAAGAAAATTGTAGTCAGGACGGAGATGCATTAAATGAAACAACACATAAATTCATAAAATTATATCCTGATTTTGTCTTTAAATTCATTAATTCTAATTGGGTAGATTATGGATTTAAAAAAGGAAAACTGTTTTTTATACAACATTGTACCTTTAAAGAATTGGTTTATTTTGAGCCAGATTCTAAAGTATTCTATCCACGTACAGACACTTCTAAACAATTGTCTAAAAGAGCCAAAAAACGATTTGATATAGACATTGAAGCTGCGGTTGTAATTTTTCGTAATGTCTCTATTTATACCAGAAACAATAAGCGGGTAGAAGCAGCCTTTGCATTGCATCAAACCTTGCGTTATATTTATATCTGTGCTTCAGAGTTTCTTATGCCAGAATTTATTAGTTCTACGTGTTTATTAATGCATTATGATTATATAATAGATTTTGCACCTACATTTAAAACCATACTTAATAAAGAAAACCAAGAAGATAAAGAGATTTTGGTAATGCTTAATGCCGCTTACAATAGCATACAGCAAAACCGTGATATGGTCGATATTGATGCTGCATTAATTGATAAAACCAAAGGAAAAATCGAATTAATGCAGAGAGAAATTAACAGACTCTTTATTGAATACGTAAAATCGTGTAAACAAAAAGTAAGAGAACTGAATAATCAATCTTTTTTAGGGAAATCGATTTTTAATGGAAGAATCCAGCCTAATTATATTATGGATGAGGCATTCTCCCAGATAAGTGCTGTAATTGTTGAATCCCTTAAAACAAGATCAATATATTGTTTTGGATATACAACAAATCATAAACAGGAATTAATAGATAAAAACAAGAATTATAGTAATGAACTTCCTGATTATCATTTTTATTTGTTGGTTCTTAACCTGGAACATATAGAGAATGTGATAGAGTTGCTGCAAACTCAGATTACGGAGAAATTTGGGAATAACTATAAAGTAACCATCCTTAATCATAGTGCTAGTTACTTGCGTAAGAAAAGCCAAAACAAGAAATATTTCTTAGATACTATTATAGCAAACGGACTCTTGATTTATAATAATCCTTTATATCTTGTTTATTCTAATGTTTTTGAGGTGGAAAGAGATACAGATTTTTCAAAGAAATATTTTGAAAATCGCATGTTGCTTGCTCAACAGTTCCTTAGCCTTGCTCAAAATTGTTTTATAGAAGATTCGACTTTTATAAAAAATATACTCCATCATAAAGCTGTTGAACAAATAGCAGGAGGACTCATTTACTTGTTTCTGGGATATCACTCGGGTAAGTTTTCTATGAATTATTTATTTTCTTTATTGAATTACATAGAAGAAATTGAGTTTCCTTTTGATTTTACTGATGAAAAAGAAACAGCAATCCATCAGCTGATGATTGCAAATTCTGAAATGTCAGGATCTAAAGATGTGCAAAGTGTGACTATCGAAGATGGAAATATTCTAGAAGAAAAGTGTATTAAATTCTTTATGATGGCAAAAGAAATAGCCGAAAAAGAATTTGAAAGACTTGAGAATCGTTCGGATTCGTCAACGTAACGCTAGGCGAAATTTTTTATGCATTGAAATTAATTGTAGCAACAAGTATCATTGGTTTATGAGATTTTTTTGGTTTAACCAATAAAAAAAACAATTACTCGTTTACTGCCAATGTATCTTCTAAATTAATTACTTTGTATAAAATTTAAAGTCAAATGAATAAAATTTACTACCATATTCTTTTTTGGGTATTTATCTTTTTATACGTATTTGATTATATAGCCTCTTTTTACAATTTCAAAGAAAGTGTTTTGTACTCTTCTCTTGAAGTTATATTTTTTGGTATAGAATTTTATATTAATCTATTGGTTTTGCTTCCGTTTGTTTTAAACAAAAAAGGGAAAATAGCCTATATCGCATCACTAGTTGTCTTATTAAGTCTTAGTTTCTCTGTTTATTACTTTACGGGTTTAAATGTTATTTTGTACGATGATGATTTGCTAAAGTCTTTTACTTCATTTCTTTTAAACCATTCGCTTTATATTTTTATCTCCTATATTGTTTGGGTTTTTAATAAATATTTTACCGAGAAACAGTTGCGATTACAATTAGAAAACGAAAAATTACAAACGGAAATGATGCTGCTAAAATCTCAAATTAGCCCACATTTTCTTTTTAATGCCCTCAATAATATTTACGCATTAACTGTAATAAAAAGTGATAATGCACCCAAAATGCTAGCTACTCTGGCAGATATACTTCGTTATTTTCTTTACGAAGGCAGCAAAAAACAAACGTCCCTAACATCGGAAATTGAAATAATCAACAAGTATATTCAGATTCAAAAATACCGCCAGATAGAAGGAATGGATAATATCACGTTTAATGTTTCCGACGACAATTCGGTAAAACAAGTGCCGCCATTGTTACTCATTACACTTATAGAAAATGCGTTTAAACACGGTGATATTATTGAAAGTAAAAATGGATTTGTTACAATAGATTTAAAAACGATTCAGAATAAGATTGAATTTACGATTGCAAATTCATTTCAGTTTAAATCAAATAATCAAGGAATTGGATTGCAGAATTTAGAATCTCAGCTTAAAAACTTGTTTGGGAATGAATATGAATTAAAAGTTGAAGACAGCAATTTGATATATAAAGTAAGCCTAAGCTTTTATGGAAACAAAGACAGTATATAAATGTTTAATCGTCGATGACGAAACGCTGGCCCGTATATTAATACGCACGCATTTGCTGCAAATTCCAGAACTCGAAGTTGTACACGAATGCTCATCGGCTCTTGAAGCAGACAAATACCTAAAAACGCATAAAGTTGATTTAGTTTTTTTAGATATTCAGATGCAGCATTTATCAGGAATAGATTTTTTAAAGTCATTACAAAATCCGCCAAAAGTGATTTTTACAACAGCTTATTCTGAATTTGCTTTGGATGGTTATGAACTAAACATTGTAGATTATTTATTAAAACCAATAACATTTGAGCGCTTTTATAAAGCAGCAACCAGAGCATTAGAATTATTGAATTTAGAGAATGATACCAAAGATGCTACCGAAGCTACTTTTGTAGATAAATCGATAGTTATAAAATCCAGCCATCAGCATATTAAAATTCTCTTGACAGATATTTTATACATAGAAGGGCTTCATAAATATGTAAAAATTGTTACGGAGAAAAAAAATTACACAACCTTAATTGCTCTGTCAACAATGGAAGAAGAACTTTCGAACCAGACTTTTTATCGTTGCCATCGTTCCTTTATTGTCAACCTCAACAAGGTAGAATTAATAGATGGTAATCTGGCCATTATTGGCACTCATAAAGTGCCGATTAGTAAATTAAACAAACAAGAATTTCTAGCCAAATTAGGTAAGAGAATTGGTTAAGAAATAAGCAAAACAAACTTTCTGTACCCAAAACAATCCATTTGGGAGAAAAAAAATAATTAGGGGTTTAATAAGTATTCTATTTGTCGAATAATTATTAAACCCCTTCTCGTATTAGTCAATAGTTTTTGCCTAAAATAAAAGAGGAATTATAGTTATACCAAAGAGTATAAATAATTTAAAAAACAAAAAAAATGAACAATAAAGCAATCTTAACTATGACTTTTGCAATTTTAATTTCGGCTTGCGATAGTGCAGATCTTGATGCGACAACATCTAAACCAGATCCAACTAAGCCACTTACTTCTGTTCTTTATACGATGCCAGAAGAATCTTCGACTCATGAAGGAACGTGGTTACAATGGCCACATCAATATGAGTACGGAGTAAGTTATAGAAATAGTTTGGATGCAACATGGGTTGCGATGACCAAAGCATTAGAGTCTACAGAAAAAGTTCATATTATAGCGTATGATACAACAGAAAAAACAAGAATAGAAAAACTTTTGGCAACAGCCGGAATACCACTAACGAATATTAATTTTAAAATACATCAAACAAATGATGTTTGGGTTAGGGATAACGGTCCTATTTTTGCCAAAAGCCAATCAGGTCAGGTAGTACTTCAGGACTGGGGATTTAATGGTTGGGGAGAAAAATTTGGTTATGAAAAATGTGACGCAATCCCATCTTTTATAGCATCAGAAATTGGTATGACAGCAATAAAAGTTCCTATGGTAAACGAAGGCGGAGCTGTAGAACTAGATGGTAATGGCGTATTAATGGCTACTAAAAGTGCTGTTTTGAGTCAGAAAAACAGATCGACCAGAAATTACGGTATGACACAAGCTCAAGCAGAAGCTAATTTCACAAAGTATTATGGTGCAACAAAATTTATTTGGTTAGAAGGAGGTTTTAGTAAATATGATGTAACCGATATGCATATTGATGGAATTGCAAAGTTTGTTCCTGGTAATAAATTGGTAACGATGAGTAATGATGATTTGCTGGATTGGGGATTAAAACAAAGTGATATCGATTTATTGTATAATGCCTCTAACAAAAATAATCAGGCATATACCAAAGTTTATTTGCCATTATCTCAAAATGATGTAGTAACTACAAATGGAACCGATTTAGGCTATAAAGGATGTTACATAAATTTTTATATCGCCAACGGAAAAGTATTAGTGCCAAATTATAATGATCCTAACGATGCTGTAGCAAATGGTATTATTGCAGGTTTGTTTCCGGGAAGAAAAGTTATAGGAATCGATGTTCGAAATTTATACAAAAATGGAGGAATGGTGCATTGTGTAACACAGCAACAACCGAAATAATAAAAAAGAATTAAAAATACCACGAGTGCTTCATTATAAGGAGAAAGCTCAAAACCTCTTCAAATGTTTTATTTTGGAGAGGTTTTTTATTTAAATTTAACCCGTTGGGTGCAATTAATTTTAACACATAGAGACATAGGTCTTGTACGCACAAAAAAGGCGTTTCACTTATTTAAAATGCACATAGCTAGCTATGTGAAAGGAATATATTTCTTTTTGTACTCTTTTTTACACATAAAATCTATGTTTCTATGTGTTAAATAATTTTTTTACGAATTGCACACAATGGGTTAAATTTAATTTATATCAGTGTAAAGATGTTCTTCTTAACTTAATGATATTCTATTCAGGTTGCGTGTTTTTTAATTCATTCAAAAAAGTATTTTGCATATATTTGAAATATGAATATAAATAATAAAAACATAGCTACAAGGCGAGCCACAAATACTGATTTGCCTAAACTTTCAGAATTTTTGCAACATCTTGTTAATGCAGAACGCCCGTTTGACCCAACATTAAAAGAGGGCGAAATATTCTATTATGATATACAGGAACTTATACTAGATGAGGTGACAGAAGTTCTGGTTGTCGAAAGCGATAATCAAATTATTGGATGCGGATATGCGCAAATAAGATCGGCAAAAGATTTTCAGAAACATGAATTATTCGGGTATATAGGTTTCATGTTTGTGAGCCCGGAATTTAGAGGAAAAGGTGTTAGTAATCTAATACTTAACGACCTTAAAAAATGGGTTTTATCTAAAGGAATAACAGAGGTAAGACTCGAAGTATATTACGAAAATGAATCGGCAGTTAAAGCATATGAAAAAGCGGGCTTTAAAAATCTAACTACAACAATGCGTTGTGTTATTGGTTAAAGGTTTATAATTATATAAATACATAAAAATTAATAGAATAATAAAGGATTCTTTTAATTTTTATGTATTTATATAATGCTTATTTAATCGATGGTTATGCTTCTTTTATGCGAGGAAGTACAAGATGATTCTGAACCTTTTTTAACTGTTACATCAGCTTTTACTTCAAAAGTACCAGAAGTACTATAGACATGTGAAATCGTATTGCTACTTACAGTTTCACTAGTACCATCTCCCAAAGTCCATGTTACAGCATCGAGAGTGTACTGTCCTGTATATTCAATTTCGTAATTAACTTTTTTCGGATTAGTTTCGTCTGAATTGTGTTTTAATTTAACATATATAGATTCTGAAATACAATCAATCCCTTTCTCGATATCAGATTTGCTACAAGAAAAAGTAGAAGTATTGAAGAGGTAATAAGTAGAATGGAGATTTTATTTTTTATACCTTTTTTTAATCTGTTAGTTGCAAGTATAAATAGCGTGTCATACAAAAGTAGCTCTTTTTAAATTTTCTTTTTTCCAAAAGTGTTTGTTAATTATAAACCGAAAAAATGTTTTCATTTTTCACATTTTTTATGTCTTTTAGAATTCTAATTAAATACCGATAACTAGGTAATCTGATTTATCATTTTTAACTTTTCGGATAACCTTTATTATAAACAATACAAAAGTTGAGACACATTTGCTTTGTATTCTTTTTCAGACACCTTTATGATTAAGGGAGAAATTTATTTTAGAAACTAAATCTGGAAAAAGAAGTCTTTAATTGATTGATAGTTAGTGTTTTGTTTTTTTTAGATAACTAGGAGATTGAGCCCTTTAAATATGGGAGATTACATTTTTTAAGACTTACTATTTTTATCTAGTCTAAATTAAGTTATATTTGCAACTTTTAATCACCTTTCTGTTATATATCATATAACTGCATTACAAATTAACTACAATGACTTATTGTAATAGTCTCCCGCCAATATTTTCTAAAAGCATTATTCTGTTAGTATTCATCTTATTTTCTAACCTTGGTTTTACACAAAATATAAATAAGTTAAATATTCAGATTACCGTTAAAGATGCCGAAAGTAAACTACCTATAAAAGGGGCTTTGCTAACTGTAGAAGGATCGTCTCAGAAATATAAAGGACAATCAGACGATTTTGGAAGCATTGTTCTGAATGCTATTGTAAGCGGTAGTTACAAAATAAAGCTATCATATTCAGGTTACGAAACCATCGAAAAAAAGCTAGAGTTTACAACCAATCAAAATTTGTCTTTAGAGTTAAAACCTGCAAGTATTGAGTTAAACGAAGTAGTTATAACAGCTACAGAGTCTCGAGGAATGACAAGTACCTCTATTATTGATAAAAGAGCCATGCAGCATTTGCAACCTTCGAGCTTTACCGATTTATTAGAACTATTACCAGGCGGACGCTCCAAAGATCCTGTGTTTAATGCATCAAATCACATTAAATTAAGAGAAGTAGGTATAGCCGATTCTAATTATGATATTTCCTCTCTTGGAACTGCTTTTGTAATCGACGGAATTCCTCTTAATACCGATGCTAACTTACAATATTCGACTGGACCAAGAATGACTATTACTCCGGGTTCCGGATATGCAAATACACGCAGGAATACAACATCAAAAGGAGTAGATATGCGTTCTATCTCTACAGATCAAATTGAGAAAGTCGAAATTATAAGAGGTATTCCATCTGTAGAATATGGTGATTTAACCAGCGGACTTATTAAAATTAAACGAAAAAGAGGACGCAGTAATTGGGAATCTCGTTTTAAAGCAGATGAATTTAGTAAGCTGTATTATGTAGGGAAAGGATTTGAATCTAAAGAGAAACGATTTGTATTGAATGTTGGACTTGATTATCTGGATGCAAAATCAGATCCTCGTAATAGTTTCGAAAACTACAAAAGAATCACTGCATCTATACGAGCGCAAAAAATATGGGAGGATGATTCTTATCTGCTTCAATGGGATTCTAGTTTAGATTATAGCGGTTCGATGGATAATGAGAGAGCAGATCCTAATGTTGGTTACGCAAAAATTGATAGATATAGTTCTGATTATAATCGATTTTCTATAGCTAACTCATTCGATTTAGACTTTAAAACATCACGATTTTTAAAATCGATTCATGTAGCTACATCACTTAGTCAGCAATATGATAAAATCGAACAAACCAAATGGGTACAAGTATCAAATGCTACAGCGATACCTAATAATACAGAACAAGGAGAATCCGACGGTATTTTTTTAACGCCCCAATACGCTTCAGATCTTCTGGTTGATGGTAAACCATTTGATGCTTTCTTAAAAGCAATGGGAGATTTTGAGGTTCGTTTATTTGGAATAACACATGCTTTAAAAGCAGGTTCGGAGTGGACATATTCTAAAAATAACGGAAAAGGTCAGGTTTACGATACCACACATCCGCCATCTCCAGAAATGACAACACGCCCCAGATCATATAAAGATATTCCTGCTAGTACAGATATTGCTTTTTTTGCCGAAGATGCTATTACAATTCCTTTAGGAAAACATCAATTAAACCTTGCGGGTGGTATTCGAGCCATGTCATTATTAAATGTACCATCAGCTTATGCTATTCACGGAAAATATTATTTTGATCCCCGAATTAATGCACAATGGGTACTTCCGTCTTTCCAGATAGGGAAACATGCATTAAAAACGGAACTTACAGTAGGAGCAGGGCAATATACTAAGTTCCCAACATTGGCACAGCTTTATCCCGATTATGTATATAATGATTTGGTGCAGCTTAACTATTATCATAATACTCCCGAATACCGAAGAATTAATTTAATGACCTATAAAACGTCTGCAATAAATTATGATTTAAAGCCGGCAATAAATAAAAAATGGGAGGTTCGCACAGATTTCTCTTATGATAATAACCGATTCTCTGTTACTTTTTTTAATGAACGTTTAGATTCCGGATTCCGAAGTGGGTCACGATATCATGCGCTTTCTTATAAAAAATATGATAGTAGTTCTATAGATCCTTCAGTACTAACATCGCAACCCGATCTTGCCCAAATGAGTTTTGTAATGGATACTTTATTAACCACTTACAACATTACAAACAACGGAAGTAAACTACTAAAAAGCGGTGTTGAATTTCAGTTATCGTCTAAACGTTTTAAGTCTATAAATACGCGATTTACATTAAATGGTGCTTGGTTTAAAACGACTTATACTAATAGTAATCCTGTGTATAAAAGTGGACAAAAAGATATAATTATTAATGGCAAACGACTTCCGTATTTAGGTCTTTACCAGTGGGATGATGGTTCTATAAAACAGCAATTAAATACAAACTTAATTGTCGATACTTATATCCCCTCACTTGGTTTAGAATTTTCTAGTTCCTTTCAATTTATGTGGTTTAGAAGCAATCAATCTACACCTATGAACGGAACACCAATTGCTTATATAAACCCTTCTGGAGAACAATATCCTTATCTCGAAGAAGATAAATCAGATCCTATTTTGCAATGGTTGGATATAAAATACAACGACGATTTATTTGAGAAAAGAACAATCCCAATGTCAATGAATATGAATTTGAAAATCTCTAAAGATTTTTATAAAAAAATCAGAATATCAATGTTCGTTAACCGACTCTTTAGTTACTATCAAAACTACGAAATCAATGGACAGAAGATAGAACAAAGAGGGCTAACTTCTCCTTATTTCGGGATGGAATTAAACTTGAATTTATAACCTTTAATATTAAATAAATACCTCAATTATGAAAATTAAACTATTACCCATTTATCTCACAATAGCCATAATGGCTTTACTACAATCTTGCTCAAAAGATGACGATAATTATAGTAGCAAACAAACCGCTATAACCTTAAAACTTGTTAACCCGGAAGATTTAAATAATGTTGCACTTTCTAATCTTTCGGTATCTTTTAAAGAACTTAATACAGGTAAAATAACAGAGAGTAAGTCATTTGTAAATAATGATCTTTCTATCGAATTAAGTGAGGGATCTTACGAAATTGCTATCAACGGAAAAATCCAATATTCTGCGGGAGAAAGTACTGTTGAGGCAGCAGTAAGCGGTTACAAAGAATCGGTTGTTATTACAGGAAAAACAGCGCTGGTTTCTTTAAACCTTTTTCTAAAAACAAGCCAATCAGATTTTATTATCGAAGAAGTGTTTTTTACAGGAACCCGAACTGCCGAAGGAAAACAATATCTAGGAGACAAATACTTTAAAATTTACAACAATACAGATGAAGTATTATACGCAGATGGATTAATGATTGCTCAATCGGAATTTATGACGGTAGAGAAACAGGCTTATACGCCAAATATCATGGCGAAATCTTTTGCAGCATCGGCAATTGCTATTGTTCCCGGAACAGGAACTACATATCCTATTGCTCCGGGAGGATTTTTTATTATTGCCGAAGATGCAATTAATCATAAAGAATACAACCCGGGTTCGATTGATTTAAGAACAGCCAATTTCGAATTTTATACAGAAGATGCAGATGACGTAGATAATCCTGCAGTTCCTAATATGGAGAATTTATTCTCATCGATGATTGTACATAACAGAGGATTCAAGAGCTTTGTTATTGCTCGTTTGCCAATAAATAAAGATGCTTACTTGGCAGATTACACGTACGACTATGAATATAATTTGGTAGTAGGAGGAGAAAGTTATCCTATGGGAGAGAGTGTTTACTCTATTCCTAATTCATGGATTGTAGATGCAGTTAATTTAAGTGTTGCGTCAGAATTTCAATGGATTGTTACCGATCCATCATTGGATATGGGATGGACATACTGCGGAAAAGTAGATGCAGACCAAAGTCGTTACGGAAAAAGTGTTCGTCGTAAAGTGCTTTCAACTGACTCAAAAGGTAAAAAAGAATTGAAAGACACTAATAACTCTACATTAGATTTTAGCCCAGAGGTTAAACCATCTTTAATGAATTAATAATTTAATCATGAGTTTTCGTTCCATCTTTCTATTTATTATTTTTAGTTCAGCTATGCTACATGCACAGGATAGTACCTCGGTTCTTATCCGGATTCATGAGGATTTAGCTCTCGAAAATAATTTTTCTGGTGCATTTTATACAAACCCTGCAAATATGCAATATGCACGCCGCTATTCCTTATCAGAGTTTAGCGCCGGATATAATACTACATCGCAGCAAGCCAATATTCAACAATTAGGAAACGGCATTCGTGAGTTTCTTATTAACGCACAATCCTATTATAAGATTGATTCTAAAAATACGGTTTGGGGAAATGCAAACTATAAAAATGGTCAACGTAAAAATGTACAATGGAACGAAAGCTCAGATTATCAGGTAATATATCCTTATGTAACCGCCGACTCTATAGGAGGAGATCTCTCCTTTGAAGAATATTCTTTTAAGGGAGGATATTCTAAAGGATATCAAAAAATGACCTTGGGAATCGTTGCCGAATACCGTGCTTTAATGGAATACCGAGATATAGATCCCAGACCTAAAAATACAGTTTCGGATCTTAAAGTAGCACTCGGAATATCACGAAATATAGGAAATCATTATGCGATTGGATCAGCTATTAATTTGCAAAAATACACACAGTCAAATAATTTGAAATTCTTCAGTGAGTTAGGCGCACCCGCTGTGTATCATATGACAGGACTTGGAGTCTATAACAACCTACTTACAGGAAACAAACTGAGCTCTTATTATGATGGGAAAGGATATGGCGCAAACGTGCAATTATTTCCAAAAGACAGGAATGGGTTTGCTTTATCTATTGGATATAACCATTTTGATTATGAAAAAATAATGACCGAATTTCAAGACCTTATCGCATCTAGTATTCTAGAGAAACGTTATGATGGAGAACTTTCTTATTTAAAAAAATCAGAAGAAAAGGCTTGGGGTACAAAAATCGGATTTTATTATATTGATCGGGCAGGAACCGAGAATATATTCGACAATCAGACTTCATCATCTTACGTAAAAATATCCGAAGCTACCAAATATACAAATCAGGTTACATCGGTTATATTTTCAGGTTTATACAGTATTCCTAATCCAGAATTATCATGGTCTATTGCGCCAAGTTTTAATTTAAAAAATACTGCAACAAAATATATAGATCCCTTAAGAACTATCGATATCCAGCAAGGTATTGGCCGATTAGATCTTTCTGTATCAAAACTTATATCGGAATCATTAATTAAAGTCTCGACATCATTAGAGCATAGCTGGGCTCTAGATTCAAAGATGAAACTTAGTGATCGCATAAATACAAATCAAATTTTTGAAATGTTAGATTATAATTTTGCTTACTTATCATCTGCTTATACCAAAGTAAATCTAACAGCACGTTGGGATTACAAATATGAAACAGACCTTAATTTTTTCATCAAAACAGGTTTGGATTACTACAATTATTCTAAAAACAAAAACAATACTTATTTTCAAATGTCACTAGGAATGACGTTTTAATAGGCATTGCAAAATATCTATTACTTTATAATGAAGTCTATTTTATTAAAAACCTTTTTTCTTATTCTGTCCGTTGGTATTGTACATTCATTATTGAGTTTTAGCGTTACGCTAAGCGAAAAAATAGCAAATACCAATTGGAGAGAACTTTATAGTAAGCCAACAAATCAATGGCCAAAACCAACTATCGACAAAGGTGTTACTTGGCAAGAATTTGAACCTTTGGATGTAGATACAAGTTATTACGAAAGGATGGATGATCCCAAAGTTATACTAGGACAGATGCTTTTCTTTGATCCAAAACTTTCAGGTTCTAATCAGGTTTCCTGTAGTAGCTGCCATGATCCTGAACTGGCTTGGGGAGATGGGAGAGAAGTATCTTTGGGTAATGACCATTTACAAGGCAAGCGCAATACCCCGTCTTTATATAATATTAACGCGCGAAAATCATTCTTTTGGGATGGTCGTGCAACAACGTTAGAAGAGCAAGCGCAAGGACCAATTACGGCACATCATGAAATGAATATGGATGCTAAAAGTCTGGCTAAAAAGATAAAAAATATTAAAGGCTACGTCGTTTTATTTCAAAATGCCTACGGAAACGCTGATGTTACTTATGATAAAATCTTGCAATCATTGGCAACCTTTCAAAAGACAATACTGAGTAAAAGAAGCCGGTTTGACGCTTTTATCGATGGAGATTATAGTCAATTATCTGACCAGGAAATACAAGGGTTGCATCTTTTCCGTACTAAAGCGCGTTGTATGAATTGCCATTCGGGGAAATATTTTACCGATGAATCATTCCACAATATAGGACTTACCTATTATAAGAGAGATTATGAAGATTTAGGGCTTTATCATATTACTAAAAAGGCAGAAGATGTTGGAAAATTCAGAACGCCTTCACTTCGCGATGTCATGCACACAGGGCCATGGATGCATAATGGTTTGTTTGATAATATGACAGGTATTGTTAATATATACAATAGCGGAATGCACATGATAGATCCAGATGAAAGCGAAAAAGCTGCGGATCCTTTATTTCCACAGACAGATGTATTGTTGCAACCTCTAAATCTAGATGATGATGAGATTATAGCCTTGGTTTCTTTTATTAAAACCTTATCGGGAAGACAATACAAAATGGAGCGTCCACAGATACCGAGGTAAATATAATTGCATAAAATTAAAATTATGTAGTTTATTGTTTGTAGTATAAATACTTATATATTAGCGTTGGTAAAAAAGCAAGTTATGTGGTGTAAAATCATTTATAATTTGCTTTTTTTTATCATTAACTAACTAAATTAAGTAGCAATACTATCTAAAGAAAACAATGAAAAAATTGAAATTACTGGCTATTATCTTTCTATTATTTGGAAAAAACATAAATGCTCAAAACAAAATCGATGGTATTTTTAAATTGAAAATAGAACAAGCGTTAATTTCACGAGGAGATAATTTTCCTAATTTCAGAACAAATAAAGACAGTTTAGATATATTTTTATTTGCACTCCATAAAGGGTTTTCGCCAGCAGATTTTCAGAAATTCACAAAGTTTAGTGATGAAAAAATGACGAGTTTAATTACCTTGTTAGAATCTAAAAATTGGCTTCATAAAATCAATAATCAATATAAACCAACAGTTTTTATTACCGATGCAAAAGATGGAGAACTGCTTTATAAATATGCAAAACCCATTTCGGGAAAAATAACCAAATCGATAATTAAAAACTTAGCCGATATTAAGCTGCAATTTGGAAAAACAGAGATATCAAAAACACAAGATTTCCAAAAATGGTCATTCTTTATTTTAAGTAATGTGCTATTAGATTCCTGGCAAATTAATGATGTCGAAAAAGGATTTCTAAAGCAAGAAGACAGACCTTTAAGACACGGAAATCATTACTATTACAGAATTAGTGAAAATACAAATGCAAAAACAGAATCTTTTGGGATTTACGGAAATCAATCCGAACAAATAGATGGCAAAGACGTTTGTGTTTACGGAAATAACAGACTTCATGTACAAACAAATTCATTCGGAAATTTAGTTTCTAAATCAGACAATATTTTGTTTGAAGAAATAGCTAAAAACTATTTGCCAGACTTATTAAAGATTCTGGAAAGCGAAAGAGAATACAGTAAAAAAATCTATACTAAATTAGGCTACGATAAGGAAATATCTTTCGAGGAATTTTTTATCTGGTGGTATCATTTCATTTATACACAAGCAACGGATGAAATGCATAAAAAAGAAGTTTTAACGATTCCAGCTGATGGAAATTTTGATTACGTAATAGAAGAATAAATAATTAAAACTTAAATATGTATGAAAGGGAGATTTTGTACAAATTTAAGTTCTAATATTGTTTTTGTTTGATAAAACTCCCTATCCCTTTCATTTTGAATGCTTAACCTTATCATTTTGATAGGTATTATAAATTAAATGGCAATATTAATTATTTAATTTATTGGTATTTAGTGCTTTAATTTATTTTTGATTGCTTTGGCATACAGTTTGCACACTTTGATTCCTAATATTATGAATTAAAATTAAAAAACATGAAAGCAAATAAAACAAGAAAAAAAGATTTGACAGAGCTAGACATATCAGAAAAATCGATGAAGAGAAAAGGCAGAATTATTAACTCAATAGTGTTTGCTGTGGTTTCCTTTATTGCTATTATGATGATTTCTAAAATAGTGTAGTACTATTTAATTATTATAATTTTTAGCAATTGTTAGATTTGCTTTTTTTGTCTTATTCGGAACTTTATTAAACTATAATAAAAGGGTTATAAAATAGTAAAGCCTCAGATTTCGCTGAAGCTTTACTGCACCCCTCACAGGACAATTCTGGAATTGTTTTATTGATTATTTTGTTTTATTAAACATATAACGGGCAATTTTCCATTCTCCATTTTCTTTTGCCAATACAAATAACTCCCTGTTTTCTTCTGGAACAGTTTGTCCATTAGCGTGAATTAATGTTGTGCCTTTTGAGTTTGTTACTGCATAAGCAATATCTCCACTAATGTTTATTTCTTCAATAAAAAACTCAATGTTTAATTGAATTGATTTAAATACAAATTCATAGGAATCTTTTAGTTGTTGTTGGCCTTTTGCAGTTGGGGCAGAGGTTGGCATAAATACACCATCTTGAGTGTATAATGACAAAACTTTAGATACATCTGATGTGTTTAAGGCATCACGATAAGAGAAAAATAATTTTTCTATGGCTGTTTTTTCTGCTGTTGTATTCATTTCTACTTGTTTTAAATTATTTGTTACGGATTTGTTTTCTGTTTGTTTTTGACAACTTGCCATTAGCAAGAGCAAAGAAATCGGGATTAGTATTTTTTTCATTTTATAATGCTTTAATTACATTACAAAGTTGAGGTAAACAGAAGAGTAACACTTATAAACAAGTTTAAGAAATACCCTTAAACTATATTAAGGGTAAATTACTTTTTAGTAATATTATTGCGGATTTTACTCAGGAATTCAGGCGTTATACCAAGATAAGAAGCTATTTGAGTATTAGGAATTCGGTTAGAAAGTTTCGGATATTGACCTAGAAAAGTCTGATATCTTTCTTCGGCAGTAGAACTAATATTTTGTAGAACCCTATTTTCGAGTTCAATAAATTTGTTTTCGATAATAACTCTAAAATTTCGATCAAATTTCGGAAAATGAGTATAGAGATATAAAAGGTTCGATTTTTCTATTTGCAAAATAACAGCTGGTTCCATAGCTTCGATATAAAGTCGGCTTGGTTGTTCAGAATGAAAACTACCAATGTCAGTAATCCATTCATTTTCTGAAGCAAATTGAATGTTATGTTCCGTTCCGTTTTTATCAACAGCATACATTTTAAAAAGTCCAGAAATAACAAAAGTATAATGCCTGCAAACATCATTTTCCTGAAGTATAAATTGTCTTCGCTTGATGTTTCTTTCAATCACACGATTACTCAATTCTTCCTTTTCCTTGCTGTCAAGAGGAAGATAATTATCAAAATGCGATATGAGTATGTCTATGTTCACGATGTCTTTTAAAAGCTAATATAAAGCTAATTTACTACAAGTAATAAATTTTTCAGCAACGATTTAGCAACATGATCTTTTGATCAGGCATAAAATACTATTCTATAAAAAAAAGCTCCAGATTTCTCTGAAGCTTTACTTAATGTTATATGTAAGTTCTATAATGACAAAACAGAATAGACTTTGTAAGAGTGTAAAAAAAGATACTTAAAAATTAGTATTTACTTTTTTAGAGCGATCTGCAATGTATGACATAAGCCAAGTTACTTGTCCGTCTTTTACAAAGTATATTTTCTTTTTCTCTAAATTTGGAATACTTTCCAGGCAAGTTACTAGTATGTTGTTTGCTGAAATAAGGTATCGTTGATCGTATGTAGTCAAAACTCTAGCAGCTTCTTTATTCGTTTTAGCATAGGTAGTAAACTTACCGAAATTATTTTTCAGGATTGCATCATAATTCATAACGTCCTCCAACGTAAAAGAAATATAATGATCTTTAGTGTTTTCATCATAATAAAGAGCTGAAAACGCCCAAACAGCTCCTCCAGATAAATAAATCTTTTCCTTTTTTAATAAAAGAGGATTTGCATCAAGCAATTGTTTTATCTTCTTACGCAGAATTGGGTTAAAATCAAAAGCCTTTTCCTGATAGGTTGACATATCATTAGCTTGACTTTGATTTACAACCGTTTTTTTTACTGCATCAGTAAGTGTCATTGTACCGAAATCAAGTTCCAAAGGAATAAACTCTAATCTGTTATCTCCAATCTCATCAATGTATCCGCCTTTAGTAGTTTGGGCACCAATATCAAGGAGCAGAGCGTTTGAATAATCAACAGGTGGTATAGCACCTTTAACTAGTATTTTAGCCTCTTCGTCAACATTAATTATATCAAAACTTTTGCTAGTTAAAGTAGAAATTCTATTTCTTAAAACGTCAATGTTGCGAGCAGATGAAAAAGCAGGAGCAGCAACTATAAAAATATTTTCTTCGGGAATTTTAAATTTGGCTCTTATTTCTCTCAGTTGACTAAGAACTATATTGCTAGTTTTATTAATGTCGTCCTGAGGAAGCTCTCCGTAAGTAGAAATATGTTCGGCAAGGTTAATTCTCTCATTCGAGAAGTGGAGAATTGTATAGTCTGCTTTCTTAATATTATTTATCTCTACAACAGAAGTTTTTATTGCTCTACGTCCGATTTCAATTCCTGCGTAAATGTTTTTTTGAGAAAATGAATTGATGGAAAAAAATAAACTTAAAAGGGTAAAAATTAGAATTTGGGTTGTGTGTTTTTTAAGCATTGGATTTAATTACTGTTATAATTTAATGAATAAAGATTGTGAGGGAATTGTTTGTTGTTTTGTTTGTAAATTAGATATTTGAATTGTGGGTAATATTTTTTTAGTGTAAATAATTTAAAGACTACAGAAGTGGACTTCTCAAGGTTAATATATCTTTTATATTAACAATAAAGTAAAAGGATCTCATGATTAGTTGCTTATATATAAGTGACAAAATGATAGAGTATTTGGTTACCAAGTCTTAAATGCTGTGAAGTAAAAACTATTAAATACAAGGCCACAAATTTATAAAAACATTTATTAGAACAAACTCAGTTATTAGGAAAATATATTATTAAATTGTTAAGACACTCGCATATTATTTTATATTTCTAATGTGTTGAAAAAGAGTAATAAGCAAATGTGATTTATTTAGAAAAGTGGAATAATGACTCATTTAGGGAAGTGTTTCTATATAAAATTGCATTAGGATTCCTGTATCTGTACAACTTTTCGTATTTTATGAAATCTATAAAAATCTCATAACCTTTGTTATAGTTCTTAGAAATTACAAAAAAGAGATAAGTTTAGGAATGCGAGATTATAATTTTGATTTTTTACCTGGCATTAATATCTACTATAAAAAACGTAATGTCTAATGTTTCCTTAAAATATATATAAGGCTTAACGATTAGTAGGATAAATATTATATATTTGGCAAAAAAATAATGCAAACCTTTGTAAATCTATCTTAATTTAGAGGTAAGCATTAAGTTTACTGCGCCATTATTAAGTAATATCAATTAAGCAAAGGCAAATTTTGCATTTACAAGAAATAAGATGAAAAATAATATAAAAAAAATCGTTGTAATATTAAGTGCGATACGACTTTTACCTCATATTCTTTTGTTTAATTTTCATGGGAATAAGAAAGTAATACATTATGATGTCGAACGTTGGCTGAAGATAACTAATTCAGGAAGCAATACTCAATTTGGTTTCCTAACACTTATGACATTTTACCCAGAATATAGAAACGTTTTTTATGTAAGAGTAGGAAAGATTTCTTTTTTAATAAATTGGTTGTGCCCAAAGATGAATACACTATTTATTTTGACAAAAAATATTGGGCCAGGGTTATTTATTCAGCATGGTTTTGCAACAATAATATCTGCTAAATCTATTGGTCGCGATTGTTGGATTAATCAGCAAGTAACTATTGGGTTTTCAAATGCTACAGATAGTCCTGAATTAGGAGATAATGTAACAATTAATGCAGGTGCTAAAATAATTGGAAAAGTAAAAATGGGAAATAACTCTAAGGCTGGAGCAAACGCTGTAGTTGTAAAAAATGTTCCTGAGAATTGTACCGTAATTGGTGTTCCTGCATATATTATTAGAAGGGATGGAGTCAGAGTGAAGGAAGAATTGTAAATATCACTAGTAATATCAAAAGTTCTAAAAAAAGAAAGCTTCAGAGAGATCTGAAGCTTTCTTTAGATTAAATCAATTAATTCACCTTTAGTTTCCGCTAATTGGCCATGTGGTAAATTGCCTTTTTTATATTCTAACCACAGCGAATTTAACCAGTAATCATTATGTTTAATTTCTAATGACTGTAATATTAAGCCAAAATCATCAGATACGTAGGAAGATAAATCAGGATGATTTGTTATAGAATATACGAGTTTAAAAACTTTTTCTCTTAAGCTGTGGCTACTAGTTTTGTCTATTTTACTTTCACTAACTTTCACTTTGATGATATCAAATATTTCCATCCATTTTTCAGAAAAATAGTCTTCGTCTCTTTCATCTAAAATCATGTCAAAATCATCTTCAGTATAATTCGACAGTACAAGAGGTAAATTGTTCTCAATAAAAAAGTTTAGCTTTTCTAAAATCTGCTCCATTTTACTATTATTTATTATTAATGCAGTCCTTTTTTTTGTGTTGATTTAACTGCAAAGATTTATAAAGCTATTGATTAAATTTTGTAAACCTTTGTGTTATCTATTCTCTAAAGAGTGTAGTTTTTATTTCTTTAAAGTAAATATAAACGAAAAAAGCTTCAGATCTCTCTGAAGCTTTTTCTTAGTAGCCCGTAGCGGAATCGAACCGCTCTTACATGGATGAAAACCATGCGTCCTAACCGATAGACGAACGGGCCTACTTTGCTATTGCGGGTGCAAAAATACAATCAATTTTAAAATACACAATAGTTTTTTCGAAAAACTTTTTTTGGTTACACTGAAAAGAGCATTGTTAAAAATCATCAATCATAAACAGAATTGAGTTAATTAAAATGTATTTATTTGATTAATAATTGGTTGTTTTGTTTTAAAAATGGATGAAGAGGTTTTTTTTCTTCTTTATATTAAAATGTTAAATTTTATTAAGAATGATAAATATTTACTTTTGAGAGATTATTCTTATAGTTTTTCTGTTGATTTTTTGAAAAAATGCCTGTTGTTGGAAGTATTCTAATGAGATATAATGCGAATATTACTGACTTTGCACATTTTTTTGTTATTGTGAATGATGATTGCGATAAGATATCCTGGTTTTGTTTAAGCAATAAAGCAGTGATGGATAATGTAAATGCAAATGCAAATGGCAATACTTGTAATAGACTGTCTTTGTCGGAATTTAATTTATGCTATAGAATTATACACTTACTGATATTCATACTCAGAATTGAAGTTATACGCATGTTAAGTAACGATTAGATGATTAATCCTCGACAAACTATGTTCAAATCATTCTATAAGTTGGTAGCGTAAATTTAGAATGTTCCAATATTTTAGAGGTAAACTAACAGATGCGACTGCATCTCAAATAAATCTACTGTGTATTTTAGGCTTTTTTTATAAACATCAAATAGCTAGTGTTTCTAGAATTAGATTAAAATAGATTTATTTATGGATAATATAATATAATTATGAATTTAAAAAAAAATGTTCTTTTGCTGTTAAAAATTTATGATGAAAAATCTTTCTGGAAAGGCATTAAAAATTTCTACTATAATTGTATTATTTGTATTATTTGGGATATTGGGGTATTCTTACAATCAATATGTATATACTCAAACAGTAGCTAATGATTTAAAAGTAGAAAAAATAGAACTGGTAAAGAATTTAATAGAATCAAAAAAAGAACTTGAAACTGCTATTTCCGAAAATATTTATTATAAAGATGAATTGATTAACGAAAAGCAAAAAGTGGAAAATTTATTATATGAAATAAAGAATACTAATGTTGATGCTGTAGTTATAATAAAATATAAAAAAGAAGTACTTCGATTGAAAAGAATTGTTTCTCTTATGCAAAAAGAAAAAATAAAATTATCAAAAATTGCGAAATTGTATAAAATGCAAAGAGACAGTACAAAAATGATTTTAGGTAGTGTAAAGAAAAAAAATGACACTCTCATTGCTTGGAATAATTATTTGAAGGAAATACAAAAAAACAGTAACGAAATTGTATTGACTAACCTTGAGGTACAGTCTTTTAAAGAAGAGAGAGGGAAATTTACAGTTACTGATAAAGCAAAAAAAGTAAATATCTTAAAAATTTCTTTTACAATAGTGGGGTTTTTAAATTCGGGGCTTTCTTTGAAAAAAAAATATTATGTTCAGGTTATTGATAGTGAAAATAATATATTGGGTGAAAATAAGGAAATCAAATTTGGAAATTCTGTTTTGAATTACAGTTATATTTCTAATGTAAAATATCCAAATGATTCATTGAAATTTGAACATGAAATTAGAATGAAAGAGTTTAAAAAAGGAATTCATTTTGTTAATGTATTTGATAAAGGAAAACTAACAAATAAAGATAAGTTTGTGCTGAGATAATCCCGTGAACGTAACGAATATAAAAGTTTCAACGAAAGTTTAGAAACGAAAAAAGCTTCAGAGAAATCTGTAGCTTTTTGATTTTACAGGAACAGGACTCGAACCTGTGTTTGTTGCTTTAATTATTAGCATTTGTAAATAGACAGTCATAAATGGAGGAACGTATAAGTCTAGTCATATACGTTCCTATTTTATTGTAAAAACTTCCTGAACTATGCAAATAAAAATAATAAAATATCATGGAAATAGCTGAAACTAAAAAATTAGAGAATCTTAAAAAAATAATGAGTAACATGGAATTTTTTACAAAACTAAACCCCGATGCTGATAATAATTCGCTTAGCGTACCAATAAAATTATCTTCTTATTATGAATTAAATCTAATGGTTTCTTCTTTGCTTAAAACAAGTATTAATTTACTTAAAAATGATATTTATTCTGGAATCGCAATTGATTTAATAATCTTACTCGAAATTGCTTTACAGCTTCTTCCTGAGGATGAAATGGAGTTGCTGGATAAGATACGTGAAATAGATAAAAGGTAATGTGGGGTTGTAATCTGTACACACAAAGTGAATCAGGTATTGTTTTGTAAATTTCAATTGAGTTATCTTGAAAAAAGTTTACAAAGTGTATTAAAACAAGTACTTAAAAAAGTTAGCATAACAAAACCTATAAGTTTGCATTGGTTGCGCCATAGCTTTGCTACTCATTTACTTGAAAGCGGAACTGATTTAAGATATATTCAAGAATTTTTAGGTCATCAAAGCAGCAAGACCACCAAAATTTACACTCATGTTAGTACGAAAAGTATTCTACAAATAAAAAGCTCATTTGATGATTCATGAAATAAAAATCCTATTTTTGAAAATAAATAAGCACTGACATTTGTCAGGGATATACACAAGTTGTGCGTTAGTGTAAAAAGAAAGAGATGAAAATATTAGTAATTATATCAATTTTATTATTCAGTATTTCCTGCAAAAACAAGGAAATAAAACCAGTTAAAAAAATAGATAATTCAAAGAAAATAGAAAAGACAATTTCTGAGAATAAAAATAAATCTGACACTACTGATATTAAAGATTACCAAAATGAAGTAATGAATGAAAAAGATATTCTTTTTAATGGAAGACTAAAAAGATATTTCACTCTAAGCGAATTCGAAAAAGTATTTGGAGAAAATGACAGCATTAAATTAGTCTTAGAAGAGGGACCTTGCTATTCAATTTTTGAAAATGAAGATGGAAGTGTTGATCCGGAAGACAAATATCTTTATAAAGATGGTTCACGATTTGAAAACTCAAAAGACAAAGTAGCCGTGGATGAATTTAGATTTACAAAAAGTAATTTTATTTTATTTAAAGGAATAAAATTAAAATCAACTACATCAATAAGTGATCTTCAAAAGCTCTTTCCAAATGCAACTAAAGATATTGGAAAGATGGATGTTTATGGAGAGGGTAAACTAGAAGTAATTCAGTTAAGAGAGGATGAAAACAATGCCTCTAGCGGACATATAAAAATATTTATTAAAAATGATAAATTATACTTTATGCATTGGTGGTTTCCTTGTTAAAACACCGAACGCACAACAGCTACTACAGCAGATTTAGGCATAAGGCTTAAGGGAAAGTTGGTTTTGTATTTGGGATGATTTGGCAAATCCGAATAATGGGCTTAATTTAGTACCAAACCCGCTGAAGTACCAGGACGTTACCAGCAATTTTAAAAAGGACACATCGAACAATTAAGAACAAACTATTTTATATGAAAAATGGAATATAACATTACTCCACACAAATTATACGGCAAAAAAACAGATGAACTCTCATTTGAAGAGATGGCTTTCATACATTTATCTACAAGCTATTCTCCTATTCCAGTAAAAAACGTAATTCTAAGGTCTACTTTATCTTTTATATGTCAGAATATTCAACACTCGTTGTCTTTTGAATACAGCAAACAGTTAATGCCATATTTATCGTTGTGTGCAATACTAGACCAATTAGGCATATGTTATAACAGAAAAGACAAGGCTGAACCAAAATTTGAGAACGGTATAAAAAGGTGTTTAGTCTATTTTGGCGAAATAGACGAAGATGATGAACTTATAAATACTCTTTATGCATTAAGAAATGGGCTTTTACACAATGTAAGTTTGACATCAATTGACAAATTTAAAGACAATCATTACATATTTCGCTATAACAAGGAAATTGAGAATGTTTACCAAAAAGCAGAAGAGAAATGGGATGGTAATTATGAAACTCTTGATGGCAGCCGTGATAAATACACTACTCATATTAATGTTGAGAAATTTAGGGATTTAGTTTATAAGTGCATACAAAAAGCTGACGATTTAAATCAAAACTCTTTACTCGAATTAAGACTGCCAGGCGGAGTCAGGCAACTTTTTTATGACTATATCCGAAGTTTAGCAAAATAAAAAACTACTGGTAACAGGCGTTTGGCAAGATTGGGGTTTTGAGCTTAATTTAAAATAGGTTTTGTGTTTGGGAAATTTGTGTTTAACCGAAAAATCCCGCCTCTTTAGTCCCTAACCACGCCAAGCGCCAGAACTTTATACGTCAGTTTGCCAGAACCTTACAGAAAAAAATAGACAAAAAATACTAAAGCCAATGTGAATAATTTTATAATCATAATTGTTTCCATTTTAGTTTTGAGTTGTAATTCAAAAAACAATAAGCCGAAAATTGAGATTGTAAAAAAATCACCGAAAACAGAAATTAAATCATCTAAAAATATTGTAGCAGAAAAATCTCTTGCAATTATTTATGACACTTTAGTTTTTAATAAAAATATGAAAGGTGAATTACTAAATGAAAAGTTTAAATCTGCTGAAATCAAACTTAAATTTTACAAGAAATTTATAAATCCAAAAAAGATTAATATCCTTAAAACGATAACTGAAAAACAAACCAAAACTGAAATAAAATATTTAGGAATAATAAGCGACTTAAATAAAGAAGACTCTTATCACGTAATAACAAATTTTCATGTTTTTGGAATTGGTCAAATGTTATCACCACGAGGAAGAAGTGAAGTTGCTTTTATTAACAAAAAAAATAATCAAATTATAATTTATGATTTAGCGATGCCTTATGATTTGCCAAAATGTATTGAAAAAAACATTCTATATTTTGATAATGAAGAAACTAAAATCGGAATTTCATTTTTTGGTGGACTTGCACCAGAATTATGTATTCCGAAAATTGGGTGTAATTAAAAAACCGAACGCATAACAGCCACTACAACGGATTTGGGCAATTGGCTTAATGGAAAGATGGTTTTGTATTTGGAATGATTTGGCAAATCCGAAGAATGGGCTTAATTTAATCCCAAACCCGCTGTAGTACCAGAACGTTACCTGCAAGCTTAAACAAAATGACGGAAAAACTAATTTCAAATTCTAAAAGTTCAAATCAGAATATTCTGAAGATATATTCTTTTGTAAAAAATAACATAGAATCTAAAACTTGGGAATCAAAAGAGAACTTAGAATTGCATAGAATTTTGATTGAACTTTCTGAGAATGATTGGAATTCTCTTATTGATGATTTTTCTAATTGGAGTGAATTGGAACAAAATATTGTATCTGATTGTGTTGCCTACGGAATTGATGGAAAATTTGAAGTCAAGTACGATAATGAAAAAAGACTATTAGCCCAAGAATTATATTCAAAAATGCAGAACGGATTTTGTCACCCAGAAATAAAAAAATGGAAGAAGAATTTTAAAGTACACTCAAAAACTAAAAGTCAAAACTGTAGAGTTTTAGGAGTTTATGACTATTTATTAAAAAATGAATATGTAGATAGTGATTATTGGTCTTGGGGTGGTGGAAGTCACGAAATACAAAATAAACTTAATAGTTTTTCTGAAAAAGATTGGGAAGATTTAAAAGAAGATATTATAAATTGGAATGAAGACGACCGAGATATACTAATTAAGTCTGTCGCATTTGGATTTGACAAAATGTTGACACCTTATATTAAAAATGAGATTGTTTCAAGAGCTGGTAAGTTTCTTTTAGACTTATTTATGTTAAATATTGGGGATAGAAATGAAATAGCATATTGTTCTTTTTTTATCGCTCAATCCGACTTAAATAACTTACGAGATTTGGAAACGTTAAAAGACTGGTTGATAGCTAATGGTTATGATAGCGAAATATGGATGAAATCAGAAATAAACGCTCTAAAAAGTATTGAAGAAGCAATAACAAAAGCCAGCAGGTAACAGCTACTACAACGGATTTGGGCAATAGCCTTGGTGGAAAAATTGTTTTGTATATGGGATGATTTGCTTGGTCTGTTCGCTATCGGTCGGGTGGCAAATTCGAATAATGGCTTAATTTAGTCCCAAACCTGCTGTAGTACCAGAATGTTAGCCAACATTGTAAAAAAAAGATTTTCTATGAAGACATATTTCTCCTTAATTTTATTATTCTTTCTGTCTTGTAATAATAAACAAAAGCAACTGGAAGAAGCGCTTTTAAAAAAAGAAGGACAGGTTGAACTGGATTACTTTCACTTGCTTGATCAAAGTTCTGATAAGAGTTATGGCTTTTCAGAATCTAATCCAATTAAAGTTGGAGGAAGTTCCGAAAGTATGGGGCCAAAAAATGAGCGAAGATTTTTAAGTGCGTTAAAAGGTCCAAATGGAGAAACAGTTAGATTTTACAGAGAAGGAAGTTGTTGTCTTTTTGAAACTCCTAATGTAGAAAAAGGAATGAAAGGTTCACTTGATACTTATAAAGTATATTGGGAAGATATGACGGATGATACTCTACGAATTTACATAAATATGTACGATAAAGACAGTTTAATGATTCCTGTAGGTTTGACTTCAAAAAAATAACCAAAAGGGGTTACCTGCTATTTTAAACAAACACTATGCAAATACAACCATTAACATCGAATCAGTCAAGTGAGGAAAATTTATTTGACAGTTTTGTAATCGAAAATCTAAAATCTTTCGATGAGCTAATTGAAATTTATCAGACTTATAAACAAAATAATTCTGATAAGACAATAATTTTGACACTTGATGATTTAGGGCAAGCTGAATATACAAGTGGACATTCGATAAATTCAAATGATCTTGACGAAACAGAAGGATATGACTTATCAGGGCTTGATAAATCGTGTTTTGAAGATGGCGAACATTTGGGCTATCTTTCAACACCATCTGAGTTTTTCATTAGAAAGGAGAACTTATTGAAACAAGCAAAAGGTATTGACTTCGCATCTGTTTGTGAAAGAAAATTAACAATTGACGAAGCCGAAATTTTAATTTTAGAGAAAGTTAATCGAACGCCACTTGATTACTTAGATGAACAGGTAATTCTTAAAATTGTTCCTGTAGAAAAGCCATATGAAGGAATTTGCGGTTTCCCGAATGGTTATTTTGAAAGCGACCTAAATCCTTTTGAAAATTACGCTTTAGCAAAACACTTATTTGAAAAATACAATTTTGAACTTTTTGGAATAGGTGCTTCACTTTTAGGCTTTTTTAGAAATGAAAAATTGGAAGAGAATAAAGCAAAAGAATTAATTTCAGATTTATCAAAATTATACAACACTAACGAAACAGCATTCGACAAATTCTTTGAAATAATTAAAAGTAATAATTATCTGTTTTTAAAATACTGTGAATACTTGGAAGAATAAAAAAAGTGATCTTCGAAGTGTTCTTATGAAAAGCTGTGCGAATGTCTCCTGACTTCGCACCCGTAATCTGATTCAAGAAGAAAAAGGGATATGATTTTTAGAAATCGGGCAAATAGATTAGATAATCTAAAAATATTTTATGTTAGTTTCTTGCGGAGATTGCTTCGTCAGTTCGCTATCACTCGTGTTTTCGTTCCTCAGGATGATACGTTTACGATTGTTTTATACACAAAATTTTTGTAGGCCCGTTTGTGAAAAGTTATGCAACTATTAATGTTGTAAATCTAAATAAACAAAAAAAGCTTCAGAGAAATCTGAAGCTTTTTGTCTTAGTAGCGGGAAGCATTCAAATTTCTAACCAGATTATTATAATCTTATTGAATGTGCATCATAAATTTAATTTTTAAATTCTGCTATAACCTTTTTGAAGAATAAAAAGAAGCCTACCAAATATATTGTGTCCCTATTGTTTCTTTAAATATGTAAAATTATTTATTGGGAAGGCAGATCAATACATCAAGCCTCTGTTTTTTAAATGCGAAATTTGCTGTTAAAAAATTAATTTAAAATACTTTTTTTTTAAAACTAAAACTTACATTTACATAAAAAAAATAACAAACCTTTTCTTAATATATGCCCAGTTTAGAAAAAATAAATTTTTATAAAGACCGTGAGTTAAAACATAGTAATTTTAATGAAACAAGAAAATTCGGATACAGGTATCAAGATTTTGAAAATGAAAAACTTATTAAAGAAGTGCATTACGAAGTCGACATAAACTGTAAAACCCGCCATAGTTATAATGATTTTATTTTTGAAATAAACCGAAAACAAGTCTATGTTGACAATAAGGAACCAGATCTATTAGTAGAGCAAATGCTGGAAAAATGTGCTAAAGCAATTTTTCCGATAAGAATTATACCTGCTGAGGATGGTACACTATCTGAGATCGACAATCATGATGAAATTCTACAAAGATGGCGCTCATTAAAAGAACATCTTGGTTCTTATTATTATAGTGACGTTGCTTATAAAATATTAAATAAAGTCCATAAACTAATTTTAAACAAACAAGAACTTGAAAAGTCGTTAAATCAAGATTGGTTTTTTCATCTATATTTTTCTCCTCTCTATATTGACTATCCTCTGGAAACATCACAAATATATAAATGGAAATCGCCTGTTTTTGGTAATCAGTCTATTGGTTATAATGTAAATCATACTATCGAGGAATATTACACTGCTACAGACAAAATAATTATTAATGCTAAAGGCAAAAGTAGTGATGAGCGTTCCATTGAAGAAGTTTTACAGGGAATTGATTATCCAAAGGCAAAATTACAAGGTATAGCCTATAAAACTTTAGAATCAGAAATGGAAGTAAAATATAAACTCTATGCAGAGGACAGATCAATATTTTCGATTATTTCGACTTATGAAACTAAAATAAATGATACTAAAAACAAAACACAAAAAATATCATTATACCATTTGGTAGATGATAAATTTTTTAGGCCTGAGTCTGATCTTGGAGCACGTAGGGCACAGGAACAATTTAAAAGCTTTCAAACTGCAGGAGACGAAGATATTATAGATATAAGTAAAAGATTGAAAGATTTTAAATATACTCCCAGTTCAAAAGAGCCTCATGAAAAAATAAGTCTATTTGTAGAAGAAATCCCAACTCTCCAAAGAAAAAGCTCATTAGAGAGATTCTTAAAGATGTTTAAAAAATAAGATAATTTAATCCCAGATTATTATGGCTGAAAAACATTTTGTTGTTCAAGGAGCAACCTGTGAATGTAAATTTAGTGTTGAACCCAAAATTGATAAGTTAAAAGTTAAAACACATTCGAAGCATTATGCAAATGATAAAGACGGAAAGGATAAACTTATTGCCACTGACAAAGAAATTGGGCAGACATTAGAAAAAAATACTTTTGGTAAATGTAAAATGCAGCCCAACGGAAGCGGAGATTATCTGCCTTGTCAGGCGGTAATTACAAAATGGAGTGGTTTTTATGAAAAAGTAATTTTATCTAATAAAGGCAAAATATTACTTGAAGATAGCAAAGCTACTTGTCCGATAGGAGGGGCTGACTGCATCACAATAAAAAATCATGGACAAGTTGCTGAAGTTTCTAAACAAAATGTAAAAAACAGTGATAATGAAATAAATGCACAAATATTCCCAGGAATAGACCTGAGTAATTTAGAAACAAAAAATATACAACTGCCAATTAAAGATTAGTATTATGTCAAAACTTAAATTAAAAGTTAATCCTGGAATTAATGATATTTACAATCCTAATAATTCATTTATTAAAATTGGAAATTCCAATTCTAAGCCAAATAGTAAAAATGAACTCGGAAATAATAATCCTATTGTTCATGCTGTAATAGAAAATTGGAATGAATTATCAGAGACTGAAAAAAATGATACTGTTTGGATATGGAGTTTACTAGAGAACAAGTTAGCATTTAAAGATAACGACTATAATAAATTTATTGGTAAAGGATACTCTGGTGGAAATTTCAGCCTTCCAGCAATTTACAGTGGTAATGCAGTTGCTTGGTTAGAGCCCTACATATATGGAGTTAGCTCTCCAACAGGTAATCCTAAAAAAGGGCTTTTTGTGTCAGGAAAAGCAACTCCAAAAGTGATTGGTTATGAATGGAGAAAGTATTCATCGAACAATGATGGAGCCATCATAAAGGGAGATGTCAAATATGGAGAAACAATACAACTTCATATCTATACGGAAGGGTTATATGGAGATGAAATACTAATTAATCTTCATGATGTACAATTTGAAGATGAAGATTTACCTTTATTTGAAAAAGATAACGGCGTATATCAAAAAGTACCCAGACCTAAAGAGGAAATTAATAAAAAAAATGCCCCTATATCTCACAAAACATTAACGAGAGAAGTAAAAGTACATAATGATTTACAAGATCGAGTTATTAAATGTGAATTATACACTCTAAAGATAATTGATGAAAGCAAGAATGAAACGACAAAAAAATCAGTTCAAAAGTGCATTGTAAATATTTATGTAGATCCTATTTGGGCTTTTTTTGTTAATAAAGAAACAAACAATCCTCAAGGTACCGACAATTCTGTTGAGATAAAAGCCTATATATTCACGGCGGTTAACAACCAATATTTAAAGATAAATAATTCTGACAACCAGCCTCTTGTAAGAGTATTAGGCAGGACATCTGAAAAAACTGCTTTAGAGCCCGAAGGAAATAAAGTTTTAGTTGCGGGTACAATAGAAACTTCAATTGCTAATTTTTTGCCATGTCGCTTTAACAGAGCTGTTGGTAAATATGCAAGAGGAGAAGAGACGGTTGAAATCGAAATCTATAATATTCAAAATAATCTAAACTTAACCAAATTAGTTTTCCCTCTGACAGCTGGTATAAAAGAAGCTCGAAAAGATTTTACAGTAGAATTAGAGGGTTTACAAACCAGTGAATGTATTTATGCTGACGATCCCGTTAAAACACATACTGGTCATGTAATTGATATTTCTAAAATTGAAAAATTAATTGAAAACGGTAAAGGCAAAAAAAGCGAAAAATGGAGATTAGCAGAGTATAAAAGCAACAGTGTTTCAAAAGAAAACCCTAATGTAGAAGCTGAAAATCATGGTTCTGATGAAAGTATTATTACAAACAGTTTTAAATTTATAAATGGTATTTCATCTCTAAAATCGCAAGCCTCTTTTAAAGTTTTAGAAGAGCATAAGCCTTTTGTTTTGCAGCCCCCAACAGATGAAAAATTAGAATTACAGGTAGGTTATGACTTTACAAATGGAAAAAAAGTCAGCGCATTACGTGGATTACTGCAAACTTTATGGCCGAATACTGAAAGTTTAGCACAAAAATACACTGTTAACTTACATACATGCTGTCCTGATATACCTTTAGATATTATGGTTTATCCTGATACTAAGTGGACATTGCAATTAGCGTTTAACTATGATGGTGAAGAATTTAATAAGTTGCGAGATATCTATCACGATAAATGGAAACTTAAAGAACTGGAAGCAAAAGATGATCTAAAAAAATTAAAGGCAAAATCTGAGAACCTTGATTCTGATGAAAAAAAGAAACGCAAAAAACTAAAAGAAGCAAAACTTAAAGCAAAAAAAGCTAAAGCTAAAGCAAAAAGAAAACAGTCCTATAAAAGCCAGGCTTCGCACATGATTAGCAACACTACAAACTTAGGGCTAATTGATTGTGAGTTTTCGCTCATATGTGAGTTTGATCGTCCTCACCAAGCTTTAGAGCTATCATCAGGCATGCCCGAAATAACCGATTTCTTAAAAAAAATAGGCAATATTAAAGATTTGATTGAAAGTATCTTTAATGGTACAAACGACAAAACTACTCAAAATTCTCCTAAAGGAAACAGTAAAACAAGTGCTAGATCAAATAGATTAAAAGAAAAATTAGAAAAAAGTAAAGCAACAAAAAAGAGTAATTGGAGTTTTGAGTTTATCCCACCAAGTGTGGGAGTATCGGTAAGTTGGTATGCTGACCCTCCAAAAGATTTATATACTCCAGTAATGGGCACAATGATAGAAGGCGCTATAGATTTTGACCCTCTTTTTGGATTTGAAATCAAGTATGATGTTTATCAATTGTTATACAAAATAAATCATCCTGTTGTTCTAGCTGTAGTAGCAACGTTAGACATTTTAGACGAAGCACTTGGAGACAATTTTGACATTGATCTTGATCTAATTATAACGTCAGAAATTAGTGGTGCACTGAAAGGAACTATAAATACCGCTGAGGGCAGTAAATATAGTGAGCGATTAATGAAAGACGACGATGATTCTCCTTGTAAAGTTGGTGGTAAAGTAATGATGACACTTTCCGGAAAAATAAAAGGTAACGGAACTGTTGCATATTTAGGTTTTGTTAAAAGAAAATTATACGCTGGTCTTGAAGTGGAAATGACTAGTGGGATATCTGTAGAATGCGTTACCAAAGCTGATAAAGATAGTATTTATATCGAACCAGAAATGAAATTTGAAGGATTTGTAATAGGTGCCAAGTTTGAAGCTGGTATTGTTGATCCACCAGTAGATGATACTGAACTAACTGAATCAGACGGAATACACTACACTGCTGAAGGTAGAATAGTAGTTCTTGACCCTTATGAATGGAGTACTGGATGGAAACTACCAATAATTTCTCTATAATAAACAACAATAATATGAAACAAATAATTTTAACTTTCGCACTAAGCATTTGCTTAATGAGTTGCAACTCACAAGAAAAAAAGAATACGATGAAAGAAAATCCTTTATTAGCAAATATAAAAAAGTATGATTATGAACCCATTTATCAGTTACAAGTAGAAACTTTATATAATTATGACATTTGGGCTAATGATGTTTTGGTTCTAACAAAACACAATAATGTTATGAATGTTTTTGGAACTTTTGATAATTCATTTATACTTAAAAGTGGTTCACAAAAACTAAAAGTAAAAATTTATCCTCCAATTCCTTTTGGCGAAGGGCAAGTTACGCCAAATGAATATCTAAAGAATGGAATCAAATTTAAATTAAAAGTAGAACAAACAGCCTGGGAAAATGGAAGTTTGGAAGAGCCTAAACTTATTATGAATTATGAACTACCACAATATCAACGTGATGTGAATAATGAGGAAGATTACAGTAAGCCTATCGATTATAGTAAATTAAAAGAATTTACGACAGAATTAGATTTTATAGCTAAGGTGCCTTATAGTTTATATAGTTGGGAAGATAGCGAAGATTTAACAAAAACAGATACTCTGGATCTAAAAAAGAAAGTATTAGCTTTTTATAATGAATTTAGAAGCAGTATTGAAGACGGAAATAGTGATTTTTACCTCAATAGTATCAAAAAAGCTGAATTTAATTATTTTCAAAGTAATTACTTCACTATTGAAAGTGCAAAATCAAAAAGTAATAAATGGATTGATTTCGTTGCGAAAGGAAAAACTTTTGAACCTATAGATAGCGGTAAGCTTGAATTTTACGGTAATGGTAAAATTGTAAGTATTAGAGGAGTTAAAACATGGGATAAAAATGAGGGAATTTTAAGATATCGTTATAAAAAAGGGGCTTTTAATTATGTACTAGTTTTTGACATTTTTTTACATAGACCTAAAGGCGCAAAAGATTTTGAAATAATCCGATATAGTATGATCGATAAAAACTTCTTAAAGGGAGAAGCAAAATGATAAATCTAAGATGGATATTTCTTTTTTTTCTTGTGAATTGTAATTCACAAGAAAAAAAAGAGAATACTATGAATACAGAACAAAGAATATCTTTTATAGCAGATAAAATAAAAAAATATGATTATGAACCCTTGTATCAAATAAAAGTTAAAACACAAAATTGCTATCAGATACTAGTAAATGATTTTCCTGTATATACTTATTTTGATAAAATGAGAGGTAAAATAGGCTTTAGTATTAATTCCGCTATTCTAAAAAGTGGTATTCAAACTTTAAAAATGAAAATATATCCCACTTACAATTCTCAAAACATTCAAAATGAATATCTAACAAATAAAGATTTCTTTTCTTTGGAAATAGAGCAAACATCTTGGAGTAAAAATGGCAATTTAGAAAAACCCGAAACGATTTTAAAATACGAACTGCCAAAATATAAAACAAATAATAATGATGAACCTAATTACGAACAACCTATCGATTACAGTAAACAAAATCAATTCATTAAAGAATTTACATTTACAGCGAAAGTACCTTATGAATTAAAAGGATGGTCAGAAAGTGAAGACCTAAGCAAAATAGACAAAGAAGTTTTACTGCAAAATGTATTACAGTATTACCATAAAACTATTGATGCTTTTAGAGATAAGGATTTTGATTATTTTAATACTCTTTATCTTAAGGCTGATACAGAATGGTATCAATCACAATATTTTTCTGAAAGTGTTAGAACTAAATTTCAAAAAGCATTATATCAAAACAGCTTTAATAGTTTAGAGATGCTTCCATTGAAAAATTATAAATTATCTTATTACTGTAATAATACAGTAATAGCTTTAGAAAGTTTATCAGGACACAATAAAGGAAATTCAATGTTTTCATATCAGTTTGTAAATAATTCTGGAGCAAAAGTTGTTGAATGGAATAATTTATTTTTACACATTCCCAAAGGCTCAAAAGAATTAGAAATTATACGTTAAATGAAAATAAGATACTACTGAAGAAAGATTATCATATATATCAAGTAAAATAAAAAAATATGATTATGAACCTTTGATTAAATAAAAGTTAAATCCCCTGCTGGCGTGAGCATCCCGTTCGTGAACGCAACGAGATGTTGACAAAGAGGGGGAAAATAAAAAAAGCTTCAGAGAAATCTGAAGCTTTTGTCTTAGTAGCGTGAGCAGGACTCGAATCTGTGTCCGACGCGGCGGATATGAGCCTGATAGCTTAGATTTTGTAATAAAAAAAAGCTCCAGATTTCTCTGAAGCTTTTGTTTTAGTAGCGGGAACAGGACTCGAACCTGTGACCTTCGGGTTATGAGCCCGACGAGCTGCCTACTGCTCTATCCCGCGTTGTTTCGGGTGCAAAGGTATAACCAATTATTGGATATTTCAACAAAAACTTTAAAAAATGTTTTATTTTCTGTATTGACTTGATATGACTACCTTTGCAGAATAAATAGTACACAAATGTCACATAAAGCAGGTTTCGTAAACATTATCGGAAATCCAAACGTTGGAAAATCAACACTAATGAATGCCTTCGTTGGAGAACGATTGTCTATAATAACATCTAAAGCACAAACTACACGTCATAGAATCCTAGGAATCGTAAATGGAGAAGATTTTCAGTTGATCTTATCTGATACTCCGGGAATTATCAAACCAGCATACGAAATGCAGGAATCGATGATGAACTTTGTAAAATCGGCTTTTGAAGATGCTGATATCCTAGTTTATATGGTAGAGATAGGGGAGCAGGAGCTAAAAGACGAAGCTTTCTTTAATAAAATCATACATGCCAAAATTCCAGTTCTATTGTTATTGAATAAAATCGATAATTCGAATCAGGAACAATTAGAAGAGCAAGTTGCATTCTGGACTGCTAAAGTTCCTAATGCTGAGATTTTCCCAATTTCGGCTTTGCAAAACTTTAATGTGCCTGAGGTTTTTGGTAGAATCATCGAATTATTACCTGAATCGCCAGCATATTACCCAAAAGATCAATTGACAGATAAGCCGGAACGTTTCTTTGTAAACGAAACTATCCGTGAAAAAATCTTATTGAATTATAGTAAAGAAATCCCATACGCAGTAGAAATTGTAACCGAAGAATTTTTTGAAGATGAGAATATCATCCGTATTCGTTCTTTGATTATGGTAGAACGCGATACGCAAAAAGGAATTATCATTGGACATAAAGGTGCTGCTTTGAAAAAAGTGGGTATGGAAGCTCGTGCGGATTTAGAGAAGTTCTTCGGAAAACAAATTCATATTGAACTATACGTAAAAGTGAATAAAAACTGGAGAAGTAATGCTAATATGCTAAAACGTTTTGGGTATAACCAATAAATGTTGATTTGGTTAATCGTTTAACTATTTAATCGGGAGTCGTTTTAAACGTATAATCTAAAGTTGATGATAAAATCGGATATTAATCCTATGCCAGAATACTTTGACAGGTATATTAATCTTGTTGAAGATATAGAACTAGAAGAAGCTTTTGAGAAAAGTATAGAACAATTACAATTGTTGGATATTTCGACTTTTATAGCATTAAAAGGAAAAACATATCTGGAAGGTAAATGGACAGTTAATGAAATTATCCAGCATATTACTGATATCGAAAGATTATTATGTTCAGGGACTTTGAGATTTGCCAGAGATGAAAAGGATTTTGTTATAAGTTTTGATGAAGATGAAATGGCAAGAAAATCTAAAGCAAATTCTAAATCGATAACTGAAATCATTGATGAGTTAATTGCCGTAAGACGAGCCACAGTATCATTATTTAAAAGTTTTGATGCTGAAGATTTGCAGAAAACAGGAATTAATTGGAAATATAGAATGTCTGTATTGGCAATGGGGTTTAATATAATTGGTCATCAAATTCATCATTTGGATTTTATTGAAGAAAAATATTTACCACTGATTGGTTAATTGTAAAAAAGGTTAATCGTTGAATCGGTTAATTGTTTAATCGAAAGTCTAGCCCTGATAGTAGTGAAAATCCTTTTGTGACGCTCCTTTAGCGGAACAAAAGATTACTTCACTTTATGTATATTTAAAAGCGGAGTTCAGTGAACTTCGTTTGAAGCGGGTAGCAGGAAACAGCTCCTGAAAAAAGTAGTCAGTTTTTAGTTTAGAGTCACAGTTTTAGCAGTTTTTTTACTGAATACTTAAAACTGATAACTGCAAACTAAAAAAGACTACCTTTGCAAAAAATTAAAATAAAGCATTTTGGATTACAAGTGATTAGGTTTTTGGGTAACTAAAAAGCTGAAATCTAGAATCCAGGATCTAAAATTCAAAAAAATGAATAACATTGTTGCGATAGTAGGAAGACCTAATGTAGGGAAATCAACCCTTTTTAATAGGCTGATACAAAGAAGAGAAGCTATTGTAGATTCAGTATCTGGGGTTACCCGTGATAGAAACTATGGTAAAAGCGAGTGGAACGGAAAAGAATTTTCGGTTATTGATACCGGCGGATACGTTCGTGGTTCTGATGACGTTTTTGAAGGAGAAATCCGCAAACAAGTAGAATTGGCTATTGATGAGGCCGATGTTATTATTTTTGTGGTAGATGTAGAAGAGGGGATTACACCAATGGATGACATTGTTGCTCGTTTGTTGCGTAAAGTTACAAAACCGGTTTTACTTGCTGTAAATAAGGTAGATAACGCAATGCGTGAGAAAGATGCGATTGAGTTTTATAACCTAGGTTTAGGTGAATATTATACGTTTGCTAGTATTTCGGGAAGCGGAACAGGAGATTTATTGGATGCTTTAATCGAATCTTTCCCTGTAAAACCAGAACCTGTTCAGGAAGAAGTGGTTTTACCACGTTTTGCTGTTGTAGGACGTCCGAATGCTGGGAAATCTAGTTTTATCAATGCACTTATTGGTAAAGAACGTTTTATGGTAACTGATATTGCGGGAACTACTCGTGATGCAATTGATACTAAATTTGACCGTTTTGGTTTTGAATTTAACTTGGTTGATACTGCGGGAATCCGTCGTAAGGCTAAAGTGAAGGAAGATTTAGAGTTTTACTCAGTAATGCGCTCAGTTCGTGCAATTGAGCATGCTGATATTTGTATCTTGGTTATAGATGCAACTCGTGGATTTGAAGGTCAGGATCAAAGTATTTTCTGGTTGGCTGAGAAAAACCGTAAAGGTGTTGTAATCCTTGTGAACAAATGGGATTTGGTTGAAAAAGATACGATGTCGACTCGTGATTACGAAGAGAAGATCAAAAAAGAATTAATGCCTTTTACTGATGTGCCAATTTTGTTCGTTTCGGCTTTAACGAAACAACGTTTATTGAAAGCATTAGAAGCTACGGTTCAGGTTTATGAAAATAGACAACAAAGAATACCTACATCTAAATTTAATGAATTTATGTTGAAGGTGATCGAAGCTTACCCGCCACCAGCGACTAAAGGAAAATATGTGAAAATTAAATATTGTATGCAGTTGCCAACACCTACGCCTCAGTTTGTGTTTTTTGCTAACATGCCACAATATGTTAAGGAACCATATAAAAGATATCTTGAAAATAAGATTAGAGAAAACTGGGACTTTTCAGGAGTGCCAATCGATATTTATATCAGAGAGAAATAATAAACAGAAATCCCGAGAAATCGGGATTTTTTTATGCAATTAATGTATGTTTACAGCGTTTTATTTTGGTGAATTATCTTTGTTAGCAAGGTTAGTTTGTAAAGCCAAGAAAATAGATGATAAATAGTTAAACCTTTGCCCTTTTTTTGGGTCTTATAGTATTAAAAAATCCTTTCATGATTAGATTATACGCTTTCTTATTGCTTTTTATTTTAGGTTTTACTGCTAGTGCTCAAAATGACATTGTTATAAAGGGAACTGTCATCGATATTAATACGCAATTACCACTGGAACTGGCTACAGTTTATTTTACTACAGTTAAAGATTCGACTATAATTGAATATGCAACGACGGATAAGAATGGTTTTTTTAGCATAAATACTAAGAAATATGATAAACCTGTTTTTATGAAGATAAATTACATGGGATATCAGCCGTATTATGAGGAGGAAAAAGGATTACTGGCAAGTAAGGATTATGGAAAATTATATTTACTCGAGAACGTAAATGCCTTAGATAATGTGGTTATAAAAAGTGAAGCTGCGCCAATTACAATGAAAAAAGATACGCTAGAGTTTAATGCAGCTTCGTATAAAGTGCGCCCAGACTCGAATGTAGAAGCTTTATTGAAGCAATTGCCAGGCGTAGATGTAGATAATGATGGTAAGGTGACTGTAAACGGAAAACAAGTAACTCAGTTTTTGGTAAATGGGAAAGCTTTTTTTGATAAAGATGGGGCGATTGCTTTGAAAAATTTGCCTGCTGATATTATAAAAAAAGTTCAGGTTTCTGATTTTAAAACCAAAAAAGAAGAATTATCTAAACAAGAATCAACTTCGGATTATTCGAGTATAAACTTAACTATAGACGAAAAGAAAAATAAAGGTTTCTTTGGGAAGATTCTTGGCGGTTATGGCTCTGACGATAGATATGAGAGTAGCCTTATCATGAATTTTTTTAATAATAAACAAAAGATTAGTGTTTTAGCTTCTTCTAATAATATTAATTCTACGGGATTCTCTATGGATGATGTGTTTGATAATATGGGAGGAGGAAGAAATAGTAAAGGATTAAGTAATAACTCTTCTGGTGGTGGTAAAGGAATCACACAATCGAACTTGCTGGGCTTTAATTACTCTGATGAATGGTCTAAAGATTTGGAAGCTACGGCGAGTTATGATTTCTCTAATACGGTTAACAAAAACGCAAGTAAGTCTGATCAAACTAGTTTTTTGCCTACAGGAAATATTGTAACAAGTTCAGACTCGAATACAAGAAATGAAAATACAGGTAATAATGTAAACCTTGAGTTAGAGTATAAAATTAATCCGACTACTCAAATTTTTGTTTCGCCAAAATTGGGTCAGTCTCGTTCTAATAATAATTCAGATTCATCTAGTTTTTCTGAAGATGGAAACGGGCAATCTTTAAACGAAAGTAATTCGAAATCCTATTCAGAAAGTACCAATACTAACTTTAGTAATGTTATTAACTTCAATAAAAATTTTGAGAGAAAGCATCGTAACCTAAGTTTGGTATTTATTAATAATAATACAAGTAATGATTCGGACGCGTTAAATCTTTCGGAAACTATTTTTTATCAAGACAGTAAACCTAGTGATAAGAGAAATCAAAATACTAAAAAGAATACTATTAGTGATACTTACTCGTTAGATCTGGAATATACAGAGCCTATAACTGATTCGTTGAGAGTAAGATTTGGATCAAATTTTGATTTGGCAAATACTATAAATGATGAAAAAACATTCAACTTTGATCCAACTACAGAATCGTATTCGGATTTAAATTTATCATTGACGAATTATATAACCTCCAAACAAAATTCGATTAGTCCTAAAGTTGGTATTACTTGGCAGAAAGATAAGTTTACCATAAACGTGAATTCTAGAACAGCAATTGTCGATTATGATAATCACTCTTTGTACTTGAATAAAGAAACTGATTTGAATAAAAAATATGCTTTGCCTTATGGTGATTTCCAAATTAGATACAAGTTTAGTAAGTCAAAAAACATATCGTTTAAGTATGATTATTCTAATGCGCTTCCTACTTCGACTCAGTTATTACCTGTCTTGAATCTGAGTAATCCATTGAATACTATAATAGGGAATCCAGATTTAAATCCTGTTGAGAAAAATAGTGCTAATTTTAATTTTAGGAATTTTGATTTCCGAACACGATCCGGTTATAGTTTGTTTGTAAGGGGAGATTATTATAAAAACGATGTTGTTTCGACCTCAATTTATGATGATAGCGGAAAAAGAACGACTACTTATACTAATATTTCGGGAACTTATGCTATTAATGCAGGAGGTAACTGGAACCAGTCTATAAAAAAAGATGCTCATGTTTTAAGATATGGTCTAGGATTAAATGGTGGTTATTCTTTTGATAAAGGATATACAAATGCGGTTTTGTACAATGCAAAATCTACAGCAATTACGCCAAAAGTATATTTATCATACGATTATGGCGAGTTGCTTACTATTGCTCCATCATATAGTTTTTCTTATAACGAAACAACGTATGAGAACTATTCTAGAGATGCGACCTCTAACGTGATTCATAAAATTAATTTGCAGGCAACAACTTATTGGCCTGAAAATTTAGTTTTTGGTAATGATTTCGGATACACTTACAATTCTAATATTTCGAGTGATTTTAAGAAAGATTTCTTTCTATGGAATACGAGTTTGTCTTATGGAATATTGGACAAGAAAATGTTTATAAAAGTAAAAGTTTATGATCTTTTAAACCAAAACCAAAGCGCCACAAGGACAATTTCGGCGACATCTATTCGTGATGAAGAAAATACTGTTTTAAGACGATATGTAATGTTTTCGCTATCGTATAAAATTGGAAATTTTGCATCTGATAAAAAAGGATCTAAGAAAAAGGGTGGAAGGGACTAAGGTTTTTTTATAGGTTCAAAGGTTCAAAGTTACAGAGGTTCTGAGATACTAAGGTTTTATAGGTTCAAAAGAAACAAAGTTAGGAAAACTTAAAGTTTGAATTGGCTCCAGCTTTGGCTGGAGATATTAATGATTAAGAGGAAAAGGGCTTTAGCCAAATCTTTTCGTCTTGCATGTTGCACCTTTTTATCTCACATTCTCAAGTCTTCACGCTCTCACATTTTCCGATTAATTCTGTGGTAAAGTGTAAGTCTGATAATATCTCTGTCGTAAAAATCGACTCCGCTCGCTCTTCGCTGAAAGTTTTTTAAGTAGCCTAATTCTAGACCTACATTTGGATTAAAATGATAACGTAATGCAACATAAATTCTATTTTGGTCGAAGGTATTTCTCTTGATTTCTTTTCCGAAATTTAATAAGACTTCATTAGAAATGGTTCCTTTTAAGCTTCGTTTTTCTTTCTCCCAAAGGGTAAATGTAGATTGTAAACGGTACCGAAATCGAAAGGAAAAAGAGTAACCATCGAGTAATTCTTCTTGATTGGCTTTGTGAATAAAACGTTCTTCTAGCTGAAAACGATTGTGGAAAGTGATTTTTGCAATGTCGTTTATAAGTGTAATATCTTGTTGTGCTCTGTATTCTGGAATCGAAAAATCGGGATCAATTTCGGTACTCTGGGTATTGACATTAAAATAAGCGAAACCTCCACCAAGATCAATAAGTTTATTTGCTCGGTATCTTCCCTGAACTCTTAAAACCCATAGGTTTTCGTGAATAGGATTGAGAAAACTGCGATTATCAATTTCAGAATGTAAGGACCACTTTTGGCTTAACGGCAATATATTGTAATATCTTATCCAGGTAAGAGTTTGCTGGTCGATATTTTTTTTGGTTTGCCCTGCCAATAATTGACTTGTTAGTACGAGAAAAAAAAGTAATCTGCAAGATTTCATTCAGCTGTTATTCAGGCTGCGAATATATACAATTGATATTGATAATTAAATCGGCTTTTGGTTTGATTTTGTGATTTGTAAATAAATGGTACGCGGATTATACGGATTCGCTAGGCGAAAACGCAGATAAAAACTGATTTTTTAAATTTATAATTTTGGAGAAATTCTTTTAATTCTTTTAATCTGTGGCAAGAAAAATTAACCGCAAAGTTTGCAAAGATTTACGCAAAGTTCGCAAAGTTTTTTAATCTCTTTATCTGTATTATTTATGATAGAAAAAGAGAGTAAGTATAAATAGAAAATCCGTTTTTATCCGCGTCTTTACTTTAGTAAATCTGCGTCATCCGCGTTCCTTTTTTGAGACAATCTTCGCGTTTCAATAGAACTCTAAATAAAAAACTGGAACAAGTTATTTAAAACTTATCCCAGTTAATAGTTGTTTGATTTATGTTTGATAAAAATCTATAAAGAATACTTTAAAGTAACTCCGTAAGTTCTTTGGTCGCCTAGTACTCCTGCATATTGTCCTGTGTTTCCTCCTGCAGGCAATAATTGTTCATAGTAATCCTTGTTTAAAAGGTTACGTCCCCAGAAGTGAACAGATAAACCTTCGGCTGCACGGAAACCAAAACGAGCATTAAAAATAGCATAGCCTTGAACTACTAAATATTTTGAAGCAGAAGGGCTTGATGAGAACTCAGAACGAGCATAAGAATCTATCGCTACGAAAACTTTACCAGCATTTCCGAAGAATTTTGCTTTATCAGAAAGCTCGCCTCCTAAAGATCCAGCCCATTTTGATGCACCTGGTAAATCAGTTCCCGAAACATCTTTAAATGCTACTGGAGCTCCTGTTTCTTCTAATGGAAGTGGTGCGTTTGTAAATTTTACATACTTACCATCTGTATAAGTTGCAGCTGCATTTACAGTAAAATGTTGACTAAATACAAAGCTAGCATCTAGTTCTACACCTCTTACACGTACTTTATCTGCATTGGCAAGATATCCACGGTTAACGCCCAATTCAGCTGCTTGTACATTTGTTTGGAAATCTTTAATATCTGTATTAAAGAATGCTAAGTTGAATATGGAGTTTTTAAAAGGAGATGTTTTTATTCCTATTTCGTAATGATTTACTTTCTCTGGTTTAATTACCGCAAGATCAAGTAATGGCTGTCCTTTGGCATCTGTTGGAAGACCAGCTACGTTTACCCCAACTGGTTTGTAACTTTTTGCATAAGTAGCGTAAGCATTAATTTTATCTGAAGCTTTGTAAGTAACTGTTATATTTCCAGAAAAGTCTGTGTTGTCAGTATCTGATGTAAAAGCTTGATCACTATAAACAGATTTTTTCAAAGCAAGTAATGCTGGATCAGTGGTTTGTAAACCTCCGTATGTAGTACGAGTGTAATCGGCTTCTTTTTTATCAAAGTTATAACGTAAACCAGGTAATATATGTAAACGTTCGGTTACTGCCCAGTCTAATTGTCCAAATACGGCAGCACTAGATGATCTGATTCTTGCATCGGTTTTTATTCCGTATCCTTCAAAAAGACCTGGAGTTTTCCATAATGGGCTAGTGGTGCTTTGTGAAAATCTCCATTGTGCATTACCAGATTCTTCGGTACCGTTTGTTTTAGATGTTTGGTCGATAAAAAACACACCAACAACACCACTTATTTTAGATGAAAGTTGTCCCGCATAACGAACTTCTTGTGTTATTTGTGTTTGTCTTGTAGGGTTTTGCGATTTTGCTAATACTTGTAATCCTGTAAAATCTCTATCATTTGATGGATCCCAATTCCAGAATCTCCATGCAGTGGTCGAGGTAAGAGTACCGCCTCCAATTTTTGTATCAACATTAAGCGATATACCTCCTAAATCTTGTCCAGAACGCCATGGAGTATCTTGATCTATTTTGCGGTCAAATGCATTTAAACTTGGTAATTGATAGTTTAAATCTTTAATAATGGCATCAAACTGGCGATAACCTGCTCTTTGAGTAGGAGCAACACCAGCTACAACTTGAGCATATCCATCAGGGCGTTGCGTTGTAATATCTGCTGCTAATATAATGTTTGTATTTTCTGATGGAGTATAAAGTAGTTGTCCTCTAATTCCTTGATTGTTTAGTGTATTTGTAGCTCTTCCGGTAACGATGTTATCAACTAGACCATCACGTTGTGTACCAGAAAAAGATAAACGACCTGCTACTTTTTTTCCTAAAGCACCAGTAACCGAAGCTTTGGCTTGTAAGAAAGCAAAATTTCCGTAGCTCACTTCAAAGTCAGCGCCCGAAGTAAAACTTGGTTTACGAGTAGTGATATTAAATGCACCCGAAGTTGTGTTTTTACCAAACAAAGATCCTTGTGGTCCACGTAGCACTTCAATTTGTTCTACATCGATAAAATCTAATGTTGTTGCTGCAGGACGGGCATAATATACACCATCTACATAAAAACCAACACCAGGATCGATTCCGTCATTAGTAAGACCAAAAGGAGAACCTAAACTACGAATGTTGATTCCTGTATTTCTTGGGTTTGATGAATATAGTTGTACTGATGGAACAAGTTCTTTTATACGGTTTACATTAAATGCTCCTGTTTGTTCTGCTTGTTTACCAGTTATAACTGATATGGCGATAGGCACATCTTGAACTTTTTCTATTCTTCGTCTCGAAGAAACAACCACTTCTATTAGAGCATTTTCTTCGTTAAGAGTAACTTGTAATGGAGTGGTTATTGGTAAAGCTGTAATTTCTATCTCTGCAGTTTTGTAGCCAATATATTGAACTAAGAGTGTTAGTGGGAGTTTTCCTTTGGAGTCAATGCTAAATTTTCCGCTTTGATCTGTAGTTGTATTAGAGGTTGTTCCTTTTATGATAACATTAGCGGCTTCTAAGGGAATATTTTCGCTATTTGTAACAACGCCTTCAATGTTTTGTGCAAATGATATAGAGAAGGTTAAAAAGAATAGTATTGTAAGTGTATTTTTTATAGATTGTTTCATTTTATATTAAGTATATGTAATTAGTAGAATTTAAATTAAATTTTTTTTACTAGCACATACACATACATAAAATAGAACTGGTATTGTTTTTTGCAATTAATTTTGAAATGCTACTCTGCAGCCGACTTGTCTTTTTGACAAGGATTCTTTTAAGTGGTTTCATAAGGTTGGTTTTAATTAGTGTGTGTTTATTTTTGGCAAATATATATAAATTCTACATAATTGCTAGACTTTAGAATATATTTTTTTATTTTTCTACTAATGAGGCTATTGTAATCCCCTGCATCGCTTGTAAAGTTTTGTCTCTAATAAGCATTAAGCCGTGTCTTAAGTGGCATTCTGACTCCGTTTTACAATCAGAACAAGGTTCGTAAAAATTTAATGAAGCACACGGCAAAAGCGCAATTGCTCCATCAAAAAGACGATGAATTTCGGCTAATGTAATATCGTTTTTGGATTTTATAAGATAATAACCACCGTATTTTCCTTGTTTACTACTCACAAAATGCCCTCTTTTTAGATCAAGTAAAATTTGTTCTAAAAACTTTTTAGGAATATTGGCGCCTTCAGCAATTTCTATAGTTTTAGAAATGTGATTTTCGTCTTGCTCCGCTAAATAAAGTAATGCTTTAAGAGCATATTTGGCTTTATGTGATAACATTATTATAAATTATGATTTGCAAATATATTATAAGTTTTTAAACTGTGATAGGTAATTGGGACTGAAAAACGAAAACTACCAGCTTCCGCCAGAACCTCCACCAGAGAATCCTCCTCCGCCAAAGCCTCCACCAAAACCCCCGCCTCCGCCAGATGATCCACCACCAAAACCGCCAAAACCACCACCGCCACTTCGGCCAAGATTGCTTAAAATGATTACGTCGAGTAGGCTAGGCCCTCCACCGCCACTATTTCCGGAGTTTCCGCCACCACCTTTATTTCTTGACATAAGAAATATGATAACACCTACAATAATAATGAACATGATGAAAGGGAAATTTTGTCCTTCGTCTTGTTTACGGCTTCCTTTATATTTTCCTTTAAAAACGTCAAAAAGAGCATCGGCGCCTTTGTCAAGACCTTTGTAGTAACTTCCTGCTTTAAATTCAGGGATAATAATATTTCGGGTAATTTCACCACCAATACCAGCAGTTAATTTGTCTTCAAGACCATAACCAGGTGATATCCATATTTTTCTTTCGGCTTTAGCCAATAAAATAAGAACTCCGTTATCATTTTTTGCAGTTCCGCCAATTCCCCATTCTTGCCCCCATTTTGGAGTTAATATTCCAATATCTTCACCTTTAAGGCTTTCAATGGTAATTACAACAATTTGAGTAGTAGTAGAATCTGAGTAACGAATTAGTTTTTCTTCTAACTGTGCTTTTTCTGTAGGGCTTAAAACATTTGCATAATCGTAAACAGAAGTCTGAAATTTTGGTTTTTCAGGAATTGTAAATTGAGCAAAACCTATTTGGGTAAAGAACAGACAAACGATTAATTTTAGGAAAATCGAGGTATTTAGTTTGGGTGTAATCATTATCCTTTAGATATTTCGTTTGATAATTCGTTAGTATTGTCAGCAGACCATGGAAAATATTTTTTTAATTGTTCACCCGCTACCAAGATACCGTCAATAAGTCCTTGTTTAAAATTGTTTTGTTTGAATTGTGCTGCCATTGCTTCTTTGGTAGAATCCCAAAAATCAGGATGCACAACGTCATTTATTCCTTTGTCTCCGCAAATAACAAACTTATGATCGTCTACGGCAACATAAACTAAAACACCGTTTTGAAGGTGTGTTTCGTCCATTTTTAATTCATGAAAAACTTCCAAAGCCCTATCAAAATGGGCTTTAGAAGTTGATTTTTCTATATGAACTCTAATCTCGCCAGAAGTATTTTTTTCGGCCACACGAATAGCTTCAACAATTGCTTCTTCTTCTTCCTTGGTTAAAAAATCTTCTACTTTTGACATTGAAATTAGTTTTTAGATGAATAATAATGATTTTTAAATTTAGTATTTCTACAATCAAAAATCGTTTATCAATTTTTTAGAATTTTACTTCTACAGGTTTATCAGCTCCAGCAACAGCTTCAAAATATGGTTTTTCTTTATAATCTAAGAACCATTTGTTAGGAATTGATAATATGTAACCATTGTATTCCTGAACAGCTTCATTAAAACGAGTTCTTGCAGTAAGAATTTGATTTTCTGTACTAGCTAATTCGTCTTGTAACTTTAAGAAATTTTCATTTGCTTTTAGAGTTGGGTATTGTTCAACCGAAACTAATAATCTAGATAAAGATGAAGATACACCGCTTTGTGCTTGGTTAAATTGAGCCAATTGTTCTGGAGTAACATTACTTGGGTCTATTGTTACCGCAGTTGCTTTTGCACGAGCCTCGATAACAGCAGTCAATGTAGATTTTTCAAAATCAGCAGCACCTTTTACCGTATTCACTAAGTTTCCGATAAGGTCGTTACGACGTTGGTAAGCTGTGTTTACATTTCCCCATTCTTTGTTTACTGCCTGGTTATATTTTAAACCAGTATTTTTAATTCCAATTGACCAAAAAGCTATAATAGCGATTAGTGCAACAATAATTCCTACAGGGATTAACCATTTTTTCATATTTGCTTTAATTTAAGTTTATTGATTTGTTTTTACAATTCGTTTTTAATTTCAGTCAATTGTGTTTTTATCGTCTCTAATTTACGTATTATTTCGAATTTATCTAATGTTTTCTTTTGGCCTTCCTTCAGGTGAATTTTGGCACCTTCCAGCGTAAAACCGCGTTCTTTAACTAAATGGAAAATTAATTGTAAATTTTTCACATCCTCAGGTGTAAACATTCTATTACCCTTAGCGTTTTTTTTTGGTTTAAGAATATCAAATTCTCCATCCCAAAAGCGTATCAAAGAAGCATTCACATGAAATGCTTTGGCGATTTCGCCAATACTATAATATCGTTTATCAGGTTGTAATTCTATATGCATTTTAATCTAATGATTGATTTTCTTGGTTTGCTAATTGCGAAATGGCAACATATTCCACCGCCGAAATATTTCCGTAATAAAAATTAAGAGGGTTTACTACTTTTCCATCTTTATGAACTTCGTAATGGCAGTGAGGTCCTTCTGATCTTCCGGTGCTACCTACATAACCTATAACGTCACCACGTTTTACTTTTTGACCAGGTCGGCAGTTGTATTTGCTTAAATGGGCATACAAAGTTTCATAACCAAAACCGTGCCTAATTACGACATGATTTCCAAAACCAGAGGCATTACTGTCGGCTCTATCTATAACACCATCACCAGTGGCATAAACAGGAGTTCCTGTTTTGGCCGTAAAATCCATACCCTCATGCATCTTACGTACTTTGGTAAATGGATCTGTTCTATAACCAAAACCAGAAACCATACGTTTTAAATTTTCGTTCTGTACTGGCTGAATGGCAGGAATTGCCGATAATAAATCTTCTTTGGCACTAGCCAGTTTCAAAATTTCGTCTAATGATCTTGATTGTATAGCCAATTGTTTAGAAAGTACATCGATTCTTTTGGTGGTTTTAATTACCAATTGCGAATTATTGTAGCCTTCTAAAGCTTTATATCTTTCTATTCTCGAAAACCCTGCTTTTCGTATTGAATCTGGAATTTCTTTTTTGTTAAAATAAACTCGGTATAAATTATTGTCACGTTCCTCAAGACTCTCAACAACAGCATCAATCTGATCCATTTTTTTATTTAAAATCGAATAATTCAACTTCAAATTCTCAATTTCACGAGTTTGTAAGCGGTCTTTTGGAGTTTCAAAGTAAGGAGTGTTCAATAAAATAACAAAACCTAAAAAACCAAACAACGTCGAAGCAACTAAAAACAAGACAATAAAGCCAAATTTAGTTCTTTTTTTAGTTTTTATTTTTCGGTAGGCCAAATTTTCCGAATCGTAATAATATTTTACTTTCGCCATATTTTAAAATACCCTATTTTTGCACACTGTAAAAATGTTAGTGGAACAAATTTAATAAATGTTTCAGTTGTTCCGCCCTTTTTTCAATAATAAAAAAATAATAATGTGCCCAATCCGGCTATTTGTTTCAAGTTCTCGTTTATAAAACTTTTTTTATAATGAGTCAGCAGGAGCTTCCTCTGGTCGCTCAGCTATCTCAACAAAAAATAGATTTATAAACTTCGAAGCTTTTCACTACTATCCGGGGCAAAAAGTTGATTTGGTTAATTGTTTAATCGGTTATTCGATAATGAACTAAGAACAATTCAACGATTCAACAAATTATCGATTAAACTAACAAAAATGAAATCACAAGACGTACGCAAGCAATTTTTAGACTTTTTTCAGAGCAAAGGGCATTTAATTGTTCCATCTGCTCCAATTGTTCTTAAAGACGACCCAACCCTTATGTTCAATAACTCGGGAATGGCCCAGTTTAAAGAATATTTTTTAGGGAATGGAATGCCAAAAAGTCCTAGAATAGCCGACACGCAAAAATGTCTTCGTGTTTCAGGAAAACACAATGATTTAGAAGATGTAGGTTTTGATACGTATCACCATACGATGTTTGAAATGCTTGGAAACTGGTCTTTTGGAGATTATTTCAAAAAAGAAGCAATTAACTGGGCATGGGAATTATTGACTGAAGTTTATAAAATTCCAAAGGAAAATCTGTATGTTTCTGTTTTTGAAGGAAGCAAAGAAGATAATGTTCCTTTTGATCAGGAAGCTTGGGATATCTGGAAAACTCTTGTTGCTGAAGACCGAATTATTCTTGGAAATAAAAAGGATAATTTTTGGGAAATGGGTGATCAGGGACCTTGTGGGCCATGTTCGGAAATTCATGTTGATTTACGTACAGAGGAAGAAAAAGCATTGAAGCCTGGAAGAGAAGAAGTAAATAATGACCATCCACAAGTGGTAGAAATCTGGAATAATGTATTTATGGAATTCAACCGTAAAGCCGATGGATCTCTTGAGAAACTTCCTGCACAGCACGTTGATACCGGAATGGGATTTGAGCGTTTATGTATGGCATTACAAGGAAAAACATCTAATTATGATACTGATGTTTTTACACCGCTTATTGAAAAAGTAGAACAAATTACAGGTTTTAAATATACTTCTGATGAAGTTAAAAATATAAGTGAAGAACAAAACAAAACTAATATTGCTATCCGTGTAGTAGTAGATCACGTTCGTGCTGTTGCATTTGCAATTGCCGATGGACAATTGCCATCTAACACAGGAGCAGGATATGTAATACGTAGAATATTGCGTCGTGCTATTCGTTATGGATTTACATTTTTAGATACCAAAGAGCCTTTTATTTATAAGCTGGTAGATACACTAAGCACACAAATGGGAGTTCCGTTTCCAGAAATTAAATTGCAAAAAGAACTTTGTGCAAATGTAATTCGTGAAGAAGAAAATTCATTCTTACGTACACTGGATCAGGGATTGGTATTACTAGATAATATTATTGCAAATAACACTGATAAAGTTGTTTCGGGTAAAAAAGCATTCGAATTATATGATACGTATGGTTTCCCAATCGATTTAACAGCTTTGATACTTTCAGAAAAAGGATTAAAATTAGACGAAGCAGGTTTCGAATCAGAATTACAAAAACAAAAAGAGCGTTCTCGTGCAGCTTCGAAAGTAAAAGCGGGAGATTGGCAAATTTTGATTGATGATGAAGATGAAGAATTCATAGGATACGACCGTACCGAAGCAATGGTAAAAATTACTCGTTACCGTAAAGTCGAAAGTGCTAAAGATGGAGAAATCTATCAAATCGTATTTAATATGACACCTTTTTATCCAGAAGGTGGAGGACAAGTAGGGGATAAAGGATATTTTGAGGCTAGTAACGGAGATGTAATTTACATAATCGATACAAAGAAAGAGAGTAATGTAATTATACATTTTGCCAAAGAACTTCCGAATAATCTAACGGAGACTTTTAAAGCTTTTGTAGATGTAAGCACAAGAAAAAGCTCTGCTTCAAACCACTCTGCTACGCACTTAATGCATCAGGCATTACGTTCTATTTTAGGAACGCACGTAGAGCAAAAAGGATCATTGGTAAGTCCGAAACATTTAAGATTTGACTTTTCTCATTTCTCAAAAGTAACCGATGAAGAATTGCAACAAGTTGAGGATTTTGTAAATGCAAGAATTCAAGAACAGTTGCCTTTAATAGAAAGAAGAAGTGTGCCATTTGAGCAAGCAGTTCAGGAAGGAGCAATGGCTTTGTTTGGTGAAAAATATGGAGATCATGTACGTGCCATTAAATTTGGAGATAGTATGGAATTATGTGGAGGAATTCACGTAAACAATACAGCTGATATTTGGTATTTCAAGATAGTGAGCGAAGGTGCAGTTGCATCAGGAATTCGTCGTATCGAAGCAATAACTTCGGGAGCTGTAAAAGAATATTTTGCAAATCAAGCAGAGAAACTAAAAGAGATTAATGCAGTTTTAAAAAATGCACAAGATCCTATAAAAGCTGTTGTTTCATTGCAAGATGAAAATGCTAAACTTAAAAAACAGTTAGAAGTTTTATTAAAAGATAAAGCCAAAAACATGAAAGGAGATTTGGCTAAGGAATTACAAGAAATAAATGGTGTGCAATTCTTAGCAAAACAAGTCGATTTATCTCCAGAAGGAGCTAAAGATTTGGTTTATGAACTAGGTAATTTTTACACAAATTTATTTGTAGTATTGGCTACAGCCGAAGAAGGAAAACCTATGTTAACGTGTTATATCTCTAAAGAATTAGTAGCTGATAAAAAACTAAACGCAGGACAAGTAGTTCGTGAGTTAGGGAAATATATCCAAGGTGGAGGAGGAGGGCAACCTTTCTTCGCAACTGCTGGAGGAAAAAATGCAGATGGAATTCCAGAAGCTTTAGCGAAAGCTATTGATTATGTGAAGTAAGGTTTTAAGTTACTAAGGTTCTTAGATACTAAGTATCTAAAAATTTAAGAATAATGAATTAAAATAAAGACCCAAATAGCAATTTATATTGTTTTATTTGGGTTTTTTATTACAAAAAAATGAATTTTATTAGGTTTTTAAGAGCTGAGTCTTTTATATTTACACGCTAATTGTTAATCTATAACCTGTTAAAAAAATGAAAAAAAAATTACTTTACTTATTTAGTGCTTTATTAGTGCTAACCTCTTGCTCTAATGATGAAACTAAGGAAGATGACGTTGTTATTACACCAAAAAGCCAGAATCTGTTAAAGAAATCTATCGAAACAAATGGAAATGGGATTGTTAGAACCGCAATTTATACCTATGAAGGAAATAAAATAGACAAAATAACCTATGATGATGGAGCAACAACTGTGTTTACATATACTGGGGATTTAATAACAAAAACAGTTCAAACAGAAATCCATAATGGTAAAGCATATTCAAACACAACAACTTTTGCATATGAGGGTAATAAATTAAGATCTTCTTTAAAGGTTTATTCGGAAAATAGAATAAATACCATGCAAGGTATCTTCTCTTATGATGTGGAAGGCAAAATTTCAGCAACTTATATTGACATTGATCCTTTAACACAAAAACAGAAACTAATGACGCTTAGTGCCCTAACTTTAGATTCTAATAAGAACATAGTCAAAGCTGAAATGTTTACTAGTCCTTATAATATTAGTTTAATGGAATATGATACTAAAAATACTCCTTTTAAAAACATTGTTGGAGCTAGTTTAATATTCAATTCAGATGCTTTTGGTAGGGAAGTAGGTTTAAATAATAATAAAACAAAAGAAATACTAAGGTACGGAAAAGATAATGAGGACACACTTATTTATTCGAATATTTATAATAGTGATAACTACTTGATTACATCTGATAATGGGCGCAAAATGATGGAATACTTTTATTAATAATAATTTTAGAATAAGCAAAAAACTTTACGCTTTAAATATTTTGCTCCATAAAAAAATTTGTTATCCAATAAGTAGTATTTAGATGAGAAAAACATTCAAGTTAATTTGTCTTAAAGTGTTACTTATAAAGCATGTCGCAAGGGTTTCGGTTGATGAAAATGATTCTTTTTGCAGTTAATTATTCTAAATGAAAATATATTATGAAAACAAAAATATTTTATTTCTTGATTGCCTCTTTATTTATATTAAGTTCTTGTTCTGGTGATACTGACGGAAGAGATATTGAGCCAATAAAGGATATCAAAACTGAACCAAAAAAGGAAGATCAAGTTTTGTTGAGAAAAATGATTCAAACTCACGAAGATGGTACTGTCGACATATTGAACTATAAATATGACGGAAATAAAATCATTAGTGCTATTGATTCAAATGAAGAAGGTGGAGTATATTGGATTTATAATCAGGATTTAATTACAAAAATGATAATTAAACTTGCTGATGAAACTATACTTCAGGAAAATACATATACATATGATGCTAATAAAAAATTAAGTATTTTTTTAAGAGTTGATCCTGAATTAAAAGAAGGTTATAAAGAAGTCTATACTTATAATGCAGATAATACTATTACAGTTAAAGCATATTCAGGAGATGATAAAAGCCAAACTGTTTTTCAAGGGACTTCAGTCATAACTATTATAGGAGGAGAGGTTAGTAAAATTGATTCAAATTATTCGCCTAGTTTTGTTTATACATATGATACCAAATATAACCCGCATAGAAACATTCTAGGTTTGGATAAAACCTCTTTTGCAGATGGAGAAGCTTCAGGGAATGTACATAATATTATTTCTCAAAAGGTTGGGGATGGGGTTACTAAAACTTCAAAAATAACGTATAATGCAGATGGTTATCCAGCGAAATCTTTTGATAATTTTGAAGATGCAGGAACTACTACGGAGTACTTTTATTAGTTGATTTATAAAAATTAAAAGCCCAATATCTTTTTTAATAGATATTGGGCTTTTTTATGGAGTAAAATGATTTGTTGTTTATATATCTTAAAATGGTATTTATAAGACGTATAACAGAAGATTAGTTTGGTAAAAAGGTTTCTTTTTGTGGTTAATCATTTAAAAAACCAATATTATGAAAACGAAATTATTTTATTTTCTGGTAAGTTCTTTACTGGTATTAAGTTCTTGTTCTAACGACATCGACAGTAATCCTACTGTACCAGTCAGAACAATATTACCTAAAACGTTAACCTATAAAATGGCTTCTTATGACTATAGTACAGGTACTGGCGTTATTACGGGCTATAATAATCAAACAAATACATTTACTTATAATGGGAATAAAATTGTAAGTGCCGAATGTTCTGTTTATAATCATACCATGAAAACAGTTTTTACTTATACTGGAAGTTTGATAACAAAAACAGAAGGTTATGTAGATAATAGTTTAATTAGTAGGGTTTCATATGTATATGAAAAAGGCAAATTAAAAGAAACTGCACTTTTATTACCAAATAGTAATCTCGTAAATGATTTTTATGTAAAAAATGTGTACACCCATAATGCAGATGGAACAATTTCTTACAGAACGTACCGTCATGATAATCCAACAATACCAGAAGATGGAGAACAAATCTTAAGCTTTAAAAATGGCAATCTTGTTAAAAGGACAGCGAAATATCTCGAAGATAATAGCTATTATAAATATACCTATGAATATAAATATGATACTCAAAATAATCCTTTAAAAAATATTTTAGGACTTGATTTGATAATGTTTGATATGGGAGGAATATATAATGGACATGATATGGCGTATGGAGATTTTGGAATCAATGATTTTGGAATTAATAATGTTATTGAGAAAATTACCTATGTGTCAGATAAAGAAAAAACAATGAAGTATGTAGAGACATTAACATACAAATATGATGAAAATGGATATCCTGTAGAGAAAAAATCGGATGAAGCTATAGATGATATTTTTTATACTTATTAATGAAGTTAGTAGAGTTGATTATAAATACAAAGCCAGATTCGATATTGAATCTGGCTTTTTTGTTTGATAAGAAATATGCAGAATTTGTTTAAAACTAAAATAGATACAATTCAGAATTTAAAAGACTTATTTCGTAAGTGTATTATTTTCGTTCACCAATTTGCTGGCGCCACATAGCATAGTATAATCCTCTTTCGAGTACTAAATCATCGTGTTTTCCTTGTTCGATAATTTTTCCTTGTTCCAAGACAAATATTTTATCAGCGTGCATTACTGTCGATAATCGGTGTGCGATTAAAACCGTAATTCTGTTCTTGTCGGATATATTTCTAATTGTAGTATTAATTTCTTCCTCGGTAATAGAGTCCAATGCAGAAGTTGCTTCATCAAAAATCAATAAATTCGGATTTCTCAAGATGGCGCGAGCAATAGATAAACGTTGTTTCTCACCACCTGAAACTTTAATTCCGCCTTCACCAATTGTGGTGTTTAAACCATCTTCGGCACGATGTAATAGTGTCTCGCAACTGGCTCTTTTTAAAGCATCGTATAAATCCTCATCAGTAGCAGATGGTCTTACAAATAGTAAATTCTCACGGATTGTTCCTGAGAATAATTGAGCATCTTGGGTTACAAAACCTAATTGCTTTCTTAAATCTAATAAATCAATTTCGGTAGAATCGATGTCATTATAAAAAACTTTACCCTCGGCAGGAGTGTATAAACCAACCAATAATTTAACTAAAGTTGTCTTTCCTGAACCAGATGGCCCCACAAAAGCTACGGTTTGTCCTTGCTTAATATCAAAGTTAATATTCTCTACAGCTTTATATTTAGCCGTTTTATGTTGGAAACTTACATTCGAAAAAAGTAAAGAGCGAATAGCGCCAACGTGTTTTGGATTCTTCGGGCGAAATTCTTTTGGAGCGCTTAATAATGTTTTAAAGTTTTCCATTGAAACCTTTGTTTCATTAAGTGCAATTATAAAATTACCCAATTCTTGTAAAGGGCCAAAAATGAAAAAAGTAAAAAATACCATAGTAAGTAAATCACCCACAATGATTTTTTGTCCAAACAAGAAATAATATAGTGTAAACACTACACAGGTTCTTAAAAAGTGAACTGTAGTACCTTGAATAAAACTTAAACTTCTTATAAAACGGATTTTTTGCAATTCCAGTTGCAAGATTTTAAACGTATTTAAGTTCAAGCGTTTTTCTTCTTGATATGTTAATCCAAGACTTTTTACAAGTTCGATATTTCTTAAACTTTCGGTAGTAGAACCAGCTAATGCATTGGTTTGATTTACAATTTTACGAGAAACAATTTTTATCTTCTTACCTAGATAAGAACTTACTAAAGCTATAATTGGAGCAGTAACTAAAAAGATTAACGAGATACGGTAATCAATTCTAGCAACATAAACAATTACAAATATAAACCCGATAACAGTTTGAAAAATTAAAGAAATAGATAACGTGATTAATTTTTCGGAATCAGAACGTACTTTGGTTAATTTACTTAATGTTTCCCCACTACGTTGGTCTTCAAATTCTGCAAAAGGTAAGTCGAGTGATTTTTTAATACCATCAGTATACATTTGAGCGCCGGTACGCTGGATGACTACATTGGTGAAATAATCCTGAAAGTTTTTGGTAATTCTGGAAATCATCGCCGCACCAAGCGAAAGACCTAGCCAAAAGGCTACAGATTTAATAAAACCGATTTCGTTTCCTTTGTATTTAGCTAATCCAACACCGCAATCTTGCATTAATTTACCAGTAATAACAGAATCGGATAAACTGAAACAGATGTTTATAGACGCCATAATCAAGGCTAGAAACAACAGCATTTTATGTTTAATTATATAAGAATATAGTAATTTCATCTGAGAATTTTAATTTATAGAAGATGCAAAAGTAGTGAATAGATTGGCTTAGTAATTCTGATTATTGTATTAAGTTTTTAAATGTATCTCGCAAAGTCGCAGAGTCGCAAAGTTTAAAATTGCCTTTTTTGTTGTCTTTTTATCATTTTTGAAAAGCAATTAGCTAAATCAAAGACTTATTATAATTTTCATCAGTAGATCAAAGTTTAAAGATTGCTTTGTGACTCTGCGACTTTGCGAGATTTTTGTTTGACATGCTTAAAATGTAAGTTTTTACTTTAATTTAGTAAAAAAATAAAAATGACAGAAAATGAAATTTCGAGTATTGTAGTTGATACTTGTTATAGGATACATGTAAAGTTAGGGCCAGGTCTATTAGAGTCTGTTTATGAGGCTATTTTGTATTTTGAATTAACCAAAAGAGGATTAAAAGTAGAAAGACAGAAGCCGTTACCCGTTATTTGGGATGAAGTAAAATTAGATATAGGATTTAGAGCTGATTTAATAGTTGAAAATAAGGTAATTTTAGAAATAAAATCGATTGAACAAATTTCAAATGTTCATCCTAAACAAGTTTTAACTTACCTCAGAATAACAAAAATGAAGTTAGGATTGCTGATTAATTTTAATGTACCAATTATTAAATTAGGTATTACAAGAGTTGTTAGTAATCTTTAATTTTTAGTCTGGATAAAAAATGATGATTTTCAGAGCATAAATTTTATTGATGAGATCTTAATTGTTTTTATCTGTTGCATCTTACTACAAATAGTATTGGGGATCTTTAATGAAAATAAAACCTCATCAATAAGTTGTACCTTAAAATGATATTTTTAAACCTTTTTTTGTGACCTAATTACAGTTAAAATCTTTCTTTTTGTTGCTTATTATCATGTCGACATTATGGAAAAAAAATTACACTATTTTTTAGTTGCTTCTTTGTTAATACTGACTTCGTGTTCTAAAAACAATGCTGAACAAGGAGATGGGAATATAAAATTGCCTAAAGCCAAATATTATAAATACATTGATTTTCCTTCAGATAATTATGAATCCACTTATAGGTATAATGGTAACAAAATCGAAAGTATTCTGGATGATAATGGATCAAAAACAGTTTTTACCTATACTGGAGATTTAATTACGAAAAAAGAAGATTTTTCTAATAAGAAGCTATTGGTTTATTGTACTTTGTATGAATATGAAAATAATAAGCTAAAAGAAGCTGTTCATATATTTAATAATCAGAAGTTCTTAAAAAAGTATACTTATAATAAGGATAAAACAGTAAGCTATAGCGTACATCTTTATAATGATAAATTGAATACTACAACAGAAATTGCTACCGGAACATTTACATTAGAGAATGGCAATATTATAAAACAGGTAGATAAAGAGAGTAAAGATTATGGCAGTGCCGACATTGTAGCTTTTAAGTATGATACTAATAACAGCCCACTTAAAAATGTTATAGGAATTGGTTTGTTGTTAGATGTCGACTATTCTATTAATAATATTATTGAAACTACACATACCACATCTTCACAGGATTTGGCGATGCATATAACTTCTTTTCGAAATTCAATAACGCCTTATAAATCTACAAATACAGCTACTTACACTTACGATTCCGAAGGGTATGTACTAACAAAAGCATTTTATAATGATGGAAAGTTAGGATACAGATTATCATACACCTATTAAAAAAGCGGAATGTCATTGCATCGTGCTTTCGTATTTATAAAAAATAGACGAAATTTACACGAAACAACGATTATGCAATTCAGAACCCAAATTCCTATTTCGCAAAGTAACAATCCTATCGATTATAATTCTAGAGTATTGTCCTTTGGTTCTTGTTTTGCAGTAAATATGGCAGAGAAATTGGATTATTTTAAATTCGATAATAGTTGTAATCCGTTTGGAATTTTGTTTCATCCGTTGGCGATTGAAAAATTGATAAACTTTGCAGTTTCACAAAAGACATTTACCGAGAGCGATGTGTTTTTTCATAACGAACGTTGGCATTCGTTTGATGTACATTCAGATTTAAGCAACACAAATAAAGAAGATTTAATTAATAATCTGAATGTGATTATTAAAAAATTGTACCAACAATTAACTGAATCTACACACATCATTATTACCTACGGAACTTCTTGGATTTATAGAAATATAGAAAGTAATGAGATTGTGGCTAATTGCCATAAAGTGCCACAAAAGCAATTTATAAAAGAGCTTTTATCTCTAGATATAATAAAAGATAGTATTCAGAAAACAATAGATTTAATCACTTCGTTAAATCCAGAAGCAAAAATCATCTTTACCGTTTCACCAGTCCGTCATATAAAAGATGGTTTTGTAGAGAATCAATGGAGTAAATCCAACTTGATTTCTTCTCTGCACAATACTCTGAATACTGAATACTGTAAACTGCAAACTGAATATTTTCCTTCGTACGAAATCATGATGGATGAACTTAGAGATTATCGTTTTTATGCTGAAGATATGTTGCATCCTAACCAAGTTGCCATCGATTATATTTGGGAACGATTCAGTGAAAACTATATTGCTAAAGAAGGGATTCTTATCATGAAAGAAGTATCCGAAATACAAAAAGGACTTTCTCATCGAAGCTTCAATCCTGATTCTGAACAGCATCGTGCTTTCTTATCAAAACTAAGTGATAAAATAAAAAAGATAGAACAGAAATGGCCTCATATTAAGTTTTAAATCCGTTCTTTGTTTTGAAGTTAAAGTAGAAATATACTTACAATAGTCCTTAATTTTAAAATAAGTTTGGATAATTATGTAAAGTATTGAGGTATATTTTTTACAATTTTGTAAATTGGATATGGTTAGTTAAATTTAGTAACCATATATCGATAATCTAAACCAGTTATTAGCCTTATTTTCTTTATATGAATAAGAAACGAATTTCTTTTCTAAAAAAAATACTTCGAGTGCTACTTTGGTGCGTCATTACATTAGTAACATTATTGTTATTAATTACAATTTTAATTCAGGTTCCGGCAGTACAAAACTACGCCAAGGATAAGGCAATTACTTATTTGCAAAAAAAAATAAGAACCAAAGTAGCTTTAGATAGAATTGCCATTAATTTTCCTAAAGAAATCGTATTAGAAGGTTTTTATTTTGAAGATCAAAAGAAAGATACTTTACTTAGCGGAAAACGATTAGAGATAGACATTGATTTGTTTAAACTCATAAGTAGCGAAGTAGAAATAAATTCTATTTCACTTGAAAATACAACTGCAAATATTTCCAGAAACAAAGACGGAGTTTTTAATTTCGATTATATAATTGCAGCATTTGCTTCCAAAGAACCAGAACTTGCAGATCCCAATAGTAAACCTTTTAAAATATCGGTAGTTAAAATCAATTTGGATAAAATCAATTTTAATTTTAAAGATGATTTGTCCAAAAATGATGTTCGTGTTAAACTAGCTAATTTTCAAACAGAATTTAAAAAATTCGATTTGGATAAAATGGATTTTGATATTCCGAATATAGATTTAAACGGATTAAAATTAGTTCTAAACCAGGATTTAGTAGAGAAGATAGCCGAAACATCAGTAAAAACCGTAGATACAATTTCGAAAAGACCAGATTTTAATTTAAAACTAAATAAAATCAACTTGTCTAAAATCGATATTTCTTATGACAATAAAGATTCTAAACTCGCTTCAGGAATAACTCTGGGGAAATTACAGTTACTGGTTAATAGATTAGATTTAAATAATCAGTTGTTGGATTTTGATACTTTCGAACTAAAAGATCTAAAAGGAAATCTACAATTAGGCATAAAAGACAAACAACTTAAAACGCCCGATTTAGATTCTACAGCAATTCCTCAAGCAGGCTGGAAGTTAAAACTGAAGTCAGCCGATATACAAAATATCGCTTTTAAATATGATGACATGCAATCAAAACCTACTAAGAAAGGGATTGATTATGGGCATCTTGATTTGGATAATTTTAATTTAAAAGCCGAAAAGTTGTATTATGCAAATGATACCATTTCGGGGAGCGTAAAATCATTTACAGTAAATGAAAAAAGCGGACTTAAAATCCAAACGTTTAAAACAGATTTTTTCTATGGGCCTAAAAATGCATATTTGGATAATCTGTATTTAAAAACACCACAAACTTTATTGCAAAAGAATATTAAAGTTGCCTATCCATCAATCGCGGCGGTAACTAAAAATATTGATAATCTAAGTTTAGACGCCAATTTAAGTCAGGCAAAAGTTGGATTTAAAGACATATTGCTTTTTGTTCCAGATTTACAAAATAGCAATCCGTTTAAGAGCAATCCCAATGCTGTTTTATCTATAAATGCACGAGTAAGTGGGAAAGTAAAGGATTTAGCAATTCCGCAGTTTGAAATGAGCGGAATAGGAACGACAAAAGTTTCTATTTCAGGAAAAATTACAGGAATGCCAGATGCAAAAAAGGCATATTATGATTTGGATATAAAAAACTTTGTGAGTACATCTAAAGATGTGATTTCGTTTGTGCCAGCAGGAACAATCCCAAAAAGTATACAGTTACCTTCTCAATTTAATTTAAAAGGAAAATTTAAAGGTTCAGTCAATAATTTTAAAACTAATTTGGCGCTAAATAGTAGTTTCGGAAATGCCAAAGTAGATGCTTTGTTTGATCAACGAATTAAAAAATCTGAGAAATATGATGCTACGATTTCTTTTTCAGAATTTGATTTAGGTAAACTAATAAAAAACGATTCAATAGGAAAAATTACGCTTAAAGCAAAAGTAAAAGGAAAGGGACTAGATCCTAAAACGGCACAAGCGCATTTGGACGGAATTGTACAAAAAGCAGTATTTAATAAATATACCTACCGAGATTTAACTTTAAAGGGAGAGATTGCCAAAGGAGCCTTTGCAATAAATTCAGGAATTAAAGACCCAAATTTAAATTTTGGCTTAGTTGCCAACGGAAGATTTGATGATAAATATCCCGCAGTAAAATTAAAATTAAACCTTGATATTGCCGATTTAGAGAAACTAAATCTTCATGCAGGCCCGATGAAAATTAGAGGAAATGTTGATGCAGATATTGCCAATAGTAATCCTGATTTTTTAAACGGAAAGGTTTTCTTGTCGAATATTCAGGTTTTAAAAGAGGCACAACCAATTGTATTAGATTCTATTAAAATTTTGGCTTATGCCGATAAAGAAAAAAATAATATCAAGGTTATATCTCAGTTCCTAAAAGCAGAAGTTGATGGAAAATATAAACTCACAACATTATCGGCAGCATTAAAAAAATCGCTATCAAAATACATGGATTTGCAAGTTCCTAAAACCAAAGGAGATTCAGATGAGCAGCGATTAACATTTAATTTATCTGTAGATAGTGATCCATTACTTTTTCAATTAGTTCCAAAGCTTAAAGGTTTAGAACCTATTAAAATCACAGGAAAATATAATAACGTAGTAGATTCTCTAGAGGTTAAAGGAACTATCCCTAAAATTATTTATGATACAAATACAATTTCTGATGGTAAGATAAATATAGAAGCAAAAGAGAATGCGCTAGAATATCAGGTTTCGGTAGCTCCGGTAGAAAGCGGAGAATTTAAAATTCCTTTTGTTAGTTTATCAGGAAAAATCGAGAATAACATCTTAGGGTATGCATTACAAATAAAAGACAAAGAAGATAAAGAACAGTATTTTATTAAAGGAGAATTGATTCATGAAAATGCTAAAAACACTATAAAATTTGATTCAGATAATTTTGTATTGAATTATGATAAATGGAATTTAGATCAGGAAAATTCTATTGAATTTGGAGATAAGAGACTTTACATTAATAAGTTCTTTTTGAGCAATTCGGGTAATGAACTAAAAATTCAATCACAAAACGGCGGAAAGAACGCGCCTTTACAAGTCGATTTTGTCAATTTTAAAATTGAGACCATTTTAAATATGGTTAAAAAAGATGAATTATTAATGCAAGGATTGATTGATGGTTCAGTTTTGGTCGAAAATGTGATGACAAAACCAACTTTTACTTCCGATCTAAAAATAGTTGATTTTGCTTTTAAAGGTGAATCAGTTGGTAATATTGGTATAAAAGTAGATAATAAAACCGATAATTTATTAGGAGCAAATGTTACATTAACAGAGAATGGAAATGACGTAAACCTAACAGGTAATTATAAAATCGATGATAGTACTTTTGATTTTGATATAGCCATCAATCATTTAAATATTAAGAGTATTCAAGGTTTTAGCATGGGTAATGTTACCGATGGTTCTGGTTATTTATCAGGAAAATTTAAAATTACTGGTAATGCCGATTTACCTAAAGTAAATGGAGAATTGGATTTTAATGACGCTGCTTTTAAAGTGACGAAGTTTAATTCTATTTATAAAATAGTCAATGAGAAAATAAGGTTTGAAAACGAAGCGATTGTCTTTGATAATTTCTCTGTTTATGATGAAAACAAGAATGAATTATTTGTAAATGGAAATATCAACTCCAAAGATTTTAGAAATTATGATTTTGCTTTAACCATAAAAGCAGATCAGTTTAGAGCCATTCATTCTACAGAAGCTGATAATGATTTGTTTTATGGGGATTTATCATTAGATGCAAATCTAAACATAAAAGGAACATTAGATAATCCAGTTGTTGGAGGAAATATAAAAATTAATGAGGATACAAAATTCACAGTTGTTATGCCTCAATCTGACCCTTCGATTGCCGATAGAGAAGGAATTGTAGAGTTTGTAAATGAGGATAATTTACTACTGAAACAAACTGCTGCAATGGAAAGTAAACTCAATCAATCGAAACTGATTGGCATGGATGTGAGCGTTGCTATCTCTATAGATAAAAAAGCAGAACTTACATTGGTAATAGATAAAGGTAACGGAGATTACCTGAGATTGCTTGGAGAAGCAGATCTTATTGGCGGGATTGATCCATCTGGAAAAACTACACTAACAGGAAAATATGAGTTTAGTGAAGGTGCATATGAGATGAGTTTTAATATGATAAGACGAAAATTTGATATTCAGAAAGGAAGTTATATTTTATGGACTGGAGAGCCTACAATGGCAAATTTAAATTTAACAGCTATATATAAAGTAAATACTGCGCCGATAGACTTATTAGGAAACCAGTTAGGAACTATCCCAGCAGCAGAAAAAAACACATACAAACAAAAAATTCCGTTTCAAACTTTATTAAAGATGAACGGAGAATTGATGAAACCTGAAATCTCGTTTGATATTGTTCTTCCAGATGGTAATTACGATGTTTCATCGGATATTGTAACAAAGTCTCAGGCAAGATTGCAACAATTACGTCAAGAACCATCCGAATTAAATAAACAGGTTTTTGCACTTTTACTCTTGAATCGATTTGTTGGCGAAAATCCTTTTGCAAGCGAAAGTGGTGGTACAAGTGCAGAATCTATGGCGAGACAAAGTGTGAGTAAAATACTTTCGGATCAATTAAATAATCTGGCAGGAGATTTAATAAGTGGAGTTCAATTGGAATTTGATTTGGAATCTACAGATGATTATACTTCGGGAACCAAGCAAAACAAAACAGATTTGAATGTAGGAGTTTCTAAAAAACTATTAAATGATAGATTAAAAGTAACCATAGGAAGCAGTTTTGGACTAGAAGGACAAGATAACAATGAGCAGGATACTAATATTGCTGGAGATGTTGCTATAGATTACCAACTTACCAAAGACGGACGATATATGGTTAGAGCATATCGTAAAAACCAATATCAGGTTGCTGTAGAGGGGCAGGTTGTAGAAACTGGAGTTGCATTTATTATTACGATGAATTATAATAAGTTTAGAGAATTATTTCATCGTAGTGAGAAAGAAAAAGAACTGATTAAAAAAGAAAAAATACGCAAAGAAAAAGACAAGCAAAAAGAGAAAGAAGAGAAAAAGAAAGAAGAATTAGATAATGAACAAGAGCAAAAAACATAGTAATATGAAAATTAAATATATAAAATATTTTATACTACTTTCTTTGTTTTTTGCTTTAGGATGTAGTAATACCAAGTATTTGCCAAAAGGGGAATTGTTATATACAGGAGCTTCGGTAAAAGTAGAAGACACCATTCTTACAAAGAAAGAAAAAAAAGAACTACAGACTGAGCTAGAAGGTTTACTACGTCCTTTACCTAACAAACAATTTCTGGGATTGCGTCCTAAATTATGGATATACAATGTGGCTGGGGAACCTAAGAAAAAGAAAGGAACAAGATATTGGTTAAGAAATAAAGTTGGAGAAGCACCTGTACTTTACAGCAAAGTCGATTTAGATTATAACTCGGCAGTGTTGCGAAATTTTATTGAGAATAAAGGTTTCTTTAAAGTGAGGGTTAGTGCCGATTCTACAGCAAAAGATAAAAGAGCAACAGCAGAATATACCGTTTTTCCTAAACGACAGTATAAAATTAAAAGTGTTACGTTTCCTGATGATTCTTCGGCTATAGCCAAAGAAATAGGAAAAACTAGTCGTAGATCATTATTAAAAGTTGGTAAGCCATATGATTTAGACGTTATAAAATCTGAGAGAGAACGTATTGATTCCCGATTAAAAGAAAAGGGATATTATTATTTTAATCCAGATTATATCTTGGCACAAGTAGATAGTACCAAAGGAGATTATGAGGTAAATATAAAATTAAAAATAAAAGGCGAAACACCTGCCAAAGCCAAAATTGCTTATAAAATTAATGATATAGTAGTGTATCCTAATTTTTCGATTTTAAAAGATAGTGTAGCTTATAAAAAAGAAGACATCTTAAAATACAAAGATTTCACGATTATAGATTCTACAAATACATTTAGACCAAGAGTATTTGACAGAGCTTTGTATTTTAAAAAAGGAGATTTTTATAATCGATCAGATCATAATCTTTCCCTGAATCGATTTGTAAACTTAGGAACATTTAATTTTGTTAAAAATGAATTTAAAGAATCTGATAGTATAAAAAATGCTCTCGATGCATATTACTATTTAACCTTATTGCCTAAGAAATTCATTCGAGTTGAGGTTTTAGGAAAAACCAATTCGGCTAGTTATACAGGTTCAGAAATTAATGTAAACTGGAATAATAGAAATTTACTAAGAGGAGCCGAATTGTTTACCGTATCCATATTTGGAGGGGCCGATTTTCAGATTTCAGGACAAAATAAAGGAAATAATATCTACAAAGTAGGAGGAGAAGCCAGTTTAACCTGGCCAAGATTAATTACGCCTTTCAACTTTCAAGGCTCTAGCGAGTTTGTTCCTAAAACAAAAGCGACTTTGGGATATGAATATCAAAACAGAATAAATCTTTATGCCTTAAATTCTTTTAGAGGATCATTTGGTTACTTATGGAAAGAAAATATTCGTAAAGAACACCAACTGGATATTATAGAAGTTAATTATGTGAGTCCAAATCATGTAACGCCTTATTATTTACAGCAAGTTGCAGAAGATGAATCATTATCTAAAGTACTCGAAAAACAATTAATCTTTGGACCTACGTATTCGTATACTTATACCAATACTATGCGAAAAAGAAAAAAGAATACATTCTATTTTAATGGAGAAATTGATCTTGCAGGTAATATTACAGGCTTGGTAACAGGAGCTAATGTCAAGAAAAACGATACTATAAAAATATTTGATGTTCCTTTTAGTCAATATGTTAAAGTAAGAGCCGATTTTAGACATTACTTAAAACTAGGAAAAGAGAGCCAATTAGCAAGTAGGATTATTGTAGGAGCTGGTTTGCCTTATGGTAATTCCTCTTCTTTGCCATCGATCAAGCAATTTGTAGTAGGAGGAACTAATAGTATTCGTGCCTTTAGAGCACGCTCAATAGGACCAGGTAGTTTTAAAAGTCCAGACACAACAAGTACATTTTTGCCAGATCAATCAGGAGATTTAAAACTAGAGTTTAGTACAGAATATAGAGCAAAACTTTTTAGTATAGTAAGAGGAGCCGTTTTTCTAGATGCTGGAAATGTTTGGTTGGTTAATAATGATCCAAATAAACCCGGAGCAAAAATCAGTAAGAACTTTATGAAAGAACTTGCAATTGGTGCTGGAGCAGGATTACGCTTTGACTTATCATTCTTGATATTAAGAACCGATATTGCATTTCCGTTAAGAATACCCTATTTGCCCGAAGGACAACGCTGGGTAATAGATGATATTAACTTTGGAAGTGGTTCTTGGAGAAAGGACAATTTAATACTCAACATCGCGATTGGGTATCCTTTTTAAGGATATCCCAACATCAATTTAGTAATTAAAAATGTAGTTTTGTTAACATAAAGAGTTAAAAAAGCACCGTACTATTAACATCTATACCTTTAAGTAATTGGACGTTTGTTTTTAATAAATTAGATAAAAGCAATTTTTTAGATTTATCCTTATTACCGCTTATATCTCTGATAATTCTGTAAATATATCTTTTGGTGATATATTTAATTTTTCTGCTAGTTTTCATAATTAAGAGGTTTATGATTTGTTATCTAAAGTTACAAAAAATAACTTTTGGATTCATCAAGTTATCCTAAGAAATTTTGTGACTTCAAACTATTATGTAACTATTCAAAATAAGAGATTTTTTTCTATCGACGTTATATTTATTTAACAGTGTTAGAATTTTACAATTCAATTAACAATTAAAAGGTTATTAATGTCTAATTTTGTAAAAAGATTAATTAAACATGAACAATAATATACCTATATCCTTATTAGAATTAGCATTTATTACTGAAGGTAGTAATGCAGCAGAAACTTTTCAGAAAACCAAAGAACTTGCACAACTAGCTGATAGTTTAGATTATAACCGATTCTGGTTGGCCGAACATCATAATATGGCACATGTAGCAAGTACTGCAACCGTAGTCTTAATTGGTTACATAGCAAGCCAGACTAAAAACATTCGTGTAGGTTCGGGCGGAATAATGCTTCCTAATCATTCGCCACTTATTATCGCAGAACAATTTGGAACGCTAGAAACACTTTACCCAAACCGAATAGATTTAGGGCTAGGCAGAGCACCAGGAACAGACTCGTTAACAGCACAAGCAATCCGAGAGGATTTTTATGAGCAATCACAGAAATTTCCAAAAAATGTACAAGCAATTCATGATTATTTTTCACCAGATAATGCTTCCGCAAAAGTACGAGCATTTCCTGCAGAAGGGGCAAATGTACCAGTTTGGATATTAGGATCTAGTATGGATAGTGCTGCTCTTGCTGCTGCAAAAGGATTACCGTATGCATTTGCAGGACATTTTGCGCCAAAGATGATGTTGCAGGCATTTGAGTTTTATCGCAAAAACTTTATTCCTTCAAAATATTTGAGTAGTCCTAAAACAATGGCTTGTGTAAATGCAATTGGAGCAGATACAAATGAAGAAGCCGAAATTCTCTCGACTACATTATATCAAATGTTCTTAGGATTGGTTCGTAATAATAGAAAACCAATGCAACCACCACTTGAGTCATTAGATGGATTGATGAGCGAAGAAGAAAAATTTCATGTAGATCAAATGACAGCTTGTACCTTTAAGGGAAGCAAAGAGAAATTAGAAAAAGATCTAAAGCATTTTATAGACTATTCAGGCATAGATGAATTGATGATTACAAGCCCAATTTTTGACCATCAGGATAAAATGAAAAGTATAAAAATTCTTAAAGAGGTTATCGATAACATCAATAAAGCATAGTGATGCTTTCTGAAAAAATCACTAAATTGGCTTCATAATAGCCATCATTAAAACATAATTATGTTGAGAAGAATTTTAGTCGGAATCGTAATCATAGTCGGAATTGTCCTTGCATTCAAGTATTGTGAATTCAAAAAAGATGATTCGACAAGTTTGGATTATAATACCAATTTAATACAACAACAAATTGTAAACGTTGGTAAACTGGTAGTTACCGAAGGGCATTTCTCTGAAGTAGTAACCTATAAAAACTCAAACAAGTATTTATTAGATATGATATCTTTCGAGAAGAAAGCATTGATTATTGTAAATGCAAACGTTACTGTTGCCTACGATTTGCATAAGATGAAATATGAAATCGACGAAAAAAACAAAGTAATAAAGATTGTATCGATTCCAAAAGAAGAAATTACAATCAATCCAGATATTCAGTATTATAATGTAGAGCAAAGTCAGTTAAACGAGTTTACAGGAGATGATTATAATAAAATAAATAAATCTGTAAAAGCGAGTTTAGCTAAGAAAATTGAGAAGTCTTCGCTTAAAGCAAATGCACAAAACCGATTAATCAGTGAGTTGTCTAAAATTTTAATCCTGACAAATACAATGGGTTGGAAACTACAATACGACGGCAAAACAATCCAAAACGAAACTGATCTTAGTAATGATTTGAAGTTGTAGGTTTGTGCTAAGGTTCAAAGTTGCAAAGTTGCAAAGGCACAAAGTTTTCTTGCAATTTTGTCTTTCTCTCAAACTTGTCTTTCCGAGGAACGAGGAATCTCCACGAGTAGCTCCACAAACGTAAGACACTTTGTGTTAGTTTCTAGCGGAGATTCCTCGTTCCTCGGAAAGACAAGTTTATGGATGAAAATGTTTCTAACACTTCTCTTTATCAAAAATCAGATCTAAACCTCCTGAAATTAAATGTGCAACTTCAGGTCTTCTTGTTTTTAAATTTTCAAGATTTGCTAATACTTCCTGTAATAATTGAGGCTGATTACTATTTTTTAAAAGCTCAGCTATTTCTACAGATAGTAACCAATCATTAGGATGATTTGCTTTGATTTTTTCGAAGATAGAAGTTAGTAAAGTTTCATGAGAATTAGTTTCTCTTATAGTTCTAACTTGTTGGTATAATTCTTCTAGTTCATCACGCTCTTTAGAATGCTTGGCTTTGATGGTTTTTGTTTTTGGAATAGAATCGACTAAATCAAAACTATTTACATCGGCAGGTCCAGAAAAAGCAGAAACTACTTTTTTGCCAATTGCCATGTCATAATTACCCCACTCAGGTTTAAATAAAATAGTATCTCCGTGAGTTACGGTACAATTTTTAAAACTGATTAAAATAATCTCACCGTGTAAGTTTCTAGAGCCAGTAATGATGTCTCCTTCTACAATAATTCCGCCTTCAAATTCTAGTTTTATAGTTTCATTCTCGACTATTTTATAAGCATTTAAATCCATCGGACTCATATCTTCAATAGCCAGATTAAAGCCTTTTAGTTTTCCGATAGGACTACCAAAACCTTCAGGATGCGTTAAAATTCCGTGTCCAACTAATTCTTTTTCACGGTAAGATAATGCTGTTTTTCCTGTTGTTTGTACGTAAACGGGTTTCCCTTCTGCTTCAATAACATTAGTAAAAACTCCAGAAATTTGTAAACCTGTACTTAGTTCTATTGTTCCTAAAGCATTCGAGTTTATTAATTTTTGAATGCTGGAAATTCCTCCCGTACGCAAAGCCATTTTATTAGCAAATTCTTCAAGAACAAGATTTAAATGGGCAAAAGTAGGCGTAACATATAGTTGAGGTTGCAATTTTGTAATATCAAAACTCTGGTTTGCTGCCGAGATATCGTAAGGGATTTTAGTTACGTTATCGGTCATACACCAAGCGCTTTCTCCAATTGATGATAATAAACCAGCGCCGTAAATCTTAGGGTTTTCGACTGTACCAATTAAACCATATTCAACTGTCCACCAGTGTAAGTTTCTTATTTGTGCCATTTCAGACAATTCGCCCATATTGTTTTGCAAATCTTCAACTGCTTTTTCGGCTTGATCGATATCGGCTTGCGGAGTACCTTCGGCTTCTTTTAAAATCGAAAGCAATCTAATCGCTTCATACATTTGGTAATCTTTGTGCGAAGAAATGGCTTTGCAACCAATTTCGCCAAAACGACGTAAGTATTCAGCGTATTCAGGATTAGCAATAATAGGAGCGTGGCCAGCACCTTCGTGAATAATATCGGGTGCAGGAGTATATTCAATATGTTCTAGCTGACGAATATCCGAAGCAATAACCAAGACGTTATAAGCCTGGAATTCCATAAAAGCATTTGGCGGAATAAAACCATCAACTGCTACAGCAGCCCAACCAATTTCGGTTAAGATTCGGTTCATTCCGTACATGCTCGGAATGTTATTGATTTCGATTCCAGTTTTCTTTAATCCATCTAGATATGAATGGTGAGCAACTTTAGATAAATAGTCAACATTCTTACGCATTACATATCTCCAAACCGCTTGATTAATTGGCGTATAATCGCTGTAATCTTGAGGTTTAATAAATTGCTTTAAGTGTTTAGGCAATCTGTCCAATAACGGATTTGTTTCAATAGTTGGGTTCATTTCGAAATCGTTGTAGTTCTTCTGCGAAATTACGAATTTATCAAGCTATTTTTAGCTTTTTATTTAGATGTTTTTTCAGCATTCCTAAAATATTCAATTTTATAATTGAACATATAAGCCATATTAGCTGCTCTAACCTTTGCTTCTTCAGCGACAATTCCTATAAAAAGGCCATCTACAGTTTTTGTAAAAATTTCCATCCATCGGTTAAAATGAGATTGGTCAACTGGTAAATGTTTGTGTGGAGGAAACGGACTTCCGGAATAAGTATGTTCTTCTAGCAAAATTGTTTGCCAGAATCTATACATCTTCTCTAAATGCTCTGGCCATCTTCCTTGAATCTTTTCATTAAAAATTGAACCAATGAGTTCGTCTTTTTGAACTTTAGCATAAAAAGTATTCACTAATAGTTTTATGTCTTCGATTGTTGTAATGTCTAAAATAACCATGGCTTTATGTGAAAAAAAATTAAATGCAAAAATAGCACAAAACAGAGGATTTATCTTATATATTTAGTTAAATGAATCTAAAATGGTTCTTAAATAATAGATTATTTATAAATCATAAAATGAAAGTATAATGGTATTGAAAAGGATTACTAGATTTTTAACTTGTTCTTTATTTTTTATCCAATTAACTGCGTATATAAATCTTGATTTTCATTGAGATATTGAAACTCGAATCCCTTGGCAACCATATTGGTTTTAATATTTACGATGTCTTTTTTGTTTTTAAGTTCCAAGCCAACTACCACTGAACCAACTTCTCGGCTGTTTTTCTTAGCAAACTGAAAATAAGTGATGTCATCATTAGGACCTAAAATATCATTTACAAATTCCTTAAGCGCACCAGGACGTTGAGGGAACTGAATCATGAAATAATGCATTAATCCTTCGTAAAGTAGCGAACGTTCTTTTATTTCGGCAGTGCGCTCTATATCGTTATTGCTTCCGCTTACCACGCAAACTACTGTTTTGTCTTTTATTTTATCTTTATAAAAATCTAATGCTGCAATTGTTAATGCTCCGGCTGGTTCTACAACCATAGCTTCTTCATTGTATAAGCGTAAAATCGTTGTACAAACTTTGCCTTCGGGAACAAGAATAATATCATCTAAGTTTTTGCGACAAATACCAAAAGTCATATCGCCAACTTGCTTTACTGCTGCACCATCTACAAATTTATCAATGGTTTTTAATGGTGTGTTTTTGCCATCAATAATAGATGTCTTCATCGATGGAGCACCTTTTGGCTCTACCCCAATAATTTTGGTTTCAGGGCTTAAATGTTTAAAGACTTCAGAAAGTCCCGATGCAAGTCCGCCGCCACCGATGGGAACAAATACATAATCAATAGGTTCTTTGTATGATTCCAGAATTTCTAATCCTACAGTGCCTTGTCCAGCAATAACTTTTAAATCATCAAATGGATGGATAAAGATTCTATTGCTTTTTTCAGCATCTTCAGTTGCAGAGGCATAAGCATCATCAAAAGTATCGCCAATAAGAACAATTTCAACAAAAGATTTTCCGAATAATTGTACTTGCTTTACTTTTTGTTTCGGGGTCGTTTTCGGCATATAAATCTTGCCTTTTATTTGTAGTAAATTACAAGAGTAAGCTACGCCTTGAGCATGATTTCCTGCGCTTGCACAAACAACACCTTTTGCTTTTTCGGTGTCATTTAATGATGAAATTTTATTATAAGCACCTCTAATTTTATACGAACGTACAATTTGTAAATCTTCTCTTTTTAATAAAATAGTCGATTTAAACTCGTCCGAAAGATTAAGGTTTTGAGTTAGTGGGGTAGCGGCAACTACTTTGCTTAGTTGTTCTTTGGCTGTAATTACTTCATTAAATAAATTCATGGTGTTTTTTTGGTTGTTTTTTAAAATAAAAAACCTCCCGATTTGGGAGGTTCTAATAAATTGTATTTTGTTTACTTATTTATATAACACCTCGCCATTATTGCATAATTACAATAATGTTAATAGCGATAATAATGTTATTTAAGTTTTTCATTGTTTATTATTTGAAAAAACAAATGTATTAATTATTTAATAAGAACAACAAAAAAGATTATTTTTTTGCAATTGTAGGTGGATATTGTGCTAATATTTTAGTCACAAAATTGGTTACTATTTTATCTTTTTGCTCTCCACCTTGTTGAGTTAAATAACCTACACCTTCACCTTGCCAGATCATTTCTTTTTTCTTAGCATCGATAAAATCAATGTATAAAGTTCCTTGGGTAGATGTTGTTACAGAAGTTTGATTTCCCATCATTAAGTAAGGATTCCATCCATAACCCCATCCGTAACCCCATCCAGCGCTAAACTGGTTTACATTCACTTCTTCTCTGGCTTTTGTAAAAATGTTTATTAATAAATCTGGATTATCACTTTTAGTAAAACCTTTTGCTGCCATTTGCTCATCGATAGCACGTAAAATTCTTCTTTTATCTAAATCAGAAATCTCTACTTTATCAATACCGGCTTTAAAATAGGCATATGTTTTATAATTAGTAAAATCCACATTTTTATCATAATCTGAATAGACTGAAACAGAACTACAAGAGCTTAGAATAAAAAGGAATAGAATCGGTAAAATAAATAATTTTTTCATGTTTAAATAATTTAAAAGTTTAATATCGACTTTAATTTAGAATAACTTTTCGTCTACTATATTAGGGATGGTCACTTTTAATAAAGGTTGCGTGTCCATGGCTCTTTTTATTGCAAAAATTGCTTCGTCATTACGAGCCCAGCTTCTTCTTGAAATACCATTGTTAACATCCCAGAAAAGCATTGATGCTAAGCGTTTTGATGCCTCTTTAGACCCATCAAGAACCATACCAAAACCACCATTTATAACCTCTCCCCAGCCTACGCCACCACCATTATGTATAGAAACCCAAGTTGCTCCTCTGAAGCTGTCGCCAATGACATTTTGTATTGCCATATCGGCTGTATATTTTGATCCGTCATAAATGTTAGATGTTTCTCTGTAAGGAGAATCTGTTCCCGAAACATCATGATGATCACGACCTAAAACGACTAGTCCGATTTCGCCTTTGGCAATAGCCTGGTTAAAAGCTTCAGCAATTTTTATACGACCTTCGGCATCAGCATATAAAATACGTGCTTGTGATCCTACAACTAGTTTATTTTCCTGAGCACCTTTTATCCATTTAATATTATCCTGCATTTGTTGCTGAATTTCATCGGGTGCAGTTTTTGCCATTTCTTCTAAAACCTGAGAAGCTATAGCATCTGTTTTTTGTAAATCTTCGGGTTTTCCAGAAGTACAAACCCATCTAAAAGGACCAAATCCGTAATCAAAGCACATTGGTCCCATGATATCCTGAACGTAACTAGGATATTTAAAATCGATATTGTTTTCGGCCATTACCTGAGCTCCTGAACGAGAAGCTTCTAGTAAAAAAGCATTTCCATAATCAAAGAAATAAGTTCCTTTGGCAGTATGCTTATTTATAGCGTCGGCATGGCGACGAAGTGTTTCTTGTACTTTTTCTTTGAATAACTCAGGGTTATTAGCCATCATTTCATTGGCAGCTTCAAAGGTAATTCCAACAGGATAATACCCACCAGCCCAAGGATTATGTAGTGAAGTTTGATCAGATCCCAAGTCAATCTTAATATTTTCCTGGTCAAATTTCTCCCAAACATCTACTACGTTTCCTAAATAAGCAATAGAAACTACTTCTTTATTGGCTTTCGCCAAAGAAACTCTTTTTACCAACTCGTCAAGGTCTTCTACAATTTCATTAACCCAACCTTGTTCATGACGAATTTTAGTAATCTTAGGGTTTACTTCGGCACAAACGGTAATACAACCAGCAATATTTCCTGCTTTAGGTTGTGCGCCACTCATTCCGCCTAATCCAGAAGTTACGAATAAGTTTCCTTCAGGATTTAGTTTAATTTTTCTGAAACCATTTAAAACTGTAATTGTAGTTCCGTGTACGATTCCTTGTGGCCCAATGTACATATAACTTCCCGCAGTCATTTGTCCGTATTGAGAAACCCCAAGTGCATTCATTTTCTCCCAATCATCCGGTTTAGAATAATTTGGTATAACCATTCCGTTAGTAACAACTACACGTGGAGCTTCGGCATGTGAAGGGAATAATCCCATTGGGTGTCCAGAATACATAGTTAGTGTTTGCTCATTTGTCATTTCCGACAAATATTGCATAGTAAGCAAGTATTGCGCCCAATTCTGGAAAACAGCACCATTACCACCATAAGTAATTAATTCATGCGGATGTTGTGCCACAGCATAATCCAGATTGTTCTGAATCATTAACATAATAGCTTTTGCTTGTTCTGATTTTCCAGGATATTCGCTAATTGGTCTGGCGTACATTCTGTAATCAGGACGAAAGCGGTACATATAAATACGTCCGTATTTTTCTAATTCTTCAGAGAATTCAGTTATTAATTCCGCATGATGTTGCGGTTCAAAATAACGTAATGCATTTTTTAAGGCAAGTTTTTTTTCTTCTGCCGAAAGGATTGCTTTACGCTTTGGTGCATGATTTATAGCTAAATCGTATACTGCTTTTGGAGGTAATATAGATGGAATTCCTTGTTGTATTTGTTCTTGGAAAGTCATTTTTTCAAAGTTGCTTAGTTGCTAAGATTCTAAGTTGCTAAGGTGTTTTAGCTAGATTAACAACAGGTTAATTTTTTGTTTTTTAGATTATTGTTGACCCGCTGGGGTCCAAATACTAATCGATAAATTCTATTTCTATAAAAATAATATAATTCCAACGAATTTATTTTTTCAGCCTTGTAAAGGCGTAATATTTATAGAAAACAATACGATCAGTTGGTAAAAGCTCCATAGGAGCGAAATACCTATCAATGCAAATTCGATTTGAAATAATTATCTCATTTTCAAATTGGCACATTTTCTAATTAACAACTAGGGATACCGAATATCCGACCTATGATAGGATTTGTGGATAGTAATCCTATATTTTTGAGAGCAGATATCCATATTTCGTATTTAAAGATTTAAGTATTTAAAGATTGAAAAATCCATTGAAGTAGAATTTTTTAATCTTCAAATTGATACATTTTCTAATTATCGTATTTTAAAGATTTGGAAATTTAAAGATTATATAATTTGTTTCAAAGGAATTTAAGATTTCTTAGGGTTTTCAGGTTTTGGAGCAGTCGAATAATCCAAAAAACCAAAAGTCTAAGAAGTCTAATAATCTATTTCCTAATTTCTCCTGTTTTTTTATCATATCCATAAGGGCAATGGCGACAACCACTTTTGCAACAATACCCTCTTTTTAAATGATGTTTTTCTGTAAAACATTTATATCCTTCGGGGGTATAATAAAAATCTTCGCCCTCAATTAATTTATTTTCCTTATTTTGTTCATTCATAATTCTGAATTTGGCAAAATGCTATTTTTATGTTTAATTTTAAGTAAATTCAATTGATTATGATTTTCTTTGTATAGAAGTAATTTACTACTACAAATTTATAAATTTTACAGCGAATGTTTTTGATTATTGCTAAATATTTAATTCCGAAAGGATATCGAGGAATGGCTGTATTTCCGTTTGTATTGGTAAAATACCCTTCGGACAAAAACAATCAGGTTTTTGTTAATCATGAAAAAATACATTTACGCCAACAATTAGAGTTATTGATATTGCCATTTTTTATTTGGTATTTAATAGAATATGTGGTGCGTTTATTTCAATATAAAAATGCAAGTTTGGCATATCAGAATATAAGTTTTGAGAGAGAAGCTTATAAAAATGAGGCTAATATGAACTATTTAAAGAGCAGACCTTTTTTTCGGTTTGTGCAGTATTTAAATCAAAAATAAAATTAGATTTTGAATCAAAAAATCCATACCGTTTTCCCGAACAATATTTCACTTACAATTAAAAGAGAAGATTTGATTCATCCTTTTATTTCTGGAAATAAGTACCGAAAACTCAAATATAATTTACTTCAGGCGAAAGCCGAAAACCAAGAAACGTTGCTCACATTTGGCGGAGCATTTTCTAATCATATTGCTGCTGTGGCTTATGCAGGAAAAGAAAGCGGATTTAAAACCATCGGGATTATCCGTGGAGATGAACTTATCGATAAAATTGAAGGGAATCCAACTTTAAAATTTGCTCAGGAAAACGGAATGCAATTTGAGTTTGTTTCGCGAGAAGATTATCGTCTTAAAAGCGAAATAAGCTTTTTAGATAATCTAAAAGCAAAATTTGGAGATTTTTACCTAGTGCCCGAAGGGGGAACAAATGAGCTGGCAGTTCGGGGTTGTGAGGAGATTTTAACGCCCGAAGATGAAGAGTTTAATTATGTATGTTGTGCAGTAGGAACGGGAGGAACAATTTCGGGAATTAGCAATAGTGCGTTACCAAATCAAAAAGTTTTAGGGTTTCCAGCGTTAAAAGGGGATTTTTTAAAAGATGAAATTCGTATTTTTGCAAAGAATCAAAATTGGGAATTGATTACAGACTACCATTTTGGCGGTTATGGTAAAGTAAATTTAGAGCTTATTGCCTTTATTAATCAGTTTTTTGATGAAAATCAAATCCCTTTGGATCCAATTTATACAGGAAAGATGGTTTTTGGCGTTATAGATTTAATTAGGAAAAATTATTTCCCCGAAAACTCAAAAATCCTGCTGATTCATACTGGCGGATTACAAGGAATACAAGGAATGAATATGAAGCTGATGAATAAAAATTTACCAATAATTAAAAGCAATGTTTAAAAAAACACTCGTACTATTAATAACGATAACACTAATAGGTTGTAACGCAAGCAAACCTGCTATTGCAACAACCAAAAAGGCTGCTACTACCCAACAAAAACAAAGAGTAGCGATCCAAACTAAGAAAAAACCGGTTTATACCAAGACAGATACTAAAAAAACTACATCTAATACTACGACTGAAGTTATCGAGTCGACTTCAAAAACAGTTGTTACCAATACTTCTATAAGTGATTACATTGCTCAATACAAAGATATTGCGATGGGTAATATGAAAAATTACGGAATTCCTGCAAGTATTATTCTGGCACAAGGGATTTTAGAATCGGGTGCAGGAAAAGGAGATTTAGCCCTTTCATCTAATAACCATTTTGGTATAAAATGCCATAAAGACTGGGTTGGAGAAAGTGTTCGTCATGATGATGATTCGGCTCAGGAATGTTTTAGAAAATACAAAGATCCATCAGAATCGTTTCGCGATCATGCTTTATTCCTGACAGGAAAAAGCCGATATGCGACCTTATTTACTTACGAAAAAGGAGATTATAAAGCATGGGCAAAAGGATTAAGAGCAGCAGGTTACGCAACTGATCCTAGATATCCAGAAAAATTAATTAGTTATATTGAGCGTTACGAATTACACCAATACGATAATATAGCTATGGGCAAAGACTATGTAGTAGTAGAGAAAACTACAACCGTTATTGCTACAAAACCTAATACACAAAATAATAATAATTCGGGTAATCTTTCCTTGTACGAAGTGCAGAAAGGAGATACATTATATTCTATTTCTAAAAAATTCAACGTACTTGTTGATGATTTAAAGCAAAAAAATAATCTTGTAGATAACACCCTTTCTATCGGACAGAAGTTAATTGTGAAGTAAGATTTAATTCTAAAGAAACCAGATACATAAAAATATTTTTAATGAGCTTATAATTGATTTTTAGATTTAAATTTATTGTGTAAATCTAAAATCAGAACTCTAAAATCTAAAGTTAATAATGATATATCAAAGAAGCAGTCAGCTTTTTGCTGAAGCAGAAAAAGTAATTCCGGGTGGTGTAAATTCGCCTGTAAGAGCATTTAAAGCAGTAGGAGGAACTCCAATTTTTGTAAAAAGCGCCAAAGGAGCTTATTTATATGATGAAGACGGAAACAAATTGATAGATTACATCAATTCATGGGGACCAATGGTTTTAGGTCATGCATATGCTCCAGTTGTTGATGCAGTAATTGAGAAAGCTAAATTAGGAACATCTTTTGGGATGCCAACAGAGTTGGAAACACAAATTGCAGCTTTGGCAGTTTCGATGGTTCCAAATATTGATAAAATTCGTTTTGTAAATTCTGGAACAGAGGCTTGTATGAGCGCAATACGTTTGGCAAGAGGATTTACAAAGAGAGATAAAATTATAAAATTTGCAGGTTGTTACCACGGACATTCAGATTCATTCCTGATTCAGGCTGGAAGTGGGGCTGTTACTTTCGGAAGTCCAAATAGTCCAGGAGTTACAGAGGGAACGGCTAAAGACACTTTGCTGGCAAAATACAATGATTTAGAAAATGTAGCGACATTAATTAACGCTAACAAAAACGAAATCGCTGCCATTATCATAGAACCTGTTGCAGGAAATATGGGTTGTATTCCGCCAAATAAAGGCTTCTTAGAAGGTTTACGTGAATTATGTACAGAAAACGGAATATTATTAATCTTTGATGAGGTTATGACCGGTTTTAGACTTGCTCGTGGAGGTGTTCAGGAATTATTTAATATTAAGGCCGATATCGTAACATTTGGTAAAGTAATAGGTGGTGGTTTGCCAGTAGGAGCATTTGCTGCTCGTGAGGAAATTATGAATTATCTGGCGCCAATAGGACCAGTTTATCAAGCAGGAACATTATCGGGTAATCCGCTGGCAATGGCAGCAGGATTAGCAATGTTGCAAGCGTTAGATAATGATCGTGCTATTTTTACTCGTTTAGACGAGAAAACAGCTTATCTAGAAGCTGGAATTGACAGAGTTCTTAAAGCTAATAATGTAGTTTTTACAATAAATAGAGTAGGATCGATGATTTCGGTACATTTTGATGCTGCGCCAGTTACTGATTTTAAAAGTGCTGCCAATGGGGATAACGAAACATTTAAGAAATTCTTCCACGGATTGTTAAATGAAGGAGTTTACATTGCACCTTCGGCATACGAAACATGGTTTATTACAGATGCATTAACATACGAAGATTTAGACTTTACAATTCAGGCGATTGATAAAGTTTCTAAAACTTTTTAAATATTTTTTTCACCATTAAGAAATTAAGTTTCATTAAGGGAATTCAAAGGTTGCAATCCTGTAAGGTTTTTAAATCCTGAATATACTAAAGCTTAATTTTCTTAATCTCTTAATGGTAAAAACAAAAAAACTTCCAGTTTACGCTGGAAGTTTTTTTTTGTGAATTCTGGATTATTGTTTGTTTGCTCTGTCTTTCATTTTTTCTTTCATCTTCTCTTTATTTTCTTCTCTCATTGCAGTCCATTTTTTGTATTGGTCGGCATTTAAGATAGATTTCATTTGAGTTTCTGTTGCTGTTTTCTCATCCATCATTTCTTTTTTAAGAGCAGCTTTTTCTTCGGCAGTTGGTTTTGCATTGCTGTCTTTTCTAGCTTTTCGAGTTTCCATGTATTTTTGTGATTTGGCACTTTTCTCGGCAAGTAATTTTCCAACTTGAGCTTGTTGGTTGGCATCTAGATTTAATTCGGTAGTCAGTTTCTTTAAATGTTTTTCATTTCGTTGTTCAGGAGTCAATCTTTCTTTTTGTTGCTTAGGAGTCGTTGTTGTAGCATCTTGAGCAAAGCTTACCATTCCAACGAACAATAAAGCAGTGATAAATAATTTTTTCATGATTTGTTTGTTTTAAAGGTTATAGTCGTTAGACATTGATGAAATCAATAGGTTTAATTGATTTTTTTTAATTATAATTTATTTAACAGATGATAAAATAAAATTTGTTTCTTAAATTCGCATGGTGAAAAAAATGGTCTTCATATTGATTCTAGCTATTTTTCTAAAACCTGTATTCCCGGTTATAGAATATATTGTCAATTATGATTACATTTCGACCGTACTTTGCGAGAACAAGGCACAACCTGTTATGCAGTGTAACGGAAAGTGTCACTTGATGAAAGAATTAGCAAAAGCAGCCGATGCCGAAAAGCCATCTTCATCTGATAAAAAAAATACTCTTCTGGATAAAGTCGATTTAATGTTTGAATCAACTAAATTGTTTACCCTACAATTTTATCCAAATAATACTAAATCACAAATTAATGCGGCTTACGCTAATTTGTATTCGCATCTTAATGCGGATTTGTTTTTTCATCCACCAGCACGTATTTCTTAAATTTTAATTAAAACACTTTTGTGTCCTGCTATTTCATTTGATTATTATCATTTGAAGTAAGCCTATGCACATACTATTTTAAAGACTTATTAAAGATATACAACTCAAAAATGAAAAAAATATTATATAAAGTAATAGCTATTTTGGCTATAACAGCTACTATTTCAGCATGTTCAAGTGATGATAATAATGAATCAGTTTCTGGAACTGGAAAAATCGGATTAAAATTTGACAACTCTTTTGGATCAAACGATTTAATTCTTGAAACTCAGCCAAACACAACTACAAATAAGGAAGTTTTAAAAATTACAACGGTAAAATACATCGTAAGTAATATTGTTTTAACAAAAACTGACGGAACAACATTCACATACCCAAAAGCAAAAAGCTATTTTATTGCTGACGAAGCAAGCGCGGCTGGTTACAAATTTGTCTTATCAGATGTTCCTGCGGGAGATTACATAAAAGTAAAATTTGGAATAGGAGTAGATAAAGAACAATGGCAATTGGGAGCATCAGGACAAGGAGATTTCCTGGCACAAGCTCAAGCTGCCAAAATGTTATGGAACTGGACTGCAGGATATAAATTCCTTGCTTTCGAAGGTAATTTCACTTCAGAAACCGTTACAACTGCACTTCCTTTTATGATCCATACAGGACAAACAGGAACCGATTATAACTATACCGAAGTAACACTGGATTTCCCAACCAAAGCCTTGGTAAGAACTAACATTTCGCCAGATGTACATATTATAGCCGATTTGTCTAAAATTCTTGACGGACCTAATAAAATCAAACTTTCAGATTACAACATGGGCGGAACAGGCGCTATGATTATGGGGGGAGCTGCTTTGCCTTTAATTACTGCCAATGTAGCAACAATGTTTAGAGTAGATCACGTACACAACGATTAATTTCATTTCTAGGAGCACAAAAGTTGTTTTTCATTAGGAACTCTTGTCCCGCTTTTTGCTTTATCTTTTTTATTTTAAAGAAAAATAAAAAAGGATATCGCGGCAATCGGGGCTAGAATCGAGCTTTTGTGCTTCTTTTTAAATTTAGAAACCATGAGAATAAAATATTTTCTTTGGGTTATGATTCCGTTATTATATAGTTGTAGTGATCAGGATGATGAATATATAAATGTGCCTTTAGACTTTAAGGTGCCATCAAATTTTCCAGCTTTGGTTTATGATATTACCACAAATCCGCCAACAGAAAAAGGATTTGAACTGGGCAAAAAACTATTCTATGATGGGCGTTTGGCCTCTGATGGAATCGTTTCCTGTGGATTTTGTCATATTCAGGAAAACGCTTTTACACACCACGGTCATACTGTAAGTCATGGTGTTGGCGATGCTTTAGGAACCCGAAATGCACCACCAATCCAGAACTTGGCTTATCAGAGAACTTTTATGTACGATGGCGTAACCAATCATCTGGACTTACAGCCCATAATTCCGTTAACGAGCGATATCGAAATGAATGGCGATTTAAATGCTATTCTCGAAATGATGCGAGGCGATAAAACGTATCGAACCTTGTTTGGGCAAGCTTTTACCGATGGAGCTATTACTACGGAGAATATGCTAAAAGCACTTTCGCAATTTATGGTAATGGCAACATCATCTAATTCTCGTTTTGATAAATACCGTCGTAATGAATCTGGAGGAACTCTTACTGCCGATGAATTAGCAGGATATGCTTTGTTTAATTCTAAATGTGCTTCGTGCCACGCTACCGATTTAATGACGGACGATTCATTCCGTAACAATGGTCTTGCGGTAAATCCTAAAGTAAATGATGTGGGACGTTACAAAGTGACTGAGTTAGCAAGCGATTATTATAAGTTTAAAGTACAAAGTTTGCGAAATGTTGAGGTTTCGGCTCCTTATATGCACGACGGACGTTTTGGAACGTTAGAAGCGGTTCTTAATCATTATGCCAGCGGAATTGAAGCTTCGGCAACATTAGACCCAATCCTGAGACAAAATGGAAAATTAGGAATCGAACTTTCGGAAATGGATAAAAAACAAATTATCGCTTTCCTGAAAACATTAACAGATAATCAATTCTTGACCGATAGGAAGCTTTCGGAGTTTTAGGTTAGGAATAAATAATATAATGAAAATAGGAGTTTTAGCCCCGATTGTAGTGTAAAGCCTTTTTGAGAAAAGACCTTATTTTTTCTTGGGTTTACAAAGTGACCAGCGGAAACTTTGTAAACGTATAGAAAAATGGGATTTTAAGAAAAGCTTGCAACGGAAAGCGGGTCCCGAAGCTATCGGGAGCTCCTAAAAAAATAAAATACAATGAAAAAAATAATAGTTTTAAGTTTAGTTCTAGTTTGTAATCTAACTTTTGCTGCAACGGTAAAAGATAGTATTTCGAGCTTTACATTTCAGCGTTTGGCAATGATGGAAGACTTTGATTGTGATGCTTGTGGTTGTTCGGCAAGTGGTGGAAGTATGGGGTTTAGCTCGATGTTAAACACAAATTTTGTTGGAATACGTTATTTCAATCAGAGTTATACGAGTCGTGATGGTATTTTTGCTAATTCTCCCTGGATTGATGAGAACTTTAATACGGTTCAGGCTTGGGCACGTATTCCTGTTGCTAAGAGAATCCAGATTTCGGCATTGGTTCCGTATCATTTTCATAATCGCGAATTAACGACTGGAACCGAGAGTATTTCGGGATTGGGAGATATTTCGGTAATGGCACTTTATACGGTGTTTGAAACGCAAAAAGACAGCACAGTTTTTACGCATAAAATAGAACTTGGTGGTGGTGTAAAAATGCCAACAGGAAAGTTTAATGAAGCTAATAATGTGGGGAGTGTAAACAAGAGTTTCCAACTAGGAACGGGAAGTTGGGATTATTTACTGGTTTCGGAATATGTAATTAAGAGAAAGAATTTGGGTTTAAACACAATGCTTAATTATGTTATAAAAACCGAAAATGAACAAAAATACCAATACGGGAATCAGTTTAATTATTCGGGAACATTCTTTTATTTATTCGATTTACCATCGGTACAATTAGTTCCTCAACTAGGTTTTGCTGGCGAAGTTTATGCTACAAACAAACAACATGGCTTGGATTTGCCAAATACGGCTGGAGATATCCTGTTTGGGAAATTTGGTATTGAGGTTGGGAAAGATAAATTTTCTGTTGGTGTAAACGGAATGCTTCCTATAAACCAGAATTTATCTAATGGCGCAATGGAGGCTAATTACCGCTGGAGCGTAAACCTGAATTATAGTTTGTAACAGGTTTTAGAATAATATAGAAAAGCTTTTATATTAGTGAGCTAATAGCTTATTGATATAGAAGTTTTTTTTAACAGATAGAAACATAGAATTTGTATTCTTAAATAAAGGCGTTTCACTTATCTAAAAAGCACAGAGCTAGCTATGTGAAAGAAATGTATTTCTTTTTTGTATTCTTTTTTACACATAGAATCTATGTTTCTATGTGTTTAATGAAATTTTAATAGATTTAAAGTAATAGATGTTTAGTTTTACTAAGGTTTAATTTAGACACATCAAATTAAGAAAAATAACTGTCGAGGATAATGTTTATCTCTATATAATGACTGGTAAGGTCGATTTGTCTGCGCAGGTAGGAACATTGACAATAAAAATATTTTTAAAGGATTATAAGCTAACACCATTATTAGTTGATTTCCTGACATGGGATGACCCAATAATTGGGCTTCCTTTAAATTTTGGTTTTCCACTTGTTAAGTCATTAACTGACGAAAAAGAAGTTGTGAACCTGAATAGACCTAAATATGTTAGAGAATGTATTTTATTTGGTTTGCAAAAAGGATGGACTGGTAAAAATAAGTTGGAATCTCTTGATGGATTAGAAGTGTTACGTAATCTAGGATATGATGTTTCTGTCTTATCGGTTAAGAAGGGCGATAGTAAATAAAAAACTTTTAATAATTTAAAGACTTCTATAACAATGAGTTTAAAGACTTGTTGTTATAGGAGTTTTTTTATGTGTTGTCTTGCTACTTTTATAAGGATAGGTTTTTAAATTTGTAAAGAGATTGAAATAATTAAAATAGTTATTACTAAGAGAAAAAATGGAGTTTAATAAGAAAAGTAAAAATCGGGTTCTTAAAGCTGTAAATGGCGAGATGTCTTATAAGAAATTAACTGCTGCCGAGTTGCATCAGTTTGTGCAACATTGGAATTATGATGACGGAATTGAGCCTTTTGACTGGATTATTAAACAAAAACATTGTGATAAAGGAACTGCATTGTGTTTGTATTGGTTTCTTCAGCCAGATTATTTTTGCAAGTTTGCAAATGAGGATGAAGCAAAAGAGGATATTAACTATGAGAGTTATAAACTGCTAAAAGAAATTGAGCAGCGATATTGTGCGGGTTTTTATGAAGATGAGAATTTCTCTTTTAACCCGAAAGATGAATTTCTTGATGAATATTCTAACACGAAATGTATTCCAGCAGAAATGCTCGAAAAATCGGGAGGAACTATTTTTGAACGACAAGATATTGAGTTTGCTTTTTTAAGAAAGCCAAATGAAAAGGAATTAAAAACAATTGATACTAAGATAAAAGATGCTATAAAGATTATTCAGATTTCGAATTCTAGTTTTATTTATGACGGAACAGATTCCGCTATACAAGCTATAATAGAAAGTGTTGAATACTGGAAAGGAAAGGAATTAGGAAAGATGAAAATTAAAAATCTGTCATATTTATGGATGGATTGCATTTATAAAAAACACAATTGGGATTGGATAATTTGGGACTGGGAAACGGGTAATAATATAGGTGTAACCAACTCGACAAAAGAACTGGCTTGTCTTGCCGATACTATTATAAACCATACAATAGATGGTTTCCAGTCTAGTACAATAATTGCTAGTTTATATAAAGATTTAGAGGGAGTGACTAATTTTTATGATTTAAAAAAAGATCCTTATAGCGGTATTGGATTGCTGTTTAGTTCTGACCATTTAAAATTTAGGGAATAAAATAATTGAGGTTGCATAGATTTAAGATTGTAATAAAAAAAGGTAACCATATAAGTCATGTAAGTCCATTTAAATTTTAGGCTGATTAAGTCGCGCTTATATTTACTTAAATTACTTATATGGTTAAAATAATTTCACTTTTTATAGGGCTTTGCATAGTAGGAATTGCTTAATTTTGCAATCCAATTTTAATAAATATAATATGTTTCAGAATAAAAGTTTGTGGTTTGCAGTTTTAGTTTCTTTCATTTTTAGTTTTGGTTTTGCCCAGGAAAATGAATATTTATTAAAATTTAAAACTTCTAAAGAATTACAGAAGTTTTTAAATTATTCTAAGAAAACAATTCCGTTGGTAAGTGCACATCGAGGTGGTCCAACTGTTGGGTTTCCAGAAAACTGTACACCAACATTTGCCAATGCAATAAAATATAATCCTACGATTGTAGAAACTGATATTGCTTTGAGTAAGGATTCAGTTTTAGTAATGATGCATGATAATACACTAGACAGAACAACAACTGGAACGGGGGTTATCGAAGGATATACGTATAAAGAGTTACAAGAGCTTTTCTTAAAAGATACTGAAGGAAAAGTAACTCCATATAAAATCGAAACTTTAGATCAAATCCTACAATGGGGTAAGGGTAAAGTAATTTATAATTTGGATATCAAGAAAGGCGTTCCGATGCAAATGATTATCGATGCTGTAAGAAGAAATAAAGCGGAGTCTTATTCGGTAATTATTACTTATAGTGCAACGCAAGCTGCAGAGGCTGCTAAACTAGCGCCAGACTTAATGATTTCGGTTTCGGCAAGAGGAAAAGAAGATGTGGAACGTATGGAGAAATTAGGTGTAAAAGCCAATAAAATGATTGCATTTGTAGGTACTTCTGAACCAAAACCAGAAGTATATGAGTATTTACACAGCCGAAAAATTTCTTGTATTTTAGGAACTATGGGAAATCTTGATAAAAGTGCTGCTGCCAAAGGAGATGAGTTGTATTACAAACTTATTACCAATGGTGCAGATGTTTTATCATCTGATCGTAATGTAGAAGCTGGTAAACAATTACTAAAATATGCAACTGATAAAAAACTAAAATCGAAACATATTGTAATTAAGAAAATAAAATAACAAACACGAATTTCACGAATTTGCACAAATCTTAATGAGTAGCTTAGTTTGTGAAATTAATTTCACAAACGGATTAGTGACAATTCGTGAAATTCGTGTTTAAGATTGATTTATAATTTTTGTATCAAACGAGCTTCAATTGAAGCTCTTTTTTTTTTGACTGGAAATTTACTTTGCGATTATTTGTTTAATTTTAATGAATAAACAATTATAATTTTAAAGAAAGCATATATGGATTTAGATAGAGTAGCAGGCATGAATAAAATAACGTTTTTCTCGGCTCAGCCTTATGATAAGACTTTCTTTAATAAACATAATTGCGAGTTTGGTTTTGACTTAGAATTTTTTGAAACACAGCTTAATAAACATACAGTAAGTTTAATTCAGGGTTCGAATATTATTTGTGTTTTTGTAAATGATATTGTCGATGAAACGGTGATAAAACAATTGGCAGAAAAGGGTGTGAAGATTATTGCTTTACGTTGTGCTGGTTTTAATAATGTAAATCTGGAAGCAGCAAAGAAACACGGAATTCATGTTTGTCGCGTTCCTGCTTATTCACCTGAAGCTGTTGCCGAACACGCTATGGCAATGATTCTTACACTTAATCGTAAAACACATAAAGCGTATAATAGAGTTCGTGAACAAAATTTCTCGCTAAATGGGTTATTAGGATTTGACTTGCATGGTAAAACAATTGGTATAATAGGAACAGGGAATATAGGGAAAGCTTTCTCTAAAATAGGAAAAGGCTTTGGTTGCCGAATTCTTGCTTATGATATTGTAAGTAATCCCGAAATGGAAAAAGAGGGAGTTGTATTTACCGATTTAGAGACAGTTTTTAAAGAAAGTGATATTATCTCTTTGCACTGCCCATTAAACGAAAAAACAAAGCATATCATAAATAAAGATTCGCTTAGGCAAATGAAAAACAGTGTTATGATAATTAATACTAGCCGTGGCGGACTTATAGAAACAGCTAGTGTTATAGAAGCGCTAAAAGATGGTAAAGTAGGATATTTAGGAATTGATGTATATGAGCAGGAGGAAAAATTGTTTTTTAGAGACCTTTCAGAAGATATTATAAAAGATGATGCAATCCAGCGATTAATGAGTTTTCCGAATGTATTGGTAACTGCACATCAGGCTTTTTTTACGAGCGAAGCATTAACTCAAATTGCGCTTGTAACGTATAATAATATCAAAGAATTGCTGATAAGAAAAGATCTAGAAAATAAATCGGCTTTATTGGTTTAAAGTACGTTTATTGTCAATGAATGACTTTAAGAAACCCTCTAAAACAAATGTATTTATTTAATTTTTTGTAAATTTAACGGTAATAAAAAAAAATAATAAAATCATGAAAAAGACATTTTTAATAGGCTTAGCAATGCTTAGTTTATATTCTTGCCAGAAAAAAGAAACGGCTACAGATACAGGAAAAGGAGTGGACTCAACAGCCATTGACTTATCAGTAACAACGGAAACCGATAATGACTCAGCGGCAGGAAATAATAAAACAGCTCCAATAGATTCTAAAGTAGTCGATATGATTCGTAAGCAATTAACCACAGTTTTGTTAAACAAGGATTTGCCAGCAATGACAAAAGAAGACCGATTTTTTTACTATGATGCTTTCGATTTAAATAATGATAAAAAAGACGAGTACTTTGTAGGTTTCTCTAATCCTTATTTTTGTGGTACAGGCGGATGTTCTGGTTTTATCTTGAACAATGACGGAAGCTTATTGAATAAATTTACAGTAACCGATTTTCCTATTTTTGTTGGAACAACTGCTTCCGAAAAATTTCAGGATCTTATAGTGAGTAGTAAAGGAATTCTTTATAGTGTAAAAATGAAAAATGGTAAATATCCTTCTAATCCATCAGTTCAGGAAAAATGGAAAGGGGCTGTTCCTGATCAATCTCAAGCAATCCTTGATATAGATAATAAAAAACTAGAGAAAATTTCTTTTTAAAGAGAAAATATTCTTAGAGCAATAGATAAAAAAAGAGCTTCAATTGAAGCTCTTTTTTTATCTTAATATTTTTAAAAATGCAATTAGAATTAGTTTAATTTTTCTTGTTTTGATAGTCATTCTAAGTCCATCTTATTTAAATCTTCTTGCGAAATAAGCCTGCCATATTTTATATCTTCTTTACTTTTTCTAACTCAATTATCCGAGGATAGATTAATAGAATTAGTGCTTTCAGGTTTATTCATTAGATGATTTTCTGAATTATATCATTAGTATTTATTAGGTTTAAAAATCTCTTTAATTAATTTATATACTGACATAATTAAGCCAGTTCCAAAAAACAGGATTCCAGAATAGCCAATAATTATTTTGACAAATTTATTGCCTCTCCTAAATTCTTCAGGATATAAAATCAAGAATAAACTACTAATAACAAAAATTAAACAGCCAAAAAACATGATGATAAATGTTTTAATAGAATTTTTATTCGGGTTAAATTTATTCTCCTTAATAAGAAAATAGATCAATCCAAGTCCGCCGAAAAGTACTATTCCGTTAAGTTGTTTTAATCTGTCTTTAAATAAAAGCGAATCATTTAATTCGATATCTGGATGTATAAATGAATCGATTAATTGATAGGAACTAATTATAGTAAATAAGATGAAAATAGTATAAATAAAATAATCTTTAATTTTTGACATGAATATTTTTGAGTCATTAAATTTGAATAAAAAACCCGACAGGTTTTAAAACCTGTCGGGTTTGAATATTGTAACGAGTAAAAAACTACCCTACCAATTCTACAGTTTTAAACTCACCTTCAACAGCAACTTTAGTTAAACCGTGTTTAGATAAGTTTTTCATAGAAGCATCCCATTTTTTACCGCTTAAATTAGCAGTAATTTTTAATTGCTGAAGATCCATTTTATTTTCATTTCCTTTCAATAAATCTACGATGAATTTTTCTTCATCAGAAAGTTCAATCTGAGCTAATTTTTTCTCAGGACGCATTTGTGGGAACAATAATACTTCTTGGATAGATGCATTATTTGTTAAGTACATAATCAAACGATCCATACCAATACCCATTCCAGATGTTGGAGGCATACCGTATTCAAGCGCTCTTAAGAAATCTTCGTCGATGATACCATTAGCCTCATCATCACCTTTTGCAGCCAAACGCATTTGATCTTCAAAACGCTCACGTTGGTCAATTGGGTCATTTAATTCAGAATAAGCATTTGCTATTTCTTTACCACAAACCATTAACTCAAAACGCTCTGTAAGTTCAGGATTATCGCGGTGCTCTTTACAAAGAGGCGACATTTCTTTAGGATAATCAGTGATGAAAGTTGGCTGAATGTAATTTCCTTCGCACTTAGCTCCAAAAATCTCATCAATTAGTTTTCCTTTCCCCATTGTATTATCCACTTCAATTCCCATTCCTCTTGCAGCTTCAAATAACTCTTCTTCTGTTTTTCCAGAAATATCAAAACCAGTAAAATGTTTGATAGAATCGGTCATTGTAACGCGAGCGTAAGGTGCTTTAAAGTTTATTTTATGCTCACCAAAAGTAACTTCGCTAGTTCCGTTTACAGCAATTGCACAATGCTCAAGCAAACCTTCAGCAAATTCCATCATCCAGTTGTAGTCTTTGTAGGCTACATATATTTCCATTGCGGTGAATTCAGGATTATGCGTTCTGTCCATCCCTTCATTTCTAAAGTTTTTAGAGAACTCATAAACACCTTCAAAACCACCAACAATTAATCTTTTTAAATACAATTCGTTTGCAATACGCATATATAGCGGAATGTCAAGCGAATTATGATGCGTGATAAAAGGTCTTGCCGAAGCACCACCAGGAATTGATTGTAAAACCGGAGTTTCAACCTCAAGATAACCTGCATCGTTAAAATAACCACGCATTGCAGTATATAACTTTGTACGTTTAATAAACGTTTCTTTAACGTGTTGATTCACTGTTAAATCTACATAACGCATTCTGTAACGTAACTCAGCATCATTAAATGCATCGTGTACATTTCCGTCTTCATCAACTTTCGGTAAAGGTAGCGGACGCAATGTTTTACTCAAGAAAGTAAATCCATCTACACGTACACATTGTGCACCAACTTTTGTAGTAAACAATTCTCCTTCGATACCAATGAAATCACCTAAATCGGTTAATTTTTTAAATACCGTGTTGTATAAAGTTTTATCATCACCTTCGCACAAAACATCACGATTAACGTATAATTGTAAACGTCCTTCGCTATCCTGCAATTCAGCAAAACAAGCTTTTCCTTGGTCACGAACACTCATCAAACGTCCTGCAACGATAACCTTCTTACCTTCTTCAAAAGACTCCTTAATTTGCTTAGAAGTATGATTTACAGGAAAAAGATTAGCTGGATAAGGATTGATTCCTAAGTTGCGTAAGTTTTGAAGTTTTTCTCTTCGGATAATTTCTTGTTCTGATAATGCCATTTTGCGCTTTTTTTATAAGAATGCAAAGATAAAGAAAAGAATGTAGATTTTAGAATGCAGATTTTAGATTTTTTGTAGCAGCAATTTATTGTATTTCAATTCTCTTGGGAGTAAAGGTGCAAAGGTTCAAAGGTTCAGAGATACAAAGGTACAGAGGCGCAAAGATTTCGGTTGTGTGTAAAACACAGATTATTTTTACGAGTAATTGGTTTTATAACGCGCAATCCTTCGACTCCGCTCAAGAGGATAATGTTTGTGTGATAAAATCAGCTAAAATCTCTCAAATCTGCGTGAAATAAAACTTTGCGACTCTCTGTATTTTTTCTTTGTGAAGCTTTGCGAAACTTCGCGAAATAGTTTTTTCTTACAAAACTTGTTTACATTAGCATTTTAAATTCTAAGCTTTTTAAATGAAAAATTATTTCTTCTCTTTTTTGCTCGCAATACTTTTTACAAGTTGTCAAGTTACCGAAACAATAAATCTAAACGAAGATGGGAGCGGAACTATCGAAGCAATGCAACTTAGAGATGAACATAGCTATATGCTTTTGATGGGAGAAAAGTATTCTAAAGAAGATAAATTTCAAGATACAACCTATGTTTTTCGAGATTATATTACAAAATATAACGAAATATTTTTAAAATATACCCAACGAGAACAGCAGTTGTTCCAAAAATATGCAAATGCAAAAGTGCATGTAAAGAAGAGTTCTTTCGATAAGGAATTTAAAACTTCTATTACATTTCCTTTTACCAAAATAGATGCTGTTCCTAATTTATACAATACTGAAGATTATGCAAATGATCTTGAAAACAATTATGCACTTACGGCAGAAAGTCATTTTTTTGATTTAAAATATAGCTTTGACGGAACAACATTTAAACGTATTGTTAAGGTTATTAATGAGGCTGAAATTAAGAAGAATAAAAGGCAAATAAATAATTTCAAATCTAAATTCAATATCTTAAGTTTTACCCAAACCTATGCACTTAAGTACAATTTTCCTCGTAAAATAAAGTCGGTTTCTAATTCAGCGGCAATTCTTAGTTCAGACAAAAAAACAGTAACACTTACATTCCAGCTTTCCGATTGTTTAGAGAATCCTGAAAGTACAAATCTGGAAGTAGTTTTAGAGTAAAATCTAGAAGTAATAAGGTCTTTATATCTTAGAATCTTTGCCGTTATTTTTTTAAATAGACTTCGTATCTTTGAGAAAAAATATAATCTACTCATGAAATTAATAAAATTCCTCAGTCTTTCCCTTTTATTAGCGACGTTAACAAGTTGTACTTTTACCGAAAACATTGATATTGCAGATAATGGGTCGGGTAAATTTTCGCTAGATATGGATGGTTCTGCACTTATGGCAATGGCAGGACAGCAACTAGGAAATGAAGTTGGTGATGCAACAAAAAGTATAGATTCTACTTTTTCATTTAAAGAAATGTTTAAGAACAAGAAAGACAGTATAGCAAAACTTTCTCCCGAAGAGCAAAAAGAGCTTAAAAAACTAGAGAATTTCGTCGTTCATATGAAAATGAATACAGAACAGAAACAGTTTATGTTAGATTTAAAAACTGATTTCAAAAATGTAAATGAATTACAGGATATGATGAAAACTATGAGTGCGCTTCAGAATATTGAGAAAAATAAAGCTTCAGATAATAAAATGCCTTTTAGCGGAGATTTCAGTAACAATAGTACCGTAAGTTTTAGCTATGACGGGAAAAAGTTTAATCGTAAAGTCATTTTGAACCCAAAAGAAACTAATAAACCAGTAGAGGATTCATTAGGAATGTATAAAATGATTTTTGCATCTTCGAACTATGTTATAAAATATCGTTTCCCTAAAAAAGTAAAAAAAGTATCTAATGCAAATGCTTTGTTTAGTGAAGACAGAAAAACAATAACTATCCAATATCCCTTTACAGATTATATGGAAAATCCAACTAAACTGGGACTTGAGGTAGAGTTTGAAAAATAATACAATGAACAAAAAAATCCAACTACAAGATTTAGGTCAAAAAGATTATAAATCGACTTGGGAATATCAAGAACAATTATTTAAGGATGTTGTTGACTTAAAAATTAAAAATAGGAGAGAAGAACTTGATTTGCCAACTCCTAATTATTTCATTTTTGTAGAGCATCCGCATGTATATACTTTGGGTAAAAGTGGCGATTTGAGCAACTTACTTTTATCCGAAAAACAGCTAGAAGCCAAAGGAGCTACTTTTTATAAAATAAATCGTGGTGGTGATATTACGTATCACGGCCCAGGACAAATTGTAGGATATCCTATTCTGGATTTAGAAAATTTCTTTACCGATATTCATAAATACTTGCGTCTCCTCGAAGAATCTATTATTCTTACGCTAAAAGAATACGGATTAGAATGTGGTCGAAGCGAAGGAGAAACGGGTGTTTGGTTAGGAGTAGGAACGCCGTTTGCCCGCAAGATTTGTGCACTTGGTGTACGTGCTTCACGCTGGGTAACGATGCATGGATTTGCCTTAAATGTAAATGCCGACTTAGGTTATTTTGATAATATAATTCCGTGTGGAATACGCGGTAAAGCCGTTACTTCACTTCAGGTAGAACTTGGTGTAGAAAAAGTAGATGAAGCCGAAGTAAAAGCTAAAATCCTAAAGCATCTGACAGAATTATTCGAAGCCGAATTTGTTTAAAATAATATGATTTTCGTAATGCGTTCCAAAATAGACATTGTCTAAGAATGGAACGCGTTTGAATAATTTTACTCTGAAGACTCAAGAATTATGTATGTTCTTTTATAAGACTTGTTGGGTTGTATCCAAATTGTTTTTTGAAAGCAAATGAAAAATGAGAAATGTTTTCGAAGCCTAAATCAAGATAAATATCAGATGGTTTTTTTCTTTCTCTTTGAATTTGAAAATGGGCTTCCTGCAATCTTTTCTGCATCAACCAGCGATTAGGAGTGTCATTAAAAATCTTTTTAAAATCCCTTTTAAAAGAAGACAAACTTCTGCCAGTTAAAAAAGCCAATCTTTCCAGACTTACATTAAACTTATAATTTCGATATACAAACGCTTCTAGATCTAGTTTTTCGGGAATACTTTGGTCAAATAAAATACTCGAAATTTCGGGATTAGTCTGTAATAATATCAATAAAAGTTCTTCCCTTTTTACTTTAGAGAACGTTTCGTCTATAACTCCACCTTCGTTGTAATAAGGCATTAATGAACGTATGAAATTAGGAATCAGAACATCTTTTTTAAGAATGATAAATGCATTTTTAGAGTTTGATTTTACATTCGCAATAGCGTGATTTTTTTTAAATTCTGTCAAAAATGCTTCATCAAAAATGATTACTACTTTTTCAAATTGTCCGTTGTCTTTCTGTTTTTTGTATTTAGCCAGATGATTTTTCCTTACAATACAATAATCTCCCGATTTAATAGTATGCATTTCATGTCCGTCATAACCTTCAATTTCTCCCGCTGCCAGATATAAAAAGATATGCTCTGGAACAAATTGTTCAGGTGAAATTTCAGGGCCAATATGACACGATTTTATTTCGGTAATTTTCATCTTGATTCATCTTAAGTTAGTGCTAATTTACACCTTTCCACCATTCTTTAAAAACTTGTGTACTATCATTTAAATTTACAACTTCACCAATCATAGGTGTTACTAGTGGTAAATGAGCAGTTTTGCTAAGTGTCGATAATTTACTCAATGGTTCATCCCAAGAATGCATTGCTAGTTTAAACTTTGAAGAATGCACAGGGAAAAGTCTTTTTGCTTTTAAATCTTGAGCTGCTTTAAGTACTTGTTCAGGAAGCATATGTATGGCTTCCCAAGCCAGATTATATTGTCCGTTTTCCAGAATTGCAAAATCTATTGAGCCGAATTGTTCACCAATTTTGGCAAAATGTGTATCGTAGCCGCTATCGCCACCAATGTATATTTTAATACTTGGCGTTTGCAAAACATAAGACAGCCATAAGGTATTATTTTTAGAAAAACCTCTTCCCGAAAAATGTCTTGCAGGAGTTGTATGTACTTTAAAACCATCTTCTAAGACAATTGTTTCATTCCAATCTTTTTCGATTATTTTATCTGTAGGATATCCCCAACGTTCAAAATGTCCTCCAACTCCAAGACCACAAATAACCTTTTTTACTTTAGATTTTAAAGCAACTATAGTTTCATAATCAAGATGGTCGTAATGATCGTGGCTAATAAACAAATAATCAATTGTAGGTAAATCTGCCACGGTGTAACCATTTGATCCTTTAAATGCAGTTACAGTTCCTGGTAATGGCGAAGCATTTCCGCTAAATACAGGATCAACCAGAAAACGTTTTCCATCTATTTGCATAAAATAAGATGAATGCCCAAACCAAACCAATACATCGGCATCTGGAGAAAGATTATGTAAATCGGTTTTTATAGATGGGATAGAATCAACAGGTTCGCGTCTTGGATGATTTCCAAATAATTGATCATAAAGAATACCTCCAAAACTGTAGCCGTTTGTTAGATTAGGTGTGTCATGCGTGTTTTGAAATTTTCCATCGCTATAATTGCTAGATTTTTTTATTAATTCCAAACGATTACCTTCTGGTGCTTTACCAAATTTTGGATGCATCATATATAAAAAAGTAACCAGGGTTAAAAGAGCCAAAATGCTTATTACTATAATCATAATTCTTTTTGTGATTTTTAGAAATCGTTTCATTCGATTTATTTTATTTTTGATTTGTTTTATGGAATCAAATTCAAGTAAGCTATATGTGGTTGCAACACTTTTTAATTAAATTTTCCATAAGTATCTGAATTGATGGTACAAAATTGCATCAAAATAAATTGTGTCACTTTGTTTAAAAGTCCAATTTTACTTTGTTGAAAAGTTCACTTTAAATCCTTTGCATAAAAAAAGCTAACATTTTTTAAAGTTAGCTTTGTTATAGAAAATTATGAATTGTTTTAGTTTTTAATTTTATTAAATCCTGTTACATAATCATATCCAAGTTTCCCTTTTACCATGCATAATTCAATTTTGCCACCTTCGATTAGTTCTTCATGAAGTGCTTTTTTTATCGAAAAGCGTTCTTCCGTATTATTTTCAGTGATAATATGAATGAAGTGTTCTTTGTTACGCGATCCGCTGGTTCCTTTTCTTATAATTGTATAGTTTTTACATGATTTATCGGTAGTCGCATAGAAATGATTTATAAAACTAGTTGAAGCAGCTGTAAGTAAAAACATCCCGACAAATAACCCAAAGTGGACTGTGTACCTTCTTTTGCTTTCAAAATATACAGAAGGATTTGTAATCTTTAAAATTATTGTAAGCAATATGGCTAAAGCAATTCCTGCGAAACCTGCTCTCCAAAATAGTTGAGTACCGTTTATAGTGTTGTCAATTTTTCTTATTTCAAAAAGCAGAAATACTAAACTTGCAAAAAACAAGGCTGAAGAAAAATAATATATAAACTTATCAAAGGGTTTAGCCGTTTTTTCGAATGCTATTTTGGGTGGGAAAAAATCATCAATTATTAGTTGTGAAAAACTTACTATTAAGAGTAAGTTGTACATTCCAACTAAAAAAAATGGCAGAGGAACTAATCTAAAAGTTCCCTTTTCGTCTCCAAATAAAAAAATAGGAATTATACAGAGTCCAATATAAAGAAATCGTCTGTAAAATTCCTTCCTAATTTCAAATGGCTTGTTTTTCTTCTTTTTTGAAGCAGCGTATTTCTGTTTAAGCATTTTAGTTTTAAGGATTTATTTGAGGTTATAATCTAGGTTTATAGTTTGTTATTGACTTTTTAGTTTTTTCATGAATTCTCCAAATGCAGGAAAAAAATCTTCAAAAAGAGGATGCTTTCTGTTTTTAAGCATTACTTCACTGAACATTTTTAAACCAATGGCAAATTCTGTAGATTGATTCTCATCTTCAAATAGTTTCTTTTCTTTAATTTTCTCGATAATTGTAAAAACTTCATCGTGATTTTCAAATTCCAATGATAAAGGTTCAGCTAAAATCGTTTCTTCATTCGTCAAAGAAACTTGTTCTAGGGTTAGTTTATATTTATTTGCTCGCTTTGTCATAATTACTGTTTTTTTGTTGGTTTTTGTCTAGAATAATCAAAGAGGTTTTTATAAATGTTACACTTAGCTAGATTCGATAAACGGGATTTGAATTATTGTAGTATTTAGAAAACTAAAATATAAATTAAAGCTGTAATTCTATACAAAGACTAATCTTCAAACAGTAGCTCCAATTGATCTGGCAATAACCTAAAAGACATTCTATGATACTTAGTAGGTCCATATTTCTTAATTGCTTCGCGATGTTCCTTGGTAGGATATCCTTTGTTTTGTTTCCAATTGTACATCGGGAACTCTTCATGAATTTTATCCATATACTCGTCTCTATAGGTTTTGGCAAGTACAGATGCAGCAGCAATGCTCATAAATTTGGCATCGCCTTTTATAATGCTTTGATTTGGAATCGATTTTAATAACTCAATTTCCTTTTCAGAAAATTGCTTCCCAACGGTATTTTTCAAACCTAGTTTTGCATTTAGCATTCTATTTCCATCAACAATAATGAATTCTGGAATTTGATTAAGTTTTAGGATGCATTCCTGCATTCCTTTCATTGAAGCATTTAGGATATTTATTTCATCAATTTCATCGGGATGTAAATGAGTAATAGCAAACGAAATGGCTTGTTCTTCAATTATAGGTTTTAATTTTTCTCTAGTTTTTTCGGATAATTGCTTACTGTCGTTTAGTGTTTTATTCTCAAAAGTTAGGGGCAAAATTACGGCTGCTGCGGTTACTGGTCCGGCAAGGCAGCCACGACCAGCTTCGTCGGTTCCGGTTTCTAAATCATATCCTGAAAAATTGAGTTGTAGCATGTTCTTTTTTTAGAATTACAAAGATTAAATTTTTTCTGGGAAATAGATTAATGAAAGTACCGAAACTTATAACATGAGGACAAATTAATCTTCTAGCATTTTTATCTGTAAATGTTAAAATTTAACATTTTTTTTATTGTTAATATGGCTTATTAAAGGTTTGTTATTTATCACAATAATTGTCAAAAAATCTAAATCACTGTTATTTTTGTAAATTTTTTCTTTTTTGTTAACGTTTTTAAGTAAGAAAAATAATAATTAACAAATTGTTAAAATTGTTATTGTAAGAAAAATTTATCATTTTTGACGAATTATTAACCAAAAACAATTTAAAATGAGGGTGAAATTTAAATGGATTTTAACATTATTAACAGCATTAACCATGCAGTTTTCTTTTTCACAGGAAAGGAATATTTCTGGAATTGTTTCAGATGCAACAGGCCCTATACCAGGTGTGAATGTTATCGTTAAAGGAACAAAAAATGGAGTACAGACGGATTTTGATGGTAAATATTCTATCAAGGCAAAAACAGGAGATGTGCTAGAGTTTTCTTATATGGGATTACAGGATAAGAGTGTTGCAGTTGGAACTTCTTCGGTGATTAATACAAAGATGCAAGAAGGTGGAAAAGAATTGGATGAAGTGGTTGTTGTGGCGTATGGTAAACAAAAAGCGAAATCTATTGTAGGCTCAGTTGCAACAGTTGGTAAAGATGTTCTTGAAAAGCAGCAAGCTACGAATGTTTTATCTGCAATTCAAGGAAGCGTTGCGGGAGTAAATATTATTTCTTCTGGAGGGCAACCAGGAGAAAGCCCAAAAATACGTATTCGTGGTATTGGTTCTATCAGCTCTTCTTCAGAACCTTTGATAATTTTAGATGGTGCACCTTATTCAGGAGATATTAATTCAATTAGTGCTGATCAGATAGAAAGTATGAGTGTGTTAAAAGACGCCTCATCTACTGCTTTATATGGTTCTAGAGGAGCAAATGGCGTAGTTATTATTACGACAAAGAGAGGAAAGTTTAACACACCTACTACTGTACATATAAATTCTATAGTTGGGGTAGGTGGTAATGCTGTTAAGCTTCATAAATTATTGTCAACTGATCGTCTTATGGAGATGAGTTGGGAAGCAAGACGTAATGTAAATCAATACGCTAGCGGACAAACCGCTGCAGTAGCAGGGCAAAATGCATCTAATTCTTTAGTGTCTGCTTTGGGATATAATCCTTATAAAACTGCTGTACCTGTAGATGTAAATGGTAAATTAGTTACAACAGATAAGTATTGGAATACAAATTGGGAAGATGCCTTAATTAATAATTCAGCTATAAGAAAAGAAAACTCTATAGCGATTAATGGAGGTGGGCAAAGTACTTCTTATGCATTTTCTGCTAACAATTTAAATCAAGATGGAGCTTTAGTAAATTCAAATTTTAAGAGAACTTCAATTAGGATTAATGTAGATACCAAAATTACAGAATCATTAACGGCTGGCTTAAATGTTGGTTATACAACATCAACTCAAAATTATCCAACACAATCAGGGAACTCTTTCCAAAGTCCAATACAATGGATTTATAATGTTTCTTCAATCTACCCATTATATAGGCATGATGCTCAGGGAAATGAAATGTTTGATGTTTTAGGTGGTAAACTTTATGATTACGGAGCTTCTGCGGGTTCGTTAAATGCTACGCGTCCAATGATGGGTAATGAAAATGCTTTAGGAGCTTTGTATAATTATGTTGTTAGAAATAATAGAGATGATATTACAATTAATGGGTATGTAGGGTATAAAATTACAAAGGATTTATCTTTTAAAACAACAGTTGCATATCAAAAATATTTATTAGATAGCTATAATTATAGATCTTCAGAATATGGCAATGCTGCCTCAGTTGGGGGTAGGGTATCTCAAGATAGAGATATTACAAATTCTATTAATATTACGAATGTTTTAAATTATAAAAAGGAATTTGGGAATCATACTTTTGGCATCGATGCTATCCAGGAAGCCTATAAGTTTAAAATAGATAAATTGTTTGCTAGAGGAGAAGGATTTTTACCAGGAGTAGTTGTTAATGATGGAGCAACTAAGCCAGCAGGAGTTGAAGGAAGTGTTACTGAAGAGCGTTTAAGTAGTTATTTGGGGCGTGTTTCATATAACTATGCTAGTAAATATTTTATTGAAGGATCATATCGTACAGATGGTTCGTCTCGTTTTGGTAGAGATGTACGTTGGGGTAATTTCTTTTCAATAGGAGGAGCTTGGAGTATTAAAGATGAAAAATTCTTAGTGGATAATGAAATTATAAGCACTTTAAAAATTAAAGGTTCTTATGGAGAATTAGGGAATAATAGAACATTGAATGCAGATGACACTGAATCATATTTTCCTTATCAACAATTATACGAAGTAGGTTGGAGTGAAATGGGGAATATTGGTGTTTCATTAGGAGCACTAGCTGATAGAAATTTGACTTGGGAGAAAACTGCTTCATCTAATCTGGGTATTGAGTTAGGTTTTTTTAAAGACAGATTTAAAATGGGTGCAGATTTGTATCAAAAAAAATCTATTGATTTAATTTATGCCATCCCTATTGCTGGCTCAACAGGTAATACTAGTTATTTAACAAATGCAGGTTCTTTAAAAAATTACGGTTTAGAGGTTTACTTAAGTTCAGTGAATTTTAGAACTCGTAATTTTACTTGGAATACTGATTTGAATTTTTCTTTCGATAGAAATGAAATTTCATCATTAACTCAAGAGTATATCATTAAGGATACTAAACGTTGGGAAGTAGGTAGATCTATCTATGATTTCTGGATACAAGAATGGGCTGGTGTTGATTCTGTTACAGGTAGAGCTAAATGGTATGTAGATGGTGTAGATGCTGATGGTAACAGGAATACTACTTTTACTTATTCGCAAGCTTCTCGTAATTATGTAGGGAAATCGTCGCTACCAGATGTGGTGGGAGGATTTAAAAATTATTTTAAATATAAGGATTTTGATATGAACATTTTATTCAACTTTAGTTATGGATCTTATGTTTATGACTCATCATACGCATCATTAATGACAGGGTTGAAAGAACCAGGTCGCCCAGGATCTGTAGATTTAGAAAATCGTTGGCAGCAGCCAGGAGATATTACTGATGTTCCATTATTATACCAAGGAACTCAGGATTTCGCGTCTCAATCTACAAGATTTTTGTTCAAAAATAATTATATCCGTTTGAAAGCATTGAATATTGGCTATAATTTTCCAAAAGACGTAATGAATTCTATAGGAATAAATAACATTAGAGTTTACCTGCAGGGAGATAATCTGTTAACTTTTCAATCTCATAAAGGAATTGATCCTGAGCAAAGTTTTGCTGGTACTACGGATAGTAGATCATACAATCAGAGATTAGCTTCTTTAGGGTTTTCAATTGATTTTTAATAACAAATTTAGTATATGAAAAATATAGTTAGAAATATAACAATTGCCGTTGTAAGTATGATTTTCTTAGGTAGTTGTAGTCAGGAGTTTTTGGACGAGGTAGAACCTACAACAGGAGTTCCTGTTGCAACAGCTTTTGATAGTAGAGGAAGTGCTGATGGGGTTATTTCGGGAATAATGAGGCGTTTCAGAGGTCAGTTTGAGAATGCTGCGGGTAATTCTTCTACAGATGCAGGTGGGGTATGTGCATTATATTTTGCAAGGACTGTTAAAGGTAATGATGCGATATCTACAACTAATTGGTACGGAAGTGATTACGAGAACAATAACAGGGAGCCTACTTATCGTAGAGTTATTTTTGCTTGGAACTATCCTTTTTTTATGATTAATCAAATTAATAATTTTATTAAAGGGGTTGAGGAAAGTACTCAATTAGGAGACCAGGATAAAAAAGAATTGTTAGGACAAGGATATGCATTACGTGCTTTTTTTTACCATCATTTGGTTTTGGATTTTTCAAAATCTTATAATGAGGATCAAAACTTCCCTGCACCTCCCATTTATAAAGAACCTTTTGTAATAGCTAAAGGAATGTCTACAGTTAAAGAAGTTTATGATTTCATGGTTGCAGATTTGACAGAGGCTATAGCCATATTGCCTGATACACGTTTAGGGAAATCTTATGTAAACAAGCAGGTTGCAAATGCTATATTAGCAGAAGTTTATCAAGTAATGGGGAAATGGGATTTGACTGAAGCAGCTTCTATAGAAGCGTATGGAGGTGACCCTGCTACAGTTTTAGATGCAGCTAGTTATGGTTCAGGTTTTAAAGATAATAGTAATAAAGAATGGTTATGGGGATCTCCTCAAGCAAGTGATCAAACTATGTATTACTATTTAGCCCCTCATGTATTCTCTGATCATAAGACTGGAGCTTATTATTCTATTTTTGTAAATTCTACATTTGTTGATTTATTTTCAGCTACAGATGTCAGGGGTGGAGTAGGAGCTAATAAGTTATTTAGTCTAAAATCAACTACATATCCGATTTCTGATTATAGATATTATGTATCGAACAAGTTTTCTTTTTCATTTACTTCACATTCACCAATCATTAGATATGCTGAAATGATTTTAGTTGATGCAGAAGCAAAGGCTAGGCAAGGAAAAGAAGCTGCAGCAAAATCTATATTATTTACTTTGCAAAAAAATAGAGATGTAAACGCTGTACAAAGTTCTAATTCAGGTCAAGCTCTTGTTGATGAAATTTTACTTGAAAGACGTAAAGAATTATTTATGGAGAACGGAGTTGAATGGTTTGATGCAAAACGTTTAGGAAATGGAATTCCTAGAGATGGTAATCAACGTTTAAAAGGTATTAATAACATAACTGGCAAGCCATACGATTTACAGCCTAATGATTTAAGATTTATGCTTAAAATACCTCAGGCAGAAATTGATACAAATCCATTTATTGAAAAGAATATAAATACTGGAAGATAAAAGATGGCAATGGTTAATTCCAAGAGCTGAAATTAATGCAAATCCATTGGTAAAACAAAACGAACTTTAAGTACGTTTTAATTAAATTATTAAAAACTGTCCAAAATATTTTGGGCAGTTTTTTTTTGGATAAAAATTGGTACAAATTCAAATAGTAATATTTAGAATATATTTTAAGGAAGACATCATGACTTAGAAAATTGATCCATAAATTTAGTAATCAGATTCAGGATAAAGTTGAGATGTAATTTTAAAAGCAGTTATATTAAAAACATTTTCAGTTTATAATGTTTTAATTTTGTTATTTTATTGTAGGTTAAAAACTACTTACGTGTTAAAATATTTAATTCACGACTAGGAATTAACTTACTTTATTTGTTAATTATTTGTTAAAATAAATATTAAATAAAGCTTAGTATTTTAAAGATAAAATTAGGGATAATGCTATTTATCTACTAATTTACTGAGTTGACACGTGGTAGTGTTAAAGAAATATTAAAAAAAAAGTTTTCAAGAGCTTGGTTTTACTTGTTATTTTAAGAAATTATTATGATGTTTGCGGCATACTAATTCAAAATTTAAAAAATGAAACTAAAGTTTAACGGATTCTTAGTGCTACTGGTAGTACTTATGACGCAACTCACCATTGCGCAAGAAAGAACTGTTTCTGGAATTGTTTCCGATAATGCAGGAATGCCTTTGCCAGGTGTAAGTGTATTAGTTAAAGGAACACAATCGGGAACTCAAACTGATTTTGATGGAAAATATTCTATCAAAGCAACTCCAAGCCAAGTCTTGGTATTTAGTTATATTGGGATGAAATCTCAAGAAGTTACAGCTAGTTCAGCTACAGTAAATGCTAAGTTAGCAAGTTCATCAGTCGAACTTGAGGGCGTTGTAGTAACTGCATTAGGGATTAAAAGAGAGAAAAAATCTTTAGGTTATGCTTCACAAGAGATCAAAGGTGCTGATTTAAATTCAGGTGCTGCAAGTGGAAACTTTCTTAATGAGCTTTCTGGTAAGGCAGCTGGTGTAAACATCAGAAAAAATACCAACTTTGGAGGTTCTACAAACGTAGTATCCAGAGGGGTTAAAAACCTTACAGGAGATAACCAAATGCTTATCGTTATTGATGGTATGCCAATTAATAATGCTAACACTAACTCAAGTGTAGGTAAACAAACAGAAGGTGCTCGTAATACATATGATTACGGAAATGCAGCGATGGATATTAACCCAGATGATATTGAGACTTTAAATATCCTGAAAGGTGCTGCAGCTGCTGCATTATACGGATGGCAAGCTGGAAATGGGGTAATCATGATTACGACCAAAAAAGGAAAAGCAAAAAAAGGAATGGGAGTTACCATTTCAAGTGAATTCACTGTAGGTACAGTTGATAAAAAAACTTTCCCTGTTTACCAAAACAAATACGGACAAGGCTATGGACCTACTTATGATAAAGATGGTAACCCTAAAGGAATTCCAGTGGGACCAACAGGAGCATTCTTTACTATAGATAGTAATGGAAATCAAGTTGCTACTACAACTGATGATGCTTCTTACGGTGTTGCTTTTGACCCAAATCTTTCTGTTTATCAGTGGGATGCTTATTCTATATACTCTCCAAATTATGGAAAGAAAACAACATGGAAAGCTGCTGATAATGGACCAATTACATTTTTTCAATCAGCTACAACATTCAATAATTCTATCTCTATAGAGGATGGTACGGAGAAAACTAATTATGTTTTAAACTACAATAACTATAAAGAAAATGGGATTTTACCAAATAGTGAATTGAAGAAAAACAATGTAAGTATTAAAATTAATCATAAGTTCACAGATAGATTATCTGCTAATGTATTTGCTAATTATATGGCACAAACTACAGTTGGTAGAAATACAACCGGATATGGAGGAGATAACATTATGGGATCATTCCGTCAGTGGTGGGCTACCAATGCTGATATAAAAGCTCAAAAGGAAGTTTATGAAAATTCAGGAGGACAAAATATATCTTGGAATATGGCTGATCCTGCTAATGGTAATACTAGTGCTAAGTATGCAGATAATCCTTATTTTACAAGATATAAAAATTACCAATCTGATGAGAGAAATCGCTTCTTAGGATATGTTCAATTAGATTATAAAATAGCCGATTGGTTATCAGCAACAGGAAAAGTGAGTACAGATAGCTATTCTGAATTACGTGAAGAAAGAAAAGCAGTTGGTTCTCTAAATGCTACATTTGGAATAAACAGATTAGCTGTAGGTTCAGGATATCAAAAATATGCAGGTATGTTTTCTGAGCAAAATTACCAACTTACTTTAAATTTTAATAAAAAACTTACAGAAGACATTTCATTAAATGGTTTAGCAGGACTTAACTCTTTAAGAACAAGACGTACTTCTACACTTGCTTCTACAGATGGAGGTCTTATTATTCCGGGAATTTATGCCTTATCAAACTCAGTAAATCCTTCTCCATATCCAGTAGAAGCAGAAGACAATTCAGGAGTTAATAGTGCTTATGCTTCTGTTTCTTTAGGTTATAAAGACTTTTTATTCTTAGATGGAACGGTACGTAATGATGTATTCTCTACATTACCAAAAGGAAGTAACTCAGTAAATACATTCTCTACTTCTGCTAGTTATGTGTTTACTAAACATCTTAATGTACCATGGGTAAATTTTGGTAAATTAAGAGCTAGTTATGCTGAAAACCCTCAAGGAAATATCGATTTGTATTCTTTACAGAATATTTTTAGTAAAACGAACAATTTCGGTTCAAACCCATTATATTCTAGACCAAATATAAGTGCTAATCCAGATTTACATACTGTAAAAACCAAATCGGAAGAGATTGGTTTAGAGATGCAATTCTTTGATAGAAGAGCTGGATTTGAGGTGAGTGTTTATAAAAGTTTAAGTTCTGATCAAATCTTCCCTGTAGATTATTCTACTTCAACAGGATATTCTTCAAGATATGCAAATGCGGGATCTGTTGAGAATAAAGGTATTGAGGTACAGTTTAATTTAACTCCTGTTAAATTGAAAGATTTTCAATGGGATGTTTTTGTAAACTGGTCTAAAAATGAGAATACAGTTAAAGATTTAGCTCCAGGAATTGAGACATTAACATTAGGAACTTTTCAAGGTGGAGTTAGTATAATTGCAAAACCAGGTAACGCTTATGGTGATATCATTGGTAAAGATTATGTATATGCTGCCGATGGACAAAAAGTTACTAAAGGAGGAACTTATTTAATGACAGAGTCAGTTACTAATGTTATCGGAAATGTTACTCCAGACTGGATTGGTGGAATTCGTAATAAATTTACTTACAAACAAGTTTCATTAGGTTTCTTAATTGACATGCAAAAAGGAGGAGATATTTTCTCTCTAGATCAATACTACGGGCAAAACTCTGGTTTATATGAATCAACTGCAGGATTTAATGAGTTAGGAAATCCAGTAAGAAATACATTAGCTAATGGAGGTGGAGTTATACTTCCAGGAGTAAATGTAGATGGTACTCCTAATACAACTAGAACACCAGCTCCAGAAGTTGCAGGTGGTATTTATGGATATACTAAAAATCCACAGAAAGCTTTTGTATATGATGCTAGTTATATTAAATTAAGAGAAGTAACTCTTACATATAGTTTCCCATCAACATTGGTTTCTAAATTGAATTTAACTGATTTAAGACTTTCTTTAATAGGTTCTAACTTATGGATAATTCATAAAAATCTTCCAGATGCAGATCCAGAAAGTGGTCTTAGTTCAGGTAACTTATCTTCAGGTTACTCAGGAGGTTCACTACCTACAACAAGAAATATTGGTTGTAACCTAACATTAAAATTCTAAATCATGAAAAAAATACTTCTATTAATATCTTTTGTTAGTATCACTATCTCATGTAGTACTGATATTACAGATATGAACGTTGATCCTAAAAGACCAACTGCCACTAAACCAGAATATATGTTTACTAATGCTCAAAAGGGATTAGTAGATCAAATGTCAAGTACGAGTGTGAATTTAAACGTTTTTAGATTATTTGCTCAACAATGGGCTGAAACTACTTACCCTAACGAAAGTCAATATGATCTTTCGGCTAGAAAAATTCCAGATAATCATTTTCGTGTTTTGTACAGAGATGTATTAGCGGATTTTTATGATGCTAAAGGGATGATTAAAGGGCAGGTTACTGAAACAGAAGAAGCTGCTATTATTAAACAAAATAAATTAGCACTTATTGATATTTTAGAAGCTTATACATATAGTATTTTGGTAGATACTTTTGGTAATGTTCCTTACTCTCAAGTTGGAGATATCGTAACGTATCCTTTACCAGCTTATGATGATGCAAAAACAATTTACAAAGACCTTGTAGCAAGATTGACTGCAGATGTACTAGTATTGAAAAAGAATGCTGCAACTCCTAATTTTGGTAGTGCCGATATTATTTATGCAGGAGATGCAGCTAGTAATGGAAAATGGGTGAAATTTGCAAATTCATTAATTGTAAAATTAGCAGTGAATATTTCAGATGTAGAACCAGCTTATGCTACTACTCAAATTCAGGCAGCTCTTGTTTCAGGTGTAATGACTGAAAATAAGGATAATACTAAATTAGTGTATTTGTCTACGTCAGGTAACCAAAACCCTTTATATGCAGATTTAGTTGTAAGTAAAAGAGATGATTTTATTCCAGCTGAAACTTTTGTAGAAGCAATGGATGCTGTAGTTCCTGGTGGAGATCCAAGGATGACGAAATATTTTGTTAATGCTACAAAACCAGTTCCGGTTATTCCTCCGGGAAGAACGTTTGTAGGAGGTACTTATGGTGAGGCTAACGTTTTTGCAACGTATTCGCACATAACTGCTACATTAAATAATCCAGCATATCCAGGTACTATATTTGATTATTCTGAATTACAATTCTTATTAGCAGAAGCAGCTGAGAAAAACTTAATTCCAGGTGGTTCGGCTCAAGCCAAAATTCACTATGATGCAGGAATAACGGCTTCAATGACTGAGTGGGGAGTACCAGCAGCTAGTATTACAACTTATTTAAGTCAACCTAAAGTAAGTTATACAAATCCATTAAGTGGAGCAACTTGGCAAGAGAAAATTGGGATGCAAGCTTGGTTTGCTCTTTATAACAGAGGTTTTGAAGCATGGACTTCATACAGAAGGTTAGATTTTCCAAAATTAAAATCACCTACTACTGCTATAAATAAAAATATATTGACTGTTCCAGTAAGATATACATATCCAGGAGTTGAGCAATCAGTAAATGGTACAAATTATACTAAAGCTGCCAGTGATATTGGTGGTGATTTAATGAATACTAAAATATTCTGGGATAAATTCTAGTCTTGATTATAATAAATCAAGGATAGATTTAGTAGAATAAACAATAAATATTTTGAGTTTTTAGAGCCCCGATTGCATTTTTGTAATCGGGGTTCTTGCATAAAATAGGATTCATTGCGTTTTTATATTAATCTATTGTGTTTTTTTATTTATACGTTTTTATAATTTACCTTTGCCACACTAAAATAGTCAAAAATAATATCTATATATAACCCTTTCAAATGAGAATTCTCTTTTTAATTTATCTTTTAGTACTACCCACACTATTGTTTTCTCAGGTAAAACCATTAGACATGAATGGAGAACATCGTGGTCTTAATGATACTATAAAAGCCAAAAAGAAAGTTGCAAGAATAGATCAATACCGGTATATAACGCTGGAACGTGATACAACTTACGTAGATACATCGCTTACAATTCAAAATGAATACAATCATAATTATTTACGAAAGGATAATTTTGGACTTTTGCCATTTTCTAATATCGGGCAAACATACAATACATTACAATATAGCTTAACAAGCTTTACTCCTTATCCAGAAATGGGATTCAAAGCCAAACATTTTAACTTTCTAGAAGCTAATGATGTTAAGTACTACTCGGTTGCAACACCATTAACCGAATTGTATTTTAAATCTACGATTAATAAAGGGCAGACATTAGATTCTTTTATAACCTTGAATCTATCAGAACGATTTAATGTGTCCGCAGAATATAAGGGATTAAGGTCTGAGGGTAATTATATCAATCAACTGTCGAGTACAGGGAATTTTAAATTTACAACAAGTTATAGCACAAAAAAAGGACAGTATCATATTAATGCGCATTATACCTACCAAGATGTTTCGAATGAAGAAAATGGAGGGATAACAACGCCTGAGGATTTTGAAAGTGGTGATCCAGATTTTAAAAACCGACAAAGGCTGGAAGTGTATTTAACAGATGCAAAATCGTTTTTAAAAGGTAAGCGACTGTTTTTTGATCACGCATACAGAATAAATGAAACAGAAGGAAATAATAATTTGTATGTAACGCACCAGTTTAATTATGAAAATAAATTTTTCGAATACTATCAGCCAACAGTTTTATCAAGAGTAGGTAATGAAAATGTACTTCGATTTGGAAATTCGTATGTAACAAGTAATATCAATGATCAATCTCATTATAATAAAATGTATAATAAGGTAGGAGTTGCTTATGAAAATGTATTATTAGGGAAATTTCATTTTTTTGTAGATGATTTTAGAAGTAATTCGTATTATGGAAGAGTTTTGCTTTTTGATGATGGAACAATTATCCCTAGTTCATTAAGTCAGGATATTAATAGTTTTGGAGGACAATATGAATATCAAAAAAATAAATGGAACGGAAGATTTTTATATTCAAGATCAATAACAAGTCAGTCGCTTTCGGATTTAGAAGCAAAGCTTAAATATGATTTTAGCGATAAGATTAAATTTTTATTTGAGTATCAAAACATAAACAAACTACCTAATAATAACTATAATTTATACCAAAGTAGTTATGTAGAGTATAACTGGTCGAAAAATTTTAAAAACGAAAAAATTAATTCATTAAGTGCTAGCGCTATTACACCATGGGTTAATATGTCATTTCAATATTCAGTTTTGAATGACCATTTGTATTTTGAGGATCAATCAACAGCTGCCGAAGCTGCTTTAAAAACACAAATTATAAGACCAGCACAATATAGTAATACAATTAATTATCTAGAGGTAAAGGCAAGTAAAGAATTTAAATTTGGCCGATTTGCATTAGATAATACCGTTTTATACCAAAAAGTAGATCAAACAGATGCTATTTTGAATGTGCCAGAAATTGTTACAAGAAATACATTGTACTACACAAATTATTTCTTTAAGAAAGCACTTTACTTACAAACAGGAATTGTGTTTAATTATTTTACCAGCTATTATGGTAATGATTATAATCCTGTAATTGGTGAATTTTTTGTTCAAAATAAGAAAGAAATCGGAAATTATCCGAACTTTGACTTTTTTATAAACGCCAGAATTAGACAAACTCGAATCTTTTTAAAAGCAGAGCATTTTAATTCATCGTTTTCGAGTAGTAATTACTATTCCGCACCTAATAATCCATATCGTGATTTTGTTATCCGATTTGGTTTAGTTTGGAATTTCTTCCAATAAAATTAATTAATAACAATGGGAATAAGACCGTATAATTTCCAAATTTAATATAATGAATTACTCAAAAAATATTTTAGAAACAATTGGCAACACACCGTTAGTCAAACTAAATAAAACCGTAGCAGGAATTGATGCATTGGTTTTAGCAAAAGTAGAAACTTTTAACCCAGGAAATTCTGTTAAGGATAGAATGGCTGTAAAAATGGTTGAAGATGCCGAAGCAGATGGGCGCTTAAAGCCTGGAGGAACTATTATCGAAGGAACCTCAGGAAATACAGGAATGGGACTGGCTTTGGTTGCAATTATAAAAGGATACAAACTTATTTGTGTAATCTCGGATAAGCAATCAAAAGAAAAAATGGACATCTTGCGTGCAGTAGGCGCAAAAGTAGTAGTTTGTCCAACAGATGTGGAGCCAACAGATCCACGTTCTTATTATTCTGTTTCAAAAAGATTAGCAGAAGAAACCCCAAATTCATGGTATGTAAATCAATATGATAACCCATCAAATGCATTGGCACATTATGAGCAAACAGGACCAGAAATTTGGGAACAAACAGATGGAAAAATAACTCATTTTGTAGTTGGAGTAGGAACAGGAGGAACAATTTCTGGAGTAGCAAAATACTTAAAAGAAAAGAACCCAAATATCAAAATTTGGGGAATAGATACATATGGTTCAGTTTTTAAAAAATACCATGAAACAGGTATTTTTGATGAAAACGAAATTTATTCATACATCACCGAAGGAATTGGAGAAGATATTTTGCCTAAAAATGTTGACTTTTCATTGATAGATGGATTTACAAAAGTAACGGATAAAGATGCAGCAGTTTATACAAGAAAAATTGCACTCGAAGAAGGAATTTTTGTAGGGAATTCAGCAGGAGCTTGTATAAAAGGATTGTTGCAGCTAAAAGAACATTTTACAAAAGACGATGTCGTTGTAGTGCTTTTTCATGACTCAGGAAGCCGTTATGTAGGTAAAATGTTTAATGATGATTGGATGCGTGAGCGTGGTTTTCTAGAAGAGAATGTTACAAAAGCTGAAGATGTTATAAAAGATCATTTAGACAAGCAATTAATAGTTGTACGTACCGAAGAATTGGTTTCGCACGCTATTGAAAGAATGCGTAAATATAAAATTTCGCAAATTCCTGTAGTAGATATTACTGGATTTGTAGGTTCGGTAGATGAGACAGACTTATTTAGAAGTTATGTAGCCGATAAAAATGTAGCCGAAAAACCGATTAAAGAAGTGATGGGGAAACCATTCCCTATTGTAAAACTAGGGACTCCGATAGAAGAAGTTTCGAAATTGTTTACAAAAGAAAATGATGCAGTTTTAGTAGATTTAGAAAACGGAAACCATCATATTATAACAAAATACGATATTATAGGTTCTATAAAATAGGACATAATTCAAAACAAATTAAAATGCCACAAATCTAGCGAGAAAGCTCGTTGAGTTTGTGGCATTTTTAGCTTATAAATTTAGTATAATGACTTTTACCGCCATAGATTTTGAAACAGCTACAGGATATCATCCTTGTTCAGTAGGTATAGTTACTGTAGAGAATGGAGTTATAGTAGACGAGTTTGTTACTTTAATCAAGCCACCTAATAACGAATATTCACCATTTACAATTAGAGTACATGGTATTTATCCAAGAGATACAGTAAATGCAAAATCATTTGCTCAAGTATATCCGGAAATCAAGAAACGTTTAGAAAATAGAATCGTGGTTGCCCATAATGAAAGCTTTGATCGCAATGTTTTAGCAAAGTCTATGGAATTGTGCGGATTAAGCTATGAAGATTTAAATATCGCTTCACGCTGGGAATGCACAGTTAAGATATATAAAGCCAAAGGGCTAAAACCTGCCAAATTAAGCGATTGCTGTCGCGAAATGAAAATTCAGCTCAACCATCACGAAGCATTATCAGATGCTAGGGCATGTGCTAAATTATATTTATTGAAGTAATTTTCTTTCATTTTTAGCTTTTTTTGAATTACATTAGTCAATCTTTAAATGGCTAAAAAAATGAAAGAAGATTTTTTGCATTACCTATGGAAGTATAAAAAGTTTGATACTTTAAATCTAAGAACGTATAATAATGAAGAACTTACCATTATTAATGTAGGACAGTATCTGGAATTGGCTGGTCCTGATTTTTTTAATGCCCAAGTTATAATAGGAAATCAAAAATGGGCAGGAAATATTGAAATACACCTAAAATCTTCTGATTGGTATTTGCATCATCATGAAAAAGATAAAGCGTACGAAAATGTAATTCTTCATGTAGTTTGGGAGCATGATAGTGAAATTTTTAATAGAAACAATCTAGAAATCCCTGTCTTGATTTTAAAAAACTACGTTTCAGAAGAAATTATTAAAAACTATAAAACCTTAATTGCGCCTAAATCTTGGATTTTTTGCGAAAAAGAAATTAAAGATATTGATAGTTTTTCATTCATAAATTGGCAAGAACGTTTGTTTTTTGAAAGATTAGAGCGTAAATCACAGCCTATTTATGATTTGCTGGAATTAACAAATAATGATTGGGAAGCAGTAATGTTTTGCTTTTTAGCTAAAAACTTTGGCTTAAATATCAACGGAAATTCCTTTTTAGAGATAGCCCTATCTATTCCCTTTACAATAATTAGAAAAGAAAGCTTTGAAGTTGAAAATTTAGAAGCCTTGCTTTTTGGAAATGCAGGCTTATTAGATATTGAAAAAGAGGATAATTATTTTAAAGATTTAAAATTCAGATATTTTTATCTGTTACATAAATACCAACTAGAGAAAAATTACATAGAGCCTGTGCAGTTTTTTAAACTCAGACCAGATAATTTTCCAACAATTCGCCTTTCGCAATTAGCTAATTTATATCATAAACATCAGAATTTATTTTCTAAGATTATTACTTTAAAATCGGTTAAAGAAATTTATGATTTACTTTTAGTTTCCGTTGCACCATATTGGCAAAACCACTATCAGTTTGATAAAATAAGCCCTGTAAAGACGAAGAAAACGGCACAAACATTTGTCGATTTACTTATCGTAAATACGATTATTCCGATGCAATTTGCTTATGCTAAAAAACAAGGAGAGGCCGTTTCAGAAGACTTAATTGCACTTTTAAACGAAATTAAACCAGAAAAAAACACTGTTATAGATAAGTTTAAATTGTTTAAAATTAATGCTCAAAATGCTTTTGAAACTCAATCATTATTACAACTAAAAAATGAATACTGTAATAAAAGCAGATGTCTTGATTGTGTTGTAGGGATGGAATTGCTAAAGGGTAATTAGAAAGTTAGAGAATGAGATAATTGTAAAATTAGGTAATTGTTTTATTTTGTACTTTTGTCAATCAATTATCAAATATATGTCAGCAATTATTAAGCTTAAATTCTTTTTTGAAAAATACGGCTTTCATGTTTCTTCTAGGCTAGCCGATAAATTAGGAATGCGAGTTACAAGTGTTCGTTTGTTTTTTATATACATATCCTTTGTTACTGCTGGATTGTGGTTTGGAGTATATTTAACACTAGCATTCTGGATTAGATTAAAAGATTTAGTTCGTGCTAAAAGAACTTCTGTTTTTGATTTGTAAATTCATTTTATTCCATAAAAAAAGGGATTATAAAGTAACTTACTTTATAATCCCTTTTTTTGTATTGAGAGATATATTATTTATCAGGATTGTTTAATTTACTGTTTTTCTTACCGTAAGTAAAGTAAATAACAACACCTAGTGCCATCCAGATAACAAGTCTTATCCAGCTTTCATTTGGTAAAGAATACATCAATGCCAAACAAATTACAATTCCGGCAATTGGTACAAAAGGAACTAATGGAGTTCTGAAAGATCTAGGAGCATCCGGTAATTTTTTACGCATTACCATAACGCCAATACATACTAATACAAAGGCCAATAAAGTACCAATACTTACCATATGACCCAAGTCACTTACAGGAACAAATCCAGCAAATAAACTTACAAATACTAAGAAGAAAAGATTAGTTTTCCAAGGAGTACGGAATTTAGAGTGAATTTCACTAAAGAATTTAGGTAACAATCCGTCTTTGCTCATAGTATAAAACACACGGCTTTGTCCCATTAACATAACCAATATTACCGAAGTATATCCAGCTAAAATCGCAATGATTAAACCAGTTTGTAAAAAAGTATATCCAGTTTTTGCAAATGCAGTTGCAGCAGGTTTAGCATCACCAGCAAACTCATAATAAGGCACAAGACCAGTCATTACGTGAGCAAATAAAACATATAGTACAGTACAGATTACCAAAGAACCTAAAATACCAATTGGCATTCCTTTTTGAGGATTTTTAGCTTCTTGAGCAGCAGTAGATACAGCGTCAAAACCAATAAAAGCAAAAAATACAGTTCCAGCTCCAGCAGCAATACCAGACCAGCCAAATTCACCAAAAACACCAGTGTTTTTAGGGATATATGGAGTATAGTTAGCATTGTCAATAAAGCTCCATCCTAATACGATGAAAACAATTACAACCGCTACTTTTAAAATAACTAAGAAATTGTTTATAGATGCCGATTCTTTAGTACCTCTTATTAATAATAAAGAAAGTAATGAAACGATAATAATAGCAGGAAGGTTAATTATTCCTCCTTCAATAATAGTTCCGTCACTTAGTTTTAATGTTTCCCAGGGAGAACAAATTAAATTATGCGGAAGATGAATATTATATTTATTAAGTAATTCGAGTAAATAACGCGACCAACTTACACCGACCGTTGCGGCTCCTAATGCATATTCTAAAACTAAATCCCAACCTATAATCCATGCCATAAATTCACCCATAGTTGCATAAGAGTAAGTGTAAGCACTACCTGCAACAGGTATCATTGAAGCAAATTCTGCGTAACAAAGACCTGCAAAAGCACATCCTATAGCAGCTAGAATGAAGGATAATGTAACTGCTGGTCCAGCGTGTTCAGCTGCAGCAATTCCAGTTAATGAAAATAATCCGGCTCCAATAATTGCACCTACTCCTAGCGCCACTAATGACCCTGAAGATAAGGTTCTTTTTAAGCCTTTTTCAGATTCGGAAGCTTCATTAAGCAATACCGAAAGTGGTTTAGTTTTCCAAATTGACATATATTATTTTGGTTAATTGTTATTAAGCTCCAAATGTATTCTTTTTTATAAAAAATAAAAACAATTAGTGCATTTTAAGTTATAAAATAATTAAAACTCTGCGAAATTGTTTGTTAATCGGATATTTTGCTTTGCAAGATATTTAAATTGTTTTGTATTTGGCGATAAAATTTTAAATATTTTCCTACGAAAATAAAGTTTTTTGATATAACTTACAGCCCCAAGTTAAATTAAGCTTTAATCAAAAATGAATTCTAGAAAAATTGCTCCTTACTTTAAGTTTAGTCGAGAACAACGAATCGGTATTTTTTTTCTATTTGCAATCATCATCATTTTGCAGTTAGTTTACTTTTTTGCAGATTTTAGCTCCCCATCACAGTTTTTTCCCGAAAAAGAAAAATGGATGTCTTTACAAAGCGAAATAGATTCGATTAAAACTGCAGATAATAATAGAGAAGAAAAAGTTTATTTATTCAATCCTAATTTTATTACAGATTACAAAGGATATAAACTAGGCATGTCAGTAGAGGAAATAGATAGATTATTAGCTTTTCGTAAAGAGAATAAATATGTTAATTCTCCCAAGGAGTTTCAGGATGTAACAAAAATTTCAGATTCATTATTAAATGTAATGACTCCGTATTTTAAATTTCCAGATTGGGTAAACAATAAGAAAGAAACAAAAGAATATAAAAATTACCCCAATCAGAAGATATTCCCTAAAAAGGAAAAAATTATTCAGGTAGATATTAATAGTGCTACTCAAGAAGATTTGATTAAAGTCTCAGGGATAGGAGAAGTTCTTTCTTTGCGAATTTTAAAACAGAAAGAAAGTTATGGTTATTTTGTCTCTATGGAACAACTTGATGATATTTGGGGACTTTCGCCAGAAGTTATTTCAAATTTAAATAGTCATTTTAAAATTTCAGAACTCACTAATTTCAAGAAAATAGCCATAAATGATGCGTCTTTAAAAGAGCTGGCGCTCTTTCCTTATTTCCGATATGCGCTGGCAAAACAAATCGTCACCTATCGAAGTATGAACGGAAATATAAAGAATATTGAGGATTTGATAAAAATTAAGGGCTTTCCTGTTGAAAAAGCAAAAATAATTGGTTTATATTTGGAGTTCTAAAAATATACTAATGAATTTTGATTATAACGAAACGCAGTCTATGATTGCTCAGTCCATAAAAGAATTTGCTGAAAAAAACATCCGTCCATATATAATGGAGTGGGATGAAGCGCAAACATTTCCAATCTCCCTATTCAAAGAATTAGGAGCAATGGGTTTTATGGGAGTTCTGGTTCCAGAAGAATATGGAGGGTCAGGATTAGGTTATCATGAATATATAACCATTATTGAAGAAATTTCAAAAGTTGATCCATCTATAGGATTATCGGTTGCTGCTCATAATTCATTATGTACAAATCATATCTTGACATTTGGTAACGAAGAACAAAAGAAAAAATGGCTTCCTAAATTAGCCACAGCAGAACATATTGGTGCTTGGGGGTTAACTGAGCATAATACAGGTTCAGATGCTGGAGGAATGAATACAACTGCGGTAAAAGATGGAGATCATTGGGTAGTAAATGGAGCGAAGAACTTCATTACCCATGGTAAATCAGGAGATATTGCAGTAGTAATTGTACGTACAGGCGAAAAAGGAGATTCTCGCGGAATGACAGCTTTTGTATTCGAGAAAGGAATGCCAGGATTTACATCAGGAAAAAAAGAAAATAAATTAGGAATGCGTGCCAGCGAAACGGCAGAATTGGTTTTTGATAATTGCCGAATTCCAGACGCAAACCGTTTAGGAAATGTTGGAGAAGGATTTATACAATCTATGAAAATCCTTGACGGAGGACGAATCTCAATTGGAGCATTATCCCTAGGAATTGCAAAAGGGGCATATGAAGCAGCTTTAAAATATTCAAAAGAAAGATACCAGTTTGGGCAACCGATTAGTAGTTTTCAGGGAATTTCGTTTAAGTTGGCAGATATGGTAACCGAAATCGAAGCTTCAGAATTGTTATTGCACAAAGCAGCATTTTTAAAGCAACAACATAGACCAGTAACCACAATGGGAGCAATGGCTAAAATGTATGCTTCAGAGGTATGTGTGAAAGTGGCTAATGAAGCGGTTCAAATTCATGGAGGTTACGGATATACAAAAGATTTTCCAGTAGAGAAATTCTACAGAGATTCAAAGTTGTGTACTATCGGAGAAGGAACTACCGAAATTCAGAAATTAGTTATTTCAAGAAATATTCTAAAAGACTAATTATATAATATGGGCGTGCCCACAAAAAAAGAAGCCATTCACTTTACGTTGAGTGGCTTCTTTTTTTGAGGTCGGGCTTTCCGCTATAATCTTTTTTGTTCTAAAAGAAAGAACAAAAAAGGATTTCCGCTGCAATCCCTCACGCAACTCTCCATTGCGATTAAGATACGTAAAAAGAGATACGTAAAAAGAGATACGTAAAAAGAGATACGTAAAAAGAGATACGTGAAAAGAGATATGTGAAAAGAGATATGTGAAAAGGGATTCGTAAAATGTGAAAAGATTAAATTAAAGAATTGTATTGATGTTGTTACTCACGTCTTAATATGTTTCACGTTTTAGATTTTACATCTCGCTTCTCTCAATAAACATATTGTAAAAAAATAATTCGTAATTTATAACTCGTAATTGGAAATAATGTTTACTTTTGCATACTTAACGAAAGGGGGTGTCAATATTATGTTAATTATACCAATTAAAGACGGAGAAAATATCGATAGAGCATTAAAGCGCTATAAAAGAAAATTTGATAAAACAGGAACTGTTCGTCAGTTAAGAGCACGTACTGCTTTTATTAAGCCATCTGTAAAAAATAGAATCAAAATTCAAAAAGCTGCTTACATTCAAAACATGAAAGACAACTTGGAGAGTTAGATAAAATCTGTATTCAAATAAATGCCGTTAGTCATCAAAATTTTATAACTTTGATGCTAACGGTTTTTTTTATTTTATGAAAACAAATAAACAAGCATTTCAGGAATATCTTCAGTTGGAGAAAAAATACTCTCCGCATACCCTGAATGCTTATATGAACGATATCGTTTCTTTTGAGTCGTTTAATAAGCTTCATTTTGAACAGGAAAATATTGATCAGGTAAATTATAGTCAGATTAGGTCTTGGATTGTTTCGCTTGTAGATAGTAATGTGTCTAATGTTTCTGTTAATCGCAAAATGGCTTCTTTAAAAGCGTTTTATAAATTTCTTTTAAAAATCAAACAAATAGAAGTTAATCCAATGCTGAAACATAAAGCGTTGAAAACTCCTAAAACAATACAGATTCCTTTTTCTGAAAAAGAATTGATTGATTTGATGAGTCAAATGGGGAATTCTGTAGGTTTTGAAGAAGTGAGGAATAAATTGATAGTCGATTTGTTTTATACTACAGGTATACGTAGGGCAGAATTAATCGGGTTGCAGGTAAATAATGTCGATTCGTCGGCTTGTACTATTAAAGTGTTGGGTAAGCGTAATAAAGAGCGTGTTATTCCTGTTTTGCCTGTAATTACCGAACAGTTTTTGTTGTATGTAAAAGAGCGCGAAAGTGTTGAAAATATTATTGATAAAGATTATTTTTTTATTACTAAAAAAGGGTTAAAATTAAATGAAACCTTTGTGTATCGATTAATAAATTCATACTTTAGTAAAGTCTCCGAAAAAGTGAAAAAAAGTCCTCATGTTCTCCGCCATACATTTGCGACTCACTTATTAAATAACGGGGCCGATTTAAATTCAGTCAAGGAATTGTTAGGACATTCAAGTTTGGCATCTACACAAGTGTATACTCATAGCAGTTTAACTGCTCTTAAAAAAGTATATACCGATGCACATCCTAGGAATAAATAAGAATTCTGAAATGTTTAATTCTAAAATAATTATTATGAAGGTAGATGTTCATGCGGTTAACTTTACTGTTGACAGAAAATTAGTAGATTTCGTTCAAGAGAGAATGGATAAGTTAGAAAAGTATTACGACAGGGTAGTGTCGGCAGATGTTTTTTTAAAAGTTGAAAAAACCAGTGATAAAGAGAATAAAATTGCTGAGATAAAAATCAATGTTCCTGGTGATGATTTTTTGGTAAAAAAACAGTGTAAAACTTTTGAAGAGGCTGTTGAGCTTTCGGCGGAATCACTTGAACGATTGTTAGTAAAAAGGAAAGAAAAGGTAAGAACACATATTTAATGTAAATTTTTTTCAAAAAAAGTTTTGATACAAAGATAAAATAGCTACATTTGCAGTCCGTTAGAAATAGCGGACTTTTTTATTGAAATTGCCAGCGTAGCTCAGTTGGCTAGAGCAGCTGATTTGTAATCAGCAGGTCGTGGGTTCGAGTCCCTCCGCCGGCTCAAAATGTTTCAAATGCGATTTGAAATAGGTCATGCAAATATTGATAAAAAAATGGGGAGATACTCAAGCGGCCAACGAGGGCAGACTGTAAATCTGCTGTGTGAACTTCGCAGGTTCGAATCCTGCTCTCCCCACAATTTTGATTTCAGATTAATGATCTCAGAATTTAGATTTCTGAAAGAGAAAATGAATTTGATTCAGTTTTTGTTTTTAATCTAAAATCAAGAGTCTAAAATTAAAAATTGAAACTCTGCCGGTGTAGCTCAGGGGTAGAGTGCTTCCTTGGTAAGGAAGAGGTCTCGGGTTCAATTCCCGACATTGGCTCAAGTAAGTAGGAAATTGAAAATTAATATATAACTAAGATTAAAAATTAAGTAAAATGGCAAAGGAGAATTTTAATCGTTCCAAACCGCACTTAAACATAGGTACAATTGGACACGTGGATCACGGAAAAACTACATTAACTGCAGCAATCACTAAAGTATTGTCTGATGCAGGTTACTGTCAAGCAAAATCGTTTGATCAAATCGACAACGCTCCAGAGGAGAAAGAAAGAGGTATTACAATTAATACATCACACGTTGAGTACGAAACTGCTAACCGTCACTACGCTCACGTTGACTGTCCTGGTCACGCGGATTACGTAAAGAACATGGTTACTGGAGCTGCTCAAATGGATGGTGCTATTCTTGTTGTTGCTGCTACAGATGGTCCAATGCCACAAACTCGTGAGCATATCTTATTAGGTCGTCAGGTTGGTATTCCAAGAATCGTTGTTTTTATGAACAAAGTGGATATGGTTGATGATGCTGAGTTGTTAGAGCTAGTTGAAATGGAAATTAGAGATTTATTATCTTTCTACGAGTATGATGGAGATAATGGTCCTGTTGTTCAAGGTTCTGCTTTAGGAGGATTGAATAATGATCCTGCTTGGGTTCCTAAAATTCTTGAATTGATGGAAGCTGTTGATGCTTGGATCGAAGAGCCAATCAGAGACGTTGCAAAACCTTTCTTGATGCCAGTTGAAGATGTATTCTCTATTACAGGTCGTGGAACTGTTGCTACAGGGCGTATCGAAACTGGAGTTGCTAATACAGGAGATCCTGTTGAAATCATTGGTATGGGAGCTGAAAAATTAACTTCTACTATTACAGGAGTTGAGATGTTCCGTAAAATCCTTGATAGAGGTGAAGCTGGAGATAACGTAGGTATTCTTTTAAGAGGTATTCAAAAAGAAGACATCAAAAGAGGAATGGTTATTTGTAAGCCAGGTTCAGTTAAACCACACGCTAAATTTAAAGCTGAGGTTTATATCTTGAAAAAAGAAGAAGGTGGTCGTCACACACCATTCCACAATAACTACCGTCCACAATTTTATGTTCGTACAACAGATGTAACTGGAGTTATTATGTTGCCAACGGGTGTAGAGATGGTTATGCCAGGAGACAACTTAACTATTGATGTTACTTTGTTAAGCCCAATCGCATTAAACGTAGGTTTACGTTTTGCTATCCGTGAAGGTGGTAGAACTGTAGGTGCAGGTCAGGTAACTGAGATTGTAGAGTAATTCTATAAAACAAATATAAAACCAGTAGCGGCTTCGCTGCTACTGGTTTTTTTTAATAAACGGGCGTAGTTCAAGGGTAGAATAGCGGTCTCCAAAACCGTTGATGGGGGTTCGAATCCCTCCGCCCGTGCAATAATAAATATATCATGACAAAAGTTGTTAATTACATATCAGAAGCATTCGAGGAATTGAAGTCAAATGTGACTTGGCCAGCTTGGGCAGAAGTACAACGATTGACAATTGTAGTAGCTGTATTTTCAGTTTTATTCGCTTTGGCAACTTGGGGAGTAGATGAATTTTTTGCAAAAGCATTGGCTGGATTTTTTAACTGGATAAAAGCGTAATTTTTTTGTAATGGCAGATAATAATGTGAAAAAGTGGTATGTCGTTCGAGCAGTAAGCGGACAAGAGAATAAAGTCAAAGCTTACATCGAAACTGAAATTGCCAGATTAGGTATGGGTGATTATGTCTCTCAGGTTTTAGTTCCTACTGAAAAAGTTGTAACTGTAAAAGAGGGAAAAAAAATAGCTAAGGATAAAGTATATTTTCCTGGATATGTTATGATCGAAGCCAATTTAGTTGGTGAAATACCTCATATTATTAAATCAATAACTAGTGTAATTGGTTTTTTAGGCGAAATTAAAGGTGGTGAGCCTGTTCCGCTTAGATTATCAGAGGTAAATAGAATGCTAGGTAAGGTAGATGAGCTGGCTGTTAATACAGATACGCGTTCAATTCCTTTTAACCTAGGAGAAACAATTAAGGTAATTGATGGACCTTTCAACGGTTTCAATGGAACAGTTGAAAAAATCAATGAAGAAAAGCGTAAACTAGAAGTAATGGTTAAGATTTTCGGAAGAAAAACTCCATTAGAGTTAAGTTTTATGCAAGTAGAAAAAGTATAATTTTTGTTACATCTATAATAACCACTACAATTGCTTCCAATAATTGCAGTGTTAAATTTTTTAAAAAATGGCTAAAGAAATTAGTAAGGTAGTTAAACTACAAGTTAAGGGAGGTGCTGCGAATCCGTCGCCACCGGTTGGACCTGCTTTAGGAGCTGCTGGGGTTAATATCATGGAGTTCTGTAAGCAATTTAATGCTAGAACACAAGATAAACCTGGCAAAATATGCCCAGTACAAATTACTGTGTATAAAGACAAATCATTTGATTTTGTTGTAAAAACTCCTCCAGCAGCAGTTCAGTTAATGGAAGCTGCAAAGCTAAAATCTGGTTCAGGAGAGCCTAATCGTAAAAAAGTAGCTAGTGTTACTTGGGAACAAATTAGAGCTATTGCTGAAGACAAGATGCCAGACTTAAATGCATTCACTATGGAGTCTGCAATGAGTATGGTCGCTGGAACAGCTAGATCTATGGGTATAACTGTATCAGGAGATTCTCCTTTTTAATTAAGAGAAAGACATGGCAAAATTGACAAAAAAGCAAAAAGAGGCTGCTTCAAAAATTGAAAAGAACAAACTATACTCTTTGAAAGATGCAGCTGCATTAATTAAAGTTATAGCTTCTGCAAAATTTGATGAGTCTGTTGATATCGCAGTGCGTTTGGGTGTAGATCCAAGAAAAGCGAATCAAATGGTTAGAGGTGTAGTAACATTACCTCACGGAACTGGTAAAGATGTAAAAGTATTAGCATTAGTTACTCCAGACAAAGAAGCAGAAGCTTTAGCAGCAGGAGCAGACTATGTAGGTCTTGATGATTATTTACAAAAAATAAAAGATGGTTGGACAGATGTTGATGTTATCATCACTATGCCAGCTGTAATGGGTAAATTAGGTCCATTAGGTCGTATTTTAGGACCTAGAGGTTTAATGCCAAACCCTAAAACAGGTACTGTAACTATGGATGTTGCAAAAGCTGTTCAAGAGGTTAAAGCTGGTAAAATTGACTTTAAAGTTGATAAAACTGGTATCGTGCACGCAGGAATTGGTAAAGTTTCTTTTGGAGCTGAACAAATTTATGACAACGCACACGAAATTATTCAAACATTAATCAAACTTAAACCAACTGCTGCTAAAGGTACCTACATTAAAGGTATTCACCTTACAAGCACTATGAGTCCTGCAATTGCATTGGACCCTAAAGCAGTATAATTGGTAGTTAATAATTTTTAGTATGACTAGAGAAGAAAAATCAATCGCGATTGAAGATTTAACTGCACAGTTAGCTGGTACAAATATTATTTATGTATCTGATATTTCTGGATTAAACGCAGAAACAACTTCAAACTTGAGAAGAGCTTGTTTTAAAGCAGGTATTAAATTAGAGGTTGTTAAAAATACTTTGCTTGCAAAAGCAATGGAAGCTTCTGCGAATGACTATGGTGATTTACCTTCAGTATTGACAGGAAATAGCGCTATATTTATTTCAGATGTTGCAAATGCACCTGGAAAAATTATCAAAGATTTCCGTAAGAAATCTGATAAACCAGTTTTAAAAGGAGCTTATATTAATTCAGAAGTTTACATTGGAGATGATCAATTAGATGCGTTAGCAACTATCAAATCTAAAGAAGAACTTCTTGGAGAACTTATTGGATTACTTCAATCTCCAGCTCAAAGAGTTATCTCTGCTTTACAAAACCAATTCGCAAACAGCGAAGAGGCAGAAGCATAATAACTATAAATGCGAGGGAGCTTATTTCCTTGCTGCTTAAATAGCGCACAATAAATAATTATATTTTACAAATCATTTTAAACGATAGAAAAAATGGCAGATTTGAAACAATTCGCAGAACAATTAGTTAACCTAACAGTTAAAGAAGTTAACGAATTAGCAACAATATTAAAAGACGAGTATGGTATTGAGCCTGCTGCTGCAGCTGTTGTAGTTGCTGCTGGTGGTGATGTAGCTGCTGAAGAAGCACAAACTGAATTTACAGTTGTATTAAAAGAAGCTGGTGCTTCTAAATTAGCTGTAGTTAAATTGGTAAAAGAACTTACAGGTTTAGGTCTTAAAGAAGCTAAAGATGTAGTTGATAGTGCTCCAAGTAACGTTAAAGAAGGTGTTTCTAAAGAAGAGGCTGAAGGTCTTAAAAAATCATTAGAAGAAGCTGGAGCTGTAGTTGAGCTTAAATAATTCAACTCAGTTTTAAGAACTAGGTTTAGGTCTTGAGTTATCTCAATGGCCTAAACCATTTTTCGTATAATAAAATATAACAAGTTTTATTATCAAATAGTTTAAAATACGAAAAAGTTTTTGATCAATACGAAGAAAAAAAATTAAACAGAATTGTGTCAGTTTATTTTTAAAGATGTATTGATTATAATAAGAAAGTATAGATTAAACAGTGTGTTTTTACACAAAAAATTACTTTTTTTTAATCAAAATTTTGTCCATTGATGATAACAAATCAGACTGAAAGATTGAATTTTGCCTCTACAAAAAATATTCCTGTATATCCAGATTTCCTAGATGTTCAGGTTAAATCTTTTAAAGATTTTTTTCAATTAGAAACTAAATCTGACGAAAGAGGCAACGAAGGGTTGTACAACACCTTCATGGAAAACTTTCCAATCACAGATACAAGAAATAACTTTGTATTGGAGTTCCTAGATTATTTTGTTGATCCACCACGTTATACAATTCAAGAATGTATAGAGAGAGGTCTTACTTATAGTGTGCCCTTAAAAGCTAGGTTAAAACTATATTGTACTGATCCAGAACACGAAGATTTTGAAACTATTGTACAAGATGTTTATCTTGGAACAATACCTTATATGACTCCAAGCGGTACTTTTGTTATCAATGGTGCTGAGCGTGTAGTAGTATCTCAATTACACCGTTCTCCAGGGGTTTTCTTTGGTCAATCATTCCACGCAAATGGAACAAAACTTTATTCTGCCAGAGTAATTCCTTTTAAAGGTTCTTGGATAGAATTTTCTACAGATATCAATAGTGTAATGTACGCTTATATCGATAGAAAGAAAAAATTACCTGTTACAACTTTATTCCGTGCAATTGGATTCGAAAGAGATAAGGATATCCTTGAAATTTTCGACCTTGCTGAAGAAATTAAAGTTTCTAAAACAGGAATTAAAAAATATATTGGAAGAAGACTTGCTGCACGTGTATTAAACACTTGGCACGAGGATTTCGTAGATGAAGATACTGGTGAGGTAGTTTCTATCGAACGTAACGAAATCATCCTTGATAGAGATACTATTATCGACAAAGATAATGTTGAAGAAATCATCGATTCTAACGTTAAATCTATTTTGTTACATAAAGAGGATAATAATCAAGCAGATTATGCTATTATCCACAATACATTACAAAAAGATCCAACAAACTCTGAAAAAGAAGCTGTTGAGCACATTTACCGTCAGTTGCGTAACGCAGAACCGCCTGATGAGGAAACTGCTCGTGGTATTATAGATAAATTGTTCTTCTCTGATCAACGTTATAACTTAGGTGAAGTTGGTCGTTATAGAATGAACAAAAAACTTGGTTTAGATATCCCAATGGAAAAGCAAGTGCTTACCAAAGAAGATATCATTACCATTGTAAAATATTTGATCGAGTTAATCAACTCTAAAGCAGAGATTGATGATATTGATCACTTATCAAACCGTCGTGTTAGAACAGTTGGAGAACAATTGTCTCAACAATTCGGTGTTGGTTTAGCGCGTATGGCTAGAACTATTCGTGAGAGAATGAACGTTAGAGATAACGAGGTGTTTACACCAATTGATTTGATTAATGCTAAAACATTATCATCAGTTATTAACTCTTTCTTTGGTACTAACCAGTTATCTCAATTTATGGATCAAACGAATCCACTAGCTGAGATTACGCACAAGAGAAGATTATCTGCACTTGGACCTGGTGGACTTTCTAGAGAAAGAGCTGGTTTCGAGGTACGTGACGTTCACTATACGCATTACGGACGTTTATGTCCAATTGAAACTCCAGAGGGACCAAACATTGGTTTGATTTCATCTCTTGGTGTTTATGCTAAAGTTAACGGAATGGGATTCATCGAAACACCTTACCGTAAAGTAACTAACGGTGTTGTAGATCTTGAAACTACTCCAGTATATTTAAGTGCTGAAGAAGAAGAAGGAATGATGATTGCACAAGCAAACATCGAAATGGATGCAACAGGAAAAATTATTGCTGATAACGTAATTGCGCGTCAGGAAGGTGATTTCCCAGTAATCGAACCAACTCAGGTAGATTATACAGACGTTGCTCCAAATCAAATTGCTTCTATTTCTGCATCTTTGATTCCTTTCTTAGAGCATGATGATGCGAATAGAGCCTTGATGGGATCAAACATGATGCGTCAGGCAGTACCTTTAATTCGCCCTGAAGCTCCTATTGTAGGAACAGGTTTAGAGCGTCAAGTTGCGTCTGATTCTAGAGTATTGATTAATGCTGAAGGTGATGGAACAGTAGAATATGTTGATGCAAACATCATTACTATTAAATACGATCGTTCTGAAGAAGAAAGAATGGTTAGTTTTGAGTCTGATGAAAAAACATATAATCTAATTAAATTTAGAAAAACCAATCAAGGAACAAGTATTAACTTGAAACCAATCGTTAAGAAAGGTGATAGAGTTGCACTTGGTCAAGTATTGTCAGAAGGATATGCTACACAAAATGGAGAATTAGCTTTAGGTCGTAACCTAAAAGTTGCGTTCATGCCATGGAAAGGATATAACTTTGAGGATGCGATTGTAATTTCTGAAAAAGTAGTTCGTGATGATATCTTTACGTCAATTCACGTAGATGATTATTCATTAGAAGTTAGAGATACAAAATTAGGTAACGAAGAGTTAACTAATGATATTCCTAACGTTTCTGAAGAAGCTACTAAAGATTTAGATGAAAACGGTATGATTAGAATTGGAGCAGAGGTTAAGCCTGGCGACATTCTTATCGGAAAAATTACTCCAAAAGGAGAATCAGATCCTACTCCTGAAGAGAAATTGCTTCGTGCAATCTTCGGTGATAAAGCAGGTGATGTTAAAGATGCTTCATTAAAAGCTTCTCCTTCTTTACATGGTGTAGTTCTTGACAAAAAATTATTTGCAAGAGCCGTAAAAGATAAACGTAAACGTACACAAGATAAAGATGCTTTAGGCGCTTTAGAAATGGAATTTGAAACTAAATTTGTTGAATTAAAAGACAGATTGGTTGAAAAATTATTCTTGATCGTTAACGGTAAAACATCTCAAGGTGTAATGAATGATTTGGGTGAAGAAGTTTTACCAAAAGGTAAAAAATATACTCAAAAAATGCTTTATGCTGTTGAAGATTTTGCTCACTTAAGTAAAGGTCAATGGGTTGCTGATGATGCTACTAATAAAATGGTTAATGATTTAATTCATAACTATAAAATTAAGCTGAATGACTTACAAGGATCTTTAAGAAGAGAGAAATTCACTATTACTGTTGGAGATGAATTACCAGCTGGAATCTTGAAATTAGCAAAAATTTATATTGCTAAAAAACGTAAGTTGAAAGTAGGGGATAAAATGGCAGGACGTCACGGTAACAAAGGTATTGTTGCAAGAATCGTTCGTCATGAAGATATGCCTTTCCTTGAAGACGGAACACCTGTAGATATCGTATTGAATCCACTTGGGGTACCATCTCGTATGAACATTGGTCAGATTTATGAAACGGTTTTAGGTTGGGCTGGACAAAATTTAGGTAGAAAATTTGCTACTCCAATTTTTGATGGTGCTACTTTAGATCAAATCAATGAATTGACTGACGAAGCAGGAATACCAAGATTCGGTCATACATATTTATATGATGGAGGAACTGGAGAACGTTTCCACCAAAGAGCAACTGTAGGTGTAATTTACATGTTGAAATTAGGACACATGGTAGATGATAAGATGCACGCACGTTCTATCGGACCATACTCGTTGATTACTCAACAACCACTTGGAGGTAAAGCTCAATTTGGAGGTCAGCGTTTTGGAGAGATGGAGGTTTGGGCACTTGAGGCTTATGGAGCATCAAGTACACTACGTGAAATCTTAACTGTTAAATCGGATGACGTTATTGGTAGAGCTAAAACTTACGAAGCAATCGTTAAGGGAGAGTCTATGCCAGAACCAGGTTTACCAGAATCATTCAATGTATTGATGCACGAATTGAAAGGTCTAGGACTTGATATTCGTCTAGAAGAATAAATATAAGTTATCAGTCACAGTCTCAGTATTCAGTTCAACGCTGAAAACTGGGACTGAAACTGTTTACCAGAATTAAAGTTTTTAAGATTTATACCCGTAACCCGTTCCGATTTTTTATAATAATGCAAGGCATTTTATAACTAGCGCTTCAAAAAATGAGTTTGAAGTTTAGAGAAGTAACCCGAGGTAGCAGCGTAATGATTTAACTCTTTTATAAGGTAACTTTTAAAAGATGTAGATTATAATCTAAAATCAATTTTTAATAGCAAATAAATCAATAGTAAAAACTATGATGAATAATAGAAATAATAATAAAGATAAAAATCCAGTTAAAAGATTTAATAAAATCTCTATTGGATTGGCTTCACCAGAATCTATCTTGAAAGAATCAAGAGGAGAGGTTTTAAAGCCAGAAACAATAAACTACAGAACTCACAAACCAGAACGTGACGGACTTTTTTGCGAAAGAATCTTCGGACCTGTTAAGGATTTTGAATGTGCTTGTGGTAAATACAAAAGAATTCGTTACAAAGGTATTATATGTGACCGTTGTGGTGTTGAAGTTACTGAGAAAAAAGTACGTCGTGATAGAGTAGGACATATCAACCTTGTTGTGCCTATTGCTCATATCTGGTACTTCCGTTCTCTTCCTAATAAAATTGGTTATATCCTTGGACTTCCTTCTAAGAAATTAGATATGATTATTTACTACGAAAGATACGTAGTAATTCAAGCAGGTATTGCTAAAAATGCAGATGGAGAATCTTTACAAAGATTAGACTTTTTAACTGAAGAAGAATATTTAAATATTTTAGATTCTCTTCCTCAGGACAATCAATATTTAGATGATTTTGATCCTAATAAATTTGTTGCCAAAATGGGAGCAGAGTGTATTATGGATTTATTAGCACGTATCGACTTAGATGAGTTATCTTACCAACTAAGACACAGTGCTAACAATGAAACATCTAAACAACGTAAAACAGAAGCATTAAAAAGATTACAAGTAGTTGAGTCTTTCCGTGAGTCTAACTTAAACCGCGAAAACCGTCCAGAATGGATGATTATGAAAGTGGTTCCAGTTATTCCACCAGAATTACGTCCGCTTGTGCCACTTGATGGAGGTCGTTTTGCAACTTCAGATTTAAATGATTTATACCGTCGTGTAATTATACGTAACAACCGTTTGAAAAGATTAATGGAGATTAAAGCTCCAGAAGTTATCTTAAGAAACGAAAAACGTATGTTACAAGAATCTGTAGATTCATTATTTGATAACACTCGTAAAGCTTCTGCAGTTAAAACAGAATCAAACAGACCATTAAAATCATTATCAGATTCATTAAAAGGTAAACAAGGACGTTTCCGTCAAAACCTTTTAGGAAAACGTGTAGATTATTCTGCTCGTTCGGTAATTGTTGTTGGACCGGAATTAAAATTGTTCGAATGTGGTATCCCTAAAGATATGGCATCTGAGCTTTACAAGCCTTTTGTTATCCGTAAATTGATAGAAAGAGGTATTGTTAAAACAGTAAAATCTGCTAAGAAAATTATAGACAAAAAAGAGCCTGTAGTTTGGGATATCCTTGAAAATGTAATTAAAGGTCACCCAATTTTACTGAATCGTGCTCCTACGTTACATAGATTAGGTATCCAGGCATTCCAACCAAAATTAATTGAAGGAAAAGCAATCCAATTGCACCCGTTAGTTTGTACGGCATTTAATGCCGATTTTGATGGGGATCAAATGGCGGTACACTTACCATTAGGACCAGAGGCTATTTTGGAAGCTCAATTGTTAATGTTGGCTTCTCACAATATCTTGAACCCTGCTAACGGTGCGCCAATTACTGTACCTTCTCAGGATATGGTCTTGGGTCTATACTATATGACCAAAGAGCGTCTTTCTACTCCAGATCATAAAATTTTAGGTGAAGGCTTAACTTTTTACTCTGCAGAAGAAGTAAATATTGCATTAAATGAAGGAAGATTAGAATTGAATGCTTCAGTGAGAATTAGAGCAAAAGATTTTAATGAAGCTGGAGAATTAGTGTATCAGATTATTAAAACTACCGCTGGTCGTGTATTGTTTAATGAAGTGGTACCAGAAGCTGCAGGATACATAAATGATGTATTGACTAAGAAAAACCTTAGAGATATTATTGGACACGTTTTAAGCGCTACCAATGTACCTATGACGGCTGCCTTCTTGGACAATATGAAAGATATGGGGTATAAATTCGCATTTAGAGGAGGTTTATCATTCTCTCTTGGTGATATTAGAATTCCAGAACAAAAAACAAAATTAATTGCAGATGCCAGAGAGCAAGTTGAAGGTATTTCTGTGAATTATAACATGGGTCTTATTACTAATAACGAACGTTACAACCAAGTTATTGACGTATGGACTTCTGCAAATGCTCAATTAACTGAGTTAGCAATGAAGAATATTAGAGAAGACCAACAAGGTTTCAACTCGGTATATATGATGCTTGACTCTGGGGCGAGGGGTTCTAAGGAACAGATTCGTCAGTTAACTGGTATGCGTGGTTTGATGGCTAAGCCTAAAAAATCTACTGCTGGTGGTGGTGAGATTATTGAAAACCCGATTCTTTCTAACTTTAAGGAAGGTCTTTCTATCCTTGAGTACTTTATTTCTACTCACGGTGCTCGTAAAGGTCTTGCGGATACGGCTCTTAAAACTGCCGATGCTGGTTACTTAACTAGAAGATTACATGACGTTTCTCAAGATGTTATTGTTAACATTGAGGATTGTGGTACTCTTAGAGGTGTTGAAGTTTCTGCATTGAAAAAGAACGAGGAGATCGTAGAATCATTAGGAGAAAGAATTTTAGGACGTGTTGCATTACAAGATGTAATTAATCCTTTAACTAGTGACTATTTAGTTAGATCTGGTGAGCAAATCACAGAAGCTATAATGAAAGCGATTGAAGCTTCTCCAGTAGAGAAAGTTGAAGTTCGTTCTCCATTAACTTGTGAAGCGCTTAAAGGTATTTGTGCTAAATGTTACGGTAGAAACTTAGCTACTGGTAAAATGACTCAAAGAGGAGAAGCAGTTGGAGTAATTGCAGCTCAATCTATTGGAGAGCCAGGAACACAGTTAACATTACGTACTTTCCACGTTGGAGGGGTTGCGGGTGGTATTTCTGAGGAGTCTAGCATCGTTACAAGATTTAACGGTAAACTAGAAATCGAAGATTTAAAAACTGTTAAAGGTGAGGATAACGAAGGTAACTCAGTTGATATTGTAGTTTCTCGTTCTACCGAATTAAAATTAATTGATGAAAGAACAGGTATCTTATTAAGTACAAACAACATTCCTTACGGTTCAAGTATCTTTGTTAAAGATGGTCAATCGGTTGTTAAAGGTGATGTAATTTGTAAATGGGATCCATATAATGGAGTTATCGTTTCTGAGTTTACTGGTAAAATTGCTTACGAAGATTTAGAGCAAGGACAATCGTTCATGGTTGAAATTGATGAGCAAACAGGATTCCAGGAAAAAGTAATTTCTGAATCTAGAGCTAAAAAATTAATCCCAACTTTATTGGTTTACGGTAAAGAAGGTGAATTGATTCGTTCTTATAACTTACCTGTTGGAGCCCACTTGATGGTTGAAAATGGTGAGAAAATTAAAGCTGGTAAAGTATTGGTAAAAATTCCACGTCGTTCTTCTAAATCAGGAGATATTACCGGAGGTTTACCAAGAATTACAGAGTTGTTAGAGGCTCGTAATCCTTCAAACCCAGCTGTAGTTTCTGAAATTGATGGAGTTGTTTCTTTTGGAAAAATCAAAAGAGGTAACCGTGAGATTGTTATCGAATCTAAATTTGGTGACATTAGAAAATACTTGGTTAAATTATCAAGCCAAATTCTAGTTCAGGAGAATGACTTCGTTAGAGCAGGTGTACCATTGTCAGACGGTGCTATTACTCCAGACGATATTTTAAGAATTCAAGGTCCAGCTGCTGTTCAACAGTACTTGGTAAATGAAATTCAAGAGGTATACCGTTTACAAGGGGTAAAAATCAATGACAAACACTTCGAGGTTGTTATTCGTCAGATGATGCGTAAAGTAAGAGTACAAGATCCAGGTGATACTTTATTCTTAGAAGATCAACTAATTCATACTAAAGATTTCATCGTTCAAAACGATAAATTATACGGAATGAAAGTTGTTGAAGATGCTGGAGATTCTAGCGTATTAAAAGCGGGTCAGATTATTTCTCCTCGTGATTTACGTGATGAAAATTCATTATTAAAACGTACAGATAAAAATCTAGTTGTAGCTAGAGATGTAATTACTGCAACTGCAACGCCAGTTTTACAAGGTATTACAAGAGCTTCGCTACAAACTAAATCATTTATTTCTGCTGCTTCTTTCCAAGAAACAACTAAAGTACTTAACGAAGCTGCAGTAGCAGGTAAGGTAGATTACTTAGAAGGATTGAAAGAAAATGTAATTGTTGGACATAGAATTCCTGCAGGAACAGGTATGAGAGAATACGATCATACAATTGTAGGTTCTAAAGATGATTACAATGAAATGATGGCTAATAAAGAAGAATATATTTATTAATTTAGGAAACTATGAGTAATCCGAATCAACAACAAGAGCAAATTAATATTGAGTTAGATGAAAAAATCGCTGAAGGAATTTATTCTAATTTAGCAATTATCAATCATTCTTCTTCAGAATTTGTTTTAGATTTTGTAAGCATTATGCCAGGTATTCCTAAAGCCAAGGTAAAGTCAAGAATTGTCTTGACACCACAACATGCTAAACGATTGTTAAGAGCAATTGGTGAAAATATTCATCGCTTTGAAGCCGCTCATGGCGAAATCAAAGAAACTGAACAAGCACCAATACCGCTTAACTTCGGTCCAGCAGGACAAGCATAATTTAAATAAAAAAGCTCCAGAAATGGAGCTTTTTTTATATAAGAGAATTTGAAATTTATGTTTTAATCAAAAAAGGTTTCTTGAATTTATTCTAATAAGTACTTTATCCGATTTTAATTCGCTTTATCGATTAAATTTCGCCTTGAGCGCACATTTTTTTAACTTGCAAGTTCCTAAAATTGAATACTCGAGGTTATTTTATTAATTCAGATTCAAAAAAAGCGCTACTTTTAAAAGTAGCGCTTTTTTTATATAACGTTGAATCAGATAATTATTCAAATTCAGAAGTGAAAAATAATTTTACACTTGGATATTTATTTTGAGTCATTTGTATTGTAAAGTCAGAATCTGCTAAAAATACTAATTGACCGTATTTGTCTTTTGCTAAGAATTTTTGCTTGATACGTTTGAACTCTTTGAATTCATCATTTTTAGCATCATCAGGTTTTACCCAACAAGCTTTGTGAACAGGGAAGTTTTCATACGTACATTTTGCACCATATTCATGTTCCAAACGGTATTGGATTACTTCATATTGTAGTGCTCCAACAGTTCCGATTACTTTACGGTTGTTCATTTCAAGAGTAAATAACTGTGCAACACCTTCATCCATTAATTGGTCAACACCTTTATCTAATTGCTTAGCTTTCATTGGGTCGGCATTATTAATGTATCTAAAATGTTCTGGAGAGAAACTTGGAATTCCTTTGAAACTCATTATTTCACCCTCAGTTAAGGTATCACCAATTTTAAAATTTCCTGTATCATGTAAACCAACAATATCACCAGGGTACGAAATGTCTACAATTTCTTTCTTCTCTGCAAAGAATGCATTCGGACTAGAAAATTTTAAGTTCTTTTTCTGGCGAACATGGTAATACGGTTTGTTTCTTTCGAAAGTACCCGAAACAATTTTTATAAATGCTAAACGGTCTCTGTGTTTAGGATCCATATTGGCATGTATTTTAAATACAAAACCAGTCATTTTTTCTTCAGTTGGATCAACTAAACGAGTTTCAGAATCTTTTGGTCTTGGAGAAGGAGCGATAGTAACAAAACAATCTAGCAATTCACGTACTCCAAAGTTATTTAAAGCGGAACCAAAAAATACTGGTTGTAATTTTCCGTCTAAATAATCCTGACGATCAAATTTAGGATAAACTTCATCAATTAATTCTAATTCTTCACGTAGTTTATCAGCAGGTTTTTGACCAATAATTTTTTCTAGTTCAGGGTTTTGAACATCAGAGAAAGCTATAGTTTCTTCAATGTTTTTACGGCTATCTCCACTGAATAAGTTGATATTTTGCTCCCATAAGTTATAGATTCCCTGAAAATCATATCCCATACCAATAGGGAAACTTAATGGAGTTACAGTTAAGCCTAATTTTTGTTCAACTTCATCCATCAAATCAAATGCATCTTTACCTTCACGATCTAATTTGTTTATAAAAACAATTATCGGAATTTTACGCATTCTACATACTGCAACTAATTTTTCGGTTTGTTCCTCAACCCCTTTTGCAACGTCTATTACAACGATTACACTATCTACAGCGGTTAAAGTTCTAAAAGTATCTTCTGCAAAATCCTTGTGTCCAGGTGTATCAAGGATGTTGATTTTTTTATCTTTATAATTAAAGGCTAATACAGATGTAGAAACCGAAATTCCTCTCTGACGCTCGATTTCCATGAAATCACTCGTAGCTCCTTTTTTTATTTTATTGTTTTTTACAGCACCTGCTTCTTGGATAGCACCCCCAAATAACAATAGTTTTTCGGTTAATGTTGTTTTTCCAGCATCGGGATGCGAAATAATTCCAAATGTTCTTCTACGTTGTATTTCTTTTAAAAAGCTCATATTTAATATCAATAGTTTGCAAAAGTACTATTAATTACGGCTTAATAAAAATATTAGCTTCTTATTTAAGTCCGTTTAGTTTATAAAATTTGATGCTATTATTTGATTGTTTGAATAAAAAAGAGGCTGATTATTTAAATCAGCCTCAAAATTAAATATGTTTTTTAGGTAATAATTAATTATTAATCGACCAAACAGTGTATCCTTTTGGAGGACATTGAATTTTTACCCATTGATCAGCTTGAGTTGTAGGAAGCCAACTAGAACTTCCTGTAAAGTCATTTATCTGAGTGTTTGCCCAGTTTGTTTGAATCCATCTTTCTTGCCATGATGACGAATTATTGATGTATACCACTAATCCAGGGTTTCCGTTATATCCGTTTCTGCGGGCAATATATTCATCATTGTCTGCATATAAAATAGAAGTTGTTCCAGTCGCTTTATTGTTGTGAATCCAGATAAGGTTATTTAATTTGTTTTTATCAAGCCATTCTTCATAATCTCTATAAAAAATAGTTGGATATCCTTCGTGAGTCAAAATATAAGAATAGGCTAGTAATTTATTAGAAATTTCATCAGTATCATGATTAGACACAAATGTAACGGCTTTGTATGGGTTTCTTTTCCACATCATGTCGTCGTTTAATAACGCAAGATTATTTCCGTCAAAAGCATCATTCATTTTATAATAACACGCAAAATCGAATACAGAGCTATTGGCATTATTTGCCCAATCATTTAATACGTTCACGTTTGAATCCCATAATTCCCCAACCGAAAAGCCGCCTACATTAGCATTCCAGGAATTTACAACCCAAGCACCAAATCCTTTTACGTAATCAAATCTCCATCCATCAAATTTCATGGTGTTTTTATAATACTTACCAACTCCATCAGCTCTTAGCCATAACCAATCCTGTACATGAGGATTTGCGTGGCATAAATCAGGGAAACCGCCAAAAGCACCTTCGTCATTATTACCGTAACTGTTTTTATAAAAATCATTATAATTACGAGTGAATTTTCCTGAAGCAACACCGCTAAAGTTGGTCCAGGTATTAGTTCCTGTAAACGGATTCGCTTCTGATTGCCCGCCACTATTATGATTAATTACAATATCGGCATATACTTGCATATTTTCAGCATGTACTTTGCTGATTAAGCTCACAAGTTCTGTTTTTGATCCAAATCTGGTTTCTGTAGAGCCATTTTGATTATAATCTCCAAAATCAAAATAATCTGTAGGATCATAACCCATAGAAAAAGCACCATTTTGCGCTTTTGATGCAGGAGGTAACCAAATAGAGCCAATTCCGGCATTAGACCAATCGGTAATTTTGGTATTTAATGTATTCCACCAGTTACCGCCAGCAGGAACATCCCAATAAAATGCTTGCATCATTACGCCTCCGCCAGGATTGGCAACATATTTTCCTGTAGTAGGAGTTCCTGTGCTAAATGGACGCCCATCATGCTTTGTCACATTTATTACTTTGAACTGAGAATTTGCTGCTGCAATTTCAGATTCTGTATTTTCATTAGAGCTACAGGAGTAAAAAAATGCTGTTAAAGCAGTAATTAAATAAAGTTTTACAATTTGTTTTTTCATAATTAAATGATTTTTAGGTTAATTAAGGATTTGGGTAATCAAATTGTGATTAATTAAATAATTAGCCAATTAATTGTTTAATTACTGTTTTTAAATGCTAAATTTTAATAATCACATATCGAATGTATGTAAAACTTATGTAGCTAATTACTTTGAGATTTTATTTAATAAGCGAAAACGTTGTAGTGTTGAAAACTTTTGTTTATTTAGTTAGAAATGAACTGCTTGTGCTTGTGTTTTTTTAGTTTTTTAGAATGGGATTTAATCAAATATAGGTTAGTTGGGTTTTCTAAATAGTTTCAAAAATAAGATGTGATTAATTCTTGAATAAGAGATTTTTTTTAGTTGCATATAATTTTTTGTTAATAGTAATAAGTAAACTTGTATTATGTGATTGAATTGTTATTTTTGTTCGTTATAAGATAATTAAGCAATGTTTGTTAGATTTGTAAAGATTTTTATTTTCTGAACATTTAAAATATATATTGAAATATACGGTTTACTATATTTGTAAGCCATTAATGCTAAATAATAAAGCTTCTTTACATCAAATTAAATTTTTAACTAATGCTATTAAAAAAATTACGAATAAAAACTATCAATTGTCAATTTATATTTACAATAAGTTTTTTGCTTCTTTTCAATTCGCTAACCAGAGCGCAAGAAATTATTAAGGATACGGTTATTGCAAAGCCAGTTGTAGTTAAAAGTAATCAGAAACAAAAAATTGATGGTATTATCGCTACTGTAGGTGATTACATTATTTTAGATTCAGATATCGATAAAGGATACTTAGAAATTAGTAGTCAAGGAGGATCTATAAAAGATGTTTCAAGATGTCAGATGCTAGGAAAACTTCTAGAAGATAAATTATATGCACATCAGGCTATTCAGGATAGTATCATTGTAAGTGATGCTGAAGTAAAAGGCATGATGGATGAACGATTAAATTATATGGTTCAGCAAATTGGAGATATAAACAAAGTTGTTCAGTATTACAAAAAGAATTCAGTTGAAGAATTCAAAACTTATTTTGCTGATATCTTAAAAGAGCAAAAGTTAGCATCTGAGATGCAAAAGAAGATCATCGATGGAGTAGAAATTACTCCTGAGGAAGTTCGTAATTTCTTCAAAAAAATACCAGAAAGTGAATTGCCAACATTTGGAGCAGAGATGGAAGTAGCACAAATTGTGGTGAATCCTAAAATTTCGGATGTAGAAAAGAAAAAGGTAATCGACCGTTTAAATGGTATTAAAAAAGATGTAGAAGACGGTGCTAGTTTTGCAACTAAGGCAGTTTTATACTCTCAGGATCCAGGTTCGAGTTCGAATGGAGGATATTATAAGATGACGAGAAAAACACCTTTTGTAAAAGAATTTAAGGATATCGCTTTTAGTCTTCAGGAAGGAGAGATTTCAGCTCCTTTTGAAACTACCTTTGGATTTCATATCATAAAAGTAGATAAAATTAAAGGGCAAGAAGTTGAGTTGCGTCATATCTTGATTGCTCCTGTAGTTTCTGAAGATGCTTTGAAAGAAGCAAAAGAAAGAATTACTGGAATTAGAGAGAAAATAATAGATAAGAAAGTAACTTTTGCAGAAGCAGCCAGAGCAGATTCTGATGAAAAAGAGACACGTGCAAACGGTGGAGCCTTGATTAATCCAAATACACAAGACACACGTTTTGAATTAACAAAAATGGATCCTACGTTATATGCTCAGGTTTCTAATTTAAAAGATAACGAAGTTTCGCAACCAGTTTTAGATACAGATCCACAAGGGAAAAAAAGTTACAAACTAATTACTGTAACTAAAAGAATTGAATCGCATACTGCTGATTACGCTAAAGATTATATCAAGATTAAAGATTTAGCTTTAAAAGAAAAACAAATTAAAGCTATTGCAAAATGGTTTGATGAAAAAATAAAAGAAACTTATATCAAGATTCTTGGAGAGTACAGAGATTGTACTTTTACAAATAATTGGTTGAAAAAATAATTTTTATAAAATAAATAAAAAGAGTTAGTTTTATGAATTCATAGAACTAACTCTTTTTAATTTTAAATACATTCACAGATGTCTGATGTAATCGCAATTCATAACTTAGTTCAAAAACGTAATGAATTAAAAGCCGAAATCGCAAAAATTATTGTAGGTCAGGATGCAGTTGTAGATCAAATTTTGATTTGCATTTTTTCTGGCGGACACGCTCTTTTAATAGGTGTGCCAGGATTGGCAAAAACATTATTGATAAATACACTTTCACAGGCTTTAGGGCTTGATTTTAAGAGAATTCAATTTACTCCGGATTTAATGCCATCTGATATTTTGGGAAGCGAAATCTTAGATGAAAACAGACGGTTTAAGTTTATAAAAGGACCAGTTTTTTCTAATATCATTTTGGCAGATGAGATTAATAGAACGCCACCAAAAACACAAGCAGCTTTGCTAGAGGCAATGCAGGAACGTTCGGTGACGATTGCTGGTGAAAACCATAAATTAGACTTGCCTTACTTCGTGTTAGCTACACAAAACCCTATTGAGCAAGAAGGAACTTATCCTTTGCCAGAAGCACAATTGGATCGTTTTATGTTTGCTATAAAATTAGAGTATCCAAGTTTTGAAGAAGAAGTACAAGTTGTTAAACGTACAACTTCTGACAATACAAGTACAATCAACCCTTTGTTTACGGCTCAGGAAATTATAGATTTTCAGCATTTAATTCGCCGAATTCCTGTTGCTGATAATGTAATAGAGTATGCGGTAACTTTAGTTAGTAAAACACGACCAGATAATAGCCTGACGAATGATTTTGTTAAAAATTATTTAGATTGGGGAGCTGGGCCAAGAGCTTCACAAAATTTAATTTTAGCTGCTAAAGCTCATGCAGCATTCAATGGTAAATTTTCGCCAGATATTGAAGATGTAAAAGCTGTAGCAACTGGTATTTTAAGACATCGAATCATTAAAAATTATAAAGCCGATGCCGAAGGAATTACAGAAGAAATTATAATTCAGAAGCTACTATAACGATATAAAAAAGCTTATTTAGAAAGGTTCTTTGCTTAAAACATAGCAAAGAACCTTTTTCTTTATAACAAAGAATTTCGACTTTGTCAAAGAAAGGATTTTATATTATTAATAATTTAATATTTTGACGTTAAAATGCAATTTTGCTAATTTTACGCAATGTAAATCGTTATTTTTTAATAATAACTTTTGAAAAGGCGACTTCTGTTATATTTTTTTTAATTCTCGGCTTTAATTTTTAAATTTGCGTACAAAAAAAATAAGATACCTAGAAAAGACTTCAATTATGAATATTTATAACGATTACATTAAAGAGATTGCAGAACGAAAAGACCAAGGACTTCATCCGAAGCCAATTGATGGTGCTGAGTTGTTAAGCGTGATTATTGCACAGATTAAAGATCTGGATAACGAGTATCGAGAAGAATCGATTAAACACTTTATTTATAACACTATACCAGGAACTACAAGTGCTGCGGGTGTAAAAGCTAAGTTTTTAAAAGAGATTATTCTTGGAGAATCTGTTGTAAAAGAAATAACACCAGCTTTTGCATTTGAGTTATTATCACATATGAAGGGTGGACCTTCTATTGAGGTATTGTTAGATTTAGCTTTGGGTGATGATGCTGCTATTGCAAAAGAAGCAGGAAATGTACTTAAGACACAAGTTTACCTTTATGAGGCAGACACAGATCGTTTAAAAGAAGCGTTTAAAAAAGGTAACCCAATTGCTATAGATATTATTAAAAGCTATGCGCAGGCAGAGTTTTTTACAAAATTACCAGAAGTAGTTGAAGAAATTAAAGTAGTTACTTTTATTGCTGGTGAGGGTGATATTTCTACAGATTTGTTATCTCCAGGTAATCAGGCTCACTCACGTTCAGACCGTGAACTTCATGGTCAATGTATGATTACGCCTAAAGCACAAGAAGAAATTAAGGCGTTACAAGCACAACATCCAGACAAAAGTGTGATGTTGATTGCAGAGAAAGGTACAATGGGAGTTGGTTCATCAAGAATGTCAGGTGTAAACAACGTGGCACTTTGGACAGGAAAACAAGCAAGTCCATATATTCCATTCGTTAATATCGCTCCAATTGTAGGAGGAACAAATGGTATTTCTCCAATTTTCCTAACAACAGTTGATGTTACTGGTGGTATTGGTTTAGATCTTAAAAACTGGGTTAAAAAGCTTGATGCAGATGGTAATATTATTCGTAATGAGAATAATGAGCCAATTCTGGAAGAAGCATACTCTGTTGCTACAGGAACTGTACTTACAATAAACACAAAGACGAAAAAATTATATAATGGAGACAAAGAGCTAATTGATATTTCTAAGGCTTTTACTCCTCAAAAAATGGAATTTATCAAAGCTGGAGGATCATATGCAATTGTATTTGGTAAAAAGCTTCAGACATTGGCAGCGAAAATTCTAGAAATTGAAGCTCCTCTTGTATTTGCTCCATCAAAAGAGATTTCTCTTGAAGGACAAGGACTTACAGCGGTAGAGAAAATTTTCAACAAAAACGCTGTTGGTATAGCTCCAGGTAAAGTACTACATGCTGGTTCAGATGTTCGTGTAGAAGTTAATATCGTAGGTTCTCAAGATACGACAGGTCTTATGACTGCTCAGGAATTAGAGTCTATGGCTGCTACAGTAATTTCGCCAATCGTTGATGGTGCATACCAATCTGGTTGTCACACAGCTTCAGTATGGGATAAAAAAGCTCAGGCAAATATTCCAAAATTGATGAAATTCATGAACGATTTCGGTTTAATCACAGCTCGTGACCCGAAAGGAGTTTATCATGCAATGACAGATGTAATTCATAAAGTTCTTAATGATATTACAATAGATGAGTGGGCTATCATTATTGGTGGTGACTCTCATACAAGAATGTCTAAAGGTGTAGCATTTGGTGCTGACTCAGGAACAGTTGCTCTTGCACTTGCTACAGGTGAGGCTTCAATGCCAATTCCTGAATCTGTTAAGGTAACATTTAAAGGTGAGATGAAAGACTATATGGACTTCCGTGATGTAGTTCATTCAACACAAGCTCAAATGCTTAAGAAATTTGGTGGTGAAAATGTTTTCCAAGGGAGAATTATCGAGGTTCATCTTGGGACTCTTACTGCTGACCAGGCATTTACATTTACAGACTGGACTGCAGAGATGAAAGCAAAAGCTTCTATCTGTATTTCTGAAGATGATACCTTAATCGAATCATTGGAGATTGCAAAAAGCAGAATCCAGATCATGATCGACAAAGGAATGGATAATGAAAAACAAGTTCTTCAGGGATTGATTAACAAAGCAGATAAGAGAATTGCAGAGATTAAATCAGCAGAGAAACCTGCTTTAACTCCAGATGCAAATGCTAAGTATTATGCAGAAGTTGTTGTAGATCTTGATCAGATTATCGAGCCAATGATTGCGGATCCAGACGTAAATAACGCGGATGTTTCTAAGAGATATACTCACGATACAATCCGACCATTATCTTTTTACGGAGGAGATAAAAAAGTAGATTTAGGATTTATCGGTTCTTGTATGGTTCACAAAGGAGATATGAAGATTCTAGCTCAAATGCTTAAAAATATAGAACAACAATACGGTAAGGTTGAGTTTAAGGCTCCGCTAGTAGTAGCGCCACCTACTTATAATATCGTAGATGAACTTAAGGCTGAAGGAGATTGGGAAGTTTTACAAAAATACTCTGGTTTCGAATTTAACGATAGCGCTCCTAAAGGTGCTGCACGTACAGAATACGAGAACATGTTGTATTTAGAGCGTCCAGGATGTAACCTTTGTATGGGTAACCAGGAAAAAGCAGCAAAAGGAGATACTGTAATGGCTACTTCTACGCGTCTTTTCCAAGGAAGAGTTGTAGAAGATACAGAAGGTAAAAAAGGAGAGTCATTACTTTCTTCTACGCCAGTTGTAGTCTTATCTACAATTCTTGGTAGAACACCTACATTAGATGAATATATAGCAGCAGTAGATGGTATTAGCCTAACTAGGTTTGCACCTTCTCATAAACTGTTAGTAATGTAATCGTACGATTAGTTATAATCATTATATATAAAAAGCCTGAGTTGATAAACTCAGGCTTTTTCTTTTCTGGCTCTTCTATTTTTTGTAACTTGTGATGTTCAAAAAACAAAAACAAACAAAAACAATTATACTTATGGCTTTTGATATTGAAATGATTAAAAAAGTGTATGAGAACATGCCAGGTCGTGTTGATAAAGCACGCGAGATTGTTGGTCGTCCACTTACTTTAACGGAGAAAATTTTGTACAATCACCTTTGGGATGGAAATCCAACTAAGGCGTTTGGCAGAGGAGTCGATTATGTTGATTTTGCACCCGATCGTGTAGCATGTCAGGATGCAACTGCACAAATGGCATTATTGCAATTTATGCACGCAGGTAAGGCTAAAGTGGCTGTGCCTACAACAGTTCATTGCGATCACTTAATTCAAGCTAAAGTAGATGCTGTAACCGATTTGGCTAGAGCAAAAACTCAAAGTAATGAAGTTTTCGACTTTTTGTCGTCAGTTTCTAATAAATACGGAATTGGTTTCTGGAAGCCAGGAGCAGGTATTATTCACCAGGTAGTACTAGAAAATTATGCTTTCCCAGGAGGAATGATGATTGGTACAGATTCACATACCGTAAATGCAGGAGGTTTAGGAATGGTAGCTATTGGTGTTGGTGGAGCCGATGCTGTAGATGTTATGTCAGGAATGGCATGGGAATTAAAATTTCCTAAATTAATTGGAGTAAAATTAACTGGTAAATTATCAGGATGGACAGCTCCTAAAGATGTTATCCTTAAAGTTGCTGGTATTCTTACTGTAAAAGGTGGAACAGGAGCAATTGTAGAATATTTTGGAGAAGGTGCAACTTCTATGTCATGTACAGGTAAAGGTACTATTTGTAATATGGGTGCAGAGATTGGAGCGACAACTTCAACTTTTGGATATGATGATTCTATGAGTCGTTACCTGCGTTCTACAAATAGAGCCGATGTTGCCGATGCTGCAGATAAAATAGCTCCTTACTTAACTGGAGATCCAGAAGTTTACGCTAACCCAGAACAATATTTTGACCAGGTTATCGAAATTAACTTAACGGAATTAGAGCCACACTTAAACGGACCTTTTACGCCAGATTTAGCTACTCCAATTTCTAAAATGAAAGAAGCAGCAATCAAAAATAACTGGCCATTACAAATTCAGGTTGGTTTAATTGGTTCATGTACCAACTCATCTTACGAAGATATTGCGCGTGCAGCATCTTTGGCAAGACAAGTTTCTGCCAAAAAATTAAAAACAAAATCACAGTTTACAATTACTCCAGGTTCAGAGGTAGTTCGTTATACAATCGAGCGTGATGGTTTTATCGATACATTCCATAAAATTGGAGCAACAGTTTTTGCTAACGCTTGCGGGCCATGTATTGGTATGTGGGATAGAGAAGGAGCAGAGAAAGAAGAAAGAAATACAATCGTTCACTCTTTTAACCGTAACTTTTCTAAACGTGCCGATGGTAACCCAAATACACTAGCTTTCGTAGGTTCGCCAGAATTAGTAACAGCTATGGCTATCGCAGGAGATTTAAGTTTCAATCCATTAACAGATACTTTAATCAATGAAGATGGAGAAGAGGTAATGCTAGATGAACCTACAGGAGATGAATTGCCTCCAAAAGGATTTGATGTTAAAGATCCAGGATTCCAAGTTCCGGCAGAAGACGGTTCAGGAGTTCAGGTAGCTGTAAGCCCAACATCAGAGCGTTTACAATTATTAGCTCCGTTTGATGCTTGGGATGGTAAGAACATTACAGGTGCAAAATTATTAATCAAAGCATTCGGAAAATGTACTACAGATCACATCTCTATGGCAGGACCATGGTTACGTTTCCGTGGACATTTAGATAATATTTCTAATAATATGTTGATTGGTGCAGTAAATGCATATAACCAAAAAACAAATTCAGTTAAAAATCAATTAACAGGAACGTATGATGCAGTTCCTGCAGTTGCACGTGCGTACAAAGCAGCTGGAGTTCCATCTATTGTTGTGGGTGATCATAACTATGGCGAAGGATCTTCTCGTGAGCACGCAGCAATGGAGCCACGTTTCTTAGGAGTTAAAGCGGTATTGGTGAAATCTTTTGCTCGTATCCACGAAACAAACCTTAAAAAACAAGGGCTTTTAGGATTAACATTTGCTAACGAAGCAGATTATGATAAAATCCAAGAAGATGATACAATCAATTTCCTTGATTTAGTAGAATTTGCTCCAGGAAAACCATTAACGCTAGAATTCGTTCACGCAGATGGAACTAAAGACATAATCTTAGCAAATCATACTTATAATGCAGGGCAAATTGGCTGGTTTGTAGCCGGTTCAGCATTAAACTTAATTGCTGCTGGAAAAGCATAATTAAAGTTTTAAATCATATTAAAAACTCTCAAGGCAACTTGGGAGTTTTTTTATTTGAAGCTATTTCCAGCTATCCGCTATATCTTTTCTTTTTTAAAGGAAAAAAGAAAAGGATGCCGCTTTTATCTGGGCTAGGAAATCTATTTAAAAAAGAAATTTAGTATAAAGATTTTTACCTGTTAAGTATTATAATTTCGCAGATAATAACTCTGATATTAAAACTAACCCTGTATTTTTGCTAGAGTTGTTTCTTGAGATAAGTTTTTAATCTTATTCGGATTTGTTAATTTAAATTCATCTAAATCTATGCTAAAAATTTTTGCAGAAGGGATTTTAGAATAACTATTGTCAATACGTCCGCCCAAAATGTATAATTTATTATTGTTATAATACATAGCTGAATACTTCAGAGGGAGGTTGATTTCGTATTCTTTTAATACTTTTAATTTAAAATTGTAAGTGTACATTTTTTCATCCTCAAAAAAATAAATAATATCGTCATTGTAAGTAATAGCAGGTCTTTCTAATCCCGAAAATAGTTCACCTTCAGTTAGCCATTTTTCTGTTACTAAATCAAAGGTTTCTATTTTAGATATTGGTTTTCCGTTGTTTCCGCCAATAAGATAAATTTTATCGTCTATCAGTATTCCGGTAGTTTCTTCTGCCGTTGGCATACTCGTAAGTTCATACCAATATCCGGAAGTAATATTATACAAATGTACTTTGTTTGAAAAATCTTTCACACCACTTTCAGTTGCTTTTATAGAACCTCCCATTACAATAATATTATCTTTATAAGTAAAAGAAGCAAAGTCAGCAGCCTGATGTGGATTTGTTTTGTCGACTTTAATGGTGAGTTTTTCAAAATCTAAAACTTCAATTTGATCTTGTAAATATTCCCAACTACTTATTTTATTTACGAACATTTTTTTTCCGCCCAAAATATAAATCAAATTGTTATAGAAATGAATGTTATGATACGCTCTAACCTGTAGTTTTAAATCTGGAAATTCCCAAGAGTTGGTTTTGATATTGTAAATAGAAAGATACTTTTTATAATGTCGTTTTGTTGTTGTTATTCCTTCATTAAAAAAATCCTGAAAGGTAGGATCGGCTATTTTTGCCCGCACTTTGGCCATATGATCGATTTCGGGATAAGCGTCACCGCCACTAATATAAATTTTATCGTCTTTTAAAAAAGATCCAAATGAAAAAACAGGATGTTTTAAATTAGTTATTTCTGTAAAAGCAAGTTTTGTTTTCAGTTTAGTATTGGCAACAATTGTAACACCTGATAAATTTTGTGCCTCTTCTTCAAGAAAAACTTTGTAGTTATTTTTTGCCAGATAGCTTAAGGAAACATTTTTAGTGATGTAACCAATGTGAGAAAATTGTAATGTCTCATCCTCTTTAAATTCAGGAAAAACTTTTAAATAAAATTCACCATTTTCATCAGTTATAGTTCCAACTTTACTAGACAATGCAAATACATTGGTGTTTTCAACCGGAAGATTGTCTTTCTGGGAAATTACATTACCTTTTATATTTTGAGCAATCAATAATGTAGGAAAAAATACAAAAATCAGAATTAGTTTTTTCAAGGATATTATTTTTGTCAGTTATTCTTTGTTTAAAAGTAGTATTATTTTTTCAAGAAAAATAATTGAATTAATATAGAATGATTATTTTTTATGCGGAATTTGTTAATTTGAATATAAAGAGTTGTTAAAAAATAGCAATTTTTAGTTTAATAAGTTAAATTAGCTTTTTAAGTAATTGGATTGTTGTTTTTTGATTTTTTTTAAATGAATTAAATGTAATCTGCGAATGTAATTTGAATAAGAATGAAAAGTTTTGGACTGATATTAGCGTTATTTTTTTTTAGTTTTAATGTTTTTTCACAGGAAAAATATATTAAGCATAAAATTTCTAAAGGGGAGAATGTTAGTGTTATAGCCAAAAAATATCATGTAAAAGTAAAGGAGATTCTTGATTTAAATCCTAATGCGGGTAAATTATTAAAACTAAATTCAATTTTACTAATTCCAAGTTCAGAGAAAAATGTTGCCAATAAAGATAAAGCAACAAAAGCGAAGACAAAAGAAAAAGAAGTAATTGCAAGTAATAAAAGCAATTCAGACAATTCGAATACTACAACGAGTAATCAGGAAACTACTACTCATGAAATTCTAGCAAAAGAAACATTGTACGGAATTTCAAAACAATACCAACTTACAGTCGAGGAATTAAAAAAAGCCAATCCAAAATTAGAAAGTGAAGGGCTTAAAATAGGACAACAAATTATAATTCCGGGTAACGCTAAACCAATTATAAAAGAAACTGCAATAGCTGCTACTACGATTGTTACTACACCTGAGCTAGAGATAATCGAAAAACCTGTAGAAACCGAAATTGTTCGTGAAGTTTTGCCTAAAGAAACTAAATATGCAATTGCTAAAGAATACGGACTTACAGTTAAAGAACTAGAAAGGCAAAATCCATTTATAAAAGGAAAATTACCAGTAGGTTATGTTCTTAAAATAAATCCTTCAAAAACATATGTAAAGAAAGAAGGAGTACAAGAGGGAGCAGATACTGCAACAGCAGTAGCGACAACAGCAATTAAAGATACTGCAACGACAAATAATGTAAAGTTTACCCATGACTCAGATTTGTTAAATCAATTGGTATTAAACGCTACAGAGAACATAGGAGTTCGGTATCGTTCAGGAGGAACTTCGAGAGCAGGTTTTGATTGTTCAGGATTAATGGTAACTACATTTGGAAGTTTTGATATTAAGTTACCTAGAAGTTCTATTGAGCAATCTCGTATTGGAGTTAAAATTGCTTCGGAAGATGCGCAAAAAGGAGATTTGATTTTCTTTAAAACCAACGGAAGACGTCAGATAAACCATGTAGGAATGGTGGTTGAGGTATTAGATGGGGAAATTAAATTTGTTCACTCATCTGTACATGGTGGTGTAATTGTTTCTTCAACAAAAGAAGCATACTACGGAAGAAACTTCACTCAAGTTAATCGTGTTTTAGAATAAATTTCTTTAATTCTAAAAACGTAATATAAGTTTAAGCTTTTAGACTTACTCAGTTAAATAATTTTTACTTCTTTATTTTTTCTAAATTTTCTTTTACTCGAAAATTTACAATCTTCGTTATTAAATCCAAAGGCATAGGTTTGTCTAATGGAAACTGAATAGAGCCCTTTCCTGATTTATAAGCAGAAAGTTCTTCTTGAAAAGCTTCGTTTCCCGAAGGCAACGCATAAAAGCCAATATGGTTTTTGAAAGCTGCAAAATGCACTAAGTTACCATTAAGCGTAAAAGTAGGGATAGCGTAACTTATTTTCTCTTCGGCATTTGGAGCAGCCTTTTTAATTGTTTGGCGCACTTGTTCTAATACTGCCTGAATAGTTTCAGGAAAACCAGCAATATATTCATCAATAGTTTTAGGTTTTGAAGTTATCATAGCTTTTAATTTTATAAAACCAAAACCGCAATTTTGTCAAATTGCGGCAGTTTTGATTGAGTTTATCAAAGTTGTTATTTAGAGATTTCGTCTAATACTTTCTTTGCATTTTCATTTTTTGTGTCAAACTGTAATGATTTTTTATAGTTTACAATGGCAAGTTTTTTATCTCCATCTTTTAAATAAGCCTCGCCTAAACTATCATATGCATTTCCTGATTTAGGAAAGGTATCAACATTTATTTTAAAAACGGCTATGGATTCTTTTGTTTTTCCTGATTGTAGTAATTGATAACCAACATCGTTTATTTCACTTTCCTTAATAGCGTATTCATCAGATTTTTTGAACTCTTCAAATTTCTTCAATCCAGTTTCTAATCCTTGAGATTTAATAATACCAAATAGAGTATAAGCGGTAGACCTTTTGGCAACATCATATGGCATATCGTATAAAATTGCTCGTATCGCTTCAGATATTTGATTAAGACCAGTTCCTCCGGTATTGTTTAGTAATACAATTAAATCGTTGGATGATGGAATACGGGAGATTAGAGTGTTGAAACCATTTATTCCACCACCATGTTCAATAATTTGTACTTTCTTATCTGTTTTGTCAATGTTGGCTTCTTCAATAAACCACCCGTATCCATAATAGGATGTTGCAGAGAACCTTGTATTTATGTATTTGTTAAATAATAATTCTTTGTATTTAGCCGATAATAATTTTTCAGTATAAAGAGCCTGATCCCATAAGTATAAATCCTCTACGGTAGAATATAGAGATCCTGCAGCATAAGGAAGAGACATATCAATGTAACTTGAATTTACATAGTCAGAACTGCCTTTCTCTTTTCTTTCGTATCCAGTGGCTCTATTAGCTAAAATCACATCGTGATGGTCATAGCCAGAATTATTCATGTTAAGTGGGGTAAAAATCTTTTCTTGTAAACACTGCTCATACGTTTTTCCTGTAATTTTCTCTATGATATAACCCAATAGAAAATAGCCAGAGTTGCTATAGGCAAATTTTTCTCCAGGCTTGAATTGAAGAGGTAAATCGGCAAATGTTTTTACAAAAGCTTCTGGTGTATAGGGATTACGACTAATATCAGAGAAAAAATTAGGGAATGAAGTATAATTAGGTATTCCAGATGTATGAGTGAGTAATTGATGAATGGTAATTTTATCACCATTGGTTTTGGAATAATCAGGAAGATAGGTAGAAATTGGAACATCTAATTTAAGCTTTCCTTGCTCCACCAATTGAAGAATTAATAATGCTGTGAATTGTTTGGTAATAGAGCCTAATCTAAACTTTGTGTTGGGTTCATTAGGGATTTTCCATTCCATATTGGCTAATCCAAAACCTTTTTTATAGATAACCTTTCCGTTTTCAGTTACAAGAGCAGTTCCGTTAAACTGGTTGTATTTAGAATATAAGCTTAGCAATTCATTAATTTTATCGGCCTTGGAAGTTTGGCCAATACATACATTAACTAAAATTAATTGAAAAGCAAGACTAAAAATGAGCACTTTTAATAAAGAGCTATTTGATTTTTTTTCCATGATGGTTGATGATTTTTGGTTATTATATTTTAAGCGTTCATTAATAATAGACGACTAAAATTTAATAAAGTTACTAAAAATCATCACTTTGTTTAGTATAATGCTATAATTGTTGAAGTAGTTGTAACTCGAAGTGATAAGTTATGACTAATCATGTATGCTATGATTTTTGTAGATTTAAGAATAGAAGTTTTATTAGTATCTATAGCTATGCTATGATTATAATATGGCTCATATTTTTTTTGCTCAGTAATCGAGAATAAACCAACTGTAGGAGTTTGTACAGAGCTTGCTAAATGCATGATTCCAGAATCAGCACCAATAAAAGCTTCAGTATTTGCGATTAATGCGCCAATTTCACGTATGTCTTTACTGTAAAAATGTGTGGCTTTAAAGCCAATTTGCGAGACATTTTCAATAGGTAAAATTTCAATAATATTATGATTAGGATATTGAGTTTTTAGCCTTTTATAAAACTTCCCCCACCATGATTCAGAATAACATTTGTCGCCAGTTGCATAAGTATAAATGCAAATCGTTTTTTTATCGTTATTGACTAATTTGTCTAGTATTTTTTTTCCTTCAATGATTTCAGAATTACTCAATTTAAGATTTAATGCAGCGATTGACTTGTTATTTGGGTTAAAGCCTAGTTCGCTTAAATAACTTCTGAAATTGTATACAGGATATTTTGCAATATGTTCATAATCAAGATATTTTGATTGAATATCTTCGACTGTAGAATCTCCGAAGAATTTGAATTTTGAATTTGAAAATTTAACCGAAAGTCTTCCAGATGAAGAATTTTTATCAACATTAATTGCAATATCATATTGTTGTTTTCTAAGCGATATCCATACCTTAATATATTGAAGTAAGTTCTTAAAAGGCTTTTTAGGTAGCTCAATTATCTTATCGACATTGTCGTAGTTTTCGAATAATATAGGCGCTAGATTGCCTTTTACAAATAAGTCTATTTTGCATCCCGGAAATGTAGTAATGACTTCTTCTAATAAAGGTGTAATTAATAATAAGTTCCCTAATCGGGCATTTGGACGTGAAATTAAAACTCTTTTAATCTCAGGTTTAATGGTTAAATGTTTTTTATTCGCATTTGTAGAGTGGCCAATGTTTTTAGTTAAGCTATGCATTAACTTTCGTCTTACTACGTTTATGTTTTTTAAGATTTTCATAGTGTAAATATTATTTATTAAGCTTACTTCAGTTAAAAAAGAATAAATGGCAACTCAAAAAAACAGAAAGAATTAAAAGCAAATTGTTAAAACTTATTATGAGTCTTGTTGTAATAATAACTAAATGAGGTTATTATGTTTGCTGCTTTAAGTAAAGTTAGCAAAATCATTTATAAGCTGATTACATAATTTTCTGTTTTTTTTATATGATGAATCAAAATTGGTTTTTTTAAAAGGATTGATGGTTAAGTCTTAGTTAACTTATAATTAGGTTTTTAGGTCTTATGACATAGTGAGAAGAGTTGTGACTCCGTTTCGTTTGATAACACGACTGAAAGTAAAAATGACAACTGCTATATAATCTAAAATCAGCCATCTAAAAACCAAAATTTATAAAAAAAGTATATCTTTAACCAACCAAAAACCAAAAAAAATGCAAGAAAACAAACCAGAAGATTTTAAAAGAGAACTCGGATTGCTAGACGGAACCATGCTTGTGGTAGGGTCTATGATTGGTTCAGGAATATTTATTGTAAGTGCCGATATTGCCCGACAAGTAGGTTCTGCGGGTTGGCTAATCTTAATATGGCTAATCTCAGGATTAATTACAGTTATTGCAGCAGTAAGTTATGGAGAATTAAGTGCCATGTTTCCAAAAGCTGGTGGGCAGTATGTTTACTTAAAAGAAGCTTACAATAAGTTGATAGCGTTTTTGTATGGATGGAGCTTTTTTGCAGTAATCCAAACGGGTACAATTGCTGCTGTAGGTGTCGCTTTTGCCAAATTTGCGGCTTATCTCTATGAACCTTTAAGTGATGAAAATATTCTTTTTGAGATAGGTTCTTTCGACTTAAATGCAGCTCAATTGGTTTCTATTGTTACGATTATTTTATTAACGTATATAAATAGCCGTGGGGTTAAAAACAGTAAAATTCTACAAACGGTTTTAACTATTATCAAAATTTTATCACTTTTAGGATTAATCGTTTTCGGGTTAACACTTGGAGCAAAAGCTTCTATTTGGGATGCTAATTGGGTAGATGGTTGGTCTACGCGTGCTTTTGATGCAGATACTAAATCTTGGTTTCCAATAGGAGGTACAGCATTGCTTACAGGTATTTCGGCAGCTATGGTTGGTTCTTTATTTTCTAGTGATGCTTGGAATGGAGTAACTTTTATTGCGGGCGAAATTAAAAATCCGAAACGTAATGTAGGGTTTAGTCTATTCTTGGGAACTTTTATAGTTACGATTATTTATGTTTTAACAAACCTGATGTACTTGGCAGTAGTACCCTTTGATGAAATTGCTACAGCAAAATCTGATAGGGTAGCGGTAGTAGCATCACAATATATTTTTGGTAATATCGGAACGTTAATCATTGCAATTATGATTATGATTTCGACTTTTGCTTGTAATAATGGGCTAATAATGGCTGGAGCAAGGGTATATTATACAATGGCAAAAGATGGTTTGTTTTTTAAGAAAGCAGCGATATTAAATGAGTCTAGTGTTCCGGCTTGGGCATTATGGGCACAATGTGTTTGGGCTTCGGCTTTATGTTTGACAGGGAAATATGGGGATTTATTAGACTTTGTTATTATCATTGTTCTGATTTTTTACATTTTGACTATTTATGGTATTTTTATTCTGCGTAAGAAAATGCCAGATGCCGAGAGACCTTATAAAGCTTTCGGATATCCATTTCTGCCATTCCTATATATTGTAGTAGCATCGGCAATTTGTATTTGTTTATTGCTTACTAAATTTTCTACTTGTGGTTGGGGCGTTTTAATTATGCTAACAGGAATTCCTGTTTACTATTTGACTAAACCGAAAGAATAAGCGGCATAATTTAAAGAAAGCCATTAATTAGTGGCTAAAAGAGAATAGTTGCTAACTTAGATTGTCTATAGAGGAACGCGGATTAAACGGATTTTTTATCTATTATTTTAAAAAATCCGTTTTTATCCGCGTTTTTTACTTTTGTAAATCTGTATCATCCGCGTTCCTTTCGCAAAGAGTTAGATAGAATAGAAGATTAAGAAAGCTGTTAATCAGTGGCAAGAATAATGAATATATAAAAACAGAAAACCCGTCCTAAAGACGGGTTTTTCTAGTGTAGTAAGCACTTATATAATGCTAGCAATTATTTTGCTAACACTAATTCTTCGTTGAAAGGAAGATTCCAAGCTTCTGCAACTCCTTTGTAAAGGATTTTTCCATTAGCAATATTCAATCCTTTTTTCAATTCTTCGTTTTCAGCACAAGCTTTTTCCCATCCTTTGTTTGCTAATTGTAAAGCGTAAGGTAAAGTAGCGTTTGTTAAAGCAAGTGTAGATGTGTAAGGTACAGCTCCAGGCATATTAGCCACACAGTAGTGTACAATATCATCGATAATGAAAGTTGGGTTTTCGTGAGTTGTTGGTGTACATGTTTCGATACATCCACCTTGATCAACAGCAACGTCTACAACAACAGTTCCTGGACGCATTAGTTTAAGCATATCACGAGTAACTAAGTGAGGTGCTTTTGCTCCCGGAATTAATACTGCTCCAACTACTAAATCTGCATCAGCGATTGCTTTTGTAATGTTATAGTGGTTTGACATTTGAGTGTTTACGTTTGCAGGCATAATATCATCTAAATGACGAAGACGTGCTAAGCTTACATCCATAATAGTAACTTGAGCTCCTAAACCAGCAGCCATTTTTGCAGCTTGAGTACCAACGATTCCACCACCAAGTACTAATACTTTAGCAGGAGGAACACCTGGAACACCACCTAAAAGAATTCCTCTTCCTTTTAATGGTTTCTCAAGATATTTAGCTCCTTGTTGAATAGACATACGTCCAGCAACTTCTGACATTGGAACTAATAATGGTAAACTACGGTCAGCTTTTTCAACAGTTTCGTAAGCTAAACATACAGCTCCTTTTTCGATCATTGCGTGTGTTAACGGCTCTGATGAAGCAAAGTGAAAGTATGTAAATAATAATTGATCTTTTTTGATTAAATCATATTCAGATGCAATAGGTTCTTTAACTTTAATAATCATTTCAGCTATAGCATATACCTCTTCAATAGTTGCTAATACCTGAGCACCAGCATTAGTATACTCCTCATCGCTAAATCCACTTCCTAAACCGGCAGTTGCTTGAACGTAAACAACATGTCCGTGTTTTTTCATTTCCGAAACTCCAGCTGGTGTAACAGCTACACGGTTTTCGTTATTCTTGATTTCTTTTGGAACACCTATTATCATTTTTTATATTTTTTTTGTTTTTGTTAATTTTGTTTTACAAAGCTACATATAGAGAATATATTATCGATATTATGAGTATAATAAAGAAAATATTGTTTTTATTTAATATTTTTACCAAAAAATATTCTTTTTAATAAGCTTTTATCGTCTATAAAAAGAAAAAATGACTGATTTGTAATAATTTTTAAACCACTTTTTACCATGATTTTAGACGAAACTGACAAAAAAATCCTACGCCTTTTACAAGAAGATGCGCATTATACCTTAAAAGACATTGCAAACAAAATAAATTTGTCTCTTACGCCTGTTCATGATAGAGTCAAACGACTTGAGAGAGAGGGAGTTATTGAGAAATATGTGTCTATTTTGAACAAGAAAAAATTAGGGAATAATCTTACGGTTTATTGCCAGGTAACGCTCACAAAACAGACATATGATACGTCGGAAGGGTTTAATCAATCTATTTTGAATTTACCCGAAGTTGTAGAATGTAATTATGTATCAGGAAATTTTGATTACATGCTTAAAATTATCATTCCAGATATGGAAACGTATCATCATTTTCATCAAAAAAAATTATCAATTTTGCCCGAAGTTTCTTTAATCAATACTGTCTTTGTAATGTCCGAAGTAAAGAGTACGACAGTTTTACCAATAATATAATGTGAAGTACAACTGTTGTGAATTGAAATTGATCGAGTTATAAGTTCAATTACATAAAATTATTAGTGTAATAAAAAGTTCACCATGTAAGTGATTTAAGTAAATATAAGTGTGACTATCTGTATAAAGCTTAAATGAACTTAAATCACTTATATGGTAAAAAAAAACTCAACTGGTTGATTTAAAAGTAAAAACCACCAAGAGAACTTGATGGTTTTGAGAAAAAGTTGGTTTGGTTGGTGTATATGCTAGTAGTAAGTAAAACGTCTTACTTTCGCAATATATTTTGCTAATCGAATAACCTGGTGACTATAGCCATATTCATTATCGTACCAGATATATAATACAATGCTTTTTCCGTCTTTGGAAACTATTGTAGCATTACTATCATAAATTGATGGTGCCGAAGTACCGATTATGTCAGAAGAAACCAATTCTGTATTCAAAGAATATTTTATCTGTTCTACTAATTCGCCTTCAAGGGCATATTTTTTCATTATTTTGTTAATTCCAGCAATCGAAGTTGCTTTTTTAACATCAAGATTTAATACAACAAGAGAACCGTTAGGAACAGGAACACGTATTGCATTTGATGTTAATTTCCCTTCAAGCGATGGTAATGCTTTTGCAACAGCACTTCCTGCACCAGTTTCAGTAATTACCATATTTAATGCAGCAGCTCTGCCACGACGGTATTTTTTGTGCATATTATCAACCAGATTCTGATCATTAGTATATGCATGTATAGTTTCTAAGTGTCCTTTTACAACACCTAGTGTATCTTCAATTGCTTTTAAAACAGGCGTTATAGCATTTGTAGTACAAGAAGCTGCCGAGAAAATATCATTTTCATCGGGATTGTATTCGTTATGATTTACTCCGTGTACAATATTAGGAACTCCTTTTCCAGGTGCAGTAAGTAAAACTTTGCTAACCCCTTTAGAAGCTAAGTGCCTGCTTAATGCTTCCTGAGTTGTAAAAGCACCAGTGTTATCTATAACTAGAGCATCATTAATGCCATATAGCGTATAATCTATTTCTTCGGGAGAATTTGCCGAAATAATATGTACCGTAGTTCCATTTATCAAAAGAGCATTATTCTTTGGGTCAGCAACCACAGAACCTTGAAAATCTCCATGAATAGAGTCATATCTTAATAAAGATGCTCTTTTTTCAAGATTTGCTAGTTCGCTTTTATCACGAATAACAATTGCTCTTAATCTCAACTGATTTCCTTTTCCTGTTTTAGACATTAATTCTCTGGCCAATAAGCGACCAATTCGGCCAAAGCCATAAAGAACAACATCTTTAGGTTGAATTTCTTCAGATGATTTAGCTTCTTTTAGTTTTTCGATTACAAAATGGCGAGCATCTGGATATTTTTCATCCTCCAAACGATATTCATAAGTTAGTTTTCCAATATCAATTTTGGAAGGAGGTAATTTTAAAGATAAAACAACTCTCGCAATTTCAACAGAGTCAAAAATAGTAATTGGTTTACCTACAAATTCTCCAGCGTATTGATGTAAATTAATAATGTCGCTTACATTCTTATCTAGTAATTGATTTTTGAATAAAACCATTTCGATAGATTTATCATACCATAAATCGCTTATGATTTTAATCAATTCTACTCCGGCTTTTCGTCTGTCGACTTGAAATGATACTTCTTTTTGGTACAAAGATTTTTTGCTCATAGTTGAAAATTTGTAAAAATAAAACTGCTTGTTTTTTTAAATTTGGCGCAAAAGTACCCATTTCAATCGATTTCGTAAACTATTTTATGATTTATTTTGGAAACGGGTGAAAATAAATTTTCTTCCAATAAAATGAAAATTGGCTTCTCCTAAAACAAAAAAATAAATTCTATATCAGAAGGAAATAAAAAAGCCATCCTGATTTTGCAGGATGGCTTTGAATTTGGGAAATAAAATGATTTAGATGATAACTCGAATAACTTCTCCGTTTCTATTAATCATTTCAATTCGTATACTTTGGTTTTCGTCTTTTTGATTTAAAAGTTTCGAAACCGTTTCAATGTCTGTTGCTTTTATATTGTCAATACTTAAAATAATGTTGCCTTGTAATTCATTATTATACTGTTTAAGATTTTCGTTTGTAAGAGCTTTAATTTTTACACCATAGTTTATACCGAATCTCTTTTTATCGGTTGCATCGATATTTTCTAATTCGATTCCTTTATATTCAGTACTAAAAAATTCATTTTTACTTAAAGTAACAGGAACTACTTTATTTTTTCCGTCACGTATATAAGTTACCTGAACTACATCATTAGGTCTTTTTGTATTAATATATCCAGAAAAATCAGCATAAGTAGCTATATCTCGATTATCCAATTTTACAATGATATCACCTTTTTGAAGACCTGATTTTTCAGCACCTGATTTTTGAGTTACTTTATTGATGTAAAAACCTTGAGTTTGAGAGATACCCAGCTCTTTAGAAGCGGCATTGTTAAGTTCTCCGCCTTCTACACCTAAAATAGCTCTTTGTACATTACCAAACTCCATAATATCTTCTATTATTTTTCTGGCAATATTAGACGGAACTGCAAATGAGTATCCAACATAAGAACCGGTTGTAGAGGATATCATAGTATTAATACCAATTAAATCCCCTCTGGTGTTTACCAATGCACCACCACTATTACCAGGGTTTACCGCAGCATCTGTCTGGATAAACGATTGAATTCCGTTTGTATCTAAGTTTCTGGCTTTCGCCGAAACAATCCCCGCAGTTACTGTAGAAGTTAGATTATACGGATTTCCAACTGCCAGAACCCATTCACCCACTTTTACAGCATCAGAATCTGCAAAAGGAGTATAAGGTAATTTTTCGTCGGCATCGATTTTTAATAAAGCAATATCCATTTTAGAATCTGTTCCAATGAGTTTTGCCGTATAAGATTTTTTATTATTTAAAGTAATTTCAATTTCAGTGGCGTTTTTTATCACGTGATTATTAGTTACGATATATCCATCAGCAGAAATAATTACACCAGAACCAGTACCAACTTGTTCTTGTGTTTGCTGACCTCCATAACCGTAAAAATATTCTAACATTGGGTTAGTAACAGTTCTGCGAGATACATTTTTTACGTGCACTACTGTATGAATGGTTTTATCTGCTGCAGCTGTAAAATCAACAGTTTCGGGACCTAATCCTACTGTTTTAGAGTATGAATTTGGAGCAAGAGTTACTATCGATTTCTTTTCGCCAAAAAGAGAACCGTTATTATCAAATAATAACTTGTATGCACCAAGCGTAGTAGCACCGCTTAATAAGGATACTAAAAATAAGGTTGAAAATCGTTTCATAGTTTTGATTAGTGTTTAAGTTATCTATGTATAAAATTATATCAAAAAAAAACTGAAGTAAAGTGGTTTAACGCTCTTTAACAATGATTAACATTTCATTAATAGTTTGTACTTTTGTATTTCTCAATTCAATAACAATGCAAGTAGAATTTTATAAATATCAGGGTACAGGAAATGATTTTGTAATGATTGATAATCGTTCTGATTTTTTTCCAAAGAAAGATACAAAATTAATTGAACGTTTGTGCGACAGACGATTCGGAATTGGTGCTGATGGACTGATTTTGTTAGAAAATGATTCTGAAACCGATTTTAGAATGGTTTACTATAATGCCGACGGAAACCAAAGTTCGATGTGTGGAAACGGTGGTAGATGTTTGGTGGCATTTGCTAAAAAACTAGATGTAATAGAAAATGAAACAACCTTTATAGCTACAGATGGTTTGCATCATGCTACAATCGCGCCAGACTCTATTGTTTCTTTGCAAATGATAGATGTTGATGCTATAAATAAATATGATAATTATACGTTCTTAAATACAGGATCTCCACATCATGTACAAATAGTAGATGATTTAGAACATTATAATGTAAAAGAAAACGGAGCAGCTATACGTTACGGAGAATTGTATGGAAAACCAGGGAGTAATATCAACTTTGTAAAAAAAGTAGATGATAAAACATTTTCACTACGCACTTATGAAAGAGGTGTAGAAGATGAAACTCTTGCTTGCGGAACAGGCGCTACAGCGGTTGCAATAGCTATGAATGCAATAGGAGAAACTAATGAAACAGATATCAACTTAAATGTTGAAGGAGGTAAACTAGTTGTTTCTTTTGATAAAGTAGGGGAGCACTTTACAAATGTGTTCTTAAAAGGACCAGCAGAATTTGTATTTAAAGGAACAATCGAGATTTAATGTTTTCGGTCTGAAATCTATCCTATCCCGACGTTTTGGGATCGGGGCTAAATTCTAAAATTAAAAATGATCACATTAAAAGGCGATACTATATATATACGAGCATTAGAACCCAATGATCTGGAGTTTATTTATGCAGTCGAAAATGACCTTAGTATTTGGGAAGTAAGCAATACTCAAACACCTTACAGCCGATTCTTAATAAAACAATATCTGGAAAATGCCCATCAGGACATTTATGAAGCCAAACAATTACGACTTGCTATTTGTCAAGATCAGGATTTTCCTGCCATTGGCCTAGTTGATTTATTCGATTTTGACCCTAAAAATAATAGGGCAGGTATTGGGATTGTAATTCAGGATAATGAAAGAAGGAATCAAAATATTGGTTCTGAAGCTTTAACATTATTAATTAAATATTCTTTTTATCATCTTAATTTACATCAATTATATGCAAATATTGGTGTTAAAAACGAAGCAAGTAATGCACTTTTTACTAAATTTGGCTTTGAAAAAATTGGAACAAAAAAAGATTGGCTTTTAGTTAATGGAGTTTATCAGGACGAAGCCCTTTTTCAATTAATTAATAAGGAGTTTTAAAAGTTTAGTTTTTAAATTGTTATAATTAAAAAAAAATACTAGCAAGTAATGCAACCACATATGAATATAAAGAAAATTATAACAATAAGTGCCGTAATAGTAATTTCGGTTTTGATGGTTTATGGGTTTATTTTGATAAGCCAAATTTTTAGTGCTAATACTAAATTTTCTGAGAAAGAAGTTTACGTTTATGTACCTACGGGATCTAATTATGAAGATGTAAAAAAGATATTAGAACCCTTTGTAAAAGATTTAAAGAACTTTGAGATGGTTGCTAGTAAAAGAGGTTATCCTGATAATGTAAAACCAGGACGCTTTTTATTAACCAAGGATATGAATAATATGGATTTGGTTAGAGCAATGCGATCTAATGTTCCGGTAAAATTAGCTTTTAACAATCAAGAACGTCTAGAGGATTTTGCAGGACGTGTTGCTTCTCAAATAGAAGCTGATAGCACATCATTGCTAAAAGTATTTAAAGATTCTATTTTCATGAAAGAAAATGGTTTTAACGAAGATAATGTGTTTGCAATGTTTATCCCGAATACGTATGAAGTGTATTGGAATACTTCGGCTCTTAAGTTTCGTGATAAAATGATTAAAGAATATCATAATTTCTGGACTAAAGAGAGAATAGATCAAGCTGCTGCACAAGGATTAACTCCAGTAGAAGCTACAATTTTGGCTTCAATCGTACATAAAGAATCTGTAAAAAAAGATGAGCGACCTAGAATTGCAGGAGTTTATTTAAACAGATTGCGTCTGGAAATGCCATTACAAGCTGATCCAACGGTTATTTACGCAATCAAAAAGAAATCAAATGACTTTGAGCAAGTAATAAAAAGAGTTTTCTATAAAGACTTAACAATGTCGTCTCCATATAATACCTATATGAATACGGGACTTCCTCCAGGACCAATTGCAATGCCAGATATTACAGCATTAGAAGCGGTTTTAAAGCCTGAGAAAAATGATTACATCTATTTCTGTGCAAGTATAGATCGTTTTGGATATCATGAGTTTGCATCGACATTAGCACAGCATAATGTAAATGCAAAAAAATACTCAGACTGGATTAATAGTCAAGGAGTGGTAAGATAGTCCCGAAAGTAAAATATAATCTATAAAAAGATGCCGAAGTTAATTATTGACTTCGGCATCTTTTTTTTTATAAATATTGATTTTATAAATAGATTTTTGAGAAGTATGATTTGTTTAATTATTGATAGTTGAAATTGTTCAAATAATTGAATTTATTTTTCGACAAAAGAGAGAATTGTTTTTATTGAAAATATCAAAAAAAACGACCCTAATTTGACGATTTAGAATTTTAAAATAGATTGGTAGTCTTATCCCGTCTCGACGTTTTTCTTACAAAAATTGACGAAAAAGCAGTTTTTTTGAAAACGTTTTCATTGGGATTCCACGTTATTGAGAGATAAAATTGATTTTTGGAACGCACTCCTAACTAGGCGGTTACGGGGCGTATTTTGGGTTTTTTGAAAAGTTTAACTGGTTGATTTATAGCTTTGTAAATTTTGTTGTATCTTTGTGGGCAGAAATTTTTGAATGGGACAGCGTTCAAAAGAAAAACAATCTATGATAAAGAAATGGTATTTTTACACAACATTAACCGTTATTATTGGGTTTTTAAGCTCAGGTTTTAAGTCCTTTAATTTAGACACCACTCCTTGGTTTCTTACAGAAAAAACAGATGGAACAGACTACTTATTCCCATCTAAAGAAAAGAAAGATTATCCTGTCGCAGACAGTATCCCTTTCACCGGAAACCACCTAATCGGTTTCAAAGAAGCAATCGCTTTAAGAGAATCTCAAGGCAAATACAGAAAAGTAAATACACTTGGTTACATGGGAAAATATCAATTCGGAACCCAGGCTTTAAGAGCAATTGGAGTACGAAATGATGAAGCGTTCCTAAGAAACCCTGCGTTACAAGAAAAAGCATTTATTGCTTTGTTGTCTAAAAATAAATGGATTTTAAGGAAGGAAATCGAGAAGTATGAAGGAAAGCTTATCAGCGGAATTTATATTACCGAATCAGGAATATTAGCAGCAGCTCATTTAGGAGGTGCTGGGTCTGTTAAAAACTTTTTTAAGAATAATGGACAAAAATATTTCAGAGATGCTTATGGAACGTCTATTAGAAGTTACATGAAGGCTTTTGGAGGTTACAATGTCTCTTCAATCGAAGCAGATAATGATGCCACAGTTCACTCGATATAATTCATTACGAATTAAGAATATAAAAAAACCTGCAAGAGATTGCAGGTTTTTTACTTTTTAGTCAATTAGGATTTCCAGAATTGTAATTGCGGCTTCACTAATTTTTGTTCCAGGTCCAAAAACGGCTACAGCACCAGCATCAAATAAATACTGATAATCTTGTGCTGGTATTACACCACCCACAATAACCATGATATCTTCACGACCATGTTTTTTTAGTTCTTCGATAACTTGAGGTACAAGTGTTTTATGTCCCGCAGCAAGTGAGGAAACACCTAGAATATGAACGTCATTTTCTACAGCTTGTTTGGCAGCTTCTGCCGGAGTCTGGAAAAGTGGACCTATATCTACATCAAAACCTACATCGGCATAACCAGTGGCAACTACTTTTGCGCCTCTGTCATGACCGTCTTGCCCCATTTTGGCAATCATAATTCTTGGACGACGACCTTCTTGTTTGGCAAAGGTATCGGCCAATTGTTTTGCTTTCTCAAAGCTCTTGTCGTCTTTTATCGCTGCACTGTACACGCCACTAAAGGATTTAATTTGTGCTTTGTATCTTCCGAAAACAGTTTCTAAAGCATCGCTTATTTCGCCTAGAGTAGCACGATTTCTAGCTGCATCAATAGCTATTTCCAGTAAATTACCGTCGCCGGTTTTAGCACAATGAATTAATTTTTCGAGTATTGCTTTTACTTTTTCAGAATCTCTGGTTGCTTTTATATGTTCTAGTTGAGCAACTTGTTGTTTACGCACCATTTGGTTATCAACATCGAGAATCTGTAAAGGATCTTCTTTTTCTAGTCGGTATTTATTAACACCCACAATAATATCTTGTCCGCTGTCTATTCGGGCTTGTTTTCTTGCCGCAGCTTCTTCTATTCGTAATTTAGGAATTCCAGCTTCAATAGCTTTAGTCATTCCGCCTAGTTCTTCAACTTCTTCAATAAGTTTCCAAGCATTGGCAACAATTTCATTTGTTAAGCTCTCTACATAATAACTACCAGCCCAAGGGTCAACGGTTTTGGTTATTTTGGTTTCTTCCTGCAAGAAGATTTGAGTATTACGAGCAATTCTTGCCGAAAAATCTGTTGGCAATGCAATGGCTTCATCCAGAGCATTTGTATGTAACGATTGTGTTCCGCCAAAAGCAGCTGCTGTAGCCTCAATACAAGTACGAGCCACATTATTAAATGGATCTTGCTCGGTTAAACTCCAGCCACTTGTCTGACAATGCGTTCTCAAAGCCAGAGATTTATCGCTTTTAGGATTAAATTGTTGAACCAGTTTTGCCCAAATCATTCTTCCTGCACGCATTTTGGCAATTTCCATAAAGTGATTCATTCCTATTGCCCAGAAAAAAGACAATCGTGGAGCAAACTCATCTATAGGCATTCCTGTTGCCAATCCTGTTCGTATATATTCTAATCCATCGGCTAGAGTATAAGCCAATTCTATATCGGCAGTGGCACCTGCTTCTTGCATATGATATCCAGAAATGGAGATAGAATTGAATTTCGGCATTTTTTTGCTTGTAAATTCAAAAATATCAGCAATAATCTTCATCGAAGGAGTTGGCGGATAAATATAAGTGTTACGCACCATGAACTCTTTCAGGATATCATTTTGTATAGTTCCGGAAAGTTTTACAGGAGGAACACCTTGTTCTTCGGCAGCAACGATATAAAAAGCCATAATTGGTAAAACCGCACCATTCATTGTCATAGAAACCGACATCTCTTCAAGCGGAATTTGATCAAATAAAACCTTCATGTCTTCGACAGTGTCAATAGCAACTCCAGCTTTCCCGACATCACCAACAACACGCTCGTGATCAGAGTCGTATCCGCGATGCGTAGGTAAATCAAATGCAATTGATAAACCCTTTTGACCTGCAGCAAGATTACGTCTGTAAAATGCATTGCTTTCTTCTGCAGTCGAAAATCCTGCATATTGCCTGATTGTCCAAGGGCGTCTTACATGCATAGTTGCATAAGGACCTCTTAAATTTGGGGCAAATCCAGCTCCAAAATCAAGATGCTCTATATTCTCAATATCTTGTTTTGTATAGGTTGCTTTTAGGTCAATTCCTTCGGCAGTTTCAAAGTAATCAGTTGTTAGTTGTTTATCTTGAGGATTAACAATATCTACCTGTTCGCTTTCAATTTTTAATTTAATATGTTTAAGGTCTTTTCTCAATTGTAAAAAAGGTATTTAAAAGAAGTTTAATTCACTATCTCTGGATGTGTGAAAAATGGATTTTATAACGATACAATTTTCGTAAATTGAATAATGTATGGCATATGGAAAAGTTTTTAAAAATAATATTCTGATATTGTCATATCTAATTTGGAATAGTAATGGGTCTCTTTTAATAATTGCTATACTTTTTTTAAAGGAATCATTAAATCTAATAGCTAATTTTGGATGTATGTTTTTATACCAAAGCAAAGATTCTTTATAATCCTTTTTTGCTTCTTCGATAATTACTATTTTATAGATCATCTTCAATTTCTTTTAAAAAATCATCTATGTCAGTAACATTCGTTGGATTTTTTAAATAATTTTCTGTTCTTTCTCTAACTTGATCAATTTGCCATTGGGGGATTTTATAATTGTCATTTTGTACAGGTAAAATAATTACTTCTACTTCATCTGCTATAAAATCATCGGGTAAAATAACTGTTATAGAATGATTTTTAACCGATATTATTTGTCGAATTGCTTCCATAATTAGTTGTGTTAGATTCAAATATAGCTATTTTAAATCAGTTTTATTCAAGTTCTAATCGTTCTTGCTCCAGTTTTTCGGCCAACCGTTTTTCTATTATTGGTGTAATTAATGTCTTTCTTGGTTTTATTTTTACAAAAGGAAAGAGTTCTAAATCATGCTTCATTTTGTCGTCTTTGTTCGGGTACTTATTTGTTCCGAGTAAAACTTCTTTCTTTGTATCAAATAATTCTTGTTCCTTATCGGCGCTTTCCTGAATTTTTCTTTTGATAATTCCTTCGTTTAATAATTTTAAGAAACCTCCATTGGCTTCGATATCTTTAAACAAGGTCAATGATTTCTCGGCAAGTTGGTTGGTCAGACTTTCGATATAATAACTTCCGTCAGCTGGATTATTGACTTTGTCAAAATAACTTTCGTTTTTAAGAATCAATAATTGATTGCGTGCAATTCGATCTCCAAATTCATTGTCTTTATGGTATAAAGCATCGTATGGTAAATTAGCAATGGCATCTGCACCACCAATTATTGCCGACATACATTCGGTTGTGGTACGTAACATGTTTACATTGTAATCGTACAAGGTTTTATTTCGCTTTGTGGGCGAAGCAAGTATATGACATTTTAGGTTTGGATTGTATTCGGTTGCTATTAAATTAAAAAGCAATCGTAAGGCACGAAGTTTAGCAATTTCAAAAAAGTAATTGGTTCCTACTGATACTTGTAATACGATGGTTCCGTTTATTGAGGGAATTCGATTAAAATATTCGTTTGCATGTGCTACTGTATATGCAATTTGCTGTACCATATTAGCACCAGCATTTTGATATAAACTTGCATTAATACTTATTAAGGATGCATTTGGAATTTCCTTTGAAAGGATTTCAAGCGTTTCGAAATTGTTTTTTTCTTTGGTTGTAAAGGAAAACCAATTGCCTTCTTTTGCCAATTGCCCAAGGGGATCAATATTATAGTAAAAATTCGCTTTTTTCGGTATTGAAATTGCGTTTAGTTTTTTTACGAAATCGATTGAAATAAAATTCAAATTAAAGTAAACATTTCTGTTTTCTAAAGGTAATTTTTCGAATAATTTATCAACGGCAACGGTGTCATTTTCGATTGTAAAATACAAACTTTCAGCACCTCTTTTTAGGGAATCTAAAGCCCTTTCAACTGATTTTGAAACGTCATGAACAAAAATGTTCTGACATATTTTAAAATCAGTTGCTTTGGTTGTTACTTCAACGGGCTTGATGTTTTCATCACTATGATAAAATGGTTTTACCTGAATGTCTTCTGGCGAATTCCAAATCAGGGTTTCGTTATAATCGGCACCATCCAATTCAAAATGAATTTTTTGTTTCCATTGTTTGGATGATACTGGACTAAAATTATCGAAAAGGGGAGTAGCCATTTTTATCTTTTTATAATTCTGAATTTATTTTTTTTCGATAGTGTCACCTTCAAACTCGATGATGTAAATATCTTCACTATCTTTTTTCATAAAATACTTTTCCCGTGCATATTTCTCAATTTGCTCTGGGTTTTTAAGTTCTTTTATTTGTTCCTGGTCTTTTTTTATCTCTTCTTGATAATAGGTTTTGTTGTCTTTTAACTCATTTATTTGGTTATCTAGAAAGCGATGGTCAAAATAGGAGTAATTATCCAGAAAAACCATCCAGATTATAAAAAATAACAATACCCAAACATATTTGTTGCTCAGGAATTTAAACCAGGATTTATCTTTATATGGATTTGTCATTTTTTATTTTTTAGCCCCGATAAAGCCGATATCCTTTGAGAGGAACGAACAAAGATAAAGGCGAAAGCGGGAATAGCTCCTAATTTTTAATGCAATAAATTTACAATAAAATTATAGAATACGTTGATTAATTACTGCACGAACTACATCTATTGCTACGGTATTGTATTTGTCGTTTGGTATGATAATATCAGCAAAAGCCTTTGTTGGTTCGATAAACTGCTCATGCATAGGTTTTAAAGTGTTTTGGTACCGTGTTAAAACCTCGTCTAAGTCACGACCACGTTCGGCGATATCACGCTTTAAACGTCTGATAAGTCTTTCATCAGAATCAGCGTGAACGTATACTTTAATGTCAAAAAGATCTCTTAGTTCTGGATTTGTCAGGATTAAAATCCCTTCTACAATCATTACTTTTCTAGGATGTGTACTAATTGTATCGTCGGTTCTGTTATGTGTGATAAAAGAATAAACAGGTTGATCGATAGTTTTTCCTTCTTTAAGTTCTTTTAAGTGGGTAACTAATAAATCAAAATCAATCGCACGTGGATGGTCAAAATTTATTAAGGCTCTTTCATCAAAAGATAGATTTTTATTTTCTCTGTAGTATGAATCCTGAGAAATCACGCCCACTTCGGCATGGGGTAATTCATTCATGATTTGATGTACTACGGTTGTTTTCCCGCTTCCTGTTCCGCCTGCAATTCCAATGATGAGCATAAAAATATTGTTATAATTTGAAGCCGCAAAAATAACAATTAATACGGATTTGTCATTAGATAAAATTCCTAAAATTCCTTGTAGCTTTTATCTTGTTTTAATTTTTTTATTGATTCGGTTTTTAATTCAATAATTAATCCTTACTAGAGGAAAGGTTTAATGCTGATTTCGCAAATTTACTCTAATCAGTACGTTAAACTAGTTTGCAAAATATTGATAAAAAAATGTATTTGTATATAAGGTGGAACCTATATAAAAGAAAAGACCTCGATTACTTAGTAATCGAGGTCTTTGGTGCAATCAGTGATTTTTTTGAATATCTGACTTTAGTAAGCACTTATTATTTGTTTTTCTTTGCTTTTATCATCATTTCAAGCTGATCCCAAAGTTCTTCTGGAATTGCTTCTAATAAATTAAATTGTCCAGCTCCTTTTAACCATTCGCCACCATCGATAACAATTACTTCACCATTAACATAGGCTGAGAAATCAGAAACTAAATAAGCAGCTAAATTGGCTAATTCCTGGTGATCACCTACACGTTTTAATGGTACTTTTTTAGCCATGTCAAATTTCTCTGCAAGATCTCCCGGAAGTAATCTGTCCCAAGCACCTTTTGTAGGGAATGGACCTGGAGCGATAGCATTAGTACGGATTCCGTATTTTGCCCATTCTACAGCAAGACTTCTTGTCATCGCTAGAACTCCAGCTTTTGCAGTAGCACTTGGTACAACATAAGCAGATCCTGTCCAAGCATAAGTAGTTACAATATTTAATACCGTAGCCGATGTTTGTTTGGTATCAATCCAGTGCTTTCCGAAAGCAAGTGTACAGTTTTTAGAACCTTTTAATACAATATCGATAACAGTGTCAAAAGCATTAGCCGATAATCTTTCGGTTGGCGAAATAAAATTCCCAGCTGCATTGTTTAGTAATACATCTACTTTACCAAAAGCTTTTAAAACTTCTTGTAGCATGTTTTCTACTTCTTCGTAATGACGAACATCACATTGCAGTGGTAAACATGTTCCTCCTGTTAGGCCCTCAAGTTCTGTAGCTGTGTTTTTTAGTTTTTCTAAATCTCTCGACGTTATTGCAACTTTAGCACCTAACTCTAAAAAGTATTTAGTCATGGCTTTTCCTAGTCCGCTTCCTCCGCCGGTTACCACTATTACTTTGCCTTTTAAAGCATCGTCTCTTAACATTTTATCTGTATAACTCATGTTTTTTTAAATTTAAAAGGTAAATATAAGAATTAAATAGTATGCATGCATAATAAATGTGTTAATTTTAGTTTATGCTAAATGCTGCATAATCTTTCGGCAGCTGCCTCGAGTGTAGCATTATCTTTTGCAAAACAAAAACGGATTAGTTTTAAATCTTTTCCGTTGGCATAGAAAGTCGAAATAGGTATTGCAGCAACTCCGTATTCGGTTATTAGTCTTTTGCAGAAAGTCACATCATCTTCGTCGGAGATTGATTTATAGGATGCAACCTGAAAATAAGTTCCTTCACATGGTTTTAATTCGAATCGACTTTTTTCTAGTAATTTTTTAAAGTAATCTCTTTTTTCCTGATAGAATTTGCCAAGTTTGGTAACGTCAACAATATCTAGATATTCGCTTATTGCAACTTGAGAAATACTGTTTACACTAAAAACCAAAAACTGATGTACTTTCTTGATTTCTATCATTAAATGTTCTGGGGCTACGACGTAGCCAATTTTCCATCCTGTAATATGAAATGATTTCCCGAAAGATGAAATCATAATGCAACGGTCTAAAAGTTGCTCGCGGGTATGTGCTGAGATATGTTTTTCTTCAAAAGTGATGTATTCATAAACTTCGTCAGATAATACTAATAGGTCTGGGTATTTATCAAGAATCTTCTCTAATCGCACAAAATCTGCTTCCGCTAAAATTTTCCCTGTTGGGTTATGCGGATTGTTAATGATTATCATTCTTGTTTTGGCAGAACAAGCTTTTTCTATGATTTCCCAATTTGGCGTGTAATCATCGTTTAAGGGAACTCGAACTGAATGTGCATTGCATAATAAAACTGGTGCTTCGTAGCAATCATAACTTGGGTCGAGAATAATTACTTCGTCGTTTGCTTTAATTAACGCTTGTATGGTGGTAAAAATACCTTGAGTTGCTCCGGCAGTTACAAGAATTTCGGTTTCTGGTACAACTACTCGTTTATAGGAGTCCAGAACTAGTTTTGCGATTTTGGTTAATAACGGCGGATAACCTGCCATTGGAGTGTATTGGTGTACATTCTCGGTTGCAAGTCGTGCTACAATACTAGTTAAACGTTCGTCAACAGGAAAGTTAGGGAATCCTTGCGATAGGTTAATGGCATTGTATTCGTTTGCCATTTTAGACATAACCGTAAAAATACTCGTGCCAATGTGGGGGAGTTTGCTCATAAAAATCTATAATTACTTTTATAAAGATAGTTTTTTTATGATAATTTTAAATTCTTTTTCTGAAACGAATAATTTTCTAAAAAGAGAATCTATAGCTTATTAGTTAACAATTATAGGAAGAGAATAAAGAACTCTAACTTGCTTGTTGTTTTGTATTCCTGGAGTCCATTTAGGAGATGTTTTTAAAACGCGAATAGCTTCAGCACCGGTTCCATAACCAATATCTCTTAAAATTTTGATATCACTCAATGAACCATCTTTTTCTATTATAAACGTCACGTATATTTTGCCCTTCAGATTATCTGTTGGGTTTTTGTAATTTTGTTTTATAAAACTGTCAAAACCAATTAAGCCTCCGGGAAATTCAGGTTTTACTTCTATGCCAGCGGTGTTATAAATTAGATAATCATCGTTAGGAATAGTTCCTTGTGGGGGAATTGTATCATCGATACTTATAGTAAGTGATGCGTCTACGGTAAGTTTATCACCTTCTTTTATTGTTTGAGAAAATGTATTTTGCACAAAGCAAATCAAAATCAGTAATAGAAACTTCTTCATAGATGATGGTTTTAAGGTTTGATTACATTTTATGGATAATGAAAATGGTAGGTCGATTGTGTAAATCTACTTTAATTTTTTTCCAATCAGAAATGCGCATTGTTTTTATAAACTCAGTTGGTAAAGTAATATCTGTAGCAATACAAAGATGTGTTGCGGGATTTAAGATTTGTAAAATATCTTCGACTAGTTTATTATTTCTGTACGGAGTTTCGATAAAAATTTGAGATTGATTTTTATCCTGAGATAATTTCTCAAAATGTTTCAATGCCGATTTTTTTTCGTCTTTGTCTATTGGTAAATACCCATTAAAAGTAAAACTTTGACCGTTCATTCCAGAAGCCATCATGGCTAGTAAAATAGAAGAAGGTCCAACAAGTGGTACTACCTGAATTCCTTTTTCGTGTGCTAATTTTACAATTGCAGCGCCAGGATCAGCAACACCAGGACAACCTGCTTCGCTCATTAAACCCACATTTTTCCCTTCTAATAAAGGTTTTATGAATTCTAAATGCTCGCTATTTTCAGTACGCTTATTTAGTGTGAAAAGAATAAGTTCAGATTGTTTTTTTTCGGGAGAAACGGCTTTGATAGATTTTCTTGCTGTTTTCTCGTTTTCGACTATATAATGGTCTATAAAATCAATGCTTCTCTTTATTGTTTGTGGTAAAACATCCATTGGGTCACTTTCGCCTAAGGTTGTCGGAATCAAATAAAGTTTTCCTAATAAAGAAGTTGATTTCATGTGTTTGATTTTTTAATTTATTAAGACAGATTTCGGTTATTGATGTTTGGCTATTAGTTTTTTAGCGATCACTTCGGCAGCTTCGTCCAGCATTTGATAAACTGAGTTAAAGCCGTTTGGTAAGCCGTAATAGGGATCGGGAACATCAACATTTTCTGCGGGAAATAATTCGTTTAGAATAAGTTGTACTTTATCTTTTTGCTGTTGGTTTTTTGTCAATGCAATAACGTCATTATAGTTGGAATTGTCCATGACGTAGATATAATCGAAGGTATCAAAATCGGAAGTTTTGAATTGTCTTCCTTTTTGATTTGAAATGTTTAAGCCGTTTTTTTGTGCTACTGCGATTGAGCGTTGGTCAGGGTTTCGACCAACATACCAACCGCCCGTTCCTGCCGAATCAACTAAAAAAGTGTCTTTAGGTAATTTTGAAGCTAAAATGCCTTCGGCTAATGGTGATCTGCAAATGTTACCCAAGCAGACCATTAAAATTTTTACGGGCATGGTTCGCGTTTATAGCGTTAATTTTTTGTTGATGTCTTCGACAAATTTCTTGAATTGTTTGTCTGTAGAGACTAAATTGTCAACTGTTTTACAAGCGTGTAATACGGTTGCGTGATCACGATCACCAATTTGTGAGCCAATATTTGCTAAAGATGCTTTAGTGAATTTCTTTGCAAAAAACATCGCCAATTGTCTTGCCTGAACAACGTGCCTCTTTCTAGTTTTAGATTGAAGTGTTTCGATATCCAGTTGGAAATAATCGGATACAATTTTTTGGATGTAATCGATAGAAATTTCTCTTTTTACATTTTTAACGAATTTTTCGACTACGCTTTTAGCCAATTCAATCGTTACTTCTTTTTTGTTGAAAGAAGATTGTGCAATCAACGAAATAATTGCTCCTTCTAGTTCACGTACATTCGATTTAATGTTGCGTGCTACATATTCGATAATATCTTCTGGAATTTCAACTCCGTCACGATATAAAATATTTTTTAAGATAGAAATTCTTGTTTCGTAATCTGGCTGATGTAACTCGGCAGATAATCCCCATTTAAAACGTGATAATAAACGTTGTTCAATGTCTTGCATGTCAACAGGAGCTTTGTCAGAAGTCAAAATTACCTGTTTTCCGTTTTGATGTAAATAATTAAAAATATGGAAGAAAACGTCTTGCGTACCTGATTTTCCAGATAGGAACTGAACGTCATCAATAATTAAAACATCGATTAACTGGTAAAAGTGAATGAAATCATTACGATTATTCTTTTTTACCGAGTCGATATATTGTTGTGTGAAAATTTCGGCAGAAATATATAAAACCGTTTTTTCTGGGTATTTGTCTTTTACTTCAACTCCAATTGCGTGAGCTAAGTGTGTTTTTCCTAAACCAACTCCACCAAAAATCAATAACGGATTAAATGATGTTCCTCCAGGTTTATTGGCAACAGCCATACCTGCAGAACGAGCTAAACGATTTGAGTCTCCTTCAAGGAAATTGTCAAAACTATAGTTCGGGTTTAATTGAGACTCGATTTTTAAATTACGTATTCCTGGAATTACAAATGGGTTTTTTAATTCAGGATTTAAGTTTTTAAACGGAGCGTCAACATCTTGAGGTTTCATAGGTCCTCTATTGGCACTTGGCAATTGTTCCGTAAACGGTTGTTTGTTGCCATAAGTGTTTTCCATTTTGATTTTATAGAGTAACTTTGCATTTTTTCCGAGTTCCTTGGTAAGAGCAACTTTTAGTAATTTTACATAGTGCTCTTCTAACCATTCGTAGAAAAATTTACTTGGAACTTGAATGTATAATGCGTTGTCGGTTAGCTCAACTGATTTGATTGGCTCAAACCAAGTTTTGTACGCTTGATCTTGAATGTTGTCTTTTATAAAAGACAAACAGTTTTCCCATACCGATTGTGCAGTTTTAGTCATAGATTCAAATAAATTATGTGTATTGATAATATTACTCTTATAAAAACGAGGTTGAATAATTGTCATTTTTCAAGATAACAAATATGTGAACAAATTTCGTTAAAAAAAAATATTTCGGGTGGTAATTATCTAAAATATTGTTGTAAGGCGAGGTTTAAAAAATAATTTTTTTTAATAAATAAATAATGAAAAATCATCAAACTCAAGTGCGTGTTCGTTACTCAGAAACGGATCAAATGGGAGTCGTTTATCATGGAAATTATATTCCTTATTTTGAAATTGGACGAGTGGAATGGCTTAGAAACAAAGGGGTTTCGTATAAAAGCATGGAAGAAAGCGGGATCGCTTTGCCAATTGTTTCAATGAATATTAATTATAAAAAATCGGCACGATATGATGAGTTGTTAACGGTGCATACAACATTTAAAAGTCAGTCTTCTGTCAAGATAGAATTTGATTGCGAGATTTATAACGAGTCAAATGAGTTATTAACAACTGCTGTCTTTATTTTGGTTTTTGTGTCCTTAAAAACGGGTCGTCCAACAGCTCCTCCAAGCTATATTTTGGAGCTTCTTAAAAAGATTGAATAATTGCTAAAATTTACCATAAATGAAAATGATTTTAGCATAATTTTATTCCTATTTCAAACATTGAATCAAAAATGTCGAATATCATTTCGGCATTTTTTTTGCGAATTTGGATCGTTATTTTGCCAATTGGGAGTCCAGAATCTTCGTCGATTTCCATTTCTTGTGAGACAATCTCCAATCTTTTTTCTTTGATAACTCGCATTACTTTATTCATGTTTTTGTAATCAAAAGAGATTAAAAACTGTACATCAATGGTTTTTTCGACAATTTCGCAAACTTCTAATGCCATTTGTGCAGTTGTTCTGTAAGCGGCTATTAATCCTCCTACGCCTAATTTAATTCCTCCATATATACGTACAACAACAATAAGAACGTTTGTCACGCTAAAAGATTGTATTTGCCCGTAAATAGGCATTCCTGCTGTATTGCTCGGTTCTCCATCATCGTTGGCTCTGTAGCTTACGGTAGGTTCGATGCCTAATTGATAAGCATAGCAATAATGTACAGCACTTGGGTGTTGCTTTTTTAGGGCTTCGATTATAGGTTTTACTTCTTCTTCGGATGTAATAGGATAAGCATAGCCAAAAAATTTGCTACTTTTTTCTTTATACAGTACTTCTTCCGATGGGAATGCTATCGTTTGATAGGTATCTTTAATTTCCAAGATTGTTTTCTAAATTATTTTTTTATCAAATAAATCTACGACATCTTCTTTTCCTACTTGTAAGTTCCATACCTGAAGACCAAGTTCGGCAGCAGCATTGGTATTTTCGATTTTGTCGTCTACAAACAAAGTTCGTTTTGGGGATAACTCGTGTTTGTTTATTATATAGGTATAAGCTTCGTGATTCGGTTTTCTCATTCCTATTTCGAATGAAAAGTAAACTTTTTCAAAGCATTGGTAGAAATCACTATAAAATGATACCCCTGTTTTATGTTCGAATGTTTTAATATGAATAGAGTCGGTGTTGCTTAATAAGAACAATCTGTATTTCTCAGAAAGCATCTGAAGAAACTCTAATCGGTATAATGGAAAATCTAGCAGAACAGCATTCCAGGCATTCAGGATTTCTTTTGCAGATGCATTAGGAATCTCTTTTTGAAACCCTGATATAAATTCTTCGGGAGTAATGTTACCAGTTTCGAATTTAATATTTAATTGATCTAGATTATTATTCCATTCAGTCAGTCCAAGTTTTTTTAGTCCATCAACTGTAGCTTGTTTGTCTAAGTTGATGAATATATCTCCAAAATCAAAAATAATAGTATCAATCATGGTTTCTAACTTGTATTAATTCGTCTTTACCAATGTAGGTTTTTTTATTTTTTATGCCAGCAATTATAGGGGCTTTAGTACCTTTTGTAAAGTAGGTGTTTCCAATAAAAAAACGTCCTTCATCCCATAGGTTAGTATCGATAAAGGATTGTAAAGTTTGTAATCCGCCTTCGATAATAATTGATTGAATTTGATGTTGGTATAAAACTGCAAGTATTTGCGGGATTATATTTTCTTTAAAATCAATTACTTCAAAGATAAGGTTTTCTTTTTCAATGGCAATTTTGGATTTTGTAAATACAATAGTTTTAACATCATTGCTAAAAATATGACTGTCTTGAGGAATGCGATTGTTTTGATCCAGAACAACGCGCACAGGATTGTTACCAGCCCAATCACGAGTATTTAATTTAGGATTGTCGTCAATAACAGTTTGTGTTCCTACCAGAATAGCTTGTTCTTCGCTTCGCCATTTATGTACCAATTGTCGTGAATAGGCATTGGTAATCCAGATTGGTTCTCTTTTTATAATTGTATCGTTATCTTTTTCTGGAGCGAGAAATCCATCTTTAGATTCTGCCCATTTTAAGATTATATAAGGTCTTTTTTGTTGATGAAATGTAAAAAAGCGTTTGTTTAGTTCATTGCATTCATCTTCGAGGACTCCAATGGTAACTTTCGTTCCTGCTTCAAGGAGTTTTTTAATTCCTTTGCCGGCAACTTTTTCGTTTGGATCTACAGTCCCAACAACTACATTCGGAATTTCGTTTGCAATAATTAAGTCGCAACAAGGTGGTGTTTTTCCAAAATGACTACATGGTTCTAAGCTTACATAAATAGTTGATTTTTTGAGCAATGATTTATCTTTTACTGAGTTTACAGCATTTACTTCGGCATGAGGTTCGCCTGCTTTTTTATGCCAGCCTTCTCCTATAATAGTATCATTATAAACGATTACGCTACCAACCATTGGGTTTGGGTATGTAGTTCCTAAGCCATTTTTGGCAAGTTGTATGCAGCGTTTTATGTATTTTTCATGTATATTCACAATGCAAAAGTAGTTATTTTTGAGTTTATGATTTAGTTTTGAATCTATCTAAAATAACAATAAAGTATATTTACTTTTGTACATTGTATAAGACAGAATAAGAAGAAATGGAAAATTGGATTATCAGAAAAATAACTAAAGAAGACAATCAGGCTGTGGCACAATTGATAAGAGCCGTTTTTGATGAGTTGAATATCCCGAAAGTAGGAACTGCATACGAAGATCCGTATTTGGATTTTATGTTTGAAGAATATAATAAGCCTAAAGCAGTTTATTATGTGGTCGAAAATAATGATAAAATTGTGGGTTGTGCCGGAATTGCCCCGCTGGAGAACGAAGCGCCAACAATTTGTGAATTGCAAAAAATGTACTTTTTACCAGCAACTCGTGGTTTGGGAATAGGAAGTAAAATGATGGAAAAATGTTTGGAGAGTGCTAAGGATTTTGGTTTTGAGAATTGTTATATCGAAACGATGCCTTTTATGCATGCTGCTCAAAAATTATATAAAAAATCAGGTTTTGAATATCTTGATGCGCCAATGGGATGCACGGGTCATACTTCATGCCCAGTTTGGATGTTGAAAAAGTTATAAGTTTATGAAAAAAATTATTGTTGGAATTGTTTTGGTTTCAATTCTGTTTTCGTGTAAAGATGCTAAAGAAACGAAAACAGAAAAAATTATTGGAGTTAGTAAAAAAACTATTGTAAAAGATTCTGTTCAGGAAAAAGAAGTAGTTTCGGAGGAGGAGTTTAAAAATGACTTTGATATTTTGCTTGCGCGAAGTTATAGAAGTTATGGAGAAGAAAATCCTGCTGTTGCTTTAACTAAAAAGTGGATTGATTTGTATGAGCAGAATGGGGAATATTATTTAGGAAAAGCAGATTTTAAAATAGAAAAAGGATTTGATGAATGTTCGGGAGATTCCTTAGTGTCTGTTCTTGCTAAAAATAAATCAATCATTTTTATGGATTTGCCTGATTTGAAATTGGGAAAAATAAAGTCTTTAAAGATTGAAGAAGATAAAATTTGGCCAGACGAAAAACTAACTTTTGCCTTTAATAATGTTAATTATACTTTGCGTGGGGAAGGTAAAGTTCTTTCTTCGGAAATGGTTTCTACAGATGATAATACAGAGGAAGTTTTTAAGAAGGTCGAAAATTATAAGCTTTATCTGTCTACAGGAAATACTACTGAAAAATTGCTTTTATCGGAAGAATCGTTTAATGATACTTTTGTTAAGTTGATTTTTGCAGGAGATATTGATAACGATGGGAAATTAGATTTTGTTTTTAGCGCAAATAGACATTATGAAGAGGAGCGGGTGATTCTGTTTCTTTCGAGTAAAGCTAAAAGTGGTGAGGCGATGAAGAGGGTTTCTGAAATTGCAGTAGGATTTGATTGCTAATTAAACCTGCTTTTAACAACAAGTATAAAATGAAAATAAAACAATACAGAACGCAATTTATTCAAGAGCTTTCGGGAATTTATGATGTTCTGGAAGTGGAGAGTTTCTTCTATTTAATTCTGGAAGAGAAACGAAATCTCAAACAAATAGATTTGGCTTTAAACCCAGATTTGTTTTTTTCGGACGAAGAAATTGCTGATTGGAGTATTCTGGTGACTGAATTAAAAAAGGAAATCCCGATACAATATTTGTTAGGAAAAACGAATTTTTACGGATTAGATTTTGAGGTAAACTCAAACGTTCTGATTCCGCGACCAGAAACGGAAGAATTGGTTGAGTGGATTATTAAAGAGGATTTAAAGGTTGGGAAATCCAAAAACTTAAGAATTCTGGATATAGGTACAGGAAGTGGTTGTATTGCTATTTCGTTGGCAAAAAATATTTCTCATGCTCAGGTTTTTGCAATTGATGTCTCGGAGAATGCTTTAGCTACTGCCAAAAGAAATGCTGAGACCAATGGGGTTTCGGTTACTTTTTTGCTTCAGAATATTCTGGAAACAGAAGATTTAATGCAGGAGTTTGATGTCATTGTTTCGAATCCGCCTTATGTAAGGAATCTTGAAAAAGAGGAAATTAAGAAGAATGTATTAGATTATGAACCGCATTTGGCACTTTTTGTTGCTGATAATGATGCACTTATTTTTTATAGAAAAATAGCTGAACTAGCGCAAAAGAATCTGAAAAAAAACGGAAGTCTTTATTTTGAAATCAATCAGTATTTAGGGAAAGAAACCGTTGAATTGCTTGAGGATTTAGGTTTTAAAAACATCGAATTACGAAAGGATATTTACGATAATGACAGGATGATTTTTTGTGTGAAATAAGTTTTTTTTAGGGTAAGATGTATTTTGTAAAAAGTGAAATGAGGGTTTCCTGCAAGGTTTTCAAAAACTTGTAGGAGATGAGGACATGACTTGAAAACGTAAGTTGTAAAATAGCCCCGATTGCAGTGGAAATCCTTTTATCTTGATTTTTCTCAAGATATAAGATTGGAACGTAAAGCGGGACAGTTCGTGTTATGTAACGATTAAGTTGTGCTCCTGCAAACTTTCTTTTGGTAAAATGAAATATGTAAAATGTAGATGTTATACTGAAGCTGAAAACTGCGACTGAATACTATTCATAGCGTAAAGCTTCGATAGGGTCGAGTTGAGATGCTTTTATTGCAGGGTATAATCCTGACACAATGGCAACTACAAAACTGGTGCCGAAAGCAGCGAAAATTGCCATCCATGGAATTACGAATACAAATTTCATTGCTGTTGCAAAGGCTAAGCCAACTAAGATTCCAAGAATAATTCCGATTAAACCTCCTAATTGTCCTATAAGTAAGGTTTCGATAAAGAATTGTACAGCAATAGTTGTTTTTTTTGCTCCGAGAGCTTTACGAACACCGATTTCGCGGGTACGCTCTGTTACCGATACTATCATGATATTCATTAAGGCTATAGAGGAGCCTAAGATAGTAATGACGCTTATAATCCATGCTGCCCAGCCAAGGTATTGTGTGATGCTGAGGATGCGATTGATAAGATCATCGCTTCGTACTACGCCAAAATTATTATCGCGTATAGGACTTAATTTTCGAACTCGACGCATAGTGCTTGTTGCGTTATCGATGGCTTGATCCAGTAATTCTTTTTTGGAAACCATTACGCTTATCGTGTAATTTATATTCGGAGCTGTAAATAAGGAGCGTGCTACCTGTATAGGGATTAATACTCGTAAATCCTGACTGTTTCCAAATGTGGATCCTTTTTCTTTTAGTACGCCAATAACTTTAAATCGTGCGCCACGAATAGAAATGATTTTATCGATTGGGTTTACATCTTTTAATAATCCTTTCATAAAATCGGAACCTAGTACACATACGTAAGTATTATTCTCGATATCAAACTGATTAAATGTTCTGCCAATGCTGGTTTCAAGACCAGAATTACCAATAAAATGTTCGTCGACTCCAAGTACTTTAATTTCAGGATCGGTTTTGGTGCCAAGATATTTTACTTCGGCTGTAGAGGTTGCTGTAAATGAAAGCGATGTTTCGGTAAATGGATATCTATATTTATTTTTGAATGCAACGGCTTCGGGATAAGAAATAATAGGATTTATGATTTCTCTTTCGTTACCGCCACGGTTTCGAACTTCGTTTTCGTATTGGTTTATATTAAAGGTATTTGCTCCCATAGAAGCAAAATCGGTAGAAATAGTGTTCTCTAATGCCGAAACTACAGTTAAAATCCCAACTAAAGCAGTGATGCCTATTGCAATAATTAAAACGGTAAGGATGGTACGTAATAATTGTGTTCGAATGGAACCAAATGCAATCCGGATATTTTCTTTGAATAATTTTAGCATCATACTAGTTTGTCACGAAAATACAATTTTTGTTACAAGTTTGTTTTAGAAGAGTCATTATTTATTTTAAAAAGTGAGATATTTGCACTCGATTAGAATTTAAGATTTCGAAAGTAAATCTAAAGACTAAAATCAGCAATCTAAAATATCAAAGAGAAATGGCATCAAAAGCTAGTATTCCTAAAGGGACCAGAGATTTTTCACCAACAGAGGTGGCAAAACGTCAATATATTATTCAGATTATAAAAAATAATTTCGAGAAGTTCGGTTTTCAACCAATCGAAACGCCTTCGTTTGAGAATTCGGAAACCTTAATGGGAAAATATGGTGAAGAAGGTGATCGCTTGATTTTTAAAATATTGAATTCTGGGAATTTTTTCTTTGACAAAAAAAATAAAATAGAATTACCAGGAACTATTGCGCAATTGCAAGATTTGGCAGCTGATAAATTATCAACTGAAGAAAGAATTGAATTAAATTCTTTTACTAAGAAAATCTCTGAAAAAGCGTTGCGATATGATTTAACTGTTCCGTTTGCAAGATATGTGGTACAGCACCAAAACGAGATTGAATTTCCTTTTAAAAGGTATCAGATTCAGCCAGTTTGGAGGGCAGATAATCCTCAAAAAGGACGTTTTAGAGAGTTTTTTCAATGTGATGCCGATGTGGTTGGTTCTAAATCATTATGGCAAGAAGTAGAGTTGGTACAATTATATGATACTGTTTTTACCTCTTTAGGTTTAAGTGGTGTAACTATAAAAATAAACAACCGAAAAATATTATCTGGAATTGCTGAGGTTATTGGTGCTTCGGATAAATTAATTGATTTTACGGTTGCGTTGGATAAGCTTGATAAAATAGGCGAAGATGGTGTGAAGAAAGAAATGATGGAGAAAGGAATTTCGGAAGAAGCGCTTGTAAAAGTGCAGCCATTATTTAGTTTTACAGGAACGATCTCAGATAAAATTAATCAGCTTTCAGTTTTATTAGCTTCTTCTGAAGAAGGAATGAAAGGGGTAGAGGAGTTGCGTTTTATTTGTGACAATGTGTCTAACTTAGGATTGTCTACAGCAATTTTAGATTTGGATGTTACGCTTGCTCGTGGACTGAACTATTATACAGGAGCGATTTTTGAAATAGCTCCACCTAAAACTGTTGCCATGGGTTCTATTGGCGGTGGCGGAAGATACGATGATTTAACTGGTGTTTTTGGATTGAAAAACATGAGTGGTGTTGGAATCTCTTTCGGGTTAGATCGTATTTATTTAGTGCTTGAGGAATTGCAATTATTTCCTGATACGGTTACGGCAACCTCTAAAGCTTTGTTTATAAACTACGGTGATAAAGAGGCTTTTTATGCACTTAAAGCGATTCAGGAATTAAGAAAAGAAAATATAAAAGTAGAGTTGTATCCAGATAATGTAAAGGTAGGAAAGCAGTTTCAGCATGCTGATAAACGTATGATTCCTTTTGCTGTTATTGCTGGTGAACAAGAAATAGAGTCGAATATGTACTCGCTTAAAAACTTACTAACGGGCGAACAAGTTTCGGTTGATTTAGAAGGTTTGAAAGCTGCTTTATTAGTATAAGGGTTTAACCGCAAAGTGCGCTAAGATTTAATTTTACTCACGCATAGAAAACACAAAGTTCACAAAGCCAGATGAATACAAGCTTAGCGAACTTTGTGTTTTATAAAACCATACTTTTGAAAAATTTTAGTGATTTTTGCGGTTGTTTCGCAGAATTTTTGTTTTGAAAGAAGAATGTAAATTTCATAAAGCTTTGGTAGTGATTGTGCTAGTGAATTATTAGCGCTGATCGGCTTAAATCTTTTTAAATTTGCGTAAAATAATTGGTGAGAAAGAAAAAAAAGCCTTTAATTTGCGGCCTTGTGTTACGGGCGTAGTTCAAGGGTAGAATAGCGGTCTCCAAAACCGTTGATGGGGGTTCGAATCCCTCCGCCCGTGCAATAAAAATATATTAAATAACAAATAAGTTATAAAATATTTTTCAGAAGCTTTCTTGGAGTTAAAGGTAAAAAGCATAAAAAAAAGCTTCGTCTATCAGGCGAAGCTTTTTTTAATATAAGGTAAAGTTGAATTAATAATTTATTATAAAGCCGAAGCTAACCTTAAATTCAATTTTTGATAGGTAATAATTAATTGTAATTACTTCAAATGTATTTATTCTAAATCGCAATTATCTTAAAATTATACTAATTTTTTTGAGAATATGATAGTTTTAGATACATTGCCTAAAGACTTGATAGAGTAGGAATTTGTCAAAAGATGACAATTTGACATTTTATAAGGTTTGGCAGTACTTTTGCAATCCATAGAAAAGAATAAAAAATGAAGTTTAAGAATATTTTTAAAAATAAAAGTAATATGACTACGGAAAATACAGAAATCGATCAAGAAATAGATGACGTAACGTTAGAGAATAATGCCAATGGCGAACAGATTATTATTGAGGAATTAAGTGTAGAAGAACAACTAGCTCAAGACTTAGCAAAAGAAAAAGATAAATTTTTACGTTTGTTTGCTGAGTTTGAAAATTACAAAAAAAGAACTTCAAAAGAAAGAATAGATTTGTTTAAAACGGCTAATCAAGAGGTATTATTGGCAATGCTTCCAGTATTAGATGATTTTGACAGAGCAATGGTTGAGATCAACAAATCTGAAAATGAAACATTGACTAAAGGAGTTGAGTTAATTCACGAAAAACTTAAAGGAACATTGGTTGCTAAAGGTTTAGAGCAAATTGAAGTGAGAGCAGGAGATGCATTTAATGCTGATTATGCTGAAGCTATTACTCAAATTCCAGCACCTTCTGATAAATTGAAAGGTAAAATCGTTGATGTTATAGAAAAAGGATACAAATTAGGAGACAAAATTATTCGTTTCCCTAAAGTTGTTGTAGGAAACTAAAATGTCAAATTATAACTCCCAAATCCCAAATAAATAGTTTTGAGTCTTCAGAATTGAGTTATTTATTGGGTTTTGTTTTTTGGAATTTAAACAATTATGAAAAAAGATTTTTACGAAATATTAGGCATTTCAAAAAATGCGGATGCTGCCGAGATCAAAAAAGCGTACCGTAAATGTGCGTTGAAATATCATCCGGATAAAAATCCAGACGACAAACAGGCAGAAGAGAACTTCAAATTGGCTGCAGAAGCGTATGAAGTTTTAAGCGACCCTAATAAAAAAGCCAAATACGATCAATACGGTCACCAAGCCTTTGATGGTTCAGGTGGTTTTGGAGGTGGTGGTCATGGTGGCATGAATATGGATGACATATTCAGTCAGTTTGGCGACATCTTCGGAGGCGGATTTGGTGGTTTCGGAGGCGGTGGAGGCGGAGGTCCTCGTCGTACTAAAGGAAGTAATCTTAGAATTAAAGTTAAATTAACTTTAGAAGAGGTTGCAAATGGTGTTGAGAAAAAAGTAAAAGTAAAACGTAAGGTTCAAGCCAAAGGGGTTACTTATAAAACATGTTCTACATGTAACGGTCAAGGGCAGGTAATGCGTGTGACTAATACTATTTTAGGTAGAATGCAATCAGCTTCGACTTGTCCAACTTGTGGAGGTTCTGGTCAGATTTTAGATAAAAAACCTAGCAATGCAGATTCGCAAGGTATGGTTCAGGAAGATGAAACTGTATCAATCAAAATTCCTGCAGGAGTTGTTGATGGAATGCAGCTTAAAGTTTCTGGTAAAGGAAACGATGCTCCAGGAAACAGTGTTCCAGGTGATTTAATTGTTGCAATTGAAGAACTTGAGCATGAATTCTTGAAACGTGAAGGCGAAAATTTACATTACGATTTATACATAAGCTTTCCAGAAGCTGTTTTAGGTATCTCTAAAGATATTGAAGCAATTAACGGAAAAGTGAGAATTAAATTAGAAGAAGGAATTCAATCTGGAAAAATCTTAAGATTAAAAGGAAAAGGAATTCCAAGTATCAATGGATACGGAAATGGAGATTTATTGGTTCATGTGAATGTTTGGACACCAAAAACATTGAGCAAAGATCAAAAACAATTTTTTGAAAATGCTTTAACAGACGACCATTTTATTCCAAGTCCTGAGAAAACGGATAAATCATTTTTTGAAAAAGTAAAAGATATGTTTTCATAAACACATCTTAATCTTTTATAAAACGTTACAATTAATTTACAAACCCATCTTAAATTTATTTTAGGATGGGTTTTTTTTGTAACAATATGAAGTTTTCGCTACTAATTATTTACTTTTACACACGCTAAACCAAAAAGGTTAAGTAGTCAAGTAGACGTAGTAAATCCAAAAAAAAAGCATGAGCAACTTACTCGAAGTACATAATGTCGTAAAACAATACGGTGATTATGTTGCGCTTAACGAAGTTTCATTAAATGTCCCAAAAGGTAGTATTTACGGATTATTAGGTCCTAATGGAGCGGGAAAAACATCACTTATACGAATTATAAATCAAATTACTTATCCAGATAGTGGAGAAGTGATTCTTGATGGTGAGAAATTACAGCCTAAACACGTACAACATATCGGATATCTTCCTGAAGAAAGGGGATTGTATAGTTCTATGAAAGTAGGAGAGCAATGTTTGTATCTAGCTCAGATGAAAGGATTATCTAAAGCTGAAGCTAAGAAACAATTAGATTATTGGTTTGACAGATTAGAAATTCAAGGTTGGTGGAACAAGAAAGTTCAGGAATTATCTAAAGGAATGGCACAGAAAATTCAGTTTGTGGTTTGTGTATTGCATAAACCAAAATTGTTGATTTTTGATGAGCCATTTTCTGGTTTTGATCCAGTTAATGCCAATGTCATAAAAGATGAAATTTTGGCATTAAAAGAGCAAGGTTCGACTATTATTTTTTCGACACATCGTATGGAAAGTGTTGAAGAACTTTGTGATCATATTGCTTTGATTCATAAATCGAATAAACTGATAGAAGGTAAGCTGATTGATGTAAAAAGACAGTTTAAAACAAATAGTTTTGAAGTTGGGATATTAACAAACAATATCGAAGGATTGATGTATGATATTTCGCAAAAGTTTACCGTTTTACCAGCACATTTTAAATCATTGGGTGACGAATTAAAACTGGAAATTCAGATAGGAAATGCAACTCCAAATGATTTGTTGAATGTATTAACACAACGCGGACAGGTGACTCATTTTGTTGAGAAAATTCCAAGTGTAAACGATATTTTTATTCAAACAGTAACTTCTTAGATCTTTAGATCATTAGACTACTTAGATTTTAGACTGAATTTAAGAGTCAAAAATGTAATCTAAGAAGTCTAAGAAAGTCTAAAATCTAAGCAAGTCTAAGCAGTCTAATAATCTAGTAATCTATATAAATGAGTATTATATCATTAATTATAAAAAGAGAATTTATTTCTAAAGTCCGTAATAAGTCTTTCATCGTAATGACTTTTTTAAGTCCGTTATTGTTTGTTGCAATAGCTGCTTTTATCGGATATTTAAGTTCTATGAAAGCCGATACAAAACGTATTGCAATTTATGATGAAACAGGTTTGTTTGCTTCGGAGTTTACCAAGCAAAATGCGAAAAATGTCGAGTTTAGGTATCTTGATTTATCCAAAATGCCTTTGCAATCACTAAAAGATAGTATTGCTAAAGAAAGTTTAGATGGATTGCTTTTGATTCCTAAAACGGATAAAATAAAGGATCTAGAAGGTAAAATTGAATTTATATCTAATAATAGTCCGAGTATTTCTTTTATTGAAAACACACAAAATACAATTGCCGACGAGATTACGAGAATTAATTTTCAAGAAGCAAATTTAGATACATTAGCGATAAAAAATGCTCAGGCAAAAGTAAATATCCATCTTGCAAAAGCAACGGGAGAAGAGAGTTTGAAAGGACTTAACGAGATAAAAATCGCAATTGGAGGCTCTTTTGGTTACTTAATAATGATGTTTATTGTTATTTATGGTAATATGGTTATGCGAAGTGTAATCGAGGAAAAAACGAATAGAATCATCGAAATTATTATCTCATCGGTAAAACCTTTTCAGTTGATGATGGGTAAGATAATCGGAACTTCATTGGCAGGATTGTTACAGTTCTTAATTTGGGCAGTAATAGGATTTGCTCTAATGTTTGCAGCATCAGCATTTTTTGGTGTAAATGTTGGGCCAACTGCTAAGATTCCGCCAGAGTTAATGGATACAGCACAAAAGCAATTTGTAGGAACAGCTCAAATGTATATTAATGAATTATGGAGTTTGCCAATTGCAAGTATTCTGATTGGGTTTGTGATTTATTTTATAGGTGGATATTTCTTATATAGCTCATTTTATGCAGCTATTGGAGCAGCGGTTGATAATCAAACTGATTCACAACAATTTCTTTTGCCTATTATTATGCCATTGATTTTGAGTGTTTACATAGGTTTCTTTACTGTTGTAAATGATCCACACGGGACAGTTGCAGTAGTGTTTTCTATGATTCCGCTTACTTCACCAATTGTAATGTTAATGCGTCTTCCGTTTGGAGTGCCTTGGTGGCAAATACTTATTTCCGTAACTTTATTGTTTGCTTCATTTTTTGCAGTAGTTTGGTTTGCTGCCAAAATATATCGTGTAGGTATATTAATGTACGGTAAGAAACCAACATGGAAGGAATTATATAAATGGCTGAAGTATTAGTTGCAAAGGTTCAGAGGTGCAAAGGTTTTTGAACGTTTGAAGTTAAACTATCTATAAGAATTACAAAAAAGGCATAAAAAAAATATAATAACAAAGGTTCAAAGGTAAGAAGCGACAAAGATTTTAAACTTTGTACCTTTGAACCTTTGCAACTTAGAACCTCAAAAAAAGATACAGAGCAACAAAGGGACAAAGGTTTTTAGACTTTGTGCCTTTGTTCTTTTTTAACCTTTGCGGTTAATATTAAAATAATAATAAAGCTGTAGGGTTATAAAGCGACAAAGATTTTAAACTTTGTACCTTTGGGCCTTTGCAACTTAGAACCTCAAAAGAAATGAGTAAAATACTAATTATAGAAGACGAAGCGGCTATTCGTAGAGTACTTACCAAGATATTATCAGAAGAAAATGATAGCTATCAGGTTGAGGAAGCAGAAGATGGTGTTTCGGGACTTGAAAAGATAAAAAATAACGACTATGATTTGGTTTTGTGTGATATCAAAATGCCAAAGATGGATGGTGTTGAGGTATTAGAAGAAGTAAAGAAAATCAAACCGGAGATTCCGATGGTTATGATATCTGGTCATGGCGATATGGAAACAGCGATTCATACAATGCGTCTTGGTGCTTTTGATTATATATCTAAACCACCAGATTTAAACCGTTTGTTAAATACAGTTCGTAATGCTTTGGACAGAAAAAAACTTGTTGTAGAAAATAAGATTTTAAAGAAAAAAGTAAGTAAGAATTACGAAATGATTGGTGACAGTGAAGCTATAAGTCATATTAAAATTATGATTGAAAAGGTAGCCGAAACTGAAGCCAGAGTTTTGATTACTGGACCTAACGGAACAGGAAAAGAACTGGTAGCACACCAATTACATGAAAAAAGCGCACGTTCTAATTTTCCTTTAATCGAAGTAAACTGTGCTGCAATTCCGAGTGAGCTAATCGAAAGTGAATTGTTTGGTCACGTAAAAGGAGCTTTTACATCGGCAGTTAAAGATAGAGCAGGAAAATTTGAAGCGGCAGATAAAGGAACCATATTTCTAGATGAAATTGGAGATATGAGTCTTTCGGCTCAAGCCAAAGTGTTACGTGCTTTACAAGAAAGCATGATTACAAGAGTAGGTGCAGAGAAGGATATCAAAGTAGATGTTAGGGTAGTTGCCGCGACCAATAAAGATTTAAAAACAGAAATTGCCGAAGGTCGTTTCCGTGAAGATTTATACCACCGTCTGGCAGTGATCTTGATTAAAGTTCCGCCATTAAATGACAGGAGAGAAGATATTCCGGCTTTGATTTCGCATTTTGCCGAAAAAATAGCTTCAGAACAAGGAAATACGGTGAAGATATTTTCGCCTCAAGCGATAAAACTTTTGCAAGAATATGATTGGACAGGAAACATCAGGGAGTTACGAAATGTTGTAGAACGCCTTATTATATTAGGGGGAAGCGAAATTTCGGAAACAGATGTAAAGATGTTCGCAAGTAAATAAAATTAATTTAATGATTTTAAAATTTAATGATTTAAAGATTTGACCTCAGTTTTAATCTTTTAATTTTTTAATTTTTCAATCTTTCAATCTTTGAAGATGAAACTAAAAAAAATAAACGAAAAGTTACAGGAGGCGTTAATCGCAAACGGTTTAACCGAAGCTAATACATTACAACAAGAAACTTTTTCTACGCTAAAAAGTGGTGCTGATTGTATTATTGTTGCTCCAAAAGGAAGTGGAAAATCTACAACAATTGTTCTAAATGTTATTCAGCAATTGACAGGTAAAAATGAAGAATCTCCTCGTGCTTTGATTATCGTAGAAGATAAAGCAAAGGTGTTGGAAATGGAAGAGCTTTTTGAGAAATACGGTAAGTATAGTGACCTTGAGGTTTATGGTGTGCATGACAAAGGCGACATGGATTATGATAAAAACTATATCTCAACAGGAGTTGATGTTTTAATCGGAACACCAAATAAACTAAGCGATATGTTTACTACTGCGGGATATAATGTAAACCGTTTGAAGATGTTTATCCTGGATGATGCAAACCCAATTTTGAAATTACGTCATGAAACTAAAATCATGCGTATTTCTAATAGTATTACTAAAACACAGCGTATTATTTTTGCAGAACAACTGACAGAAAGTATTGATATTTTGGCAGATAAAATGTTACTTGAGCCTTATTTATTCGAAATCGATGAGGACGATGAGGATGAGGACGAAGAAGAGGATATTGAAGAATAGACTAGATTAAAAATAAGATGATGTATAATAATAAATGGAAATTTTTAAAACACTTAGATTTTTGATTGTAATAGTTTTAGGATCGCTGTTTATTGTTTATTTGTCTGTTGTTTCATATATCTATTTTAATCAGGCAGGTATGGTTTTTCAAAATTCCAAACTCCCTGATAATTTTAAATTTGAATACCAACAAAATTTTGAAGAACTCAATATTCGTTCTTTTGACGGTGTAAATTTGAATGGTTTGTTATTTAAAACTGAAAGTCCAAAAGGATTGATTTTTTATCTTCACGGAAACGCAGGTACTCTGGATACGTGGGGAAGTATAGCAAATGTTTATACGAGTTTGGGATATGATATCTTTATCTTAGATTATAGAAGTTTTGGAAAAAGCGGAGGAAAGATTGATGATGAAGATCAATTAAACAAAGATATTTCGGTAGTTTATAAAAAACTATGTGAGAGATATAGTGAAAACAAAATCATCATCGCTGGCTATTCAATAGGAAGTGGTCTTGCGACGATTTTGGCATCAAATAATAAGCCTAAAGCATTAATTCTTCAGGCTCCATATTATAGTTTTACAGAATTAACAGGTAGTAAAGTTCCTTTTTTTCCTGATTTCATGAAAAAATTTAATTTTGAAACGCATGATTATTTTAAAAAGATAAAGGTGCCAATTTATATTTTTCATGGAGATCAAGATCAATTAATTCCTTTTTCTAATTCGGTTAGATTAAGTAAATTATTAAAATCGAATGGGTATCTTTATGTTTTAAAAGGACAGAATCATACTGGAATAAATGAAAATGAAGATTTTCAAAATCAATTAAAAACAATAGTATTAAAATAAATAGGATATGGGACTAATGAAAGTGTTTTCGGGAAGTGAGATTTTAGCGCAAGCTTTACAACAAAAATTAGAAGAGGCGCAAGTAGATACAGTAATTAAAAACAATATCCAATCGGCTCGTTTAGGTGGTTTTGGTAATACAGATTTGGCTGTTGAGGTATTTATTCAAGAGACAGACTTTGCAAAAGCAAATCCTATCATCGAAGACTTTAGAATGAGTCTTTAATTTAAGTAATTAGGCTCAGTTTACAGTCTCAGTAATCACAGTGAACTTAAAGTCACAGTTTTCAGTTTCAGTAAGTACTGAAAACTGTAACTGAAAACTGAAGACTGAATCTAGTACTGAAAACTAAAAAAAAATGCAATATAAAATGCTGGTTTTAGACATGGATGATACCTTGTTGACCGATGACCATAAAATTTCGGATATAAATAAAGAAATGCTTCTTAAAGCTCAGGCGATGGGAGTTTATGTAGTTTTGGCTTCTGGCAGACCAACTTCGGCGATGACTTCTTTTGCAAAAGAACTGGAATTAGATTTAAATAATTCCTATATGATTTCGTTTAACGGAGCTGTTATTAGTAATGTAAAAGATGATGAAATTCTTTTTGAACAAACTTTGTCAAAAGAACAAATTCACGAATTGTACGATTACAGTTTAAAGAACAAAACACATATTATTACCTATTTAAATAATGAGATTATCAGTGAAACTGATTCTGAATTTATTGAAATAGAAAAGACTATTACTGGTTTAAAACACCATAAAGTAGCAAGTTTTAAGGAAGCTGTTAATACCTCTGCTGTAAAATGTATTTTGCTCGAAGAACCAAGTTATTTAAAAGGACTTGAGGCTGATTTAAAAGCGGCAATGCCTCACTTAAGTATAGCAATGTCTAAACCTTTTTTCCTGGAAGTAGCTCAAAACGGAATCGATAAAGCAGCAAGTTTAAAGCTTTTGGCAGCAAAATTAGATATTCATCAAAGCGAAATCATTGCTGTAGGAAATGCAGGTAATGATTTGTCGATGATAGAATATGCAGGTTTAGGAGTTTGGGTGGATAATGTTACGCCTGAATTACGAGATAGAGCAGATGTTATTGTGGCATCAAATAATAATCACGGTGTTGCCGAGGTGGTGCAACGATATATCTTAAATTAATGAAAACTTCAATTGAAACAGAACGATTATTACTAAGAGAATTCCTCACTACAGATGATGAGGGGATGTTTGAGCTAGATTCTAACCCAAATGTGCATAGATATGTAGGTAATAAACCCGTTACCCATATTGACGAAAGTCGTGCTTATATTAAAAATGTTTTGCAACAATATAAGGATAATGGGACAGGGCGTTGGGCAGTAGTTCTTAAGGAAACCAACACTTTTATTGGTTGGTCTGGAATAAAGTTTATTACTGATATGATCAATAATCACCAGAATTTCTACGAAATAGGATATCGTTTTATTGAAGAATATTGGGGTAAAGGATATGCTACCGAAGCTGGAAAAGCTTTTATAGATTATGCTTTTAATGAAATGAAAGTTGACGCAATTTATGCTTACGCAGATGCAGGAAATAGTGGTTCGAGAAGTATTCTTGAAAAGCTTGGACTGCAGTATACAAATTCCTTTATGCTTGATGGCGATGAGGAAGTTTGGTATGAACTAAAAAATCCTAATCTTTAGTTTAAAATACACCCAAATTTTTACAAACTATTGTTTTTAACGCAGTAACAAAATGTAGGTAAAGTTGTTACCGAATTTTGGTATGTAAAGATTTGGGTGATTGAGTTCGTTATGTGCTAACGATATTTTTTATAGAACTTATTTTTTTGCTACAGAAATAAAATATTTATTTCCATCTCCCATTGTAAGTTTTACACGTTCGTCGCAAACATCAATAGAGTAATTAGCATTCTCGTAACAAGTACAAGTTGTATTTTTATCTTTAGACATTTCGGTTTTACAGTTGTTGCTTTTGTATGTAGACAATTGTGGTGTGTATAACGACACTAAATCAGTCGAAGCAGTTACTAATGATATGATACTTGCTGTATTACCATTTGCAATTCTATAAACGATTCTGTCTGTATAAGAAATGTCGTTTACAGTTACTTTTCTGATGTAGGTAAAAGCAGTAGAACCTTCTTCAACAGATTTTACTTCAAATTTAAATCCGATACTACGGATTTCGATATCAAATTTTGATTGAGAATTATAACTCGCCCAAGAAGTAAGTGTAGCAATAGTAGGAAACGGATTTGTAGTTGTACTAGCAGTTTGTGCCTGTGCTCCAAAAATAGTTAATAGCATTAATAAGATTGTGGGGAAAAATGCTTTCATTTTATTTTTTAAATTAATTTAAATACCTACTCTATATGGTTTTCGGCTTGCCCATTTATGTTTTTGTGTTCAATAAAGAATTGCAACAACTTTATGAAAAATAGTTAACGCCAATTGTTGTTAAATAGTATTGTTTTTACCACATTTTTCGTGGTGTGAATTTAAGGCGAATATTTACGCGAACAAAGCGTATAATAGGAAAACTTTAGTTTTTTAATTCATTTTTTAAAAATGCCCGCATCTTGTTAATATCCATTTAATTGAGAGAATTTTATTTATAGATAATAATGCTAAAAAAAGTATTTAAGATGGGTAAAAATAAGATTTGTCTGTAGTTTAAAAACTTTTTATGTTCTTTTTGGAACTTCATTTTGCAGTTTTTTTTCTTAATTGAGGTTTCATTGAGTCAAAATGACACTTTTATTCTATTTTTTTTAAAATTAGGTTCTGTTTTTGGTTAAAAGTAAAATCGGTATTGGTTTTTAAGTATTTTTTGAAGGAAGTAAATGTTGGTACATGGCAAAATATTGATATATAGCTGATTATTGATTTCGTTTTGAAGAATATTGTACGTAAATTTGCAAACTCTTTTGAAAAGAGATAAATTATAATAAATACTACTTAAAACGTAGTTTATTGCCATGGAAAATAGAAAAAAAGTTGCTTTTTATACGCTTGGATGTAAACTGAATTTTTCAGAAACATCTACAATTGCTAGAAATTTTCAAGATGAAGGTTTCGATCGTGTCGATTTTGAAGATGTTGCTGATATATATGTAATCAACACCTGTTCGGTTACTGATAATGCCGATAAGCAGTTTAAGCAGGTTGTAAAAAAGGCGATGAAACTTAATGATAAAGCGTTTGTTGCTGCTGTAGGTTGTTATGCGCAGCTTAAACCAGAAGAATTAGCATCGGTAGATGGTGTTGATTTGGTTCTGGGAGCAACCGAGAAGTTTAAAATCACAGATTATATCAATGATTTGAGCAAAAACGATATGGGCGAAGTTCATTCTTGCGAAATATCTGAAGCTGATTTTTATGTAGGAAGTTACTCAATTGGTGATAGAACCCGTGCTTTCTTAAAAGTACAAGATGGTTGCGATTACAAATGTACTTATTGCACAATCCCACTTGCAAGAGGAATTTCTCGTAGTGATGCTTTGGAAAACGTATTGCAAAATGCCAAAGAAATATCATCTCAAAACATCAAAGAAATTGTTCTGACTGGAGTTAATATTGGTGATTATGGAAAAGGAGAATTCGGAAATAAAAAACACGAACATACTTTTCTGGATTTAGTTCAGGCTTTGGATAAAGTAGAAGGAATTGAGCGTTTGAGAATCTCTTCGATTGAACCAAACTTACTTAAGAATGAAACAATTGAATTTGTATCTAAAAGCAGAACTTTTGTTCCTCATTTTCATATTCCGTTGCAATCGGGAAGTAATGATATCCTGAAGTTAATGAAGCGTCGTTACCTTCGTGAAGTATATACGGAACGAGTGAACAAAATTCGTGAAGTTATGCCGCATGCTTGTATTGGTGTAGATGTAATTGTAGGGTTTCCTGGAGAGACTGATGAACATTTCCTTGAAACTTATCATTTCTTAAACGAAATGGATATATCTTATTTACACGTTTTTACTTATTCTGAACGTGATAATACCGAAGCTGTAAATATGGCTGGAGTTGTTCCTGCAAATGTGCGCTCAAAACGTAGTAAAATGTTACGCGGATTATCGGTTAAAAAGCGTCGTGCTTTTTACGAAAGTCAATTAGGAGCTAATAAAACAGTGCTTTTTGAAAGTGAAAACAAAGAAGGATACATTCATGGATTTACCGAGAATTACGTAAAAGTAAAAACGCCTTGGAATCCTGAATTAGTAAATACGTTACATGAAATAAATCTGACTACGATTGATGAAGATGGTAGTGTACGATTAGAGTTTGTAAATAAATTAGCAGAAGCTTAAAAGAGAGAAAAGACTGAGGAGAAGCAAGAGACAAGACTTACGAGATTCTAGAAGTATGAATTGTAACTTATTTGTCTAATTGAGCAGAGTCGAAATTTATATAAACGAAAATAGAAATTTTATAAAATAACAAAACCCCTTTTGCAAGGGGTTTTATTGTATATAATAGTTAGGTCTGATTAAGGATTTGTAGACCAAATACTGCTGTTTTTTATAAAAACTCTACGGTTTAATTTAAGTTGAGCAATGATTAGTTCTGCGATATCTTCAGATTGCATTACTTTTTCAGGATTACCATCTGTTAGCTTTAAGTCTTTTGCCATATCGGTAGCTACAGTACTTGGGGTTAAAGCAGTAACTCGGATATTATGTTTTCTCATTTCTTGCATTAAAGAATCTGTTAGTCCAAGAACTGCAAATTTAGACGCGCTATAAGCACTTGTTAATGCATTTCCGTTTAATCCTGCAGTCGACGAGATATTGATGATGTCTCCTGTTTGGTTTTCAATCATATTTGGTAAAACGGCACGAGTAACATAATAGGTACCCATTAAGTTTACCTGGATGATTCTTTCCCAAGCTGCTGGCTCTAATTCTAAGAAATTACCAAAAGCAGCAATTCCTGCATTATTAATTAAAATATCGATGTTTTTAAACTCGGCTATTGCTTTTTCTACCGCTTTATTTACAGAGTTAATGTCGGATACATCTGCTGTTATTGCTAATGATTTTACTCCAAGAGCATTTATTTCGGTAGCAACCAGATCAATATCAGCTTGAGTTCTAGCCAATAAAATCACATTTACTCCTTCTTTTGCTAATGCAATAGCAACAGCTTTTCCTATTCCTTTTCCTGCACCTGTAATTAGGGCATTTTTATTTTTTAGATTACTCATATTAGTTATTTTAATGTACGATAAAGTACAATTTGTTTGAATCGTTTGTCATACAAAAATACTTATTTTCAACTTTGGAAGTGGCTTTTAATAGGGATTCTTAATATAAAATTAACTGCATTTTTGTTTTTTAAAATACTATTACGTTTTCGTTTTTTCTTTTATTGGTATCTTTAAATAAAGAAACATATGGGGAAAATTATGTAATGCTTTTCTCTATTTAATAAGTCAAATTTGTAGTAAACACATTTATTATGAAAAAGATACTTCTTATTTTAACTATAGCAATTCTGTCCTTCTCATGTAAAAAAAAGGAGAGTCCAGAGATTAAAGAAATAGAAATACGAAAAAAGCCAACAGCAATTTCTTATCATATCGAGAATAGAAAAGATTGGTTGAAGGCTAATACAGCAAGTGATGCACAATTAGGTAATCTTGCAGCTATTAATCGTACTGACAAAGCAAATTTTGCTAAAATGGATTCTATTATTGTTCCATCAGATTTAAATGAAAAAATCGAGAATTATCTTCCGTTTCCACTGACTGTTCCTTATTTGAGAGATATTGATAAGATAATATTCTTTTCGTATCCATCGCAAACATTTGCTGCTTATGAGAAAGGACAATTAGTTTATACTGGACAAACTAATATGGGAAGAAAAAAAGATCCAACTCCAACGGGACTTTTTTATACCAATTGGAAAGCCGAAAAAACGACTAGTACTTTTAACGATGAGTGGGAGTTGCGCTGGAATTTTAATATAGAAAACAAAAAAGGTGTTGGTTTTCATCAATATGCTTTGCCAGGATATCCGGCATCACATTCTTGCTTGAGACTTCAGGAAAAAGATGCTCGTTATCTTTATGATTGGGCTGATCAATGGGTATTGGCTGATGAAGAGAATGTAAAGGTTAAGGGAACTCCTGTAATTGTTTTTGGGTCTTATGATTTTGACGGAAAGAAACCTTGGTTACAATTAGTTAAAGATCCGCTGGCTTTGGAGATTTCGAAAGAAGAGATAGAAAAACAAACAACGCCTTTTCTGGAAAAGATTTTGACTGAACAGAAGAATAGGGAAGGATATCAAAATAACAAATAATAAAAAAAAGTCACGAATTTCTTTTTAATGGAGATTCGTGACTTACTATATTTGGCTTTGATTTTTATTCTTTTAATACCATATCGATACACATTACTGCAGCAAGAATAAGTTGTCTTACGCTATCGTCTTGTGCTACTGAATCTTCTATTTGTAGTACATAATTATCGGCACTAGTGAAGAATTCTTTCCCAATTCCAGCCCATTTTTTATTTACTTGCCCAAGCATTTTTGTGTCTTTGGTAAATTTAAAATCCCAACCTGTCCATTTTCCTTGTAGTGTACAAACAGGTCTTTCGTTTTTGTCTAAAATTTCAAATTTTCCTCCAATAGAAAGTAATTTTTGCTTGAATGTTCCGATTAGGCGTTCTTTTTCGTCAAAAATTTCTACAGTAGAACGAAAAATTGCTACACCGCGTTTTACATTGATTATTTTTTCTCCAGTTGGAGTTGCAATTTCGATGTCGAAAGGAGTTGCTCTTTTAAAATCGGTAAAACGTAATACTTTGGTGAAAAAGCCTAGATTTTTTTCTCGGCAATTCATTATTAGTTCATTGTTTTCGGGATTGTAAATGTCATAGTTATTAGCAGCTTTGAACATTCCGACGTGTTCTTTTACTAGAAAAAGATTTTGATTTAAAAGAGGGTTCATTTTAATTGTTTAGGGTTAATTTGTAAATTTTAGTTTCTAAAAGCTCAGTATCATTGTCTTCGCAAAGTAAAAACTCAATTTGATTGTTAGATTTTTTATAAAGTGTAAGTCCTTCAAATTTATTGGTTGCACTAATTTTTTTGGTGTAGTCGATTTTCATGGTTTTTAAATCGATTCTACCAATAAAACTACCTAATATCTCTCCATCGGCATAAGTTGATTCTGTATCTTCGGCTGTAGCCAAAAAGTAAATTTTATTATCTACAAGTATGGCATCGGTAAAACTGCTGCGAACTCCTTTTATTTTAGGTAGTTTATAATCTACAGATATAAGACTGAATTCATCTCCCAGACTTTTGGCGTGTATGGTAAATATGGAGTTTTTATTGGTTTTTCCGTTTCCACGATTGAATAAGTACCAGTTTTCTCCATCAAAAATAGAGCCTTCCAGATTAAAATTTTCGGGTTTTATTCCTGAGAAGTTTTGCATTACGGCATAAAAATCGGTTAAGTTGTTTGTAGTGATTTTGGTTTTTGATTTTACATCAAATTCGACCATTTTATTTCTTTGGTCGGTTGAGCCTGAACCAAAAATATATAAGGTATCGTTATGATGTGTGATGGACTCAAAATCGGGTTTTATATTTTTTGCAATATTTTCGGTTGGATTTGCAATTATCTCATGTTTTTTTAAATCGGAATTATCGATGTTGTATTCGTATAAATAACCACTATTATCGCCAATGATATATAATGAATTGTCTTGATATATAAGTCCTGATGCTGAACCGATCCCGATGATTTGGAATAGGATTTCGAGTGTGAATTTTTCCATGATTGTTGTTTTAAACGTAGTTGTTTTAGCCCCGATTATAATGAAAATACTTTGAGAGGAAATTGTTGTTTTTTCTTGAAGGAACAGAGCGACCAGCGGAAGCTCCTGTTACTTTTTAGAAAAAAGCAATTTACTGAAAAGTATTGTAATGCAAAGCGGGAAAAAGCTGACCAAAAATAGTATATTTACTTTAATTAAAACGAGGAATTATGAAATCAATTGACCCGAAAAATTTTAAAGTTGTTGATAAAATAAAATTATCAAAAATCCCGACTTTGTTGGATATAGATGCCGATGAGAAAGAGAAGGAAGTGAAGCTGGATAAGGTTCAGGCCAAATTGAGTAAACTACAAGATGTGATGTATGCACATAATAGGTACGGCGTTTTGATTTGTTTACAAGGAATGGATACTTCGGGGAAGGATAGTTTGATTCGTGAGGTTTTTAAGGAATTTAATCCGCGTGGTGTTGTGGTTCATAGTTTTAAAACGCCTACTTCGGCTGAGTTGGAGCATGACTATTTATGGAGACATTATCTTGCTTTGCCTGAAAAAGGGAAGTATGCGATTTTTAACCGTACGCATTACGAGAATATTTTGGTAACACGCGTACATCCTGAATTTTTATTAAATGAGAATTTGCCCGGAATTGAGAAGGTAGAGGATATTCCGGAAGATTTCTGGAAGGACAGAATTGAACAAATTAATAATTTTGAGAAGCATATTACCCAAAACGGAACTATTGTTCTGAAGTTTTATTTGCACTTAAGTAAAGAGGAACAACGCCAAAGGTTATTGCGCAGATTGGAGGAAGAAAAACACAATTGGAAATTCTCGGTATCGGATTTAAAGGAACGTAGTCATTGGGATGAATATCAGCAATATTATGAAGAAGCAATAAATAAAACTTCGACCAAAGATGCTCCGTGGTATGTTGTTCCTGCAGATGATAAAGAAATGGCACGTTATATTGTAGCCAGAATTATTTGGGAAGTGATGCAAAAACATGCTGACATTAAGGAACCAGAACTGCCTGATAGTATTAAGGATAACATTAAAATGTATAAACAACAATTAGAAAACGAGTCTTAGAAATAAGGCTCTTTTTTTTGGTTTGATGGTTAAAGTTGACTGATTTGGTTTGCTGTAAAAACCGAAAACAGATTCTTATTAGTTCTTGTTTTGTGTAATTTTTCTTATGTTTGATTAAAATAGTGAAAAAGCTACAATAATTAAGCATCATGGATACAAGCACTTTTGGATTTGGAATAAAAAGCGATTTAAAACCTTATGAATATACGAACCTCTTTGGAGATCCTTTTTGGGGCGAAGCAGGGAGTTTAAAGGCAAGAAACATATATTTGCAACTGAACGAAAGAGAGAAAGCCTTGATGCTTAAAGCAAATTATATTAAAATGATTGAAAAATCTAGAGCAAGAAATTTTAATATGGCAGCCGATTGTTTGCAATGGTGGTTAGACGGTTCAGGATTTACAAAAAACATCAATTTTAATTGGCTTAGAAAACAGAGAGAGGTTATTGCTGCGGAAGAAGAAAATATTGAACGTTTTGAGGATAGACTTAAAAATGAAAATTTCGATAAAACACTAATTAAGGTAGGAGATTTTATAGATTATAATAATAAATTACATTATATGTTCACGGGAGGGATTTTTGGTGAGTTGTATTATACATGCGGGACTAGTACAATAATTTCTGAATGTAATTTTAAGATTACAAAGATGAAAGATAATTTTGTGTTATCGGGTACGATAGTCCATTCTTGGTGGGATAGATACGATTGGCATAAAGGAGCGAATGCTTTCATTTATGGTTTTGGAAACGTTGGAGATTCAGAAGCTTTATTGGTAGAGAAATATTGTGGCGCAAAACCATTTGATATGAGAAGCCAATGGCAACAAAGTTTTAATAGAACCTTTCAATCAGGATTTTTAGGAGGTTTAAGTATTAAATTGAAATAGAAAAAAATGAAAAAGAAGATATACGTAACATTAGCTGTTCTGATTGTTTTATTTGGGACTTATTATTATTGGAATAATAGATATGTCGAACTTCGTCCTGTACTTTCAAAAGATGAACCACATCCTATAATAATTTTTCAAAATGATTTTTATAGGATTGCAGAGCGAAATGAAACTCCACCGAATTTTTATAAGAATATAAAATTTGTTTTAGAACGAGAACACCAGGACTATATTGTGAAAAATGGAGTGATTTATATTAAGTATAAATACATGAATGATTTAGAAATGATTTGGAATCATACACTTAAAACGAACGACGCCGATTGGCTTAAGATTAAAAGAAAAGAAGATAGTCTTTATCGAATTTATAGAAAGCAGTATGAAGATTCGCATTATGAAAAATGAAAAGAAATATTTTATAATATTAGGTATCATGCTATTCTTAATCGCTGCAACTCATTATTTGGATAATAGATATGTAAAACTTCGTCTTGTAATTTTGGCAGAAGAAAACTATATCCGCCAATTAATATTTTTTGACAATAATCTTTACAAATTTACTTAACCAAATGAAGTTTCTCCAAATTACTATAAGCACATAAGATGGGTTTTGGACCGTTCTCGTGTGGATTATATTGAAGAAAACGGAATCATATATGTCCGAAATAAATGCTTTTATGACATGAATCTTATGTGGAATTACACTACGAGAGCTATTTCTTCAAAGTTTTTTAAACAAGAAAGAGAAATGGACAGTATTAATCTTGTTTACAAAACTGAGTATGTAGATTCGCAGAAAAAGATAATAGATGCTTATCTAAATGAAATTAAAAAAGACTCCATCAAAAGAACTACTTTTTCTAAATGAAAATCTTAAGATTTTATGGATTTTTGAGTTGATTTAATGCTTAAATTAAGATAAAAAACAAAAGGAACATAATCGCTCTGAGGGTATGAAGGAAAATAGCAGAATTTATAAACAACAATTAGAAAACGAGTCTTAGAAATAAGGCTCTTTTTTTTGGTTTGATGTTACTGTAAGTTTATGAATGTTTTGTATTACTAATTTAATGTTAATTAATTTTAAGTTTATTGCGGTGTTTTAGTAGAACTATTGTTTTTTTGATAATATCTAAATCATTTTAAGTTAAAGAGCGGGGACTTACTTTGCCAAAAAAATATAAACCAACTTAAAACTAAAATGAAAAGAATTATTTTACCCCTAATTATTCTGGGATCACTGATTACATCATGTAACAACGATTCTAAAGATCAAGAGGAAGTAGCAACAAATAGTGTTGTGTTAAAAGACCAATCGGTTACGCCAAGTTTGTTAAAAGCTAAGGCAGGTTTTGAAAACTTAAAAATCTATTCTCTTTTTGGTTCTGATGATGTTTTTCCAGATAGTCCGAAATTTGTTTTTGGAGGTTCTGCTGATGGTTCTGGTTTGTTAAAAAATACCGATGGAACTTTTACTTTTTTAGTAAACAACGAAGACAATTTTGCAGTTTCTAGAATTACTCTTGACAAAACATTTAAGCCTACTAAAGGAGAATATTTGTTAAACTCTAGCGGAGGAACTTGGAGATTATGTGGCGCCACAATGGCTACGCCAGCTGAACATGGTTTTGGTCCTGTTTATTTAACTTGTGGAGAATCTGGAGAGGAATCTCGTACGCATGCATTAGATCCTAACGGAAGTGCAGGTTCAGCTTCAGTATCTAAGGAATTGGCAGGTTTTGGTCGTTTAAGTGCCGAAAATGCTTTGCCTTTACGTTCATCTGCTTATAAAGGTAAAACAGTTGTTGTAATTGGTGATGATGACTCTGGAACTTACGGAGGTCAGGTTTTTATGTATGTATCTAATACTGTGGGTGAATTATCTAGTGGTTCTTTATACATGCTAAAAAGAAATGATGATAACCAAAGAGAGAAAGATATGGAGGTTAGTAAATCATATCCTGTTTCTTTTGTAAAAATCGATAATCATACTACACTTACTGGTGCTCAAATTAATGCATCGGTTAATACATTGAAAGCGATTAAATTTGGTCGTGTTGAGGATTTAGATTACCGCAAAGGTGGTGGTACTGCTGATCGTGAATTGTATTTTAACGTAACTGGACAAAATACTACTGGAACTAATGCTGATGCTTCCAGAACTAAATACGGTAGAGTTTATAGATTGAATCTTGATGCTGCAGATCCATTAAAAGGAACTCTAGAGGTTGTTCTTGATGGTGATAACCGTACTGGAATTGCTGGTAAATTTCAAAACCCTGATAACATTTGTGTAACTAAAAACTTTGTTTACGTTCAGGAAGATGCTAATGGTTACGGAGACGAAACTCATGATGCTTACATTTATCAATACAACATTGCAACTAAAGATTTAAAAGTTGTGGTGGAGTTAGATCACCGTCGTACGCAAGCTGATGCTGCTAAATATAACGTAGGTGGAATGTCTCAATTTGGAGATTGGGAGTATGGTGCTTTAATCGATATTTCGGAGCAAGTTGGTATCGAAGATACTTTTATGTTGAGTGTACAGCCACATACTTGGACTGGTGATAAATACAAAGGTGTTGATGGTGGAACAAATCGTCCTAACGAAAAACAAGCAAGTCAAATCTTAGTACTTAAAGGTTTAGCGAGATAAATTTTTTAAGTAATTATAAAACAGCTATCCACTACTTCATATTGAGGTAGTGGTTTCTGTTTTTCTGAATATTCCTCTTTTAATCGGTATTAAATCATGAAAAAAATATATTGTTTGTTGTTTGTAATAGCATTTGTTGCTTGTCAGAAAAAAAACAAACATCAGGAAGTAAATGAATTGTTTAAAGCAGATATTACTTTATTGATTCAAAAAGTTGCCAAGCTTAAATATTCGGTTCAATCGGATTCGACCGAAGCACAAATCCAGAGGCAGTTTCTAGAAGCACACCAAAGCTATAAGAAAGTTGAAATGATAAGCGAATATTATTCGCCAACGGTTTCTAAAGCGATTAACGGTCCTGCCATAAGTGAGTTTGAAGAAAATGATAAAATTACAGTTCCACCCGAAGGATTTCAGGTTATCGAAGAGTTAGTTTTTCCTAAATATAATGCAGAAAGCAAAAAAGAGTTGGTTCAGGAGCTGGGAGTTCTTGCGGCTAATTTAACTCGTTTAGAAAAAGTTTCGAGCACAAACGAATTAACCGATGCACATGTTTTTGACGCCATGCGATTGCAAGTGTATCGCATTATTACTTTGGGAATTACAGGATTTGACTCGCCTGTTGTTTTCAACTCAATTCCCGAAGCATTGGTGTCTTTAGAAACTATCGAAAAATATTATCGCGTTTTTATAGAGGATAAGAAGGTTTCGAATGCCAAAGAAGTGCTTGATATTTTTGAAAAAGGAAAGAAATACTTAAAAGCAAATACTAATTTCAATGCTTTTGATCGTGCTTTTTTTATCAGAGAAATTGCGAATCCGTTGAGCAGAGGACTTTATAAAACTCAAACAGAACTAGGGATTCCGTTTATGACTGAATCTAGAGGTTTAAAACCAACGGCACAAACTATATTTGATAAGGACGCATTTGATGCGGAAGCATTTTCGGGTTTTCCAGATTATAAAACAACGCCAGAAAAAATCGCACTAGGGAAAAAGTTATTTAACGACCCAATTTTATCTGGAAACAATACCCGTTCTTGTGCTTCGTGTCATCATGAAGAGAAAGCATTTACAGATGGTTTGGAACGAGCAGTTTCGCTAGACGGAAAATCGATGATTCAGCGTAATACACCTACACTGGCTAATATTGCTTTTCAGCGGGTGTTTTTCTCTGATTCCCGAGTGGGGTATCTAGAAGATCAGGCAGTTGCTGTTATAAAAAATGAAAACGAAATGCATGGTTCTTTAGAGAAATCTACATTGGCGATTAAGAAAAATCCAAACTATGTAAAGGAGTTTAAAAAGGCATTTCCGAAAGGTGAAATAAATGAATTCGAAATAAAAAATGCTTTAGGATCTTACATTCGTTCTTTGAGTCATTACGATTCTAAGTTTGACAGGTATATGCAAAATAAAGCAACATTTACAGCAGATGAAAAAGCAGGTTTTAATTTATTTGCTGGCAAAGCCAAATGCGCTACGTGTCATTTTATCCCGCTTACAAATGGAACAGTTCCTCCAAATTTTGACAAGTCAGAAAGTGAAGTATTGGGGGTACCAAATAAAAATAAAACGCTTGATGGTGATTTAGGGAAGTTTGTATTAACGCAAGCAGCCATTCATAAGTTTTCGTTTAAGACACCTACAATAAGAAACATAGAACTTACAGCTCCTTATATGCATAATGGGGTTTATAATACACTCGAAGAGGTTGTCGATTTTTATAATGATGGTGGTGGTATAGGTTTAGGATTTGACCTTCCTAACCAAACGTTACCCGAAGACAAACTAAATTTAACCGAAAAAGAAAAGAAACAATTAATTGCCTTTATGAAGACACTAACGGATGAGAGGTATTTGGTGAGTAAGAAGTAAGATGATAGATTGGAAGAAGCAAGAAGCAAGATGAGAGAAGCAAGAAGTAAGACGCTAGGTGGATAGATGATGGAGCTAGAGAAAAACAATTTGTGTTAATTTGTGGCTAAAAAAAGGATTTCTGTCCGTTGGTCAAAAGAGTAATGCTGTTCATCAAACTAATTTTAATAGGGATTATAGTTTATGCTCCTTTGCATCAAATTAATAAAAACTATTATCATGAAAATTTACAAATTAGTATTGTTGACAACTCTTTTCTTATTAGGTTTAATTTCTAGCAAAGCAAATGCTCAATCTCCGTTACCGATTCATATTGGGATAAAAGGTGGAGCAAATTATTCAGAATTGCCAGTTTCGGATGGCTTTAGTTCTAAATATGCATCAGGTTATTTTGGTGGTGCAATGGCAAGATTTGATATAGGAAGGTTTTATATTCAAAATGAAATCTTATATAGTGAGAAATCTTCTAAAATTGAAAAGACTTCTTTAATGGGGTCACGAAATGTAAAATGGAAAAGTATTGAGGTTCCCTTGGTTATTGGTTATAAAGTAGTAAATCTTGACGCTCTTAATGTGAGAGTTTTTGGAGGAGGAGTTTACTCTTATGTTATCGATGATAATATTACATCATTAAACCAACTGAAAGATTCATACAAGAAATTTGATAAGTCGAATATCGGATATCAGGTTGGAGCAGGAGTAGAGATGTGGAAGTTTACGCTTGATTTTACTTATCAAGGCGGCTTAAATAATATAAGCAAAGACTTTGACTCCAAAGTAAGTTCCTTTAATGTAAGTATCGGATATTTTATTTTATAACCTCTTTTTATAGTTAACCCAGAAGCAGCAGCAAAGAATCTTTTTGGTACTTTGCTGCTCTTTTTAGAAATATCGAGTTACTTTTGAATACTAATTTTCTCATATTACTTATTCTTTTTTAGATGAAAATAAAAAACAAAGATAAATACCATTGGATTTTTATAGTCTTTTTTTGGTGTATACTAGGTACTACTATTTGGGCGCAAATGATTGAAGATTATGATTTCCTGGATGCTACTTATCAAGTTGTTTTGGTTTTGTTATGTTCCATTCTTTTGGCACATTTCCTCAGTGATGTTTTACTTCCTAATGCGTTGCGTAAAAATAAAATGCGCTTATTTGCAATGCAAGGCTTGTTTATAGTTTTGCTTTTGTCTTTGTGTTTGGCATTAATATATACAGCTTTTTCGGATGTGTCTTTTAGAGCAAGATTATATCCTGATGAGGTTAATATGACTACGCTTCATTTTTTATGGGCAAGGTTTTGTGGCAGCATTCCAGCAGCGATTTTAATTAATGGTACAGCTTGTGGTATTCGATTTTATCAGGAACATAATGTTATCGAAAAAAATCATGCGCAATTGCAGCAAGTGCATTTGGAGGCACAGATAAAGATTTTACAGGATCAAATTAATCCGCATTTAATGTTTAATGTGCTTAATCATATACATATTTTAATGCAAAGCAATGTAAAATTAGCTTCAGACTTATTGATTCAGTTTTCGGATATTTTACGATATCAATTGTATGAATGTAATAAAGAATATGTTGCGTTATATCTCGAAATCAAGTATCTAAAAGATTTGGTTTCGGTCGAAAAAACCCGATGGGGAGATGAGCTAGATGTAAAGACTAATTGGAATATCGAAGACGGACAGCTACAAATTGTACCATTGCTTTTGGTTCCTTTAATAGAAAATGCTTTTAAACACGTTTCGAGATTGCCAAGCCAAAAAGGATATGTGCACTTATCTTGCGAACAAGTGAATAAGCAATTGGTTTTTAAAATAGAAAACTCCTATACTGAGCAATATAAAATTCCATCTAAAAGTCAGGGATTGGGACTTGAAAACGTGCGTAAAAGACTGGCAATACAATACCCAAATCGACATGAATTAAAAATAAATAAAACCGATTCGGATTTTACAGTTGAGGTTGTTTTGGATTTAAAGTAATAAACATCAAGCAGATTTTTTACCGCAAAGGGCGCAAAGCTTTGTGTTTAATCCAGCTTTGAGAGCTTAGAGGTTAAATCTCATTTCAACATCAAGTAGATTTTTTACCGCAAAGGGCGCAAAGTTTTTACATACTGATGGTTTTATAAAAACGCAAAGTTCGCAAAGCTTTGTGTTGAACCAGCTTTGCGAACTTTGCGAAAACCCTTGCGTTCTCTGCGGTTAATTTTCTGCCATAGATTGTAATAAATATTGAGTAAAGAATATAACCGTTTAGTCTACGTGCAAATTCTAGAGAGTTAAATAAAATGACCATTAAAAAAATATAAGATATGACTATGAAATGCCTTGTAATCGATGATGAGCCTATAGCTAGAAATGGAATTGTAGATTTTATTTCTAAGATAGATTTTCTGGAAGTAATAGGTACTTGTGCTTCGGCACTAGAAGCCACTTCGTACATTCAGGAAAAACAGGTAGACTTGTTGTTTTTGGATATTAATATGCCTTATCTCTCAGGATTAGAATTCTTGGAGTCTTTGGACAATCCGCCGTTGGTAATTTTTACCACAGCTTATTCGGAGCATGCTCTGGATGGATACCGTTTACAAGTGGTCGATTATTTGCTAAAACCTATAGCATTCCAGCGGTTTTATCAAGCTTCTCTAAAAGCAAAACAATGGCATCAAATGATTGGTTCTCCTAAACAATCACAACTAGGTCCATATCTTTATGTACGCCAGGAAGAAGGATTCCAAAAGATTTCCTGGGTAGATATTTTATATATAGAAGGAATGCAAAATTATGCCAAGCTTCACTTTAAAGATAAGGTTCTTGTAATTCATCAAACCATGATTTCATTAGAAGAAACGCTTCCAGCTGAAATTTTCTTTAGGATTCATAAATCTTTTTTGGTAAACATTACCCACATCGATTCTGTTTCTGGAGGTCGTTTGTTTATAAAAGGACAAGAACTACCTATTTCAAGAACACGCCGCGAAGCATTATTGAAAGAGGTAGTATATAAGAATTTGTTAAGCCGATAATTTTAAAACTTCCATTTAAGAGCTAGAGCTCCGTAAAAAGTAGTTGTAAATCTTGGGTCGGCTAAATCTTTTTCTTTAAATATATCTTTTATTTTTCGGTTATTAGTCGAGAACGAACGAACGAGAGTTGATCCCACAGTAGGTTCAAATATCCAGTGCTTGCCCAGTTTTATTTGAGGTTTTATACCAGCAATAATTTGTTGATATCCCAATAATATCGATTTGCCGCCTACGTTGGTTTCTGCTGTCATTCCGCCTAACTCCAAAACAGCTTTTAGGTCAAAATTGTCAGACATTCGGTAGCCTAATTCCAGTCCTTCTGGGAAATTAACTTTAAAGTGAAAAGCACCTCGTGATTCCCAATTAAAATAAATTCCAGGAAGTACCATCGGAACACCAAAACTATTAGTAAGGACAGGCCCTAAACCAAGTGCTAAATTTGGATTGAATTGTTTAATGAAAAGAACACCTCCTTGAATCAACACATCATCTTTATTAATTTCTTCCATATCGGTATAAATACCTACCGAAGCCATTGCTAATAAAGACCATGATTGAGAAATTGATCGTAAGTGCTTGACTCCGATTTGTGCATTTAAAATCTCTGTAGGAAATCCATTTGGTAATGCTTCTGGGAGAGAAGGGATGTCATAATTTTTATTTTCCATTTTAGCATAAGCTCCCTGAACTCCAATCGACCATAATCTTGGGTTATTATATTTGTCCATTTTAAAAGAAATGGGAACCTCCAGAGTAAGTTGAGCTCTTTTAAAATTGCTCTGTGCGTCAGTTTTAGAACTGTCTATTGGTCGAACGTAATTAGAAAAAGGAACATAATCAATTTTGGCTTCTCCAGATATGCCAGATTGTGCTCTTACCGAAACGGAAATCAATAGAAATAAGAACAGTAGTGATAGGTAAAAAACAGATTTTTTCATGATTTAAATTAAATTTTCCACGAAGTACCATGTTCCTCTCCAATCCTAAAAAAACGTTTGACTAATGGTTATTATCTGTTGACCAATGGTAAAATATGATGTATGTCAAATTGTATATAACTAAAAAAGCCTCTCTTTCGAAAGGCTTCTTATGAATGTTTTATATTTTGGTTTACAATCTAAACCCGTATGCCAATCGCAATGCAACCTGATTGGTATTAAATTTTGTGTAATCTTCATATCGCACACTTATGTCAACATATTTATTAGCATACCCAATTCCTGGAGCCCATAAAAAAGTGGTGTCATTGTATCCGTTTGTCACTGCAAAACCAGCACCAACTTCTCCTAACACATAAAATTGATCTTCCCAAACAAAGGCTTTAAAACCAGCTTTTGCAGGAATGAATCCGATGTCTTTTAGATCCTGTTTGTTAACAAACAAATTAGTAAAACCTGTTGTTAAGGTTAATGATGTTTTCATAGACAAATCATACTGTAACCTAACATCTCCACCCAACGACCAGCTATATACTTTATTTGTTGGAATACCACCATTTAAACCAAAACCTAAACGGAAACCTTGGTCATAGTTTTTTATTTCGGTGCTTTGTGCCGTTGCAGATGTGTATATAATTGCAAAAACTGCAATTAATAGCATTTTTAAGTTGAATCCCTTTTTCATAGTATCAGATGTTTTAGTTTATTAATGATGTAAAAGTATATTTTGGGTACAAGGAGCATGTTATATAATTATTAGCTTTTATTATATAATATTGAGGTTCCTGATAAAATGAATAATAAATAGGGTTATAAATTGAATAATAGGGAAAGAATTGAAAGGTTCTAATTATCTTTGCAGACTTAAAAAAATATAGAGTGAACTTTTCTCAATATACAAAAGAATTTTCTTATAATTTAAAATTGGCATACCCCATAATACTAGGAATGGTAGGGCATACCCTTATAGGTATTGTCGATAATATTATGGTTGGAAAACTAGGAAGCACAGAACTGGCAGCCGTTTCATTAGGAAACAGTATGATTTTTATTGCAATGTCATTAGGAATCGGGTTTTCGACAGCAATTACTCCTATAGTTGCCGAAGGCGATGCTGAGAAGAATGACAAAAAAATTCGCAACGCATTTCATCACGGATTATTCTTGTGTACTATTTTAGGATTAATGCTTTTTGGAGTAATTGTTTTGGCAAAGCCAATAATGGAATTACTAGAGCAACCAGCCGATGTAATTGCACTTGCAAAACCGTATCTTGATTGGGTAGCTTTTTCATTGATTCCCCTAATCATGTATCAGGGATATAAGCAATTTGCCGATGGACTTTCGCTTACAAAATATTCTATGTATGCTATGGTTATGGCAAATGTATTACACGTTGGTATAAATTATCTATTGATATATGGTATCTGGATTTTTCCTAAAATGGGAATTGTTGGAGCAGCACTTGGAACAGTAATTTCAAGGATATTCTTAGTAATGTTCATGCATATTATGATATCTAGGAGAGAAGAATTAAAGCATCATTTTCAGAATTTTAGTTTTTCAGAAATCAAAAAAGAAACTATTAAAAAAATTATAAGCATAGGATTTCCTTCAGCGATGCAAATGCTTTTTGAAGTAGTGTTGTTTACAGCATCAATCTGGCTTTGTGGTAATATTGGTAAAACCAGCCAGGCAGCAAACCAAATTGCCTTAAGTTTGGCCTCAATGACTTTTATGTTTGCCATGGGATTAAGCGTTACTTCGATGATTAGAGTTAGTAATCAGCGAGGATTAAATGATTTTAAAAACCTAGTTGTAGTTGCACGTTCCATCTTTTTACTTGCAATTATAATCGAAACTGTTTTTGCGATTCTATTTATAGCTTTCCACGATTTCTTACCGCATATCTTTTTGAATATGGAAAACGGAGGACAACTTTTAGACAATAACGAAGTAATAAGTATTGCATCAAAATTACTTTTAATAGCAGCAGTTTTCCAAATTTCTGACGGAATTCAGGTTGTTGTTTTAGGTGCTTTACGCGGATTGCAAGATGTAAAAGTACCTATGTATATTACATTTGTAGCTTATTGGATTATAGGATTTCCTATTTCATACTATTTAGCCGAATACACAGAGTTAAAAGCAGAAGGTGTTTGGATAGGTCTTTTGGCCGGACTAACAGCAGCAGCTATATTTTTGTATATTCGTTTTCATTACCTCACAAAAAAATTAATCAATAATTCAGTTTCAAATTCTTAAATTTGACACATAAAATCTAAAATAAAAATGGAATTACCTAAATTTTTACTCGGCGACAATACTGATTTCCCAGAAGATATCTTCATTATACATCTTGATTACCCAAGGTTTATCATCAATTTAAAAGATGATGAGGTTGAATTTATGGAAGAAGCTGAAGATCTTGACGAAGGCGAATTGAATGCCGAAATGGAAGGATTAATTGTTCTTGCCAATGAGTTTTATGATCGTGAAATAAAACGTTACGAAGAATAAACGCTCACAATTTAATTTAAAATATTTTTTTCAACACTTTAGAAATTCCTTATTAAATGAAAAAATTCGCTTTTTTAAAACCTATATTTAATTTTATAGCAATTGGATTACTGATAACTACATTAAGTCGAATATTTTTATTTTTTTTATTTAAGGAGCGAGTAGTTGAGACTCAGGATTATTGGTACATATTCCCGATAGGTTTGCGAATGGATTTGATATTACTTTGCTATATGTCATTTCTACCTGCATTATTAGTGACTTTTTTGCCTAATAACTGCATCAAATTCACAAACAAATTTCTGGTATTTTATAGTTTCCTATTCCTGTTTCTGATTCTTTTTGTAGAATTAGCAACGCCAGATTTTGTAAAACAATACGATACACGTCCGAACAAAATCTTTTTAGATTATTTAATATACCCAAGAGAAGTAGTAGGAATGCTTCTTAAAAGTTATTTGGTTTCTATAATTGTTACCTTTTTAATTTTAGGAGTTGTAATATATTTTGCTTTCAAAAAAGGGAAGAAATATTTTCATACACATCCAGCCAATTATAAAATCAAATTAATTGCGTTTCCATTTGTAGCCTTTCTGTTGTTTTTTGGAGCACGTTCAAGTCTTACTTCAAAGCGACCAATAAATGCAAGTAATGCCGTTTTTTCTACAGATCAGTTAACAAACTGTTTAGGATTAAATTCATTTTACACAGTTGCTTTTGCAGCTTATTCTATCAAGAATGAAGGAAATACTAAGATGTATGGTAAAATGGAAGAAGCAGAAGCAATTGCTCGTGTAAAAAAATACATGACAGTGAATCCTGCTGATTTTACCGATCCGGAAATTCCGTTTCTTCATATTCAAAACCCAGATACACTTTTAAAAAGACCTTATAATTTGGTTATATTTTTACAAGAAAGTCTAGGAGCAGAGTACGTTGGGATTTTAGGTGGCAAACCATTAACTCCAGAGTTTGATAAACTTTCTAAAGAGGGATTACTTTTTACCAACTTATATTGTACAGGAACACGTAGCGTACGCGGAATCGAAGCTGTTGTTACAGGATTCCTGCCTTCGCCTTCAGAAAGTGTAGTGAAATTAGGAAACTCACAACAAGGATTTTTTACTTTGGCAGATGTTTTAAAAAGAAAAGGATACGAGACGAGTTTTATTTATGGAGGAATGGCCAATTTTGATAATATGGCTTCCTTTTTTAACGGAAATGGATTTCAGGATATTGTAGATCAGGAAGATTTTGATTCCGATGGACATAAATATGCATTTAAAGGAACTTGGGGATATTCGGATGAAGATTTGGTTGTAAAAGCAAACAATTACTTTAAAGCCAAAGGAGATAAACCGTTCTTCTCATTAATGTTTTCTACTTCTAATCACGAACCATTCGAGTATCCGGAAGGAAGAATTAAACCATACGATAAGAAAGCTGCAACGGTTAATAACGCAATGAAATATGCCGATTTTTCGATTGGGAAGTTCTTTGAAATGGCTAAAAAAGAAGCGTATTTTAAGAATACCATCTTTATCGTAATTGCAGATCACAACACAAGAACATACGGAAAAAATTTAGTACCAATAAACAAGTTTCATATTCCAGCTTTAATCATGGGGCCAGGAGTTCCTAAAGGTAAAGCATATGATAAATTGGCTAGCCAGATTGATATTCCTCCTACATTATTAAGTTATATAGGTTCACAGTTTGAAACACCGATGATAGGAAGAAATCTAACTAAAATAGGACCAGATGTAAAAGGAAGGTCGATTATGCAATTTAACGATATCAACGCATTTAGAGTAGATAATAAGGTTGTAATCATGCAACCAAATTTAAAACCATTGCAGTTTGAAATTAAAAACGACACTACTTTAGTTCCTGTTAAACTAGACGAAGAACTTGCAAAAGATGCTTTGGCACATGTCGTAACAGCAGGGAATTTATATAAAGAGAATAAGTATAAACTAAGAGATATTAAGAAGAAATAGGTTCAAAGCCACAAAGTAGCAAAGGTTCATAGGTTTTCCTACTTAGTCCCTTTGTTGCTTTGAATCTTTGTACCTTCCTTGTATAATTCCAACAAAATAGTAGCAGCTGCAAAAGGTGAAATTTCATCATTTTGCACTGCTTTTTTGTTTTTATCAAGTTCGGCTATGATTTCTGGGTGATTGTAGAAGTTTGTTTTTAATTGTTCGTTGATGGTTTCCATCATCCAGAACTGATTCTGTTCTTTTCTTTTTTCTTGAAAATAAAGACTAGCTTTTGCCATTTCAAAATAATCAAGAATAGTTTGCCATACTTCAGGAATTCCTTCATGAGTTATGGCACTACACGTATTTACAGTAGGTTGCCATCCCGATTTTTTGAGAGGAAATAAATGCAAAGCCCTATTAAATTCAGTTTTGGCTAATCTTGCTTTTTTTATGTTATCACCATCGGATTTGTTTATGATAATTGCATCAGCCATTTCCATAATACCTCTTTTTATACCTTGTAGTTCATCGCCGGCACCAGCAATTTTTAGCAATAAGAAAAAATCGACCATACTATGAACGGCGGTTTCGCTTTGTCCAACGCCCACGGTTTCTATTAATATGGTGTCAAATCCAGCCGCTTCACAAAGTATAATTGCCTCCCTTGTTTTGCGGGCAACACCACCAAGAGTTTCTCCCGATGCACTAGGTCTTATAAAGGCATTTTCGTCTTTTACCAATTCTTCCATTCGGGTTTTATCACCTAAGATACTTCCGTGAGAGAAAGAACTACTTGGATCAACTGCCAAGACGGCTAGTTTTTTTCCTAATCCGGTGAGTTGTTTGCCAAAGGCTTCAATAAAAGTACTTTTTCCAACTCCGGGAACACCAGTAATTCCTATTCGAACCGATTGATTGGCATGAGGCAAACAGGCATTAATTATTTCATTTGCTTTGGCCAAATGATTCGGATTAGTGCTTTCTATAAGAGTAATTGCTCTGCTTAGTGCAGTAATGTTTCCAGATAAAATACCAGAAACTAATTCTTGTGCAGAAGGTTGAATTCGTCTAAAACGCTGAATTTGCTCAATTGAAGTTCCGCTGGTAATTTCAGGTTGCGAAATTCCAGGCTTTTCATTTAAACTGCTTTTTTGTTTTTTATGTGCTGACAAACTCTTTGCTTTTTAAAAGGTAAAAGTAATCAAAACAAAAACAGTTTCAAAAGTAGAAAAGTGCTTTCGAAACTGTTTTTTGTGAATTTGTTTTGTAGTTGCAAATTAATACGCTGCAGTAAAACGGACCTGATGATGTTTTGGAGTTTCTGCTTCATCGGCAATTACTACTGCCAAATCTTCTACAGATAAAATACTTCTTTGGTTTTCATCAAAAACAGGATTGTCTAATCCTAAACGATATTTAGCAGTTCTTCCTGTTGTAATTCCGGGATGCATTTCAAAAGCTGGACTAAAAAATGCCCAATCCAAATCTTTTTCTTCTTTAAGGATGTTTAAATAATCTCTTGCAGCCGATGCACCTGCGTGGTATTCTTTTGGAAAATCTGGCGTATCTACAGCTTGTAAATTTGGAGCTACAAATAAGCTACCAGCACCACCAATCGTAATAAAACGTTTTACTCCCGATTGTTTTACTGCTTCCTGAATAGATTTTGAACCAGCTATAAAATCATCATAAAGATTTGGATTTGTCCAGCCAGCATTATAAGCGCTAATTACAACATCGTTTCCTTTTAGGATAGTTGCTAATTCGGGTGTGTTTAAAATGTCCGCTTTTACCCAATTTACATTAGTAGAATCTTTTGGATTTCTTGCTATTGCAGTAATTTCATGATTGCGATTTGCTAATTCGTTTAAGATAGTTGAGCCTACAAAACCTGTAGCTCCGATAATTGCGATTTTCATAATATATAATTTAATTAGTAATAAAAAATGTTACAGTTTAGTGTAAAAAAATAGATTAGAACTGATTTGAAAAATTTTCTAACGTGATTGTGCTTAATTGCGCATTTATTTTCTCGTTGATATCAGCATATAATAAGTCTAGATTTTCGTTTATTTTTTTCCCAACAGGACAATCCGGATTAGGCTGATTCTTGGCATAGCCAAGATTTACGGTATCAAAAGTCATTTTAAAAATATCAAGTAAACTGATTTCTGATGCAGGTTTTAATAATCGTGTGCCTCCGTTTTTGCCTTCCTTGCTTTCTACAATATGATTTTTTTTCAGGTTCGAAATTTCTTTTCGTACCAAAACAGGATTCAAATTTATACTACCCGCAATGTATTCCGATGATAAATAATCATTCGGGGATTTAGAGAGTAACGTAAGAATATGTGTTGTTATGGCAAACTTACCTGAAATCATACTGTAATAAAATATGTTACAAATTTATAGGTTTATATTGAACTGACAAAATAATTTACTTTAAAATTAAGCTATTTAAGAAGATTTTAAGTGCTATTTTTGTTTTTTTTCAAAGATGAGCAACTTTATTTTAATTTTCGTTTTTATTAGTGCGGGGCTTATATTGCAAAATATCAAGGGTTTCCCAGTACATATCTACAAAACGTTAAACAAACTTGTAGTTTATTTATGTCTTCCAGCTTTGGCGTTGTATTTTATTCCAAAAATAAAATGGAGTACCGAATTGTTATTTCCAATCGGTGCGGCATGGATTGCTTTTATAGTTGCATTTCTTCTTTTTTCTATATTAGGTAAAAAGTATGGTTGGTCAAATAAGTTAATAGGATGCTTAATTCTCACCGCAGGATTAAGTAATACCTCATTTCTTGGTTTTCCTATAATAGAGGCTTTATATGGGAAATCAGGGTTGGAAACTGCAATTTTGGTAGATCAGCCAGGATCATTTGTGGTAATTTCGACATTGGGTGTTTTTGTTGCGGCATTTTATTCTAAAGGAAGTCCTAATTCACTCGCAATTGCAAAGAAGATATTGACTTTTCCGCCTTTCATCACCTTTGTTATAGCCTGTCTTATGAACGTTTTTAATTATGATTTTGATGAAAACCTCCAGATTGGATTTCAAAAGTTAGGTAGTTTGGTTACGCCGCTTGCATTACTTTCTGTTGGGTTGCAACTTCGTTTTGAAAAGAATAGTAAACATTGGAAGTTTTTAACCTTAGGATTAGTTTTTAAGCTCATTATCACACCACTATTATTTTTGGTATTGTATGTTTTTATCCTAAAGCAAAATTCCTCAGTAATTAAAGTCACAATTATGGAAATGGCTATGGCACCTATGATTACAGGAAGTATTTTGGCTTCAACCTACGGTTTAAAACCCCGGTTAAGTAGTATGATGATTGGTTTTGGAATCCCAATTTCGTTCATCACGCTTATTGTTTGGTATTTTATTATGAGTTTTATTTAGTTTATATATTAATTTTTAGTTCAAATTTATTATGAGTTCCTCTAGTAATTCAGCTACAATCGATGGTTCGGTTTTGGTTCAAAAAACAGTTTATTCCGTATTATTTTCAATAGCATTTGCTCATTTACTTAATGATTTAATGCAAGCAGTAATCCCTGCTACATATCCTATTTTAAAGGATAACTTCAATTTAAATTTTACCCAGGTCGGATTAATTACATTTGTTTTTCAGCTTACAGCATCTTTACTGCAACCTTTTATTGGTTTTTATACAGATAAAAAACCTATGCCATATTCATTAGTATTTGGTATGATATTTACTATTTCAGGATTATGCCTGTTATCTGTATCCAATGCATTCTGGATGTTGTTGGTGGCAGTTGGTTTAGTAGGTGTTGGCTCGTCTATATTTCATCCAGAAGCTTCGAGAGTTGCTTTTTTAGGTTCAGGAGGAAAACGAGGTTTGGCGCAGTCTATTTTTCAATTAGGAGGAAATGCTGGTAGTGCGATAGGACCATTATTAGTAGCTTTGGTAGTTGCTCCTTATGGGCAATCACACGTAGTTTGGTTTGTTATTGCAGGGATATTAGGTATTATCATTTTATCAAGAATTGCTGTTTGGTATGAAAATCATATGAGCTTGCGAGCTGCCAAAAAAATAGGTGCAGAAGAGACTACGATTCCTTTATCTAATAAGAAAATCACTATTTCGATTATCGTCTTGCTGTTCCTTATTTTTTCGAAGTTTTTCTATATGGCAAGTATGTCTAGTTATTTTACTTTCTATTTAATAGACAAATTCGGAATGAGTATTCAGGATTCTCAATTTTATTTATTCGTTTTCTTAGCTTCAGTAGCAGCAGGAACATTAATTGGAGGGCCATTAGGAGACCGTTTTGGGCGAAAATATATTATCTGGATCTCAATACTAGGAGCAGCACCATTTACTTTGTTGTTGCCTTATGCTAACTTGTTTTGGACAGGAGTGCTGGCTGTAATAATTGGAGTTGTAATTGCTTCTGCATTTTCGGCTATTTTAGTTTTTGCGCAAGAATTAAAACCAGGTAAAGTAGGGATGATATCTGGATTGTTCTTTGGGTTTGCTTTTGGAATGGGAGGATTAGGTTCGGCAATTTTAGGATATGTTGCAGATCAAACAACGATTGAATATGTTTTTAAAATAAGTTCATATTTACCTTTAATCGGAGTTCTTACTTATTTCTTACCAAATATCAAAAAGAAAGCGTAATCCTATCAAGTCTATCAACTTTATGATTTTTTTATAAGGGTCGATGTTTTCCTTGTACTTTTTTTACTTATTTTTAAATAAAATTTTAAATAAATACTCATGGCAACACTACGATTAGGAGATATAGCTCCAGATTTTGAAGCAGATACAACTCAAGGCCCAATAAAATTTCATGAATGGTTGGGAGATTCTTGGGGAGTGTTATTTTCTCACCCCTCAGATTTTACACCTGTTTGTACAACAGAGTTAGGAACTGTGGCTAACTATTACCCAGAATTTGTAAAAAGAAATACTAAAGTTATCGCTCTAAGTGTAGATGGTTTAGCCTCGCATCTAGAATGGATTAAAGATATTAACGAGACTCAAAATACAACTGTAAATTATCCTATTATTGCCGACGAAGATAAAAAAGTGGCAAATTTATATGATATGTTACACCCAAATGCAAGTGATAAATTTACGGTACGTTCAGTTTTTGTTATCGGAAATGATAAAAAAATAAAACTAACATTAACTTATCCAGCATCTACAGGAAGAAATTTTGATGAATTGCTTCGTGTTATTGATAGTTTGCAATTAACAGCAAATTATAGTGTGGCAACCCCAGCAAACTGGAAAGATGGTGACGATGTTGTAATATCTCCATCGATTCCTGATAGCGATATCGCAGCTAAGTTTCCTAAAGGATATAATCCTATAAAACCATATTTAAGAATGACTCCTCAGCCTAATAAATAGGTTTAGCTATTAAATAAAAAAAGGTATAATGAAAATTATACCTTTTTTTGTGTGTTATACTTTTTTTACGAATTGCTTCATTCGTTTTTTGTCTCCAACGACCCAAATAATATCGTCCTTTTCTAAAATCAATTGGGATTCAGGATTTAGGATTCGTTTTCCGTTTCTTTCAATTCCTACTACCAAGGCATTTGTTTTATGTCTAAATTCACTAATGCTTTTCTTGATAAACTCGTTATCAGAAAGTTCTAGTTGGTTTAAAACAATCTCTGATTCTTCGGTAGTTTTAGGAGCTTCAATTTCGTTTTTATTCAGATAATTGGTAAACTCACTAACCTGTGCATCGGTACCAATAACGCATATTTCATCACCAGGAAACAAACGTTCGTTTTTGGTTGGAATTTGTATTGTAATATCACCACGTCTTATAAAAGCGATATTGATTCCCATTTCTTCTCTAATTTTTAATTCTTCCAGTGTTTTACCTGCAAGATTAGATTCTTTGGCAATCTCAAATATAGACATATGCCCATCCCAAGGAGTTAAGTTGGCATACTTCCTATCTATTTTAGTTGTTTCACGATCATTAAGGTTTTTAAGGAAGTGGTTCTCTATTCTGTGGTATTGCTCGTTTAGTTTTTTAGGGAAAAATTGATAAGCGGCAACGGCGATAACTAAGGCAACAAAAGCAACCAAAGGAGAGAAGAAGATGTTTAATAGGAATCCTACATAAAACAATCCTAACCCGATGCGTATTAATATCATCATCATAATCGGACCACGATATTTTCTTTCTTCCCATAAAAGCTCAACCTCTTTTACAGCAACTCGTCTTAATGAAAGTGCCCATAAAAACGGAGCAATCACGATAAGCGTAATAAGCGCAGCGATTGTATTTCCAAATCTAGTGTCCTCTACTAATGGAGCAACAAATTTAGAAGATAATAATATAACCGCAGTTATAATAATAGTGTGTATTACAATCTGAGTTATATAAGAGCGTAACACAATTTGCCATGTGCTTACAGATTTTATGGCTTGAGTATTAAGACTGTAACGATTAATGTTTTTAATCCATTTGCGAGGTAATTTCTGTTCTAAGTACTCAGAGAATGGCCCTGCAAATTTCACCATAAATGGGGTTGTAAAGGTGGTTACAGCCGATACTGCAACAACTATAGGATATAAAAAAGCACTCGTTACATTAAGTGACATTCCCAGCGTAGCTATAATAAAGGAGAATTCCCCGATTTGAGATAAACTCATCCCAGTTTGCACCGATTGTTTTAAGGGTTGCCCAGAGAGTAAAGCTCCAATTGTAGAACTTATCGATTGACCAAAAATGGTAACAAGAGTTAAAATTGCTACAGGAATAGCATGTGTGATAAGCATCTCAGGATTAATCAACATTCCCACCGATACAAAGAAAATAGCACCAAATAAATCTTTAACTGGTTTTACTAAATGTTCAATATGTTCCGCTTGTGTAGTTTCTGCAATAATAGATCCCATGATAAAGGCACCCAAAGCAGGAGAAAAACCAACATTTGAAGCTAAGATTACCATCATTAAACATAAAGCAAGTGAAATGATAAGTAACATTTCGTCGGTTAATAAATGCTTGGCCTTTTTTAATAAAGTAGGGATAAAGAAGATTCCTCCAACGAACCATGCGGTAAGGAAAAATACTAATTTTAATACCGAAAGTAATAATGCACTTCCAGAAAATTGCTGACTTACTGCAATAGTCGATAGTAAAACCATCATTAAAATCGCAATAATATCTTGTACAATTAGAGAGCCAATTACTATGCCGGCAAACTTTTGCGCCTTAACGCCCAATTCATCAAACGTTTTGAGGATAATGGTGGTAGAGGAAATTGATAAAATTACACCCAGAAAGATACTATCCATTTGGGACCAATCCATCCATCGGCCGACCAGATAACCTACGGCGACCATTGTTATAATTTGTGTAATTGCAGTTATGGAGGCGGTTCCGCCGACTTTCATTAATTTTTTAAAGCTAAATTCGAGACCTAAGCTAAAAAGTAAAATAATCACACCAATTTCGGCCCAAACTTCTACGCTTTTATTATCGGTTACAGAAGGAAAAAATTCAATATGATTTCCTGCTAAAAATCCTGCGATTAAGTAGCCCAAAACCAAAGGCTGTTTTAATTTTTTAAAGATTAGCACAGCTATTCCAGCTGTCATTAGGATTAATCCTAAGTCGCTAATTAATGGTTCTAAATGTTGAGCGGCATGTGTTACAGTCTCATTTGGACTCATAGGCGTATACTTTTTTGTATTTATTTTTGAATTGTTGTAAGATATAAAAAAATAAAAAAAAATGAAAGTAATGCGATTCCTTAATGTGAAATTTAAGATAATATTATAATAATAAAATCCCGTTATTTATAGTAAATGTACTTATAAATAACGGGATTTTTATCTGAAAACCAACTTTTTAGATACCTAAAAAGTTGCTTGGAGTAATCTTCATTAGCTCAGCCTTGATTTCTTCAGAAACATCTAACGTTGCAATAAAACTATGAATAGCATTTTTATCAATTGCTTCGTTCGTTCTTGTTAAACCTTTTAAAGCTTCGTAAGGATTTGGATATGCCTCACGACGTAAAATTGTTTGGATTGCTTCAGCAACAACCGCCCAGTTTTTCTCTAAATCTTCATGAAACTTAGATTCGTTTAAAAGTAATTTATTCAATCCTTTTAATGTCGCTTCAAAAGCAATAATAGTGTGTCCTATAGGAACTCCAACGTTTCTTAAAACAGTACTATCTGTTAAATCACGTTGTAATCTCGAAATTGGTAATTTAGCCGAAAGATGTTCGAATATTGCATTTGCAATTCCTAAATTTCCTTCAGAATTTTCAAAATCAATTGGGTTAACTTTATGTGGCATAGCTGATGAACCAATTTCTCCAGCTTTGATTTTTTGTTTGAAATATTCCATTGAAACGTACGTCCAAATATCTCTGTCTAAATCAATGATTATATTGTTGATTCTTTTTAAAGCATCAAAAAATGCTGCAAAATGATCGTAATGTTCTATTTGTGTAGTTGGAAAAGAGTGGTGTAATCCAAGAATGTTTTCTACAAAATTACCACCGAATTTTTTCCAGTCAATTTGTGGGTAAGCAACATGGTGAGCATTGTAATTTCCTGTTGCTCCACCAAATTTTGCAGCAAACGGGATATTAAATAACAAACGCATTTGTTCCTCGATACGTTCTACAAAAACACCAATTTCTTTACCTAAACGAGTAGGAGAGGCTGGTTGTCCGTGAGTACGTGCAAGCATCGGGATGTCTTTCCATTCTACGCTTAAATCTTTTAGTTTAGATGTAAGTGTAATTAATGATGGCATATATACTCTCTCAAAAGCTTCTTTTGTAGAAAGTGGAATAGCTGTATTGTTAATATCTTGAGAAGTCAATCCAAAGTGAATGAATTCTTTATACTCTGATAATCCTAGTTTCTCGAAAGCATCTTTGATAAAATACTCAACCGCTTTTACATCGTGGTTGGTTACTTTTTCAGTTTCTTTAATCCAAAGAGCATCTTCGGTAGAGAAATTTTTATAAATGTTACGTAAACTCTCAAAAAGGTCTGAATTTACGGTTGCAAGCTGTGGCAATGGCACTTCGCATAAAGCAATAAAGTATTCAACTTCAATCAATACCCGGTATTTAATTAGCGCTTCTTCAGAAAAAAATGGAGCTAATGAAAGGGTTTTGTTTCTATATCTTCCGTCAATTGGCGATATGGCATTCAATTCGTTTAAAGTAGTCATTGTTGTGTTGTTAATTTTGAAAGATGCAAATGTAAGTTATTGTTAAAACTTCTGAAAGTTAGTTGCAAGTTATTATAGTTAAACATTACAATTTTAAATGATTGTTTTAAAAATTTTGTCCCAAATAGTAAAATAAAAGCCAAAATTATGGGATTCGTTTTTATGATGGTTCGAATGGAATTGTGTGGTCGAAATCCATTTTGTGAAAACATTCTTATTCCAGAAATTCGGAAAAATATCGTTATTTAAATGACCTAATATTCCATAAGATAAATTCAGGATTAAATACACTATAATACTAATGTAATTAAACTCTAATATCGAAATTATAATAAGCCATATAGCACCAAAACCTAAAGTTTCGATAGGGTTAAGAACAAATAAACTGTACACATTTGTATCAATATGAGTGTGATGTAGCTTATGGATAGGGTGGAACCAAGTTAATTTGTGTGCCAAAAAATGAAAGCAAAACATAAAGAAATCCATCAGGAAAATCAATAAAAGAGTATCTACTACAATTGTGAAAAACGAAGCAGAAAAATCTATTCTAATAATTTGATATTGATATAATTTATAACCTATTAAAGTTACTAACGTATTACATAATAAGGTGCTAATAACCCATTTTATATCTGATTTTTTAATTTTTGTGGCTTCTCTGTCAATTAATTTCCCAATAAGAATAGCCAGAAGCATAAGTAATAAATTTTCGATAAGAAAAAATATTGTTACCGTAAATAGATTATAATAAGACAGTAACTCAAGCCATTTCTGTACAATCATTTTATAGTTTTCTGTTTATTATTTTGTAGTTATTTCGGCTAGTTTTGTTTTTAATATTTCCATTCCTTTAGAAGCCACTTCGGGAATAACTTCAATTTTATTCCTCAGATTCGGAATTTTAATAGGTTTCGGATCAATATAAAAAAGCGGAGCGTTAGCAGGCGTATAAGAAATTAATCCCGCTGCAGGATATACTTGCAATGAAGTTCCTATTACGGCAAAATAATCAGCTTGTTCAGCAATGTCTATCGCTTCTTCTAGTGCAGGTACTTCTTCGCCAAACCAAACAATATGCGGGCGTAGTTGGTTTCCTTTGTCGTCCAGATGCGTCATGAATAAATCATCATTCCAGTCTAAAATGTAGTTTGGGTTTTGAGAACTACGCACTTTTAGTAATTCACCATGCAAATGTAAAACCTTTGTGCTTCCGGCACGTTCGTGCAAATCATCAACATTTTGAGTTATAATATGTACATCAAAATCTTTCTCTAATTCGGCTAAAATCTGGTGTCCTAAATTAGGAGTCACTTCTTTGAGTTGTTTACGCCTTTGGTTATAAAAATCAAGAACCAATTCGGGGTTTTTGTACCAGCCTTCGGGTGTAGCTACTTCCATTACATCATGTCCTTCCCAAAGACCATCGCTGTCGCGAAAAGTTTTTATTCCGCTTTCGGCACTAATTCCTGCACCAGTTAAAACTACCAGTTTCTTTTTCATTTTGGATTATTTCTAAAAAAATAAAAATAGTCAATTTTAGCTTAAAAACTAGCTTTGAATACTTGTTAAAATGATTTTATTAAAGTGAGTCTTTTTTAGTATTTTTACAAGTAACAATAACCAAGATAAGGATTTAGGTTACTGCTGTTTTGTGGATGAAAGTTTAAATAATGAAAATTTTTAAATGATATTAATACAATTTACAGGTTTGTCGGGTTCAGGCAAAACCACATTGGCAGAAAACGTTGGACAATTATTATTGAAAAAGGGCTACAAAGTCGAAATAATTGACGGTGATGTTTATCGAAAAAGCCTTTGCAAAGACTTAGGATTTTCTAAAGACGACAGATGCGAAAATGTTCGTCGGTTGTTTAGCGTAGGGCAGGATTTTGTTAAATCAGAAATTATCGTTTTAATGTCGGTAATAAACCCTTACGAAGATTTAAGAAATGAAATTGGTCAGTATGAGTTTGTAAAAACAGTATTCCTAAATTGTTCAATTGATAATCTGATTAAACGAGATCCAAAAGGATTGTATAAAAAAGCATTATTGCCAGATAATGATAGTAATAAAATCAGCAATTTTACAGGAATAAGCGATGTTTTTGAAACTCCTTTGAAAGCAGATTTGACGCTTAAAACGGACTCAGAATCGGTATCAGTTTCTACCGATAAGCTTTATTATTTTATAATAGAAAATATACCTAATACTGCTATTTAAGTATTACTCATTTTCTATCAGGTTGTTATGTAGATTGTTTTTTGTAAAATGTATATATTTACGTTACAATACTTTGGAAACTTAATAATAGATTTTATAAAAATGGAAAACGCAGATCATCCCCTTTTAAATTGGATTCCCTATAAATTAGTTGAAACAGATAATGATGTATATTTTGAATGGATTTATCTGGGAGATAAAAGGTATGTAGATCCTTTTTTTGAAGAAACCATTATAAAATGCAAAGTTCATTACAACAATTCAACAAGGTATAAAGTGGTAAGTAGTGCCGAAAATCTTATTGAATGGTCTGCAGGATTAGCTACAACAGAGTTAAAATCATTATTGTTTCATGTTTCCCGCTGCGGCTCTACAATGATGAGTCAGTCTTTATCCGTTTCTCCACAAAATATTGTAATTTCTGAAGCACCAATTATTGATCAAATCCTAAGAAGCAATCTTTTTGATTTTGATAAAAAAAGAGATCTTATTAAAGCGGTAATTTCTTTATTAGGACAAAAACGTTTTCCTGAAGAAAAGAATTTAATTGTAAAATTAGATTCCTGGCACATATTCGAAGTTAATCAGTTACGATTAATTTTTCCAGAATTACCTTTTGTATTGCTTTACAGAAATCCAATAGAAGTATTAAAATCTCATGCACAATTAAAGGGAATGCATATGGTACCTAATTTGTTGCCATCGTCTATTTTTGGAATTAGCGCTCAAGAGATTGAGGAAATTTCTTTTCATCAGTATGGAGCAGTTGTTCTGGAGAAATATTTTCAGGCGTACCTTGATTTTTATGCAACAGACAAAAATGTTTCCATGTATAATTATAAAGAAGGAATGAAATCTATTCTGGAAAGATTCCTGTCTTTTATTGATGCAGATTATTTTATTGAAGAGATTGATTTAATGTGTGAACGTTTAAATAGGCATTCTAAAAATGGAAATATTGATTTTAAAGGTGATTCTTATGTAAATGATACTTTGGCAATCGATTTCACCAAGGCTAATGTCTTGTATGAAAAATTAGATGAGAGTTTAGCAGAACTAGTTCATAAAAATTAGATTATTTTTTAAATCTTTCGATAGATAAGATTTTAAAGCTAACTGTTTTTCATAGTCTTAATTGTACTCTTTTTTAGTATTTTTGCCACAAATACTACTGAAATGATTAATATAGATTACCTCAATTTTCTTGAAAATATCTTAACCGAAAATCGAAAAAATAAATTTTTAAAAGTTCTCGAAAACCGTACTAAGCATTTTACTGTTGTTGTCGAAGACATTTTCCAGATGCATAATACAAGTGCTGTAATGCGTAGTTGTGAAGTTTTTGGAATCCAGGAGCTTAATGTTATCGAGCAACGTTATGGTAAAAGAATCGATAAGGAAATAGCGATGGGAGCTCAAAAATGGGTTGATATTAATACATTTGATAGTATTACCAATTGTGTAGATACATTAAAAAGTAAAGGATATCAAATTATTGCTACCACACCTCATGAAAATGATTGTTTGCTGGAAGATTTTGATGTTACAAAACCTAGTGCTTTATTTTTTGGTACAGAAAGAGATGGCTTATCTGAGGAGATTTTGCGAAAAGCAGATGGATTTCTTAAAATTCCGATGGTAGGTTTTACAGAAAGCTTGAATATCTCTGTTTCGGCTGCGATAATTATTCAGAATCTAACAAACAGATTGCGAAATACAGATATCGATTGGCATTTATCGGATGATGAAATCCTGGAGAAACGTTTGGCTTGGGCCAAAAACTCAATTAAAGATATCAAGCGCATCGAAGCCCGATATTTTGAAGAGAATCCTGAATAAAAAATCCCCCAATTAATTAGTATAATTGGGGGATTTTTTTTGAGTTTTCAGTTTCAGTTTTCAGTCTCAAAATGTTAATTGAGACTGAATATACTGAGACTCTAGATTATTTAACGATAACCCATTCGCCAGAAGCGATTAAGCTTTCCGCTTTTTTAAATTTCATCGTTTCAACTGTTCCAGTTGCAACTTGTTGTACTGTAACGTTATCATTACGATTTATTTTAGGCATATCTCTAGTAATAGTTTCTGTAACTTGACGTTGCTGAGTTTCTCCAGCTTCGCGGTTGATATCTTCACTATTTTCGATTTCGTCTTTACTTAATTTATAATTTTCTTTCTGACGAACTTCTCTTGCTTCATGAATTTCCGGAACGTTTTGAGCTGGTAAATCACCTTTAAATAAGAATGAAATTACTTCTCTGTTTACGTTATCCAGCATTGCACGGAATAAATTAAAAGCTTCTAATTTATAGATAAGCAATGGATCTTTTTGCTCGTGAACGGCTAATTGAACAGATTGTTTCAATTCGTCCATTTTACGTAAGTGTTTTTTCCAAGCTTCGTCAACGATAGATAAAGTGATGTTCTTCTCGAAATCAGCAATTAGTTGTGCACCTTCAGTTTCGTATGCTTTTTTAAGATCAGTAACAACATTTAATGTTTTGATACCATCTGTAAACGGAACTACGATACGCTCAAATTGATTGTTTTTCTCTTCGTAAACTCCTTTAATGATAGGGAAAGCTTCTCTAGCACTACGTTCTGTTTTTTCAGTATAGAATGACAAAGCTTCTTTGTATACTTTTCCTGTGATTTCAATATCTGACAATTTGTTGAAATCTGCATCAGAAATTGGAGAAGTGATTCCGAAATAACGAATCAAATCAAACTCAAAAGTTTTGAAATCATTTGTTACTTTATTGTTGCTTACGATTAATTCGCAAGTATCGTAAAGCATGTTTGCGATATCTAGTTTTAAACGCTCTCCAAACAAGGCGTGACGACGACGTTTGTAAACTACTTCACGTTGTGAGTTCATAACGTCATCATATTCTAATAAACGCTTACGAACACCAAAGTTGTTTTCTTCTACTTTTTTCTGAGCACGCTCGATAGATTTAGTCATCATAGAATGCTGAATAACTTCACCTTCTTGTAATCCCATTCTATCCATTACTTTGGCAACTCTTTCAGAACCAAATAAACGCATTAAGTTATCTTCTAGAGAAACATAGAATTGAGAACTTCCTGGGTCACCTTGACGACCAGCACGACCACGTAACTGTCTGTCTACACGACGAGAATCATGGCGTTCTGTACCAACGATTGCTAAACCTCCGGCAGCTTTAACCTCTGGAGATAATTTAATATCGGTACCACGACCAGCCATATTGGTCGCAATGGTTACGACTCCAGGTTTTCCTGCTTCTTCTACGATTTGTGCCTCTTGCTTGTGCATTTTAGCATTCAATACATTGTGTGTAACACCTCTCATTTTAAGCATACGGCTTAATAACTCAGAGATTTCTACAGATGTTGTTCCAATTAAAACTGGTCTTCCAGCTTTAGATAATTCAGTTACATCTTCGATTACTGCATTGAATTTTTCACGTGTAGTTTTATAAATGTAATCTTCTTTGTCTATTCTTGACATTGGACGATTCGTAGGAATCTCAACTACATCTAATTTATATATTTGCCATAACTCACCAGCTTCTGTTACTGCAGTACCCGTCATACCGCCTAATTTGCTGTACATTCTAAAGTAGTTCTGTAAAGTAACAGTTGCAAAAGTTTGAGTTGCAGCTTCGATTTTTACATTTTCTTTAGCCTCAATCGCCTGGTGTAATCCGTCAGAATAACGACGACCATCCATGATACGACCTGTTTGCTCATCAACAATCATAATTTTGTTGTCCATGATAACGTATTCTACATCTTTTTCAAAAAGTGCATACGCTTTTAACAGTTGAGTTAAAGTGTGGATACGCTCGCTTTTTACACCAAAATCCTGAAATAATCTTTCTTTGGCTTCAGCTTCAGCGTCTTTATCTAATTTTTGTTTTTCAATTGCAGCGATTTCAGTTCCGATATCTGGTAATACGAAAAAGTCTGCATCTGTATCTCCTGAAAGGAATTTGATTCCATTATCAGTTAATTCAACTTGATTGTTTTTTTCTTCAATTACGAAGTATAAAGCCTCATCAACTTTATGCATTTCACGGTTGTTGTCCTGCATGTATTGATTTTCGGTTTTCTGAAGTAATTGTTTAATTCCTTCTTCACTCAAAAATTTAATTAAAGCTTTATTTCTAGGTAAACTTCTGTAAGCTCTTAATAATAAGAAACCACCATCTTTAGTGTTTCCTTCTTTTATTAATTTTTTAGCTTCAGCTAAGAATCCATTTGCCAATTGACGTTGTAAACTTACTAAGTTTTCAATTTTTGGCTTCAATTCATTAAATTCATGACGGTCTCCTTGAGGAACTGGACCAGAAATGATAAGTGGTGTTCTTGCATCATCAATTAATACAGAATCGACCTCATCGACAATTGCATAATTGTGTTTTCTTTGTACCAAGTCATTTGGCGAATGCGCCATATTATCTCTTAGGTAGTCAAATCCGAATTCGTTATTTGTTCCGTAAGTAATGTCTGCATCATATGCTTTCTTTCTTTGTTCTGTACTTGGTTGGTGGTTATCGATACAATCAACAGTTAAGCCGTGAAATTCGAATAAAGGCGCTTTCCATGTACTATCACGTTTTGCAAGGTAATCATTCACCGTTACTAAGTGAACTCCGTTTCCTGTCAAAGCATTTAAGTAAAGAGGAAGTGTAGCAACTAATGTTTTACCTTCACCTGTTTGCATTTCGGCAACTTTACCTTCGTGCAATACCATACCACCAATTAACTGAACATCATAATGAATCATGTCCCATGTAATTTCTTTACCAGCAGCATTCCATTTGTTAGCCCAAGTAGCTTTATCACCTTCAATAGTAACATAAGTTTTTGAACCTGAAAATTCGCGGTCTTTTGGAGTTGCAGTAACCTCGATAAAAGAATTGTCTTTAAAACGACGTGCTGTTTCTTTTACTACAGAAAACGCTTCTGGAAGAATTTCCAATAATGTTTTCTCTGAGATTTCGTAAGCTTCTTTTTCTAAAGTATCTATAGCTTCGTAAATGTCTTCTCTCTTGTCGATATCTTCAATGCTTTCTACTTCTGTTTTAAGAGAAGCGATTTTAGCATCTTTTTCGGCTCTTGCGTCCTTTATCTTTTGCTTAAAAAATACGGTCCTGGCTCTTAGCTCGTCATGAGACAAAGCGATAAGGCTAGTTTCGAAAGTTTTAATTTTGTTTAAATAAGGTTGTAAAGCTTTGACATCTTTTTGTGATTTATCACCTACAAAGACTTTAATAATACTGTTAATGAAACTCATGATCTGTTGGTATTTCTATAATTTATCTAAATGTGTAAATTTAAACAAAAAAAAAGCCTCTTTTTTGAGACTTTTTCTTTGGGGTTACTTTTTAATATTCATCCTCGTTCCAAAGATAATCTTCGTCTGTTGGATAATCCGGCCATATTTCTTCCATTGATTCATATATCTCACCCTCGTCTTCAATTGACTGCAGGTTTTCTACTACTTCTAATGGAGCTCCTGCTCTAATAGCGTAGTCTATAAGTTCGTCTTTGTTAGCAGGCCACGGTGCATCACTTAAATATGATGCTAATTCTAATGTCCAATACATGTTTTGTCAATTTAGTTTGTGCAAAAATAATTTTTTTACTGAGAAAGACAAGTAAAAAACGATTTATTTTAGTAAAATTTAAGAACGTCTCTTGTTAAAATCCAATATTTAAATTCCAAATCCCAAAAAGGGAAGGTAAAATCGCAATATTTTGAATTTTTAAACCCCAAAAATTAAATTAAAAATTCCAAAAGGAATCTAAAATTTCCAATATTTTGGAACTTTGTATATGATTTAAATTCGCATAATTTTTAAATTATTTCTTTGGAATTTGGGATTTTAAAAAATTGGAATTTAAGAAAGTTTACTTTCTCGGAATCCATTTCACTTCATCCGCTTTTAAGTCAGAAGACAACTTTCGTGCCAAGACAAAAAGGTAGTCAGAAAGTCGGTTTAAGTACTGTATTGCTATTTCCGGAACAGTCTCATTATGACTTAAATGTACTGCCAATCGTTCGGCACGACGACAAACGCAACGCGCGATGTGACAATATGACACGGTTTGATGTCCGCCTGGTAAAACAAAGTGAGTCATTTGCGGAAGCGATTCTTCCATGGTATCGATTTCATTTTCAAGTAATTCGATATCCGAAGGTACAATGCCAAGATTTTTAAGGCGTAATTCTCCGTTTTTTAGTACTTCTTTTTCTACCGGAGTGGCTAGAATTGCTCCAACGGTAAATAAGCGGTCTTGAATTTCGATTAAAATGTTCTTATAATGCGCATTCATTTCCTGATCACGTATGAGACCTATATAAGAGTTAAGTTCATCAACGGTTCCGTAACTGTCAATACGGATATGGTCTTTAGGAACGCGGGTTCCGCCAAAAAGTGCGGTAGTTCCTTTGTCTCCTGTTTTTGTATATACTTTCATTATTTTTAGGTACTGAGTTTCTAAGATTCTGAGATACTAAGTTTTTACTTTTTATTCGATTAATCAATTAACCAAATAAACAGTTAAACTATTTTTTAATAGTTGCGTCGCTTTCAACAACACCGTCGCGCAAACGAATGATGCGGTGTGCATAGGCAGCGATATCCTCTTCGTGGGTAACCAGAATTACAGTATTTCCCTGTGCATGAATATCATCAAAAAGTTTCATGATTTCTACAGAGGTTTTACTATCTAAATTTCCGGTTGGTTCATCGGCAAGAATAATAGATGGTTTATTTACTAATGCTCTTGCAATTGCTACACGTTGTCGTTGTCCTCCCGAAAGCTGATTCGGCTGATGGTCCATTCTATCGGCAAGATTTACTTGTTTTAATACTTGGGTAGCACGAACAACTCGTTCGGATTTAGAGTAACCAGCATAAATCATAGGTAAGGCAACATTGTCTAGTGCAGTAGTTCTTGGTAAAAGGTTGAAAGTTTGGAAAACAAATCCAATTTCCTTATTTCTAATTTCTGCCAATTCATCATCTTTCATCTGGCTTACATCTTTTCCGTTAAGGATATAAGTTCCAGAAGTTGGAGTGTCTAAACATCCCAATAAGTTCATTAATGTTGATTTTCCTGAACCCGACGGTCCCATTAAAGCAACATATTCCCCTTTATTTATTTCTAAATCAATTCCTTTTAAGACATAAACAATTTCGTTTCCAAGTACAAAATTTCGTTTAATATTAGTGATTTTAATTAATGGATTTGCCATTGGAGTTTATGATTGTTGTCCCGAAGTTTCGGGATAAATTTTAGATTTTAAAAGTACAAAACGCTTTTGAATTAATCATAAGTAGTTTAAAATACATTTTTGTTACACTTGTTTATTGTTTGCAAGGTAGGAGGATTGTTTTTTTTGGTATAAACTACAAAGCTGATAAAGTGTTTTATATAATTACTTTTTAAATTTACATAATTATCATATTTGTTTAGTTTTTGTAATTTTAATTTAATAAAATTCATAATATTTTGATAAATATTTAATTTTATTTAAAAAATGTGTTACATTTGGCAGATAACATTAACAATTGAGATTATGAAAAATACACAATTATTATTCGGAATAGCATTTGTTGCGATGGGATTTGTTTCATGTAAAGATGAAAAAGCAGCACAAGCAGAAAAAACTATTGATACCTATGTAGCGTATGTAGATTCAATAAAAAATGTAACTGTAGAAAATGCTAAAACCAATTGGAACACAATTGAAGACAAGTATAAAATAGAATCTGAGAAAGCAGAATTGGCTTTGGCTGACATCAAAGAAAATGCAAAAGCTCAGGAAAGAATTGAAGCTAGTAAAGCTAAATATGAGGCTTTTAAAGCAGAACTTACCGCCCTTACTGCCCCAAATCCAAAACAAAAAATGCGTGATGCTTTATTTGGAGAAGGAAAAATTGGAAATGACATGAATTTTGATTGGGTAAATGCCAAAAACATTCTTAGTGTTTATCAACAATTTGTAGATACTGCCCAAAAGAATAAAGACAGTTATTCCCGAGAAGACTGGGATGAAGTTAAAATGATGTACGAAGCACTAGATAGTCGTAAAAATACTGTTGAAAAAGAAGGGCTTACGGCGGAAGATAATAGAAAAATTGCTGGGTTGAAATTGAAGTTTGCACCAATGTATACATTAAATAGAATGGGAGCAAAATCTGAAGAAACCGCTGAAGCGAAAAAGTAAGTTAATTGAGTATTTTATATTAGAATTAGGTTGAATTTTGAATTTTGAATGAAATGGCAGTCAGGAATGATTGCCATTTTTTTATGCCCTGATAATAAAATGTTCTTTTTCTTGTTCGCGTCTAAAAAACACGAATCCCCATTGAAACGTATCGATGGTAACTTTTACTCTTGGATGATTTTTTATGATTCCCCAGGCTTCTTCCATTTCTGGAGACCAATGAATGTCGTCGAAAATCCAAACGGTATCATTAGTAATTGTTGGAAGTAAAAAATCAAAATAATCTAAAGTTGCTTTTTTAGAATGATTGCCATCAAAATAAACTAATTGATAATTAGTAGCTGATAATTGATAATTGTTCAGATAACTTTCAAATTCGGTTACAATTGATTCTACATTATTATAATTAAATTGTTGCAACCCGTTTCTGGCTGCCAATGCTGTTGCAAAGCAACCTTCGAGTGTTGTAACTTTTGCTTTTGGAGCGCCTAAGGCTAGGGCAGAGGTTGCTAATCCTAAAGAAGTTCCTATTTCCAGAATAGTGTCAGGTTTAAAATAGGCTGTAATTCGGAATAGTAATTCGGCTCTTTTAGGCGAAATTCCAGCTGTTTTGGCAATCTTAGAGATTTGTCTGGTATTACTTTTAAAAACTCTGGAACCAGCGCCAAAGTCAGTCACTTCGATCGTATTTTTATTTTGTAAAAAGGATTTTCGATAAGCTCTCAAAATGGCATATTCGGGTTTTGTTTTTCTGTCATAAAAACATTTAGTCAATAAATTAAACACAAAAGGCGAATGCACAGCATGTTCATTTTTGGAGTTCCAAAGGAATTTAAGGTATGATTTTATTTGAAATAACATAAGGGGTTTTGCAAAGTAGGTGCGAAGATACAAAAAAGTCGAAAGTCTAAAAGTCAAAGGTCATAAAGTTAGAAGTGAAAGGGGAGAAGTTGGAAATAAAAAGAGGAGACTTTATGACTTTCAAACTTTCGACTTTCAGACTATAAAAAGCCTATATTTGCGCACTTTTAAAATTGAGCTAATAGTAATATGCATTTTTTATGATGACGAAGGAAGAAATAGAAATTAAGAATACAATAACTTCGGAAGAAATAGACCGATGTATTGCTGTTTTGGCACAATTAAATACTGATACAGATCAAATATTTGATATTCCTAAAGAGCAAAGAATAGCATTGATTAAAGAAGCAGGTATGTTTTCCAGACCAGACAGAGGTGAGTTTTCCAGACGAGTTAAGGATGGGAAAGAAGCTGCAAAGCGTAAAAAGGAAAAGAAAGATAAAACGGCTCGTAAAGAAACCGGAATTCGTCATGCTCGTGAAGCAAGTATATTTGTTGCGCCAAAATTATTGGCTTATAATGATCTTGCTCATAAGGAACAATTGGAATTAGAAACGCCTAGAAATTGTTATGTATGTAAAACGGGGTTTACAAAGATGCACCACTTTTACGATACAATGTGTACCGATTGTGGTGATTTTAATTATGCTAAACGTTTCCAGACCGCAGATGTAAAAGGGCAAGTAGCTGTTATAACGGGCTCTCGTTTAAAAATTGGGTATCATATTACTTTGATGCTTTTGCGTGGCGGAGCAACCGTTATTGCAACAACTCGTTTTCCTGTAGATTCTGCCTTGCGATTTTCTAAAGAAGAAGATTTCATGGAATGGGGACATCGCTTAAAAATTCACGGATTAGATTTACGACATATTCCTAGTGTGGAGATTTTCTGTAATTTTATTGAGCAAAAGTACGAACGATTGGATATTCTTATCAATAATGCTGCGCAAACAGTGAGACGTCCGGCTGGATTTTATACACATTTAATGGAAAATGAAGAGCGTGCAATAAGTTCTTTGCCTAAACAAGCACAAGAATTATTGCTAGATCATACTAATTGTTTGGATGAATTGAAGGTATTGACTTCTGGAGCTTCTTCTAACCAGAATATGCCTGTAACCTGGCACGGACCTGAACCAGGTATTGGTTTACGTGCTTCGGCTAAATTATCTCAGATTCCTTATTCTTTTGATAATGCGCTTGTAACAAATGAAGTTTTTCCGGAAGGGGAACTCGATGCGGATTTACAACAAGTAGATTTACGAAAAACAAATAGCTGGCGTTTAAGATTAGGACAAATAGAAACAACCGAGATGATCGAGGTTCAATTGGTGAATTCTGTTGCGCCTTTTGTTTTATGCAATCGCCTTTCGGAAGTAATGAAGAAAGATAATACGGGTAAAAAACACATTATAAATGTTTCGGCTATGGAAGGAAAGTTTCATCGCTTTTTTAAAGAAGACCGTCACCCACATACCAATATGGCAAAAGCTGCTTTGAATATGTTAACACATACCTCATCGGGAACATTGGCAAAACATGGTATTTTTATGAATGCTGTAGATACAGGTTGGGTAACCGACGAAGATCCTGCCGAATTAGCCAAAAAGAAACAAGAACTAGAAGATTTTCAGCCACCGCTTGATATTGTAGATGGTGCTGCACGTGTAATGGATCCTTTATTCGACGGAATCAATACAGGAAAACACTGGTGCGGAAAATTTTTAAAAGATTATAATCCTATTCCTTGGTAGAATTAGTTTTCAGTCTCGGTCACAGTCTCAGTTTTTTACTTCATAATGAAAAAAGCCACAACAGAATTAAATTTTGTTATGGCTTTTTTGTTTGAATAGATGATGCTCTCTAAATTACAATTTGTTATTTCTTGATTTCCAGTTTCATTTTTAAAATAGGATAATCTTTTCCTTCATCATCTTTGTCGGTTCTGTCGTATGGTAGAAAACCAAATTTGGAATAAAAATTAATCGCATTATGATTTTGCTCGTTAACATCCACTTTGTTAACATCAAGTTCATTGATAGCAAAATTCATCAATGTTTTGCCAAAACCTTTTCCTATATGTTCTGGAGCTAAAAATAACATCTCGATTTTATTCTCTGCAATACCAATAAAGCCAAGAACTGTATCAGCTTCTGTTAGACAAAATACGGGGAAAGAGTTAAAATCGATAGATGATACGATTTTTTTGTAATAATCAATATCAGATGGAACTAGGAAATCATGTGTGGCACGAACGGAATTTTCCCAAACAAGAATCATCTGTTCTTTAAATTTATCATTGTAAGGTTGTATTTCAGTCTTCATTTTATGTTTTTAGAATAGTTGTTTTATAAAATAAAACCACAACAGAATTAGATCTTTGTTGTGGTTTTGTTATTTAATTAAAGCTAGGCTTTTAGTATTTTTTTTCAGAGTTTAATAAATAAACAGTGAAGCAGTAACTTAGTTTATTGAAATTAATTTAATGTCAAAAATAAGTACAGAACCACCTGGGATAGAACTATAATCATTGTCTCCGTATCCTAAATGAGCAGGAACAATAAGTGTACCGCTGCCTCCAGTTTTAAAATAAGGAATACCTTCTGTCCATCCTTTTATAACTTGATCTAAGCCAAAAGAAATTCCAGCGCTACTTTCGTCAAATACTTTTCCATCGATAAATGAGCCTTTATATGCTACAGTTACATTAGAGGTTGGGGTTGGCTGTGCTCCAGTTCCAGGTTCGTTAATTATATAATACAAACCAGATTCAGTTCTATGTGCATCCAATTTATTTTTAGCTACATAATCTTTGATTTGCTGCTCATTTTTGGCAACATTGTCAACTACAACATCAGTATTTTCTGTTTTTTTGTTTTTAGCACAAGAGATAAAAAGTGTTAAGGCTAATAATGCAGGTATAAGGTGTTTCATGTATAGTGTTTTTTTAAGGTGTAAAGATAACAAAATTTAGATGTTTTATTTTTTTTGACTTATTTACAAATAATGTATTCATAATATGGTCTAGCTCCCATAGGCAGAACTATGAATGTACCTTTGTTAGACAATGTCATCGTAAAATCATTATCATATTCTTCATTTGCAACTGCATTAAGGAATATGATTTTTCGTGTTTTTAATTTTTTAGATTGTATTTCTATGTCTCCAATTTCATAATTTTTAAATACGAAGGGTTTATCTTTAAAGTCCCAGTAGGTAAATTCTTTTTTACTAAAATCCAAATAGGACTCATTTTGGGAATCACAGAATTTCTGATGTTCTGCAATGTAGTTTTCGATATCTTTTTTGGAATCAAAAGGGATGAAAGCTGTTTTAGGGTCACTATAGGCAACGTCATCTGTGTAATCATAAGACAATCCTACTAGCTTTTTCTTCTCTTTTGTAATTGCAAAATAAAAATTATAAATTCGTTTTCCCTCTACATCCATAGCTAATGCTCTGTAATTGCATTTATCTTCCAAAGCATGATGAGACTTAAAAACGCTATCCGAAAGGTTTACATAACCATTGTCAAAATCGGAAAGCTTGAACTTGTTTACATATTTTTCATAAAAAAAGCCTGTTTTTTCAAATTGGGTGTCTCCTAAATATGTTGGGAATTTTTCAGAAGAAATGTTTGTATGGATTTTAGATTCAAACCATTCTATGTAATCCATTTTAGTGGTAAAAATTATTATAGGATATGGTCCGTCATAAAGAAATTCGACTAGACCATCTTTTTTATCAATGAACTTATTTATCTCTTTTTCTTTATTGCTATTAAATGCTTTTATGAAGTCTTGAAAAAAGATATTTAATTCTGTTTCTGGTATTTCTTCAGGAGTTGTACTTATTTCTTTGGGAGTATTTGGTTGTGTTGTATTTGAGATAGTTTTTTTAGGCGAATCACTTTTGATTAAAAAAAATAAAAGAACAATCACTGCTAACGCAAAACCTATAATTATGGTTAATTTTAAAATCTTATTTTTTGATTCCATTTTATATTATAAAGTGTTGTTAATCCTTGTTTAAGGCATTGGTATTTTGTTTTTACTTTTGCTAAAATAGGAATTTACTATTGTAAATAATTAAAAACGACTTTTGTTTTTTAGCATTATTTCTTGTTAATTTCTATTGGCTTTGAGCCAAAAAAAGAACCTCAACATTTTTAGTTTTTTTTACTAAAAAATATTGAGGTTGTATAATATAAAATCTTGCTTTATTCCCCTTCGGGGTTAAGGGAATTACCCTTCAATCTTAGCAGAAAGTTCAAACCAGCGTTCTTCTTTTTGATCTATTTTATTAATGATGTTTTGCAACTCATTAGCTTTTTTCTCAATATCAGCGTCAGCTACTTTTCCGTCAGAGAATAATTGCTCAATTTTAGTTTTATCTATCTCTAAGTCTTTAATTTCTCTTTCTAGTTTTTGATATTCCTTTTGCTCATTAAAAGTTAGGTTTCCAGTAGGATTGTTTTGTTTCCAATCTTTCTTATCGGCTTTGTTTTCTTCTTTTTGAGCTACATCGGCACTATCTTCATACGCTCTAAAATCGGAGTAGTTTCCTGGGAAATCCTCAACAACACCTTGTCCTCTAAAAATGAATAAGTGATCCACAATTTTATCCATAAAGTATCTATCGTGAGAAACTACTAATAAACATCCAGGATAATCCAAAAGGAAACTTTCAAGAACGTTTAATGTTACGATATCCAAATCGTTTGTAGGCTCATCCAGAATAAGGAAGTTAGGATTCTGAATTAAAACGGTACATAAATACAAACGTTTTAATTCTCCACCACTTAATCTGTCTACAAAATCATATTGTTTTTTTGCATCAAAAAGGAAACGCTCTAATAATTGTGATGCCGAAATAATCTTACCTTTCATCAACGGAATGTATTCTCCGTATTCCTTAATAACATCGATAACACGTTGTCCTGGTTTTGGGTTGATTCCGCTTTGCGTATAATATCCAATCTTAATTGTTTCTCCAACAACAACTTTTCCAGAATCTAACGGAAGTGTTCCTGTCAATAAATTAAGGAAAGTCGATTTTCCAGTTCCGTTTTTACCAATAATTCCGATACGTTCTCCACGTTGGAAATCGAAACTGAAATTATCTAAAATAACGTGATCCTTGAATTTTTTAGAAATTTTGTGAAGCTCGATGATCTTGCTTCCCATACGTTCCATATTAATTTCAAGCTCGACTTTATTTTCGCGACGACGGCTTTGTGCTTTTTCTTTAATTACATAAAAGTCATCCTGACGAGATTTAGATTTTGTCGTTCTCGCTTTTGGCTGGCGACGCATCCATTCTAATTCTTTTACAAATAAGTTTTGGGCTTTATCTACACTTGAGTTTTCAGAAGCAATTCGCTCTTCTTTTTTCTCTAAGTAATAAGAATAATTTCCTTTGTATTGGTATAATTTTCCGTTGTCTAGTTCTATGATTTCATTACAAACACGCTCTAGGAAGAAACGGTCGTGCGTTACCATAAATAAGGTAATGTTTTCTTTGGCAAAATAACTCTCTAACCATTCGATCATTTCTAGATCTAAGTGATTGGTAGGCTCATCCAGAATTAATAAATCAGGACGATTGATAAGAATAATGGCTAATGATAAACGTTTTTTCTGACCTCCAGAAAGACTTTTTACTTTAAGTTTAAAGTTCTCTAGTTTTAGTTTAAAGAGAATTTGTTTGTATTGCGTTTCGAAATCCCAAGCATTATGTTGATCCATTCCGTCAAAAGCTTTTTGATATGCTTCTTCATCCTCTGGATTTTCTAATGCTTTTTCGTAAGCTTCAATAACTTTTAGGGTTTCATTATCCGAAGCAAATATGCTTTCTTCGATAGTAAGCTCTTCTTGCAAATTATTGTTTTGCGAAAGAAAAGCCATTCTGATTCCTTTCCTTAAAACTACCTGACCTGTATCTGGTTCTTCTAAACCATTGATAATACTCATGATAGTTGTTTTTCCAGAGCCGTTTTTGGCAATGAAAGCAATTTTTTGATCCTTATTGATTCCAAAAGAAATGTTGTCAAATAAGGTTCTTTCGCCAAATGACTTGGATATATTTTCTACAGATAAGTAATTCATGGTGTTCTAGTGCTTTATGTCAAGCTTTTATGTTTGCTAAAATTATGAGGTCTCTAATTGAGTCTCTAATTTTAAATAGGAGTCAAAAACGACGGTGCAAAGATAGCTTTTTGAAGCAAACAAAAAAAGGGGCTTTTGCACTATCTTTTTTGTTAAAATTTTAGTAATTCCCTGACTTAATATCTTTTCTGTTTTTAGATGATTTTGGTGTTTTATTTCCATCTGATTATATGTTGAGTCAACTTTTTAGTTTAGTCATCTATAAAATTACTAGTGGAATTTTTTGTTTATTAATTTCATAACTTTATATCTTGTTGATACAGTCGAATTATTAATTTGTATCACTTGTTTGAAAAAAGCTAAATAGTATATAACGTATAAATATTAATATGGATCAATCGCAAAATGTTACTGATTACCCAAACAATAACACTATTTTCATGGTTTGGAGTTTTAAAGATCAGGCAGATATTAAGCCTGCATTTGAGAAACTTTGTTCATTGGTTAGTAATTTAAATAATTCTTATACGATAAGAATTCCAAATGGACGAAGTAGTTGCGTAATGGGTGTGGGGCATGATGCATGGATAAGGCTTGGTTTACCAACACCTTTGCCAAAGGAATTGGTTAATTTTGAGCCTATCATAGGAGATAAGCATACAGCAAAAGCTACTGGAGGAGATTTCCATTTTCATTTAAGGGCTCAAAATGTGGCTATTTGTTTTGATATGGCTATAGCTATTACAAATGTTTTAGAATCTGTGGCAGAGTGTCAGGAAGAAGTTCATGGATTCAGGTATTGGGATGGTCGTTCTATTATTGGTTTTGTTGATGGTACAGAAAATCCGATAGGAGACGAAAGGCAATTTTTTGCAGTAGTAGGCGATGAGGATTCTGCTTATAAAGGAGGGAGTTATTTATTTGTTCAGAAATATTTCCATAACATGAAAAATTGGGAAAATTTATCAACAGAAGATCAGGAGAAAGTAATCGGCAGATCTAAAATGAATGATATTGAAATGGCAGACGATGTAAAACCTACAAACTCTCATAGCGCTCTTACTGCTATTACAGATGAAGAGGGTAATGAACTTAAAATTGTACGAGATAATATGCCTTTTGGAAATCCTTCTAAAGGAGAAGTTGGGACATATTTTATTTCTTATGCTAGTAAATTTAGCACTACCAGAAAAATGCTGGAAAATATGTTCATCGGTAATCCGCCAGGAAATTATGATAGAATATTGGATTTTAGTACAGCAGAAACGGGAACATTATTTTTTGTACCAACCTTAGATTTATTAGACCAATATTCTGCGGATTCTTAAGTTTTATCATTAAACCTCATCAATTACAATTGATTTATTCTCTCGTAAATTTTTGGGTCATGTTTTTTTATTTTAATTTTTACATATTTTGATGCTGGCATATTACTGTCTTTTACAACATTATTAACGGAAACTAAAACGTTGGTTTCAGGGAAATAGGTAACCGTATTTTTTTGAGGTATTTGATAAGAAACAATGATAAATAAAGGTGCAATTCTCTCGATATTATCATCATAGTTAAACAAATCGACTTTATCACCCGCTTTTAGTCCAGCTTGTTCAATATCAATTTGATTCATGAATATTACCCGACGTTCGTTTTTTATACCGCGATAACGATCGTCAAGACCGTAGATTGTTGTGTTAAACTGGTCGTGCGTGCGGGTTGTTGCCATCATATATTCATCGGAAGCAAGTACATTCTTTGGTACAGCAGTTAATGTAAATGGTGCGCGATCTCCAAATTCTTTAGTAATAAATTGTCCATCACGTGCAGCATTAGGCAAATAAAAACCTCCTTTTTCTCGAACTCTTACATTATAATCTTCAAAACCCGGAATGCATTTTTCGATATCATCTCTCACAGCATCATAACTATCATGATATTGCTGCCAGTTAATAACCGATTTGTTTCCTAATGTTGCCATGGCCATTTTGCAGACAATTTGGGTTTCGTTAATTAGATTATCAGATACTGGTTTAAGCATTCCTTTTGAGGATTGTACTACACCCATAGAGTTTTCGGTAGTTATAAATTGTATTTCACCATTAACCATATCAATATCACTTCGGGACAGGGTAGGTAATATGATGGCTTCTTGCCCATGAATAAGATGAGTACGATTAAGTTTTGTAGATACACAAACTGTTAAATTAAGTTTTCTTATAGCATTGGCAGTGTAAGTTGTATCTGGTGTTGCCGATAAAAAATTACCGCCCATACAAAAAAGTAATTTTACTTTTTCTTCATGCATTGCTTTGATAGCTCTAACAACATCATATCCGTGTTTACGAGGAGGATTGAATCCGTAAAATGCCTGTAAGCGATCTAGTTGTTCATCAGTAGGCTTTTCATCAATCATCATGGTTCTATTCCCTTGAACATTACTATGTCCACGTACAGGACAAACACCAGCACTGGGTTTACCAATACTTCCTTTAAGTAACAGGATGTTGAGGATTTCTCTAATCATATCTACGCCGTTGGGTTGTTGTGTAAGCCCCATTCCCCAACAAACAATAATTCGTTTTTTGAATGCTAAAATTTCAGCAGCTTCATAAATTACTTCTTTAGAAACACCAGAAAGTATAGCAAGATCATCTAGATTGTAATCATCAAATTGTTTAAGGAACGCATCATATCCTGTCGTTTTTTCTTTGATGAAATCATAATCAAAAACTTTCCTAGGGTTTTTCTTTTCAAATTCAATTAATATAATTTCAATAGCTTTTAGCAAAGCCATATCTCCATTTATTTTTACTGGCAAAAAAAGATCAGCTAGTTTGACGCCATTGCTAAGAATTCCGCTAATTTCCTGCGGATTTCTAAATCCCATTAATCCAGCTTCTGGCAAAGGATTGATTGCAATAATTTTTGCTCCGTTCTTTTTACCTTTTGATAAGGCACTCATCATCCTTGGCGCATTGGTTCCCGGATTTTGTCCGATAATTACAATGACATCAGTATCATAAAAATCATCTAAAGTAACTGTCCCTTTTCCAATTCCTATGGTTGGTCTTAATGCAGATCCAGATGTTTCGTGGCACATATTCGAACAATCCGGCATATTATTGGTACCGTATTCTTTTGCAAAAAGTTGGTAAAGAAAAGAGGTTTCATTACTTGTTCTCCCTGAGGTATAAAAAGCTGCCTGATCTGGAGATTCTAATGCGTTAAGATGTTCGGCTATTTTTAGGAAGGCATTATCCCAACTTATAGGCTGGTAATGTGTGCCATTTTTAGGTAGATACATAGGATCAGTCAATCGTCCCATTTTACCAATTTGATAATCGTCTAATTTAGCAAGATCATAAACTGAATTTTCCTTAAAAAAGTCAGCTGCAACTTTTTTGGTTGTAGCTTCTTCGGCTAATGCTTTAGCTCCATTTTCGCAGTATTCGCCTAATGGAGATCGCTCATCGTCAGGATCAGGCCATGCACAACTAGGACAGTCAAAACCTCCAACCTGATTCATCTTAAATAGTGCTTTTGTTCCTCTTACGAGAGTTTTTTCTTCGATAAGATCGCTAAAAGCTGCTATAACAGCAGGAACACCTGCCGCCCAATCTTCTACTTTTGTTAGTTTTAGGTCTAAAAGTCTATACGGATTTTCAGCGTCTGGTACTTTTTTATTTTTATCGTCTTGATCTTCTTTCATGGCTGCTGCATTTAATTATTATGAGAACCTTGTATTGATACCTTGTCACAAGTATTGTATATATTAAATCTATCTTCTTTAAGAAATCCCAGAAGCGTAATATTGAATTCTTTGGCTAATTCTACTGCAAGACTTGATGGAGCGCCAATTGCAATAACAATGGATATACCTGCCATAGCTGCTTTTTGAATTAATTCAAAACTGGCTCTTCCGCTAAGAAGTAAAATATGGTTGTTTAATGGCAATAAGTTTGCAACTAATGCACTACCGATTAATTTATCTAAAGCATTATGCCTTCCTACATCTTCTTGTAAACAGATGAGGTCTCCATCAATAGAAAAAAGACCTGATGCATGAATACCTCCAGTTGCAGCAAAATCACTTTGGGCTGTTTTTAATTTTTGAGGTAATTGATATAATACATCTACAGAAAGATTTAGCTTTGGTTTGTCTATAGCGCTAAAAGAACTAACTGTTTTTATAGATTCAATAGAGCTTTTTCCGCAAACTCCACAACTAGATGTTGTATAAAAATTCCGATCTGATTGCATTAGATTTGGGATGAAATCTTCTTTAAATTCTACCTGAATACTATTTTTCTTTTGCAATTTGCATTCTGTTTGTAAATGGCTAACGTCTTTTACAACCTCGAAGGATGAAATAATTCCTTCGGTGAATAGAAAACCTAGAGCAAGTTCCGGATCGTTACCAGGAGTTCGCATGGTCACAGAAATGTTTTTTTGTATTCTTTGATTTTCTGCTCCGTATAGTATTCTTATTTCCAAAGGTTCTTCTACAGAAAGAATGTCTGATACTGATGAACTTTTAAAACCATTGACCTTTCTAATTAGTATCTCCTTAACGGAAACTAATTCCAAATTATTCATTTCCATGTAAGTTGATTATAAAAGATACGTAAATTTAATAAAAATAATGATTGAAAAAGACGCTGCTCTTTTTGTAATTAGATCATGATTTTTTTGAATTAAATAAAAAAAAGATAGTTTTAGACTATTGTGTGGACGGAAATATTATAAATAAATTTTGAACACGAATTGCACGAATTTGCACAAATTTTAATGAATAATTTAGTTTGTGAAATTAATTCCACAAACTAATTCGTGTCAATTCGTGTTTACTTCTTGTAGTTATGTCCAGACGGTATCACTTTGGATTATCTTTTAGATTGGGTTTTCATCTGTTTATTCTTCTGGAAATAGATGTATTTATTAAATTCTTATGTATTCCAAACACCAGTTTTGGATGTTAACTGTGCGTATGTAGTAAAATCTTTTGGTTTTCTGCCAAGGATTTTTTCAATATCATTGGTGACACTTGAATTTCTTCCGTCGAGTACTTGCTCAAAGAGATAGTTTACTAACCAAATATAATCTTCGGGTAATTGATATTCTTGTAACATTTGGTTGTATTGTTCTAAAGTCAAAGCTTCAAAAGTAATGTCTCTATTTGTTGCTTTGGCAATTTCAGCGACAGCCTGCTTAAATGTTAGTAGTTGCGGACCTGTAAGCTCATAGGTTTGTCCGTTGTGAATATCATACAAAAGTGATTCGACCACTACATCGGCAATGTCATCTGCATCTGTAAATGGTTCTAGTGCTTCGGCTCTGGGTAAGGCTACAACTCCTGAAAGAATAGGTTCTAGAAAGAAACTCTCGCTAAAGTTTTGATTAAACCAACTTGCTCTTACAATTGTCCAATGTTTGGCAGTCGCTTTTACAATTTCTTCACAAATTTGAGCTTCTTTTTCGCCTCTGCCAGATAATAAAACCATTTTTTGTACGCCATTTTGTACTGCAAATTTGGTAAATCTCCTGATTGTATCTTCAGCTGAGGGAATGGCTAAATCTGGTTGAAAAGTAATATAAACTGAATCGATGTCTTTAATAACTGCCGCCCATGATTCAGGATTTTCCCAATCGAAGGGAATTTTTTCATTTCGTGAACCCAAGCGAGTTTTTACGTTAGTTATCTTTTTTAATCTTTCGACTACTCTGCGACCTGTTTTTCCTGTTGCACCAAGTATTAAAATTTTCTTTGTGTTCATATCAATATTTTTTAAGTGAATACTGATACAAAGGTGTTTGTATTATAACTAAATCATTTGTCTTAAAAGAATTATGATTTGTTTGAAAAGAATTGTTGGTTTATTTTAATTCCTTAAAAACATTCCCCATGATTTTTAATCCTTCGGTAAGTTCTTCTTTATTTAAAGAACCATAACCAAGTCTGATGCAATTAGAAGGTTGATTATCTAAATAAAAACTATTAGGAGGTACAATTTGAACTCCTTTTTGCTTCAATAGTGCAATATATTGGATGAGGTTTATTGGCTCATTAAATTTTATCCAAAAAGCCAATCCTCCTGCAGGTTTATGAAAGCTAATTGCATCTCCAAAATTTTCATGTAAGCAGGATTCCATTATGTCACGTCTTTCTTTGTAAATAGCCACTACTTTACGAGAATGCCTTTTGATAGTTCCATCTTCCATTAATTCGGCTATGGCGTGTTCCAAGATAGTATCTCCTTGGCGGTCTATTTGTACACGGAGGTTTACCAAAGAATCCATAAAAGCTGCTGGTCCTGTTACGTAACCTACACGTATAGCTGGTGCTAAGAGTTTACTTAACGAACTAATATAAATAACATTATCTGATTTTTCATTACTTGCCAATGCTAGATTATTTCCTATTCCAAAATGGTATTCGTGGTCATAATCATCTTCGATTATGGCAAAATTATATTTTAAGGAAAGTTCGAGTAATTGTATTCTTCGTCCCGCTTTCATAGTAATCGTGGTGGGAAATTGATGATGTGGCGTAACGTATACTGCCTTGATTTTTGTTTTGCGACATAACTCTTCAAGTGCATCAACATTGATTCCGTCTTTGTCTATTTCGACTGTTTTTACGATAGCTCCTGTTTCACGGAATATCTTTTGTACGGCATAATATCCGGGATTTTCGACAACTACTGTATCGCCAGGTTTAATAAGAACTTTGGCAACAAGATATATTGCCATCTGGCTTCCACGGGTTACACAAATGTTATCAGGATTTACATTAAGTCCTCTATCACGAGAAAGCATTAAGGAGAGCATTTCCCGGAGTTTGTAATCTCCTTTTTCACTGCTATAACCTAGTAATCCCCATTTTCCTTTGCGTTGAAAGATACGTTTGTATGCTCTGGATAACTCGTTGAGCGGGACAAGTCGTGTATCTGGACCTCCTTCATTAAAAACAATTCGGCTTCCTTCAAGAGCATGGTCTGTAAGATAAAAAGGATTGTAATGAATATGTTCAAAAGTACTTGTCTTTTTTGATGAGTTGGTTTGGTGTTTCTTTATCAAAGGCAAGTTCTGGGATATATATGTTCCAGATTTGTGTTTGCTCTCTAGCCATCCTTCTTCAATAAGTGCTTCGTAAGCAAAAACAACCGTTTTTCGGTTTACTCCAATATCTTCGGCCAGAACTCTGCTGCCTGGTAAAGGTGTTCCTCTTTCTAGTCTTCCTTTAATAATTTCTTTTCGGATTACTTCGCTTATTTGCTCCACCAAAGTTTGGTCGGAATTAAACGAAATATTAAAAATAGTCTTCCAGGTTCTTAGCATCTGTTCTTTTATTTATTAAAAAAAGGAATGGCCTTTTGGTTCAAAATTAGCCTTTTTATGGTTATTACGTATTTATATCTGGACCTATTTATTTGTAAAAACTGGATTAATTAAATACTCCTGTAATAAATGATATTTGCTCTTTTATAAATCATTAATAAAATTTTAAATTATGAAACACATTGAAATTGCTACGTTAGACCATTTGGATGAATTTGCAGAATTGTTTGATAGTTACCGTGTTTTTTATAGACAAGAATCGAATGTCGAAATAGGGAAAGCTTTTCTTAAAGAACGAATCAGTAATAATGAAACGACTACATTTTTAATCAAAGCCGATGGTAAGTTTGTAGGTTTTGCACAATTGTACTCTTTATATCATTATAAGGCATTACAACGACAATGGTTGTTAAGTGATTTATTTGTTGCACCCGATTTTCGAGGTAGAGGTTTTTCTAAAGATTTAATCGATAGATGTAAGCAATTTTGTGATGAAACTGATGCTTGTGGTTTATTATTGGAAACCGAAAAGACAAATGAAATTGGTAATATCCTGTATCCTAAATGTGGTTTCGAATTAGACCAAGACCATAACTATTACAATTGGTGGAAGAACGCTTAATAAGCGTGTTGTATATAACATGTAAGTATAAAATGAGCTGTCTCTGAATAATTGGAGCAGCTCTTTTTGTATTTGTCTTATTTTAAGAACTTAAAATTTTCTTAAAAAAATAAAAATATCAATGTAACATAATGAGCTTAGCCTCGTCATACTAAATAGATAAAGTATTTATTATGAGTGCAAAAGAGATTAATACTAGCGGATTTGAAGATTTTAAGATAAATGTGAGAATCAAACTTTCGGCTTTATGGGCTTCGGTTATGTTTTGTTATATCTATGGAGATTATTTTTCTCTTTATGTTCCTAACAAAATTCAGGGTTTTGTAAGTGGCGATAATATGCTTGATAATCCGATAAAATTGTTTGCCGCAACGATACTTATGGTAATTCCATCTTTGATGATTTTTTTGTCAATACTATTAAAACCTAAACTAGCCAGATTACTAAATATAATCTTCGGAATTATTTATACAGGAATTATGTTATTAATTGCAGCAACTACACTTGCTCCGTGGTGGGCTTTTTATGTTTTTTTGGCACTGGTAGAAAGTGTGATTACGGTATTAATTGTTTGGCAGGCGTATAAGTGGCCTAGATTGATATAATTTGCAGATTAGACCTAACAGGTTTTTATCCCGAAGCTTCGGGACTGTTAGGTCTTCTTAAATTAAATACCTATAAGGTCAAAAAAAAGACCTTGCAGGATGAAGATTAATTAAGATAAATAAAGAAATAATGGAAAATCAGATAGAAGTTTCGAATAAGAAGATGGCAAGAATTGCAGGTTTGTTATATCTCGTTGTTGTCTTAACTGGGATTATTAGCTTGGCTTATATTCCGTCAAAATTGATTGTTTGGGATAATGCTGCGACAACTTTTAATAACATTGTAAATTCTCAATTTCTTTTTAAACTTGGGATTGTGAGTGGTTTAATATGTTATACTTTCTTTATATTTCTTCCTCTTGCTTTATACAGATTACTCAAACCGGTTAATAAAATTTATGCTCAAGCGATGGTTGTTTTAGCGGTTGTAAGTGTACCAATATCTTTTGTAAATATGCTTAATAAGTTTGCTGTACTCTCGCTGGTTAGTGATGCAAGTCTTCAGAAAGTGTATACAAATGAGCAATTACAAAATCAGGTCTTGTTTTATCTTAATCAATATGATTATGGGAATTTAATCGTTCAGATTTTCTGGGGTTTGTGGTTGTTTCCTTTTGGTTATTTGGTTTATAAATCAGGATTTTTGCCTAGAATTTTAGGCATTTTTTTGATGTTGGGTTGCTTTAGTTATCTCATAAACTTTTTAGGTTTCTCTTTATTGTCTAATTACGCTGAGTTTGGAATTTCTTCTATCGTAAGATTGCCGGCAAGTATTGGCGAAATAGGAACTTGTTTGTGGCTATTGATAATGGGAGCAAAGAATAAACCTGTAGTTAATTAATAAAAATGATTTTTGGTTAACGATTTTTGATTCCTTTTGCTGGCGCGAGCGTCCCGCTCGTGAACACAATCAAAATTAGGTTTGTATTTATCTATGCTTTGTAGATTTTAATATTGTTGTTTAGCTTCATGTTCACGAGCGGGACGCTCGCGCTAGCTTGTGATTAATGAAAAATGAGTAAGATTTTTGATTAACAATTTTTGATTTCAGAAGTATGAAACCTTTAATGCCAAATGTATTAGCCCAGATAGTAACGGCATCCTTTTCTTTGTTTCTTTAACAAAGAAAAGATAGAGTGGATAGCTGGAAATAGCTCCTTAAAATGATACTTTATAAAGCAAAAAAAATCCACTTTAGGGTTAGTAAAGTGGATTTTTGATAAATGGGTTTTAATTAATTTTTTGCTTGTTCGTTATCTTTCATAAACTTCTGGAAATTCTCTTCGGATGCAAAATAAGCGACATTTCCTTCTTCGTTTAATGACACAATATATGCCGAGGCTTTATCGATTTTTTCTCCTGTAAATGGGTCTGTTGCTTTGCGAACGCTTTCGTCGCTCGGAATACGTTCTACGCACATGGCGCAACATCCGTAGTACATTTTTCCATCATAGGGAACTTCCATTTGCTTTTTCTCCATGTGTTTGTCATTAACCATACATACCTCATCGTTGGGAACGTGTTTTGCTATGTTAGGAATATTTTGTTGCACTGGTATTTCTTGCGGAGTTTGTGCCGTGATTTGTTCTTTGGCTTCTTTGTCTTTGCAAGAAATTAATACGGCTGCAATTGCGACTATAATTAGGTATTTACTATATGTTTTCATGATTTTATTTTTTAATTTTTGTTCCTTCTACAATTTCTTCGGTTGCTTTTAGGAGTATGTTATCGCCTTCGTTCAACTCGCCAAATACTTCGATTTTATCCATTAATGGACGCCCTTTTGAAACGGGGATATTTTTGGTCATTCCGTTTTCGATTCGGATTACGTACATACCGATATTACTTTCGACCAAGGCTGTTTTTGGTATAAAAAATGTAGCTTCTTTTGCTTGCAACGGAATCATTGCTTCGACTACCATTAAGGGTTTTAGCTCTGGATATGTTTTCATTAAATCGGCTTCGATACGCTCGGAGCGGAGTTTGAAATCGAGCACTCCTGATTTTCGGGATATTTTAGCCATATATTTTTTCTGAGGAATCGAACTTACCTTAAAATGTATAGAATCTCCTAAGTTTAAAAAGGCAGTATTTGCTTCGGGAACTGATAGGGAAACTCTCAATTTCTTGTTATCCTGAAGTATCAATAAGGGTTTGTCGGAACCTTTCCCCATTGGTCCAACATACGAACCTAAATGGATGTTTCTTTCGGCAACGATTCCGCTAAAAGGTGCTCGAATTACTAGATAATCATTCATGATTTGGATTTCCTGATAAGCTGATTTAGCTGCTTCTAGTTGCGCTTGGTCGGCTAGTTTTCTTGCCGTAATCTGGTCTAAAGCATCTTTGGCAATTGCCCCTTTTGTTTCATTGGCTTTGAACATTCGGTCGTAATTGGATTTTGTCGCAATGTATATTGCTTCTTGTGCTTTCCATTTTGATTTTGCCGATGCTAATTGTGCTTGAATTTCTGGTGCTTCGAGGACAAGAATAACTTGTCCTTTGGTAACTACCGAGCCAATATCAACTGGAAGTTTCTTGACATAACTATTTACTTTGGCATAAATAGCTGTTTCCTGATCTGAAACTAATTCTCCGGCTAGTTTTAACTGAACCAGTGGATTACTTTTCTTGATGGATATAGTTTCAAAATTCGGCATCATCATCATTGGCATCGCGTCTGTTTTTTCGACCTTTTTAGTTTCTGAATTGCAGGATGCAAATACAATTCCGATAAGGATATAATAGATTAGTTTCATCTGTATTTTATTTTTTTAATGTTAACCGTTGAGTGTAATTAATTTTAACACATAGAAACATAGATTTTATACTCTCAAAAAAGTCGTTTCACTTAGTTAAAAGACACATAGCTATGTTAAAGAAATGTGTTTCTTTTTGTATTCTTTTAATGCATAAAAATCTATGTTTCTATGTGTTAAACAATATTTTATAAATTACATCGAAGGGTTTGTTGTTATATAATGTGTACTGTTTTCGTCTTCAGGATCTAATGATGGAGATTGTGTCGATGCTTTGCCTTGTATCCATACAAATACTAATGGCAATAGTAGTAATACACTAAATGAGGACGCAATTAATCCGCCAATTACGGCTCTCCCTAGCGGTGCAACTTGGTCGCCACCTTCGCCATGACCAATAGCCATTGGTAACATTCCTGCAATCATTGCCAGCGAAGTCATGATAATAGGGCGAATACGAAGTGATGCTGCCTGAATTGCCGAGCTTAACGCATTGCCGTTTTGCATGCGCAATGTTTCGGCATTACTTATTAATAATACGGCATTGGCAATAGAAACTCCTACGGACATAATGATTCCCATATATGATTGTAGGTTTAAGGTTGAGCCTGTAATTTTCATTAATAGCAACGACCCTAAGATTACAAACGGAACGGTTGTTAGGATTACAAACGAAACTTTGAACGATTGGAAGTTGGCTGCTAGCATTAAAAAGATAACCATAATGGCAATTAATAATCCCATTGCCAGGCTGCTCATGGTTTCATCCAGAACAGGAACCATCCCAGAGATTTGGATATTTACCCCTTTTGGTAATTCTCCCAAGGAAGCAATCGCAGCTTGTACATCTTTTTGTGCACGGCCTAAATCGGCATTATGAATATTGGCCGTAACAGGAGTATAGCCCATTGTTCCTAAATTGTAACTTTCGCCCAAAACTTTTGTTGGTGTAATTGTGGCTACATCGCCAAGAACTGGTCGGTCGGAGTTTTTTCCTAGCGGAACATTAAGCAATTCGTCCTTGCTGTTTAATATGTTTTGTGGCGTTTGCACTTGTACATCGTAGGCAATTCCCATCATTCCGCCTACCCACATGTTTTTGCTTGTATAACGAGAAGATGCTGTAATTGGTACTAATGAACGAGCAATATCCTGAGCGTCGATTCCTAATTGTGCAGCTCTTAATCTGTCGATATTAATTTCGAAAGCCGGATAGTTTAACGATTGCGGAATTTGCTGGTCTCTTAAATAGTCGATTTCTTTTAGTTTTGCCAGTAATTTATTGGCATACATGATGTTCATTTTTTTCATCATACCAGAGAAACGAACTTCGATAGGCGTATTAGTTCCTTGGCTAAGAATTTTTTCTGTCAGCTCGATTGGTTCAAAAGAAAAGTGCAATTCGGGCATTTTAGCTTTCATGTGGTGACGGATTTTTTCTTTTAAATCATTTGTGTTTCCGTCGAAATCTTTTAATGCGATTTGCATCAAAGCTTCGTGTGGTCCTGCATTGTATAAGTAAATAGGGCTTACCGCAAATGAGGATGGATGCTGACCAATAAATACGGATGAAATTGCAATATGGTCTTTACCAATTACGGCTTCCATTTCGCGTAAAACCTGCTTGATTTTCAGCTCAGTTTTTTCGATACGAGTTCCTTCGGGCGCTTTTATACGTACCTGAAACTGACTCGAATTAACGGTTGGCAATACATCTTTTCCTGTATTGCTGTACATTATGAAAACTCCTAATGCTACCAAGACAAAACTCGCAATTAATATAGTTTTACGTTTTTCCATTATGGATTGTAAGAACGTTACAAAACGATTTTTAAATCTATCAAATTTGTCTTCTTCATGTACGTGGTTTTCGTCTTTGGTTTTCATTAACCAGTTTGCCATTACCGGAACAAAGGTTTGTGATAGGATAAATGACAATATCATCGAAAATCCTATGGCAAGTGCCAACGGCATAAATAGAGAACCAGGGATTCCTGTCATCATAAATGCGGGTGCAAATACTGCCAGAATACAAAGCAGAATCAATAATTTAGGGAAGGCAATTTCGCGACAAGCATCCAGGATTGCTTTGGCTTTTGTTTTGCCCATTGCAAGATGTTGGTGAATGTTCTCGATAGTAACCGTACTTTCGTCAACCAGAATTCCTATAGCCAGAGCCAATCCTGATAAGGACATTATATTGATACTTTGTCCGAATAATTTCAGGAATAATACGCCCGAAATAATCGAAATAGGAATCGTTAATACTACAATTAAAGCTGCTCTGTTATCACGCAAGAATAACAATACCATCAATCCGGTAAGTAAAGCTCCCAATACACCTTCGAGAATTAAACTTTTTACAGCATTAATAACATATACCGATTGGTCAAACTCATAAGAGATTGTAACATCATCCGGTAAATTATTCTGAATCATCGGGATGGCTTTCTTTAAATTTTTCACCACATCCCAAGTCGAAGCATTACCCGATTTTGCAATATTGATATATACCGAACGTGCTCCGTTTATGAGGGCGTAACCAGTTGTAATATCGGCGCCATCTTTTACAGTTGCCACATCACGGATATAAACATTATCGACTGCGCCTTTAAAAATTGGAATATTTCCAAAATCGGAAACTTCTTTAATTGTATTGTTTGTAGGTGTTAAATAATTAATATCGTCGATGTAAATATTCCCCGATGGCGAGGTAATATTATTTCGGCTTATGGCTTCTACAATTTGCTCAGGAGTTAATTGATGGGTACGTAATTTATTTGGGTCGATGTTTATTTCGATTGTTCTCGGACTTCCGCCAAAAGGTGGTGCGGTGGTTAATCCCGGAATTTTAATCAAAAATGGTCGAGCCGTAAAGTTGGCAATATCCTGCAATTCATTATTGGTTTTCGAATTACTCTTGAAAACCAATTGTCCAACAGGTTGCGACGATGCATCAAATCGAATGATGAACGGAGGCGGAGCTCCCGGTGGTAAGAATACTTGAGAACGATTGGACAGTGCATTGATTTCGGCAATAGCCTGACCCATATCTGTACCTTCGTAAAAGTTTATTTTCATTAAGGTTAATCCTTGTGTATTCTTGGTTTCGATGCTTTCGATTCCGCTTGTAAACAGCATCATATTTACATACATCTTTGTAAAATAACCTTCCATTTGTTGAGGTGTATATCCATTAAATGAATGGGCAATGTACACGACAGGAAGATTCATATCTGGCAGAATATCTACCTTTATATCTTTGGTAGCTTTAATTCCGAAGAATAAAAGCCCTAGCACCATCACCATAATCGAGATGGGCTTGCGCAAGGCAAAACGTATTAAATTCATAATTTAGGCTTTAGTATATCGCGTTTAGTAAAATAGTCAGGTCACCCTTGGCAGCAGCTTTAATCCATAAGGCTTGCCAGATGTTGTTTTGTGCTATTTCATAGTCTATTTCGGCTCTGTTGAGCGTGTAGAAAGATTGTGTCAGGTCTACAATTGTTGTTAGTCCGTTGTTGTATAATGCAGTATGTTGTTGATATGCATCTGTGGCGGCTTTTACCTGCGTTTTGGTTTCTTCAAAATTTTCAAATGCATTTTTTAATTTGTCATCTGCCAATTTTTGTTGCGCCACAAGTTCCTGATTCATATAGTCATATTCTTTTTGCAAGGATTGCGTAATGAATTTTTGTTCTTTCTTTTTAGAAGATTGACGGTATAAATTCATCAAATTCCAACTGATACCAACGCCAACAATATAATTGCTGCGGTCTATGCCAACACCATCTGAATACGATTTAGAGAAAGCTGAATTGTCCTGCACATAATTCCAATCGAACCCTGAACCACGCCCTTGTATTACGCCAAATGACGAAATAGTAGGAAGTCCAAGTGCCGATTGTAATTTTTCCTGTTGTTTACTTTTTTGAACTGTACTATTTTGCCATTCCAGAATAGGATGATTGCTCGTTTCAACTGAAGATTCAAAGAGTAGAGTAGGAGTCTTGTTGGTAAAAAGGCTGTCTAGTTCATACTTTCTATATTCTTCTCCCATCATTACTGCCAGTGCTTTGGAGTAATCGAGTTCTAAATCATAGGCTTTTATTACTGCCGATTTAGCATTGGCAACTTCGGCTTTCGCCAAAGAAAAATCGACTTCTGGAATCAAACCGCTATTAGAACGACTCTTGGTTGTTGTGGCAACAACTTGAGCGCGTTCCAGATTTTTATCCTGCACAAATTTTACACGTTGTGCAGCAAGAAGGTTTAAATATGCAGCTCCAACTTTTACCTGATGTTGGAATTTTAGTTGTTCTAAATCTTTCTGAGCGACAGCTTCATCTGCTTTGGCTATGGAAACCTGGCTTTTTATTTTGCCAAACGTAAATAGATTCCAATTGATGTTTGCTAAGTAAAGAGAGCCAAAAGCGGCATTCCAGTTTTGCTCCTGTAAAGGCATAGAAGTCGATGCAACGCCCAAACCACCATAACCGTATAAAGGTCCGTTTTGAGCATTGATAGTTCCATAACTTTGTTGTGCCATCAATGTGAAATCAGGCAAATACTGACTTTTTTGGTATATTACATTTTCTCTCGAAGCAAGTACCATTGCTTCTTTGGCTTTTATTTTTTCAAAATTCTGAACAGAACGTTCAAGAGCATTTGGTAAAGTTACGGTCTGCGCCAAAAGATTTCCTGTAGCAAAACCGAAGAATACCAATGCAAAGAATTGCATTTTCATACATTAAATATTTAAAATTAAACAATAGAAATCCCGTGCTATTCTTTGGAAACAGCAGAGTTTATCAATTGAATAAAATCAAATTCGGTAAACGCAATAATAGATGTAGAGTATTGTATTCCTTATAGGAATCGTAGTAAATACGTATGAGAATCCAGTAGTTTTTACCTGCGGAAGTTCATAGCCAAATACAACTTTAAAGAAGTGAAAAGGCAAGGCGACTCCTAAGTATTTTAATGGAGGATTGTCAGGGGAAGCTTTTTGAGCCTTTTCTGTTATTTTTAATAATTTAGTCTCATGTTTGCAGCAATCCTTAAGTATTTTCCCGTCTTTACGGTCGCATTTGGTGCAAGGTTGCCCTTCTTTATTGTTTGCAAAAAAGTAAGTTTCCTGTTTGATTCCTTTACAGATATGGGTATTCTGGGTAAAGCCAGATGACAATACCAAGTAGAAAAAGGAGAGGAATAGGATTAATGCTTTTTTCATATCAGAAAGCAAAGGTTGCTATCTTATTGGAAATGGTTGTTGCATAATTTTGGTAGTTATTTACAAGATTTACAAAATTTCATTTTACTGTTGAGTTTTTTTACCATTAAGAGATTAAGGAAAATTAAGTTTTAAGATGGGAACGGTTGATGGAACGCTGATTTAAAAAATTAACCGCAAGGGGCGCAATCCCGATCCCGAAGCGTCGGGACGGGATACGCAAAGGTCGCAAAGTTTATAAATCTGTTTAATCCTTTTAATCTGTGGCAAGAAAAATTGATAGTGAAGAGTTCGCAAAGTTTCTCCACAGCCTTGTCACCCTGAGGAACGAAGGGTCTCCGCGAGTGGCTCTATAATGTGGGACAAGTTTGTGAGAACATTGAGTATATACTCTATATGTCAGTTTTTTCTCCATAAAGGAGTAAAGAAAATTTAGGTTTAGCTTAATGAAACTTAATATCTTTATGGTTCAATTTTTTATTTTAAAGTTTTTTTGAGATTATCGACCTAAATATGCACTCAAATCAACTCGATGAATTTGTTGAGGTACATTGAGTACAGGTTTTCTAACTAAAGCTTCATTGGTTAAATAATAATGCAAACCATCTTCGGTTGCAATACCTTCAATTTGATGGAATGGCAATGCAATATTGATTCTTCGTTTATTACCCGATAGAAAATCATTGTTTTTATAATCGTATAAAAGATATAAAAATGGTTTTCCGATTTTAGAATACCCACAAAGGACAACCAGTTTTTTGGATGGCAAATAAGTAGCACCAGTAACTAACCCTTTTACGTCTATAGTTTCTTTTAGTTGCGCAATATGACTTCCGGGTGTATTTGGTAAAGCATAAATACTGGTTTTAGAGCTCCTCCATTGTTTGGTAAACAAATAAATACTGTCGTTTGTAACGATAAAAGCCTCACAATCAAAATTGGTTTTGTTTGGACTTTCTTTGGTAAAATTGGTTTGGTTAGAATAAGAAAACGAAATGGTATCGATGACAGGTTTTCCTGCCAGAAACGATTCTTTTTCGATTTTCAGAATGTGTAAATTGGTTCTGTTTCCCTTATAATTATTTCCAAAATCGCCTATGTAAATATGGGTGCTGTCTTGCGAAATTTCCTCCCAGTCATTATTGATTACTTTTTCTAGTGCAATTTTCTTTTTAAGCTCTCCTTGATGATTTAGCCCATAAACGGTTTTGTCATGGTCGTCATTGTGTGTCCATAATAACGAATTAAAAGCGATTAATCCCGATGTTTCTTTAATAGAATCACTTAGTTTATTAGAATACTCATGTTTTACTTTTACAGATTTGTAAAAACAACTTCCGTCGTTTTCAGTTGCTTTTGGATTGTAGTTTTTAGACAACGGGTCTGTACAACCTAAGATTTGACCATAAGTTGAAGTAATGCATAAAAAGAAAAGCAAAAGGGCTTTTTTCATTGGGATGAATTGTGATTATCAAAAGTAGGGGAATATTTTTTGATTGTGGGTGTTCTGAATTATAAAAACAAAAAACTCGCAAGCAGCGAGTTTTTTGTTTTTGAGCAGTAAGAATAAAACATCCTGATAATTATCGGTTACAAAAAACTAAAATTTTAATTAGTAGTTACTAAATGTCTTCCCACTCAAAAACTTTGGGATGAGACTTATTAAACAGAAACTACCATCAATTACTTTTCTAAATCTTAATAAGCTCTTTTTAGCTTTTCGTAGATCCTATTCCAACGAACACTGAAATTTTGATATTTCACTCCATTATATCTAAAAAAATGACAATTAATCTTATTTACCCGAACTATTCTTAAATACATCTTCCGGGATTTTATCTCGGAACGTGTTTTTATAGTTTTCAAAATCATCACTATTTTTTATAGGATAATTTAAAAGGATATAACTATTTTTCGGATTCGATTTTTCATAAATGACCAAATAGGAGATGTTTAAATCTGGTTTAGCATCAGGTATTGAAACAATATAACTTTCATAATAAGAATTTTCTATGGTTTCATTATTGCAGACATATTTAAACTTTATTGAATTACCAGGATTTCCTTTATAACCTTTCAAATTTACTACTATATATTCTTCTATTTTACCTGTTGTTAAAGCAAAATTATTTTTTAAATTATTATAATCTTTATTTTCTTCTTTTTCCTGAAAAAAAAGCCAAATTGAACCTAGAATTGCAATGCATAAAAGCAATTTTGGTTGAAATTCTAGTGTTTTATAATTTTTAAAAAAGTAGTATATACTACATATTAACACTAAAAAAAGTATTAATATTTTTATTTTTGGACCATCCTGGAAATCAAAAAAATTTGTCATATTTATTATAATTAGTAAACTTAAGTTTTATCTGGTGTTTAAATAGAATGTTGGAGTTGTCCAACTAAATAATTGGATAAAAAACTTTTTCTTTTGTTATCTTAATATCTTTGAAGTTTTCTTCTAATATTGTATCAATTTTACTTGAATACAAAGAGGTAATGATAAAAAAAGACCCATCTAGTAGTTTTACTTTTGCATAATAATACTTACTATATGCTAAAGTTCCATTAGAAGTATCTTTTGAACCATTGAGACGAAATGTTATTTCGCTGATATCTGAATTGTTGTACTTTAAAATCTCTATCCCTCTTTTTTTTAATATAACATTTTTGCTTATTTCATAAACGACATCTTTAGTCTCATTTAAATAATTAAAGTGTAACCATGATACAGGAAGGAAAAACATCAAAAAATAAGGAATAAGTAGATAAACAATCAGTTTAATATCAAAAGATGTATAGAAATAATATATCATCAGAAAATAGATGAATGTTATGAAAATCAAATCTAAAAGTATTTTTAATTGATTCAAAAAATTTATTTTTAATGTCATTTTGTTAATTGTTGTCTTATAAAATTTCTGCTACTTAAAGCATTCTTGTATTTGAGGCGCAATAATATTACACTAATGTTCAGTTCTTTGAAAAACAATATTGATGATTATTCTGTTAAAGTGGTATATTGGTTTCGGCTTATCGTTGCGTTTATTATATTCATCTGCTTGGGTTGAACGCCTTCTTCATTATATTCTTATAATATCCTCTTGTACATTGGGAACTTTATTTACTCTTTTATATAAGTATAATCTATTGTGTAATCTGACAAATCAACTTCATATTGTAACATCTCATCTGTTTTGTCGATATGGTATTCAAACTTATATCCAAAAGGCATTTTAACCCATCTTTTATTGATGTTTTTATCTATTGATATCACGCTAGAAGAATTGTAATCAAAATTAGAATCATAATATTTAGATTTCTTTATTTGGATAATAATATTTTGAAAATCTGCGGAATCCAGTTTTATTGTGTAAGACTCTGAATAATCTCCAAAGGCAGATTCTGAAGAAGATTTGACTAATTTAAATTTTGAAATAATTATTCCACTATTTTTTTTAATTTCATTTCTAATATCATTTTGTGTTGATTTATTGGTATTGCATGATAACATGAATACTACTAAAAACACCCATATGTGTTTAATATTTATATGCATAAAATTTTTAGAGTAATTCGGCAAAGATAACTTTTTGACCCAAACAAAAATCCCCGTTTCTACTGATATTTAACATAAATCAACAAGTTTGTCAGTCTTTTAAATACTCCTTTGATTTCTCCTTGAATATTTTATATTTGTTAATGTTAATACTGTAATGAATTATGAAATCGGCATGATTCGAAATCATAATTCATAAAAAAGAATGGCGATACCATATTCCTTTAAAAAACAAATATTATCTCTGTATGAAAATAAAAGAAGATTTATTCAATAAAAGAATTATTTCCATAGATGCTTTTCGTGGAATTACCATTTTTATCATGATTTTTGTCAATGAGTTGGCAAGCATAAAAAATGTACCACAATGGATGAAACATATGCCAGCCGATGCCGATGCCATGACATTTGTCGATTTGGTATTTCCTGCATTTTTATTTATTGTCGGGATGTCTATTCCATTTGCATTTAATGCCCGATTAATTAAAGGAGATACACCTAAAACAATCTGGACACATACCTTAAAAAGAGCATTGGCACTTATTATTATTGGTGTTTATATGGTAAATGCCGAATATGGTTATGATGCCTCCAAGATGGTGATTTCTGCAGCCTTTTGGGGACTTTTGGCGTATTCAATGCCAATTCCTATTTGGAATAAATACGATAAATCATTTCCTAAAATCACTAAAAACATTTTGCAATATGGCGGAATGTTGGTTCTGGTAGCCTTATACTTTTTATATGTTCAGGAAAATGGAGAAATAGGAATCACGCCAAAATGGTGGGGGATTCTAGGACTTATAGGTTGGGCGTATTTAATTACGGTAGTCTATTATTGGTTTGTTAGTGGAAAATTGATAGCTATGATTGCGTTTCTTTTTGTTTGTCTTGCGGCAAATATTTTAAATCAAATTGAAGGCTCTTTTGTTCATGAAATAAAATGGATAGGCTTTATTGCTGGACATATGACGCACGCTACACTTGTTTCGGCAGGAGTAATAATATCACTTTTGTTTTTTGAAGGAAAAATATCCGAAAAAATCAATTGGAAAGTAATAGGTTTTGGAGTGCTGTTTTTTGTACTGGGGTATTTATTGCGACCTTATTATGAAGTTTCTAAGGTAAGAGGAACACCTTCTTGGGTATTATATTCTGCTGGGATTTGTACCGTAATCTTTTATTTCTTGTATTGGCTAATGGAAATTAAAAAACAAACCAAATGGAGCAGCTTTTTTATGCCAGCAGCTGCAAATCCGCTTCTTATTTACATACTTCCAGGGATAATATATTACTTCAATTTAGCATTCAAAATACATATAATTCCAGATTATTTCCGCGAGGGAACACCCGGAATTATCTGGTCTTTAGTATTCTCGACGATTATGTTATTTGCCATGCGAATTTTTAATAAATATAAAATTCAGTTGCATTTGTAAAGTTTCAATTGAATCAGTTTGTGTTGAAAGAAATTATTTATATTTTCGGTTATATTTTGAAAATTACATTATGACTGAAGAACAACGCCGACAAATTAAAATTGATAATGATACAATTATTAAACAAAAAGAATATCGTGTAAATGATTGGTTACCAATTTTAGATACACCAAAATTAAGAACCCTAGAAGAGGTTAAAGGGAGGATGTCGGTTATGAATGCTTTGATAAACATCGCGTTTGAGGCTCCGACTTACATTATTAAAGAATGGATAGAGAATCATGATTTAGCTAAATATCTATCAGATTCAGAAAAAGAAATACTAGAAAAAGAAAATGATGATTTAACCGAATTTGAAATTAATTCTTTAAGATGGTATCTAGAGTCTTTGTGGGCTTTTATGTGGGTAACAGAAATGATTCCAGGGCTAGAAGCAGAAGAGTATATAGGAGATAATATGGCTTCGCTATTGCCAAATCTAGAGCAAGGAGATGGCAATGAAAAAATGGAAAGCTTGCAGAATTTAAAATCAGAAGTTGAGATTTATACCATGCTTGATTATTACTACCGACTTCATTGGTATTGTGTAGATGAAAGACTAAACGGTCGAGAAGCAAAGCTAAATGGAGGATTAGTATATGAAAGACGCAAATCGTTAGAATGGATTTACAACCGAGCTGATGATTGGGACAATGTAGAAATGGGTACATAAATAGTATAAAAAGGGAGTTAATAATCGCATTAACTCCCTTTTGCATTTTACAAAAAAAACATTTCACCTTTCACAAGAAATATCATCTGACACGTTTAAAAGCAATTGGACCTTCTCTTTTTTTATTGTCTTTGTAAGTGCCTTCGAGTGTATTCCCATCTTCAGATAAAGTTAAAGTATGTGTACCTTGAGTTGCCCAACCCTCAATAGGTAAAGTTACATCAACGGTATATTCTATCGTGTTTTCAGTTCTTTTTCCGATGCCACTTTCTACAAATTTTTGTCCTTTCCATTCCAGATAATGAGAAAAAATCACCTTTCCGTTTTGTTCAGAGATAATCACAACTGCATTTTCTACCCCCGAATTAATATCGGTCCAAACGCCATTAATGTCAACCTTTTTATTTTGACTATAAATAAGATTAGAAAAGAACAGTATTAGAAATAAGAATTTTAGAATTTTGATTTTCATAATGTTTAGGTTAGTTAGTTTTATGGTTTTAAGTTTTGAATCTGTACTTCAGTTATTTCTAATATAGCGCCAGAAACAGGATGATAATTCACAAAATTGAATTTGCAAAGATTATGGATGTTTACAGATTTACCGTTTAGTATAAAATCCGACCAAGGAATTTTTATTGTAGAAAATTTATCGGGAGAAGCAGGTAAATCAGCCATTGCATGAGTTCCTCCATGTATGCATCCAGTTCCAGAATCATTCCCTTCGCGAGCTTGGATTTTTATAGATTGTGATGATTTATAAGTAATACTAACAAAGCTAGAATTGCTAGGTAAATTGGTTGGTTTTCCGTCGTTAGATTCAGATTGAGTAATCATTACATTCAGTTCGATTTCCCCAGCAGGCGAGTCGCTTGCTGTAACAAGAATATGATGTTCTTTTATTCGAGTATTGTTTATTGTTTCCTGATTTTCTTTGGTTGGCCCGGCAATGTACCAAGTGTTTGAGACAACCAAATCAGAATTGGCATTTGTATGTTGTCTAGAAGTTGTTTTGCAGCTTAAAAATGAGATTATAATAAAACCAAGTGGTAAAATTTTATTAGTGATTGTTTTATATTCCATAAAGAGAAAGCTATTTTTTGCTAAAATAAATAATTAAAGGTTTAGTATTCAGTTGTAGTCACAGTTTTTAGTAACAGTACTAGGTTACAGTTTCTATCTCCCATCTTTCATCTCACATCTTGTATTTTTCATCTTCATATCCCACATCTTTTTGTAAGAATCTTTATTGATAAATTCGAGAGTAAATGAAATTTTAGTTTTATTTTTGTTAAGAGAGTATGTTTTAAAACAATTAAAAATGAGTAGTTTACAAATAAAAAGTATTTTGTCTTTTCTTTTTTTTAGCTGTTTTTGCTATTCGCAAAATGACTCCATCACGCACAAAAAAGATTCTCTCAAACATAATAGTAGAGATATTATCGATGTGTATAAAAGCATATTTTCTAAAAATGATACCGTAAGGCATGATGCCAAAAAGAAGATAGCTTTCTCATTATCTCCAATTCCGGTAGAGGGTAATGGAAATGCCAGAATAATTATTTCGTTCCTGAGTACTTTTTACCTAGGCGACGATCATGAGAAAACTACAATGTCACAAGTTGTTTTTTCGCCTTATTTTAGTTTTTCTAACCAATATGTATTCCCAATTCAGTCGTATATATATACTAAGGATGACAAGTATAACTTTACAGGAGATTATCGGTTTATGATTTATCCGCAACCTACATATGGTTTGGGAGATCATCATCTCGACGACGAAATGTCTATCTTGAATTATAAACAATGGCGTTTTTATGAATATGTAACAAGAAAAGTTAAAGGCAATTTCGGACTCGGATTAGGAGTTCTGTTTGATAGTTATCAAAATATTTCCGAAGATTCTAAGATAGATGGAGAAACCGATTATTTTAAATACATGAGCGGAGATTATTCCGATGATGTTTCATTTGGAGTTGCAATACAAGCACTTTATGATTCCAGAATTAATAATATTAATCCAGAACAAGGAACATATCTAGAAGCCAATTTCCGAATCAATACCAATGGAGGTCTTGATAATAAAGGGTGGCAATCCTTATATATAGATGCTCGAAAATACCATTCGTTTAGCGATGTAAAACATAAAGTTTTGGCATATAGAGCTTTTTATTGGTCAACAATAGGAGGTGGGGATCCACATTATCTCGACTTACCGAGTATTGGCTGGGACCGACAGCAAAAAACAGGACGAGGTTTTACAAGAAATCGTTTCCGAAGTAATGCATTATTGTATTTTGAGACCGAATATAGAACAGATATTTCTGCCGATGGTTTTTGGGGAGCAGTATTTTTTACCAATATCTCATCGGTATCTAAATTTCAGACTTATCAATTTACCAAATGGAATCCTGCAATTGGCACAGGATTGCGCATAAAATGGAACAAACGTAACAATAGTAATCTTGTAATGGATTTTGGAGTTAGTAAAAATGATTGGTCATTACGGTTCGGTTTAGTAGAAAATTTCTAACTTTCGAACTTTCAAGACTATTTTACATGCAATTATCGGTTATTATCCTCAATTATAATGTACGTTATTTTTTAGAACTATGTGTTTTAAGTGTGCAGCAGGCACTTAAAGATGTTGATAGCGAGATTATTGTAATAGATAATAATTCTCCAGATGATAGTTGCGACATGATTCGTAGTCGTTTTCCTGATGTAAAATTAATCGTGAACACCGAGAATTTAGGTTTCCCTAAAGGAAATAATATAGGCGTTTCACAAGCTCAAGGAAATTATATATGCATTTTAAATCCTGATACAGTTGTAGCCGAAGATACATTTACAAAAGTATTGGCTTTCGCCAAAGTACAACAGGATTTAGGAATAGTAGGAGTAAATCTTATTGATGGAGCAGGGAATTTTCTTCCCGAAAGCAAGCGCGGAATTCCGACACCTTGGGTTGCTTTTACTAAAATAACTAGTTTATATAAGGTTTTCCCAAAGTCTAAGTATTTCAATAGATATTATGCGGAACATTTAAGCGAAAACCAAACAGGCAAAGTCGAAATACTGGTAGGTGCTTTTATGGTAATGAAACGAGATTTGTATAATGAAGTCGGCGGTTTTGATGAAGATTGTTTCATGTATTCCGATGATATCGATTTATCGTACATGGTTCTTAAAAAAGGCAAGGCTAATTACTATTTGGCTGAAACTACGGTAATTCACTATAAAGGAGAAAGCACTATAAAGGACGAGAAATATATGAAACGCTTTCAGGAAGCGATGAATTTCTTTTATAAAAAACATTTTAAAGTATCTTTTTTGTTTTCACTTTTCATGAAAACTGGAATTGTATTTTTTTCTATAGTTAAAATGATTCAGGGAAAAACGACGATAAAAACAATTCCAAAAGAATATTTTTTATACTCCATGAATGATAATTTAAGTGAAAAATTGAGTTCAATTTTGCAAAATAAAGTTACATTTTGCAATTTAAAAAAAGAAAAAATGGTAAATTCGTCCCTGATTTACATAGGAAAAGGAGCAGAGGTAATTTTAGATAATCAATACATATCATTCAAGAAATGTATCGATATGATAAAATCTGAAAGGCATAAGAAGATTACTTTTAAAATTTTACCCAAAAACACCACTTTCTTAATCGGAAGTGATTCAAGTAATGATAGAGGTAAAATCGTTAAAATCACATAAAAATTATATTTAATGTAATTTATATTTAAAAATTTCAGTAATTTCGCAATCTGAAAATCAAAATCACCTTTTAGGTTAACAATATGGCAAGATTTGAATTAAAACTTCCTAAAATGGGAGAAAGTGTCGCTGAAGCAACAATCACAAACTGGTTGAAACAAGTTGGAGACAAAATTGAAATGGATGAAGCAGTACTGGAAATCGCTACAGATAAAGTCGATAGCGAAGTGCCAAGTGAAGTTTCTGGAATTTTGATTGAGCAATTGTTTGGCAAAGACGATTTGGTACAAGTAGGGCAAACTATTGCCATCATTGAAACAGAAGAAGGTTCGTCATTTTTAGTTGATAAAGTAACTGAAGAGACAGTCGTTCCTACAGAAGTTGTTTTTGTTGAAAAAACAATCGAAGCTGCTAAAGAAATGGTTGCAACACCTGCAGATTACACTACTTCGGATAAATTCTTTTCACCATTAGTAAAAAATATTGCTAAAGAAGAAAATGTTTCTATTGCAGAGCTAGAAAGTATAAATGGTTCAGGAAAAGATGGTCGAGTGACCAAAGAAGATATATTGGCATACGTTGTTAATAGAACAAACAAAGTAGAAGTTCCAAAAGTAGAAGTGAAAGTAGCTGTTGAAGTTCCAGCACCAGCACCAGTGGTGGTTAAGGTACAAGAGCCAGTAGTTTTAAAAGCGGCACCAGTTTCTGTAAATGGAGGTGATGAAATCATAGAAATGGACAGAATGCGTAAGCTTATTTCTGGATATATGGTAGCTTCGGTTCAAACATCAGCACACGTACAATCGTTTATTGAGGTAGATGTAACTAATATTGTAAAATGGAGAGATAAAGTTAAAGCTGCTTTTGAGAAAAGAGAAGGCGAGAAATTAACTTTTACCCCAATTATGATGGAAGCAGTTGCAAAAGCATTAAAAGACTTCCCAGGAATGAATATTTCTGTTGATGGTGATTATATCATCAAAAAGAAAAATATAAATTTAGGAATGGCAGCTGCATTACCAAACGGAAACTTAATTGTTCCGGTAATTAAAAATGCAGATCAGTTAAACCTTGTAGGAATGGCAAAAGCGGTAAACGATTTAGGTAATCGTGCAAAAACAGGAAAACTAAAACCAGATGATACACAAGGCGGAACTTATACTGTAACGAATGTGGGGACTTTTGGAAGTGTTTTTGGAACGCCAATTATCAATCAGCCACAAGTAGGGATTTTAGCTCTTGGAGCGATTCGTAAAGTGCCAGCGGTTATCGAAACTCCAGAAGGAGATTTTATCGGAATCCGTCAAAAAATGTTCCTTTCGCACAGTTATGACCACCGTGTTGTAGATGGAGCTTTAGGAGGAAGTTTTGTAAAAAGAGTTGCTGAGTACTTAGAAGCTTTTGATATAGATAGAGATTTCTAGAAAAAATCTTTCTTATAAATAATTGACCCTTTTAACGTTTTAAATGTTGAAAGGGTTTTCTTTTTGCAGCATTATTGCATTACAGGTAGTAATCGGCAACTTTCTGAAAAAAACAGGTGAAATTCGTGTTTAAAAATTATATTTGTAAACTTATAAAATTAAAAAATGGAACTGAAACTCAACAAACCAATTTGCTTTTTCGATCTAGAAACTACCGGAATAGACATCGGAAAAGATCGAATAGTAGAAATTTCAATATTTAAAGTTTTTCCAAACGGAAATAAAGAAAGTAAAACTTGGTTGGTGAATCCTACGATTCCAATTCCTCCACAAACTACGGCTGTTCACGGTATTACTGATGAAAAAGTAGCAAATGAACCTACATTTGCAACTCTGGCGCCACAGGTTTACAATATGATAAAAGATAGTGATTTGGCAGGGTTTAACTCCGATCGTTTCGATATTCCGTTGTTAGCAGAAGAATTGCTTCGTGCAGGAGTTGATTTTGATATGAAAAATAAGTGCTCAGTCGATGTGCAGACTATCTTTCATAAAATGGAAGAAAGAACATTAAGTGCTGCTTTGAAGTTTTATTGCGGAAAAAGCCTTGAAAACGCGCACTCAGCCGAAGCTGATACAATGGCGACATATGAGATTCTTAAAGCACAATTAGATCGTTATCCAGAATTGGAAAATGATATGAAAGCGTTATCTGAATTTACAACCAGAAAAAAAATAGCCGATTTTGCAGGAATGATTGCTTTTGATAAAGATGACGAAGAAGTTTTTACTTTCGGAAAACATAAAGGAGTAAAAGTAGAGAAGGTTCTGGAAACAGAACCAGGATATTTTAGCTGGATACAAAATGCGGATTTTCCTTTATATACCAAAAAAGTATTGACGGCAATTAAATTAAGAAAATTAAATACTAAATAAGGTTCAGAGAAACTAAGGTTCTAAGGTTCTGAGTTTTTTGTGCTTAGTTTCTTAGTGACTTAGTAGCTTAGTGACTTAGCAACTTAAAAAGAATGAAGATAATCTGTATCGGTAGAAATTATACCAATCATATCGAAGAGTTACAAAACGAACGCCCAACAGAGCCAGTTGTATTTATGAAGCCTGATTCGGCAGTTTTGTTAAAGCAACATCCATTTGTAATCCCCGAATTTTCTGAAGATATTCATCACGAAATTGAGCTTATTGTTAAAATTAATAAGGTCGGGAAATATATAGAGCCAAAGTTTGCGCACAAATATTACGACGAGATAAGTGTAGGTATCGACTTTACGGCTAGAGATTTACAAGAAAAACTAAAGCAAAAAGGATTACCTTGGGAGAAAGCAAAAGCTTTTGATGGTTCGGCTGTAATAGGTGATTTTTTGCCTAAGACGCAATTTAGTTCATTGGAAAATATTACATTTGAATTAACAAATAATTCTAAGACCGTTCAAAAAGGAAACTCTAATATGATGTTGTGGAAAATTGATGAGCTTATTTCTTATGTTTCTCAATACTTCACGCTAAAAATTGGAGATATTATTTTTACAGGAACTCCAGAAGGAGTTGCGGCTGTAAAGCCAGATGATGTTTTAGAAGGGTTTTTAGAAGGAAAAAAATTATTCAGAATACAAGTAAAATAATGGCTTTAAAATATAACCTTTCAAAAGTGTACGCACTTTCAGACAACGATCCCGAATTTGTAAACGAAATTCTTAATTTGTTTGTAACCGAAGTTCCTGAGGATTTAAAACAAATTAAAGAAGGGATAAAAAAGAAAGATCATAAGCATGCTTATGCGTATGCGCACAAAATAAAGCCAACGCTTGATTTATTAGGGCTTAATGTTGCTTTTGAGGAGATTCTTCAAGTCGAAGCCTGGACAAAGGCTGAGGGTAAAAAGAAAGCCATAGAAGAAACATTTAAAAGCATAAAAAATCAAGTTAAAGAAGCAATCAAAGAAATTAAGAAAGACTTTGATTTGTAAAACTTCATAGATTGCCAGCCTGAATTTTCAGGCTAGGCTATCTTCTCCAAATACAATTTGCTTTGTAAATTAATTATAATACAAGTAAATTGATTTTTTCTTTCTTCCGTTTACTTCGCGATAAAAAGGATTTTCATTGCTATTCCCCACGCAATTCCTTGCGATAAATAATCTAGTAGTAATTTGAATTTTAGATACATGAAAGCAACAATAATTACAATTGGTGACGAAATCTTAATAGGACAAATTGTAGATACAAATTCTGGTTTTATAGCTAAATCTTTAGATAAAATCGGAGTCGAAATTCACGAAATGATTTCGATAAGTGATGATAAGCAGCATATTTTAGACACATTTTCTCAATTACAAAACAAAGTCGATTTGGTAATCGTTACAGGAGGTTTAGGGCCTACAAAAGACGATGTGACTAAAAAAACATTTTGTGATTATTTTGAAGATGAATTGGTTGTTAATCCCGAAGTTCTGGCGCATGTCACAGAACTAATCGAAGGTTTTTATAAGCGACCGATTACCCAAATGAACAAAGATCAGGCGTTAGTTCCTTCTAAATGTACGGTGCTTCATAACCAGATGGGGACGGCACCAGGAATGTGGATGAAGAAAGAAAATACCGTTTTTATTTCGCTTCCGGGAGTACCTTATGAAATGAAATATTTGGTAGAAAGCGTAATAATCCCAAAAGTTGTAAAAGAATACGAGCGACCGTATATTATTCATAAAACGATACTTACATACGGTCAGGGCGAAAGTTTAGTAGCTGAGCGTATCGAAGACTGGGAGAATAATTTACCTGATTTTATAAAACTAGCTTATTTGCCAAATCCGGGAAGAGTGCGTTTGCGACTTTCTGCTCGAGGTACAGATAAAGAAATGCTTGAAGCAGCTATCGAGGCCAATGTGCAATCGCTAGATGCAATCATTCATGATATTATTGTAGGCTTCGATGATAATGAAACCCTTGAAGTGGTAGTAGGAGAATTACTAACAAAAAAAGGAAAGACAGTTGCGACTGCCGAAAGTTGTACTGGAGGAAAAATCGCATCACTTTTAGCGGCAGTTTCTGGTGCTTCAAGCTACTTTAGAGGCAGTGTTGTGTCCTATGCAACCGAGGTAAAGACTACTGTTTTGGGTGTTTCAGCCGATTTAATAGAAGAAAATACTGTGGTAAGTGCTGCGGTTGCTTCATCGATGGCTTCAAACGTAAAACGCATAATGAAAACTGATTACGCAATCGCGACAACTGGGAACGCCGGACCGACAAAAGGAGACTCAAATGCGGAAATTGGTACTATTTTTATTGCAATTGCCACACCAGACGATGTAATAGTCGAAGAATTTAACTTTGGTCAACCACGTGAAAAAGTGATAGATAGGGCTGTAATTAAAAGTTTAGAAATGTTACAGAAAGAAATTTTAAAAAATGTACACTAATTTTTTGTTTCAATCGTTTATTTTTCTTTTCTTTGCACCCTGATTTTGAATAACGATAAAACATAAGTATAATGTCAAGAGTTTGTGACCTTACAGGTAAAAGAGCGATGGTAGGAAATAACGTTTCTCACGCTATGAACAAAACTAAGAGAAAATTTTCTGTGAACTTAGTTAAAAAGCGTTTTTATCTTCCAGAAGAAGATAGATGGATTACTCTTAGAGTAGCAGCATCTACGATAAAAACAATTAATAAAAATGGAATTTCTGCGGTTTTGAAAAAAGCGCAGTCAGAAGGATTTATCAAATAATCTTTTCCAAAATAAATATATAGCAAGATGGCAAAGAAAGGTAATAGAATCCAAGTAATTTTAGAATGTACTGAACACAAGACTTCTGGTGTAGCAGGAACTTCAAGATACATTACAACAAAGAACAAAAAAAATACTCCAGACAGATTAGAGATTAAGAAATTTAATCCAATCTTGAAACGTGTAACAGTTCACAAAGAAATTAAGTAATAATTAGAGATTTTATAAACCTCAATGGTTTTCCATTAGAGCTTTATAAAAACTTCAAATAACATTTGAATCATGGCAAAGAAAACCGTAGCATCGTTACAAACATCTTCTAAGAGATTATCAAAAGCCATCAAAATGGTGAAATCTCCTAAAACTGGTGCATATACATTCGTAGAATCTATTATGGCTCCTGAAGAAGTTGATACTTTCTTGAAAAAGAAATAATTAACAATTACAATATATAGAAAAGCTACTTTCATTCGGAAGTAGCTTTTTTATTTTTTATATTTGTCTCAAAATTTAGAGAAGCCAAACAAAAGTTCTTTTTTTAATCAAAGTTCCTGCTTTTGCTGCGATCTTTTGTTTTGTCCCGAGCTTCGGGACCAGAACAAAAGGATGTTGCTACAAACGTAGTTCACTGAACTCCTATAAAATTGGAAAGTATGTGAAGTAATCGGGGTTAATTAAAGATACTTTGCTTTTTTAAACTTTAGAATTGTTGTAGATTGTGAGAAAAATCTAAATAATTCGAAAAACTAACAACCTATATAAAAATGAGTTTTTTTAAAAAAATATTTTCTTCCGATAAAAAAGAGACATTAGACAAAGGTCTTGAAAAATCTAAAACCAGTTTCTTCTCTAAATTAAGTAAAGCCGTAGCTGGAAAATCTAAAGTTGATGACGACGTTTTAGATAATTTAGAAGAAATTCTTGTTTCTTCGGATGTTGGAGTAGAGACAACCCTAAAAGTTATTACCCGAATAGAGAAACGCGTAGCAGCCGATAAATATCTTGGTGTCGATGAGTTAAACCAAATCTTGCGAGAAGAGATTGCAGGTTTATTATCAGAGACTAATACAGGCGAAGCGACGGAATTTGTAGTTCCTATACAAACAAAACCATATGTTTTAATGGTTGTTGGTGTAAATGGAGTTGGTAAGACTACTACAATCGGTAAATTAGCTTATCAGTTTAAAAAAGCCGGTTATAAAGTAGTTCTAGGAGCAGCAGATACTTTTCGTGCAGCAGCGATTGATCAATTGCAAATTTGGGCTGATCGTGTAGGTGTGCCAATCGTAAGACAAAATATGGGGAGTGATCCTGCATCTGTAGCTTTTGATACCTTACAATCTGCAGTAGCACAAAATGCCGATATTGTAATTATTGATACAGCAGGTCGTTTGCATAACAAAATCAATTTAATGAACGAATTGACTAAAGTAAAACGTGTAATGCAAAAAGTTGTAGCCGATGCGCCTCATGATGTACTTTTGGTTTTGGATGGTTCTACAGGGCAAAATGCTTTTGAACAAGCCAAACAGTTTACCGCTGCAACCGAGGTAACAGCTCTGGCTGTAACCAAACTAGATGGTACTGCCAAAGGTGGTGTTGTGATAGGTATTTCGGATCAGTTTAAAATTCCTGTAAAATATATTGGTGTAGGTGAGGGAATTGAAGACTTGCAGGTTTTTAATAAATATGAGTTCGTAGATAGTTTCTTTAAATAGTTTTTAGATGAGTTTTAATAATGTCCCGCCGATTTATTTTTATTTTGGTAGTATCCTGTCTTTTGTTTTATCTAATGTTTTTAGAGAACAAAATCTAACTTTGTATTACGTTTTATTAGTAGTAGGTGTTATTTTATTTCTTTTAGGTCTTCTTAGAAGAATCCAAACAAAAAAATAATCTGGCAGCATAATTTTCGATTAAAGGTTTTATGATATAAAACTTTTATAATTAGAATAATGTCTGTTCAATATATAAAAACCAACGAATGCTTTTAGTATTCGTTGGTTTTTTTGTTTTATAAGTAAATCAAAATCTATAAAATAGTTTAATGGGTTTTGGCAATTTTTTCTTCTTTATCAATTATATAAAGTTAACTTTGTAACTCACAAAAATAAAATATTTATAGTACCGTGAAGCTTTAGCCCTGATTACTTCACAGAATTTTTATTTTAATAAGAGTTCAGTGAATTTCATTTGAAGCGGTATCCTTTTTTGTGGATTTTTCTTCCACAAAAAGATATAGCGGATAGCAGGAAATAGCTCCTAAAAAATAAAATTTATAATGAAAAACGTATTTAAAATTCTCTTAGTATCATTTTTGTTTGTTGGATGTCAGCAAAAAATAGAACCTGCAGATATTGCTAAATTAAATGGATATTGGGAGATTGAAAAAGTAGTTTTTGATAAAGGTGAAGATAAAGATTACGGGATGAATGAAAGCTATGACTTTTTTAAGATAGAGACCGATAATAACGGTATTCGTCAAAAAGTAATGCCACAATTAGACGGAACTTTTATGACAAACGATTTACACGAAACGGTAAAAGTTAGATTTAAAGACGGTAAGGCTTTCTTAGATTATTCGACTCCTTATACAAAATGGACGGAAGAATTAATTGCCTTAACAGACGATAAATTAGTGCTGCTTAACGCCGAGAAAAAAGAATATCATTATAAAAAAGCAGGACCAATTAATATTATAGATAATGGCAAAAAGACTAAATAATCAGAGTAGTGTTGGGGATATTTTGCAAAGGATTATCCAGGTAAATAAGCTCCAACCCGGAATGGATCAGATTGATGTAAAAGAGGCATGGCGACAACTGATGGGGAATGGTGTAAATAGTTATACCCGAAATGTAGTTTTAAAAGGAAGTACGCTTTATGTAGAGCTTACATCGTCTGTTTTAAGAGAGGAACTCACTCATGGAAAATCAAAAATCATTACGATGATTAATGAGGAATTGCGAAGAGATGTTGTTCGAGATGTAGTTTTGCGTTAAAATTAAAAGTTATTAATATGATAAGTATAAAGTCTAAGTTTAAAACACCTCCAGTTTTTATTGCTATAGTTTCAATTGTTTTGCCGCCTTTGGTTGTTTATTTAAGTTTTACTTCTCCAACAGCAGGAATGTTTTTGCCTATTTTATTTTTACTACTTGTTGTCTTTTTTTGGTTGACAATGTTTAGAACAAGAGCGCATAAATTAACTATTGATGATAGATACATTATTGTTAATCGTTATTTTGGATTAGGAAAATCTAAAGTATATGAAATTAATAATTTAGACGGTTTTATAGTTCTTTTTGAGGTTGGAAAAGAAGGTATGGCAGAGTTCCTTTTTATACTCGAAAATGGTAAACGAATTGCTTCTATTTCTACTTCTTATCATAGTAACTATAACGAACTAAAAGATGTTTTAAGAGAAAAAATACGAGACTTAGGAGAGAAAGTATATGTTTCTAAGGAGGAAAGTGCAGAAATGCTGAAATAAACAAAACCCGCTTCATTGAAGCGGGTTTTTATTTTACAAAAAATGACTAGGTAATAATCTTCAATCGAGAATCAATCAGATTTATTTAAAAGATGGATGGCAGCAACTGGTGGTAACTACGTAAGCAGTTATGCCAGAAGTGTAGTTTAGTTTTAGACTTTTTTTTAGATCTTTGAATGGACTACGAATATTAGATTTTAATCTTGAAATTAAATTAACGTTCCTGTCTTAGGAATGGATTTTTTATGATATATTTGAATTGTAAGTATTTTTTTAATAATTATAAACAATCAAATAGAAAAAAAATGAAGAAAGTATTATTTATTTTAACCGTATTATTTGCTTTAAATAGCTATTCACAAAAGAAAAAGGTGGCGGTTGTTGGTTTTTACACAGACAAAACAATTGATCTTTCTGATTTGGGGCTTAACAGTTTGGCTGCAATAGCTGATTTGGGCAACAATCCAAGCTTTAATCTTAGTCCTATTTTAGAGAAATACCATAATGCTTTTTTTAATGTTTATTCTAAACAATTTCCATTTGATTTAATTCCTGAAAATGAAGTGATTCAAAAACAAGAATACATTGATTTTTCCCCTAAATATGCTAAAGATGAAGTAGGAGAGAAAACTATAATAAATTACCCAGGATATAAATATATTTATGAAGGAACGGCTGGTCAAGCAAATGAAGTAGGAGCAGCTACTATTTTTAAAGAAATTGCAGATGGTGTTTTATTTACAGAAATACATTTTACTTTAGTAAAAGGATTTGCTGTTGGAGGAACAGGAACCGTTAAAATGAAAGCTTATGCTAGAATCTCTTTGTATGATAAAACCGGAAAGAAAGTATTTGCTATAAATGAAGGGGCAAGCTCTAAAAAAACGGGTGTTATAGTAGGTGGAATTCCTGTTTTAACTCCTGAAAAAGTACTGCCTATGTGCGAAAGTGCTTTAGACGAATTGTTAAAAGATTTAGATCAAAAAATTAGTAAAATAATCAAAAAGAGTGCTGCTAATTTCTAATGTTTTTATAAGCAAAAAAGGAAAACCCGCTTCATTGAAGCGGGTTTTTATTTTAATCTAAGTCAGTCTAAGTAGTCTGAAAATCTAACTATCTAAGAAGTCTAAATTAGAATTGCTCTCTTCCAGCAAAATGGAATGCACTTTCGATAGCAGCATTTTCGTCGCTATCAGAACCGTGAACTGCATTTTCTCCGATAGAAGTTGCGTATGCTTTACGAATTGTTCCTTCAGCAGCTTCAGCAGGGTTTGTAGCTCCGATTAAAGTTCTGAAATCTTCAACAGCGTTGTCTTTTTCTAAAATTGCAGCAACAATTGGTCCACGAGACATAAATTCTACTAATTCTCCGTAGAAAGGTCTTGCAGCGTGAACAGCATAAAATGCTTGAGCATCAGCTACAGTTAATTGAGTTAATTTTAATGAAACGATTTTAAATCCTCCATTAGTAATCATTGCTAAGATATTTCCGATGTGTCCGTTTTGAACTGCATCTGGCTTAATCATTGTAAAAGTTCTATTTGTTGCCATTTTTATTTTTATTAAATTTTGTGCAAAAATAGACTTTTTTTATGAATTGAATTTAATAAATTCATAATTATAACTATCCAGAATACCTTTATGATAATTAATTATGAGTAATGACGTACAGCAGTAGAGATGCACCGCAGTGCGTCTTATACAAGTTTTAAAATTTAAACCTTAAAAATAAGTTTGTTCTTGTAGAAAAGCCATAAAATAAACGTCCAGATTCCAACATAAGTTAGTGCTCCTGCTAAGGAAGCTGACATTGGATTACTGAAAAATGGTGCAATCCCAAAGCTATATAAATAATTTAAAAGATTGATTTGTTCGCCTGGACTATGTGGGTTCTCAAACTGAACCATTACTAATCCTTGTGGGATTATTTGGGAGAAGAAAAATACAATCATTGGGTTAACGCCCCAAATTAAGAATAATTTGATTCCTTTTTTTAAGTTTAAAATATCAATAAGGTAATATAATAATGCCAGACAAGTAGTTGCTAGTCCTGCTGTGTATAATGTGTATGTACTTGTCCAAAGTGATTTGTTAATAGGGAAAATGATACTCCAGATTTGAGCAACTATAATTAAAGCAATACCTGCGATTGCCATTTTTTTTGCAATTTCAATTTTTGGTATGGCACGGTGTAATAACTGACCAATAAGTAGTCCGATAATTCCGGTTCCGATGGATGGGATAGTACTTAATATACCTTCTGGATCCCAAGTTATAGTTCCGCGATACATATGTCCTTTTAGTAAGATACTATCTAGCCAAGAAGCCAGATTGGTTCCTTTGTCAAAATTTGCTTCACCGATTCCTGGAACTGGTATTAAAGCCATTATTGCCCAATAGACTAATAATAAGATTACAGCAACTATTATCTGTGTTCTTTGGTTTGATTTTAAGTATAAAAGTGATACTACAAAATATACGATGGCTATACGTTGTAAAACACCTGGTAATCGTACGTTTTGATACGCTTCGATACCGCTATAGGCCAAGAAGAGGTAAATAAACAGAATCGAAAAGGCAAGAATGTTTTTTACTTTAGAACTAAAATTTCCCATTAAGGCATAACCTACCACAATAGTTATAATTAATCGACCTATAAGTAACGGAATTCCGTCGAGTTCAAAAAGTTGTATTTTGGCAAAAAAATTAAAGAAGATTCCTAAGCAAAACATTCTTAATGAGCGTACTAGTATTTTGTTGAATGTAGTACTGTCGAAAGTTTTTGTAGGCATTGCAAATGAAACAGCTACTCCCATTATGAAGATGAAAAAAGGGAAAACCAAATCGGTTAGTGTGCAGCCATGCCACTCAGAGTGTAATAGAGGAGGATAAACAGCGTCCCAGCTTCCAGGATTATTGACAATCGTCATTAATAAAATAGTTAATCCTCTGAAGACATCTAGTGAAATCAAGCGCTCTCTGGTCATAATTTTTTTGTAATAGGTTAGTTCTCGTTTTTTAAAGTTAATAATTTGGTTTAGAGGGTAACAATCTAAGAGGTAAGTGGTTATTTGTTTCTTATGATTGTTACTTTTGTTTTTTTGCTACAAATTTCTGCGAATTAGCGAAATTCGTAGCAAACTTTTATATTGTTATGACATTAAAATTAGATTCTAATGGTTTTAATTCTTTAATAAGAAGGGGGATTAATTCCTCTCCTTTTTCCAGATAAAATTCTGAAAAATTGGCTTGACGTTCCTGCAAGCTTTTATTTGGAAACAGTTCATTTTGCAAGTCGGTAATACGTTGCAAAATGTCATTTAATTTTCTTTTTTGTGCTTTTAAGAGTCTTTTTTCAAGGTTTTCGAGTCCTTTTATTTGTTTAACTTCTTGTGCTTTTACTGCTCCAGTAAACGATTTGTCTGTTTGATTTGCTAATTCATAAAGATATTCGAATTGCTTATGCAAAAGTTCTTTTTGAGGCGTTAAATCAATGGAGAATGGTGATAGTTCTCTTGTACTCTTATTTATTAAACTGTTTTGTTTTGAGAATAAATCGCTCCATGATAAATTTAATTGATCCGCTTTTTTTGCCTGTTTTTCGGTAGCCAAAAGCACGGAATTTCTAATTAAAAGCATCGGAAAAGTAATCTTTGCAGTATCAAAGAATGATTTTAATTCTAACCAATACGCGATTTCTCCACCTCCGCCAATGTAGCATAAATTTGGCAAGATAATTTCTTGATATAACGGACGCATAATCACGTTCGGACTAAATTTTTCGGGATTTCTTTCTAGTAAATCAGAGATTTCTCTTCCTGAAAATTCAATTTTTGTATTGTTAACTTTATATTTTCCGTTTTCAAAAATGATACGTTCGCGTAAATTATCTTCGATATAAAATAAATTGATTTCGCGCGGATTTACCTGAACTGTATAATCTTTCAGTTTTTCGATAGTTTCCTGAACGGCTTTATAAGCAGATTGAGATTCTAATTCTTCTTTTATGTATGGAATAAAAGCACGTTTTAAATTGGCATTGTCTGCATCTAGAATTACTAAGCCTTGTGATGCAAATAAACTATTGGCAAGATAACGCGTTGCATCTGCTAGGTTATTGTGTTTTAGATAGGCATCTTTAAATATTTTTTTCAAAACATTGGCATTGATGCTTGAACCTAATTCTAAAGCATATATTTCGAAAAAATCTTCAAGTCCTTTAGTTGATAATCTTCCTACCGGACCTGTACTTTCGGCATTCCATCGGAACTTTTTACCTTTAAAATTAAAATAATTAATTTCTTCAAAATCATGATCTTCTGTCGCCATCCAATAAATGGGAACAAAGTTATGCGAAGGATATTTTGCTTTTAATTCGTTGGTAAGATTTATCGTTGAGATTATTTTATACAAGAAATACAAGGGACCGCTAAATAGGTTTAGTTGATGTCCTGTTGTAACTGTAAATGTATTTGGGAGCGCTAAGGCTTTGATATTTTGTTTGGTCGAATCCGAAAGTTCGATTTTAGCATATTGCTCTTTTAAAACCGAAACTAATGGAATTCTGTTGTTATTATCGAAATTTTGTTGCTTTTCGATAATTTGTTTTTCAAAGTTTTCCAGTGTTGGAAAATTATTATATAATGGTTTTAAATCTGATTTTTGTTCTAAATAATCATGTATCAAAGTTGAGAAATATCCTGAGTTTTGGTAGCTGATACAGTCGGTTGGCATAAGTATTGTTTTTTTGATAGCTGTAAATTTAATCAAAATTTGTACTTAAAAATGGATTTAACTATTGCTTATGATTTGAATTTTAAAAATAGTTGCAAATCATTGATAATCATGTAAATAATTGTGAGATAGGAAAATACTTGTTTTTTAATTTGTTTGAAAAATAATTCACAGAATTTGAATGTGTTGATGGCTTTTTGGGGTCATGAGGATTATGATTTTTTAAACTAATTTCTTAAAAAATGGGAATTTAATATTTGTTATTTTCAAAAATTAGAGTCATTTTTATATCCTATTTTCATAAAAACCATATCAACCGCATGAAAAATAATTCTACTAAGGAAAACTCCTTGAAACACGTCCTTTTTGGGAGCTTAATAGGTACGACAATTGAATTTTTTGATTTCTATATTTATGCTAATGCAGCTGTATTGGTGTTTCCGCAATTATTTTTCCCGGGTGCTAGTAGTACTAATTCGACCCTTGAATCTTTGGCAACTTTTTCGATAGCCTTTTTATCAAGACCTATTGGTTCTGCTGTTTTTGGTCATTATGGAGATAAAATAGGTCGTAAAGTTACTTTGGTCGTGGCTTTGCTAACCATGGGATTATCGACAATTGCCATTGGGTTTTTACCAAGTTATGCAAGTATCGGCATCGCTGCACCAATTTTATTGATGTTATGTCGATTTGGTCAGGGAGTTGGTTTAGGTGGCGAATGGGGTGGAGCTGTTTTACTAGCGATAGAAAATGCGCCTCCGCATAAACGTGCTTGGTATGGAATGTTTCCGCAATTGGGAGCGCCTATAGGATTGTTGCTTTCTGGTGGAACTTTTTTAATTTTAACGGATACAATGACCAGTGAAGATTTTATGGATTATGGATGGAGAATTCCGTTTATAGCGAGCTCACTTTTGGTAATTGTTGGATTTTATATTCGTTTAAAAATCAGTGAAACCCCTGCTTTTGAAAATTCTAAATTAGAACAGAAAGAAGTTAAAATTCCATTTTTTACCTTATTAAAATCATATAAAAACCAGTTGATTTTTGGAACTTTATCTGCAATTACAACCTTTTTGGTGTTTTATTTAATGACTGTTTTTACATTGAGTTGGGCTACATCAGACTTAGGTTTTACTAAAAGAGATGCTTTATTGATACAATTGTTTTCGGTATTGTTTTTTGCTGCTTTTATTCCTATTTCAGCTTTGGTTGCTGATAAAATTGGTCGCCGAAAAATTCTAATTATTACCACGATCGCTATTGCAGCATTCGGTTTTTTCTTCTCGTATTTCCTTAATTCAGGAAATTCTATTTTGGTAACAGCTTTTGTGTGTATCGGAATGTCATTGATGGGGTTTACTTATGGTCCGTTGGGAACTTTTTTATCGGAGTTGTTTCCTACCACAGTTCGTTATTCAGGTGCTTCTTTAACTTTTAATATGGCTGGTATTTTGGGTGCTGCTTTTGCACCAATGATTGCAATTTGGCTGGCAACAACTTATGGCTTGAGCTACGTAGGATTTTATCTGACTGCGGCTGCTTTAATATCTTTAGTTTCATTTTTAGTAATTTCTAAGAAAGTACATCAGTTTTAAGAGGAAATCTACTGACACAATTTTTATAGTATTAGTAAACCAAATGTTTTATAAAGTTATCGAAGTTCAGTTGCTTTTTTAACTATCTAATAGTTTTTGGAGCAAGAATAAGAGAGTTTATTACTAAAATTATTGATTATTTTGATTTTAAAATTTAGTTTAATTTGTTTTAAATCAGTGTTTTAATTTTAAAATAAGAAAATACTTGTTTTAAAATTTGTTTATTTCAAAAAAAAATCACAAAATTTGCATCAGAAAATAAATCATTAACCAAATTAATAACGAAGACAATGTTTGTATTAAACTTTACCTCTCAAAACATCACATCAGGATTAGATTCTGTTGGTATGTGTCTTCGTGGCTTTTCGCAATCATAGCAAATCAATTTTAGATATATGAACAAGCCCGAAGGAAATTAACTTTCGGGCTTTTTTTATTCTAGACACTTCAAAAAATTCCCGATACCCCGAACTCAATTTATCTATTGGAGATAAAATGCTTTTGCCTTGTATTTTCTAATACTTGGCAGGAAAACTATAATTTAAATTTTTTTAAATGGACAATTATCTTTTAGATGATTACATCTTGTGTAGTCGTTTGAAGAAAAAAAAGCAAAAGAAGAGTGCAGTTAAAAAAGATTTTGAGAAACAATTAATTCAGTTAGATAAGTTCGAGGATGAGCTATTGCATAAGCGTAGAGCTTTACCATTAGTGCCTTTGGCAACACCTTATCAAAAAGGATGGGAACGCAATTTTGTTCTTAGGGAAGATATTGCGAGATCTAAAGAAGCATTGTTTTATAAAACATTATTGGAGAAGATAAATACGGTGCAATATTCTTCTGAGAAATCTTTTAAGAAAAAGAAAAAGAGGAAAAGAAAGCATGTATATGTCGAGAAACTTCAGATTGTAAAAGAATTTTCAGAATCGGAATGGAGAAGTCCAAAACTAACATTAACAGACAAAGAAAAAATACATTTTTATAAAAGGGAACGATGGTGTCCTAATTGTAAACGCTATAAGATCCATTATATATTTGATGAGTCTTGGCGATATGTATTGCGTGTGAGACCAAATATGATAACACATACTAAAATGGTCGATGGTGTTTTGGAAAGTGAAATTGCTAGGATAAGTAATTATATCACGAATCATTTTCTTCGAAATTCAATGATAAAAATTGCACACGGAAGTGTGAACTATTGGAGATGGAATACTAAGAAATTGAAATATCAAAATCCATTATCCAACAAACAGATTCATACCGTAATGGATGAATATTATAAAGAAATAGAATATCTAAATAAAGAGTCATTAGAACTCATAAGATAAAAAATATAATGGGAAATAAATTATCTGGAAAAGACCTGATTAAAATAGGCTTTCCAAAAAATAATAGTATCAACATTGCCTTGGGGCAAATAAACAGATACAGAAAACGAGAAAAAAAAGAGAGTATATTAAACGAAGCCAAAGAAGTTTTGCTATCTCCTGAAAAATTTACAGGACATGGTACTTGGGGTAAAGTTGCTGAAGGATTGGTAAATCCGGTACAAGTAAGAATGTATCAGCTTAATAATACAAGAGCGCCTTTTTCCATATTTGGAGAAAACGAAATTGATGAGCAAGCTAAATATCAGTTATACGATGCTTTAAAATTGCCAATTTCGGTTGCTGGAGCTTTAATGCCCGATGCACATTCTGGCTACGGACTGCCAATAGGTGGTGTACTGGCAACAGATAATGCTGTGATTCCGTATGGAGTAGGAGTTGATATTGGTTGCCGAATGAGTTTGTCAATTTTTGATATTCCTGCGTCTTTTTTTAAAGGAAAAGACCATCAGTTACAAGCAATCTTAAAAGATAATACCAAGTTTGGAATGTATGAAACACATACAATACGAGCAGATCATGAAGTGTTTAGCCGAAGCGAGTTTCAGGATATTCCGCTTATAAAAAGTTTGTTGAGTAAAGCCTACAAGCAACTTGGTACTTCGGGAGGAGGAAACCATTTTGTAGAGTTTGGAATTGCTAAAATTACCAACCCGCTTAATGAATGGAAAATTGGTGTAGGGGAATATTTTGCTGTGCTTTCGCATAGCGGTTCAAGAGGTTTGGGAGCTAATATTGCTAAACATTATACATACTTGGCAACAAAACAATGCCCGTTACCTAAAAATGTGCAGCATCTTGCCTGGTTGGATTTAAATACGCACGATGGACAGGAATATTGGCTGGCTATGAATTTGGCTGGTGATTATGCCAAGGCTTGTCATGATGATATTCATCGTCGTATTGCCAAAGCTATTGGTAAACGTGTGGTTGTAACAATCGAAAACCATCACAATTTTGCTTGGAAAGAAATGGTAAATGGCAAAGAAGCTATTGTACATCGTAAAGGGGCAACTCCAGCTAATGCGGGTGAACTGGGTATTATTCCTGGGTCTATGACTGCACCTGGATTTATTGTTCAGGGCAAGGGAAATACGGAGAGTTTAAACTCAGCTTCGCATGGTGCAGGACGACTTTTTTCTCGCAGAAAATGCAAGGAATCGTTTACGCAAAGTGAGATTAACAAAGTCTTAAAAGCAAACGACGTAAGCTTGATTGGTGGCAATATCGATGAAGCGCCAATGGCGTACAAAGACATTAATAAAGTAATGGCCAATCAAGTAGAGTTGGTGGATGTGTTAGGCACATTTACACCAAAAATCGTTAGAATGGACAGATAAACAAGTTCTGGATAATGGAAAGGTTTAAGGATGAAAATAAATGGTTAGGCAGTTTTGGAAATGAAATTTTGGTAAAATGTCCAAAATGTGCTTCTCAAGCAGTTGTTAGGAGAGCTTTGGAATCTGAACTTTATTATAGAGATAAAAGAATTTTAGAATGTAAAAATTGCTATTATTCTTTAAAAGAAGGGATGGTAAAATACATTGCTTATGTAGATACTTATTGCTGTAATAATGAAGACAAGATAAAGTTTGAGTCGCAATTACTAAATGAAAAACCAGAAACAATCAAGCTAAAATGTTCAATATGTAATGAGATAAAAGAGTTTAAACCTAATATAAAAGAAGTTCCTTTTGTGTTAGATACTGATAAATCATTACAAAGAGTAGGTGCTTTTAATGCTGAAATATGGTATCAGAAAGAATTTGACCAATCAATTTTTTGGGCTTATAATTTGGAACATATCAATTACTTAGAGAGATACATTAAAGCTGATTTAAGAGAAAGAAACAATAACGGAAGTGGTAACGGGACAATGGTTTCCAGACTTCCGAAATTTGTAAAAGAAGCAAAGAACAGAGAAAAACTGTTGAAAATTATAGAGAAATGGAAAAAATAATTCAAATAACATCAGGTCGTGGCCCAGCAGAATGTAGCTGGGTTGTGGCTCAGGTTTTAAAGACTTTTCTGGAAGAAGCAAATGATAATAAAATAAAAACAACATTGCTTCAGAGAGAAACAGGAATTGAAAATGGTACGGTCGAAACGGCTACAATTTTATTAGAGAGTAATAATCTTAATGAGTTTGTAAACTCTTGGATTGGAACAATCCAATGGATAGGGCAGAGTCAGTTTAGGAAATTTCATAAACGTAAAAATTGGTTTATCGGAATTTTTGAAATTGATAAAGCAACAACAACTCAAATTTCTGAAAATGATATTCAGTATCAGGCAATGCGTAGTTCTGGTGCAGGTGGGCAACATGTAAATAAGGTGAGTTCGGCTGTAAGAGCAACTCATGTTCCTACGGGAATAAGCGTTGTGTCTATGGATTCACGGTCGCAGCATCAGAATAAAAAACTAGCCACAGAGAGATTATTACAGAAGTTTAAGGATGAAACTGTAAAGCAGTTTAAAGCCGAATTTCAGGCTCAATGGATGAATCAATTGCAAATTCAGCGAGGAAACCCAATTCGGGTTTTTCAGGGTTCAGATTTTAAAAAACAAAAACAAACAAAAAATTACAAACAGGAAAGGCAAAGATTAAAAAGAGAAGATTATTTAGATAATGATTGATTTCTAAATCTCTGAATTTCTAAACAGAATAAACTATGAAAACAGTAGATAAATATCTTTTTCAGGCATTAGATAGTTATCCATATTCGCTGGAAGAAACCATCGAATCATTGGATTATGCTTTGTCTTATGATGATAAAAATACAATGGCTTTGTGTTTATATGGGCAGGTTTTAAGCGACCAGTTATTTAAATATGAAGAAGCCAAAGAATACTTTCAACAGGCAATTTCGATTAATATTAATGCAATCGAAGTGTATACTTTTTACATTCATACCTTAATTTTAAATGAAGATTATGAGGAAGCCGTGAAGTTGATTGATTTTGCATTAACAATTAAAGGAATTAATAAAACAGAAATTCTTCTGAAGAAAGTGATGCTTTTAGAAAGTCAACAAGAGTTTAAAAAAGCCTTGAAAGCAATGAAAGAGGCTAAACTTGCAACTTTAAATTCAGCTTATGATTATGGTATTGAAGAAACCGAAAAAAGATTAAATAAAAAATTTGATAAAGGTTCTGGAAAAAGTAAGTCAGATAAGAAGAAAAAGAAAAATAAGTAAAGAATAAAGGATGTCGTAATTGGCATCCTTTATTGTTTCTATTCAAAAAAGCAGTAAAAACAACCACCAAATCTTTTTATAAAAAGTCCTTAAAATATATCTTATTTTTGCACAAAACATTTCCCTTTGAAAACTAAGCTTTTTATAATCACTCCTCCTTTTACACAACTGAATACACCGTATCCGGCAACTGCCTATATCAAAGGATTTCTAAATACTAAAAATATAGAATCGGTTCAGGCAGATTTAGGAATCGAAGTGATTTTAGAATTGTTTTCGAAAGAGGGATTGAAGAATTTGTTTAAAGTTTATGAAGATAAGCAAGAAGTAAGAAGTAAGAGTAATCAAAATTTGGTCGATGCTGAAAAAATCTCGGATAACTCCAAACGTATTTTTGCTTTACAAGATGAGTATCTTAAAACGATTGATGCTGTTATTGCTTTTTTGCAAGGAAAGAACCCAACATTAGCATTGCAAATTTGTCAGGAAGATTTTTTGCCTGAGGCTTCTCGATTTGTACAATTGGAAGAATTGGATTGGGCTTTTGGAACAATGGGAACTCAGGACAAAGCAAAACATTTGGCGACATTATATCTTGAAGATATTTCGGATTTTATAGTGGAATGTGTCGATGAGAATTTTGGTTTTAGCCGTTATGCTGAACGTTTAGGGCGAAGTGCTAATTCTTTTGATGAATTATACCAAGCTTTGCAACAAGAGCCAACTTATATTGACAGGGTTTTAATTTCGATTTTAAAAGAGAGAATAGAATCGGTAAAACCAACTTTGTTTTTAATTTCAGTCCCTTTTCCTGGGAATTTATATAGTGCCTTTAGATGTGCGCAATGGGTAAAAGAGCATCATCCCGAAATTAGAATTTCGATGGGTGGCGGTTTTCCAAATACTGAATTACGTTCGTTATCAGATGCTCGTGTTTTTGAGTTTTTTGACTTTATTACTTTGGATGATGGGGAAGTACCTATTGAATTGATAGTTGATAATTGTGAATTGAAAGTTTCTGATGAGTATAAAAGAACTTTTTTACTCGAAGACGGGAAAGTTATTTACAAAAACAATTCGTTACGACATGATTATAAACAATCTCAGGTTGGAACACCGGATTATTCTGATTTGCTTTTGGATAAGTATATTTCGGTTATCGAAATTGTCAATCCGATGCATCGTATGTGGAGCGACGGACGCTGGAATAAACTCACGATGGCGCACGGTTGTTATTGGGGAAAATGTACGTTTTGTGATATTTCATTAGATTATATAAAGGTTTACGAACCTGTTGCAGCCAGTTTGTTGTGTGACCGAATGGAAGACATGATGAAGCAAACGGGGCAAAATGGTTTTCATTACGTAGATGAAGCTGCTCCGCCTGCGCTTATGCGTGCTTTGGCACTCGAAATTCTTCGAAGAAAGTTAGCAGTTACTTGGTGGACAAACATTCGCTTTGAGAAAAGTTTCTCTGCCGATTTATGTTTGTTACTAAAAGCTTCGGGATGTATTGCCGTTTCGGGTGGTTTGGAAGTTGCTTCGGATAGATTATTGAAACTAATAGATAAAGGTGTTACGGTTGAGCAAGTGGCAAAAGTAACCCGCAATTTTACCGAAGCAGGTATTATGGTTCATGCCTATTTAATGTATGGATACCCGACACAAACGGTTCAGGAAACAGTTGATAGCCTTGAAATGGTACGTCAGTTGTTTGAAGCAGGAGTTTTACAATCGGGATTTTGGCATCAGTTTGCTATGACAGCACATAGTCCAGTTGGGATGTATCCTGAAAAATTTGGAGTGGTTAAAGAAACAGAAGCCATTGGGACTTTTGCTAATAACGATATTAATTATACCGATAAAACAGGAATAGATCATGATAAATTCAGCTTTGGATTAAAGAAATCACTATTTAATTTTATGCATGGAATTTGTTTTGATTATGAGCTTCAGGATTGGTTTGATTTTAAAATTCCTAAAACGAAAATTGGATCTGACTTTATTTATGATGCTTTACAAGAATCTGAAGATTTTAATATAAAACCTACTGCCAAAATTGTTTGGCTGGGAGGAAAGCCTTTTACAGAAGCTTTTACCAAATCTAAAAAAGGAAATTCATGGGAAATGCTAACGCTTACTTTTCATGATAAAAAAGAAAGCTTCAGTGTTCAGACAAATAAAAATGAAGGAGAATGGTTAGTTGAAATACTACAGAAAATTTCTTCTTCTAAAACTAAAACCTATACATTTCAGGAGATAAAAACTGATTTCGAAACCAATTTTGAGGACTTTGAATTGTTTTGGTATTCTAAACCTGTAAATACTTTAAGGGAATTTGGATTGTTGGTGTTGTAAAATTATTTCGCTAAGTTTCACAAAGAGAATCGCAGAGATGCACAAAGTTTTATTGTTGGATTACATAAAAAGTCCTTCTTCCGTCCCTAAGTTTCGGGATTGGGACGTTCAGGATGATAAAATTGAGATGTTTAGCAAATAGACGAAACAAGTCAGGGTAAGATAGATAACGATTAGTTTTAATCGTTGTAGAATTATATTGAGAAGACGCACTGCGGTGCGTCTCTACAGGCATTGCGTAATAACTGTTGAGCTTTTACTTTTTAATCTTAGTTCCTCAGAACCTTAGTAACTTCCTTTGAACCTTTGTCGCTCTGTCCCTCTGCACCTTAAGAATCAACCTTAAACCTAAACCCAATTCCGTGTAAGTTCTCGATAACAATTCCTTTTTCGTTTACTAGGATTTTGCGTAGGCGTGAAATAAAAACATCCAAGCTTCGTCCCATAAAATAATCATCATCACCCCAAAGAGAAGTAAGGATTTGTTCTCTTTTTAAAACGGTATTTTTGTTGTCGATAAACAACTTCAGAAGTTCTGATTCGCGTTGTGTAAGACTTGTTTTTTCATTTTCATTGTATAAAATGAAATTTTGAATATCAAAATGGTATTTCCCAATTTTATAAACCGATTTATCTATGGTGTCATTCTTTTGCGAACGCTTTAAGAAAATTTCAATTTTCAGGAGTAATTCTTCAATACTAAAAGGCTTTACGAGATAATCATCGGCACCCAATCGCAATCCTTTTATTCTGTCTTCTTTTAGTGTTTTTGCCGAAAGGAAAATAATAGGAATATCGGAGTTGATTTTTCTTATTTCGGTTGCGAGTTCAAATCCGTCTATTTTTGGCATCATAATATCCAAAATACAAATATCAAAATCCCCTTTATTAAAGGCTTCCAAGCCTAATTCTCCATCACAGCAATGTGTTACCTCATAATTATTTTGTTCCAAATTATCTTTGGTAAGAAACGCCAAGGTTTCATCATCTTCAGTGTAAAGAATTTTGAAAATACTCATTTTTTGTACGGAATTAAGATGGTTATGGTTATCCCTTTTTCGGGATTGTTAATAGCATTGATTTTCCATTGATGCAAGTTGCAAATCTTTTTTACATAATACAAGCCCAATCCAAAACCATTAGATTGCGTACTTTTTTCATTTGGAATCCTATAAAACTTATCGAAGATAAAAGAAATATTTTTGTTAGCAATACCAATTCCGTTATCTATAAAGGCAATTTTTAATAGCTGGTTTTCAGTAGTTAAACGAATTGTGATTTTTGGTTTAGTATCACAATATTTTATGGCATTATCAAGAAGGTTGTAAACAATGTTTGTAAAATGAAAAACATCGGCAACAATATGATAATTTGTAGCGACTGACTCAATTTTTATATCAGTTTCGGGATATTTTAGCTTGATGTTTTCTATTGTTTCCTCAATAGCAGGAATAATTGAAATCTCTTTTAATTCGAGCTCCAAAGGGGTGTAATCAGACTTTGCAATGCTCAAAATCTTCTCGATATGATTGTTTAATTTGCCACTTTGACTGATAATGATTTCGGTATATTTTTCGAGTTTCTTGTCTTCCTTAATCGGATTCTGTTTAATTAAATAATTAGATGCGATTAAAATAGAAGCCAAAGGTGTTTTAAACTCATGGGTCATATTATTGATAAAATCGCGTTGTAACTCAGAGTATTTCTTTTGCTGTAAAAGCGTAAAAATCGAATAGATGTAAATGAGTAAAATGACAATAAGCATTATCGAAAGCACAAACCAAAAACGCATGGAACTGAAGATATAGCTGGTTTCATTAGGAAAACGAACAGCGAAGTAATAGACTAGATTTTTGTGTTTCGGGAAATAAACTGACTGTTTTTCTTTTGAATTTTTGGATAAAGAAACATGATTTCCATAAACCATTTCGTTGCTTTGACAATTGTACATAGCATATTCAAAATCGGTTGTAATATTCATTTTTTTGAATTCCGATTTTAAATAAAACTCTAAGATATCCGGTTCAAAATCATTTTCGATGTTTACAACATAATAGTCATTAGATATTTTCTGGATAGGACTTTGTGCAGGTAATTCGTTACTACTACTTTCATGTAATTTTTTGGCAACTTCAAGTAACGCAATATGTGTTTTCTGATTCAGTTTTTTTTGCTCAAGCATAAAAGCTTCTTTGGTCCATAGTAATTGTGCGACCAATATGCCGATAATTGCTATAAACCCCAGAAGGATAATACTGTTGAGTCTGTTTATTTTCACTTAAATAGAATTTTCAAGGTGTAATATTAATCAAAAATATCTTTAAATATAGCGATTAACAAGTCGTTAACAAACATTTGAGATCGATTAACAGCGTTCCGTTTTTATGTGATTTACATTTGTAATGTTCAAAATATGAAAAACCAAATAATCATTTAAATTTTAGACTTATGAAAATTATCAGACCTTTATTATTAGTATTTACATTAGGATTAATGTCTTTTTCTGCAATTGCTCCAGTGCAATCATTAGTAGAAAATAATGTTGTAGCTGCAGCAGGAATTGCATGGAAAGCTGAAACGATTGATGTGGGACAGATCCCTCAGAATGTACCAAAAGCAATTGATTTTGAATTTAAAAACACAGGAAAAACAGCTGTAGTTATTACAAGTGTTCAAGGGTCATGTGGATGTACAGCAACAAATTACACAAAAGAACCAATTCTTCCTGGAAAATCGGCAAAAATTACAGCAACATACAATGCTGCCAATAAAGGTGCTTTTTCTAAAACTGTTACAGTTGTAACAAGTGCAGAAACAACACCAAAAGTACTTACTTTGAAAGGGATAGTTTTATAATAAGTAGTTTTATATCTCTGAACTCCAAACAACTCAACTTGTTTGGAGTTTTTTTATGTTTATTTCTGAAGTAATTATAGGTAGATTGTAAAGCAAAGATTAAATTTTTATAAATGGTTTGTTTCTACTAAAACTTTTCTATTTTTATTAAAAAATATATTATGAAAGTTTTGTATCCACTTGTAGCTGTTGCCATTTTTTTGGCTACTATTTCTTGCAATAAAAAGTCAGAAAAGAAAGAAGGAGAGTCAAAAAACACTTCAGAGAAAGTAGTTCCCGAATTAAAAATTACAATAGATAGTTCGAGCGTTATTACTTTTTATCAAGCATACCCTAAATTGCTGAAATTCCAGAATGATGTTTTGGCATTATACAAGAAAAATAAGTCTACTCAATTGTGGTTGGACAATAAAGGTATTGTAGAGTTCGCACATACATTATTTAATAAGTATAACGGATTGGATCAGGAAGGTTTAAAAGCTAATTTTCCTTATAGTGACAAGATTAGTCCTATTTTTGAGCATACTTCAGAAAACCAATTATCGCAGGTCGATACAGATTTAATGATTACAAATTTATACTTTTATTATGTTCAGAAAGTTTCTGGAGTAGATGAAAAAACAACTAAATCATTAGAATGGCTTTTACCTCGTAAAAAAGTGAATTATCAGGTTTTTACAGATTCAATTTATAAAAAATCTACTATAAGTGATGACAAAAAGAACAAAATGTTCAGCCAGTATTACAAACTTCGTGATGCACTTCATCAATATAGAGAAATTGAAAAAAAAGGAGGTTGGAAATCAATTGAGGCAGGTGATGATTTTAAAAGTCTAAAAAAAGGAGATTCAGCACTTGCTGTTGCGCAAATCAGAGAGCGATTGTTTATAACTGGTAACCTTAAAGAGGATAATAAGAGTTTAGTTTTTGATGATGTTTTGGTCGAAGGGGTTAAAAATTATCAATCACACAACGGGAATACTGTAAATGGGAAAATTACATCGGAGCATATTGCAGAAATGAATATTCCGGTATCTGACAGGATTAAAACCATAATTGCTAATATGGAGCGTTGTAGATGGATTGATCCTGAACTCGAAAAAGGAAAAGAATATATAGAAGTTAATATTCCGGAGTTTAAATTGTATTTAATTCGTGATAACGAAATTGCTTTTGTATCGGCTGTTGTTGTGGGAAAAATGATGACTCAAACTGTTATTTTTAGCGGAATGATGAGTTATATTGTTTTTAGTCCGTATTGGAATGTCCCTACAAGTATCATTAATTCAGAGATTAAACCAGGAATGGCCAAAGACAAAAATTATTTGGCAAAGAAAAATCTGGAATGGAATAATGGAGCTGTTCGTCAGTTACCAGGAAAAAATAATTCGCTTGGTTTAGTGAAGTTTTTATTTCCAAACTCAAATAATATTTATTTGCATGACACTCCTGCAAAAAGTTTGTTCGAAAGAGAAAATAGAGCTTTTAGTCATGGTTGTGTGCGTGTAGCAAAACCAAGAGAGTTTGCAATTGAGTTATTAAAACAAGATCCTAAATGGACTCCTGAGCGAATTGATAAAGCAATGCATACAGGTAAAGAAAGTTGGTATACGCTAAAGAAGAAAATCCCTGTTTATATTGGTTATTTTACCGCTTGGGTAGATCGTGATGGGAATTTGAATTTTTATAAAGACATTTATAAAAGAGATGAAAGTCTTATAAAGCTACTTACAGAAGAATAAGGTTTTGTGTAGAATAGAGCGCGGATGAGACAGATTCGCTAAAGCGAAAACACAGATAAACACAGATTTTTTTCTCTTTTATAAATTTTGATAAATCCGTGTCATCCGCGCTCTATTCTAGGCAATCCTAAATTAGCACAATTTAATTAGTGAAGATTTGCAACAAAAACGTTATTTAGGGCAATACATTAATACACTTATAGAAGCGCTTGCTATAATGATCGGAGTCCAAATTACTAATGGTTACACTACCAGCTTTGCCAGAAGAGGCATGTATGAATTTTGATTTCATACCATTGGCTTCACAAATGATTCCTACATGCCCAACTATAGTTTTGTTCTTGTAACCGTAAAAAACTAAGACGTCTCCAACTTTAAAGTCTTCGGCTTTTTTAGTAATTCCCAGACTTTTATAACCGCTTGAGCTCCGCGGTACGTTCACATCAAAATGTTTAAAAATATAATTAACAAAACCGGAGCAATCAAAACCTTTATTTGGATTATTCCCTGCATATAAGTAAGGTGTTCCCAGATATTGTTTAGAATATGTAATAATAGAATCTCTATCTATTGCGGTTTGTATTTTCTCAACTTGATTTATTCTAATTTTTTCTTCTTTCTTTATAGTAAAAGAAGAGAATAAAATAGCTGCTGCAAATAATATATAAATTGGGGATTTCATTTTTTTGAGAGGGAAGTAATTTAATTTATAAAGATATGTGGTTACTTTTTAATATCAAAGAAATGGTAGATCAAAGGGTTGGAAAGCATTTTTTGAATAGGATTTATAAACTTATTTAAGAGAAGAATTAAAGACTGCTTTGTGAGTTATTTTTTATAAATAGGGGTTTTTATTTCTTATCTTTGAGAGACTTCGTAATAAAACAGCTTAAATATAGCTACTTTATGATGAGGTTAACCATTAAAGGTAAGCTGAAAACTTTATAGAGTAGGCATGATTTAAAAATATACTTATGGAAAATTCTTTATTTAAAAAAGTAAAAAAAGCTATTGATTACTGGTACATTCCATTATTAGTGGGGTTGCTTTTTGTGGGAATCGGAATTTGGTCTTTTATAACTCCCTTAGCAGCTTATTTAACCCTTGTGCTTATCTTTAGTATCTCGTTTTTGGGAAGTGGAATTTTTGAAATTATTTTTGCACTTTCTAACAGAAAAAAAATTGATAATTGGGGTTGGACATTGGCTTCAGGAATTTTAGGATTAATTGTAGGGATATTATTAATCTCTAACCCGTTAATTTCTATTACTATACTTCCATTATATGTAGGATTTGTAATTTTATTCCGATCTATAATGGCAATAGTTATTGCTTTTGATTTAAAGAGTTATGCCGTGCCTGATTGGGGAAATCTTGTAGCTTTAGGAATACTAGGGATTATATTTTCATTTATATTATTGTGGAATCCTATTTTTGCAGGACTTTCGCTAGTATATTGGACCGCTTTTGCTTTTATAGCAATTGGTGTTTTTTATATTTATTTCTCTTTCAAGTTGAAAAAAATACATGATATCCCCGAAAGGTTACATGATTTAGAAGATAAAATTAATTCATAAAGATTAGTGTTTTTTTGGTTATTAGGAAAATGAGCCAAAAGCATAAAACTATAAATCGAAAGTATTTTCAATTAGTATAAATTAATTGTATAATACTTTCGATTTCTTATTTTTACAAAAGTAGAATTTATGTGCTTTGTGCTTTTAAATTCTTTAATTTTCAATCTTTAAATCAAAAAAATGAAATATAATAGATGCGGAAAAAGCGGATTGTTATTGCCGCAAATTTCTTTGGGATTATGGCATAATTTCGGTTCGGTAGATAATTTTGAAAATGGTGAAAGTATTATCAAAGAGGCTTTTGATAAAGGAATTACGCATTTTGATTTAGCTAATAATTACGGGCCAGTTCCGGGTTCTGCCGAAGAAAATTTCGGGAAAATATTGTGGCACAATTTTCAAGGAAACATGCGTGATCAAATCGTAGTTTCTACTAAAGCTGGTTATACAATGTGGGACGGACCTTATGGTGATTGGGGTTCTCGTAAATATTTGCTATCAAGTTTAGATCAGAGTTTAAAGCGCATGAAACTCGATTATGTAGATATTTTTTACTCGCATCGTTTTGATCCTGAGACTCCGCTGGAAGAAACGATGATGGCTTTGGATTATGCTGTAAGAAGCGGAAAAGCATTGTACGCTGGAATATCTAATTATAATGCGGAACAAACTCGAGAAGCAGCATCAATTTTAAAACAATTAGGTACGCCTTGTTTAATACATCAGGTAAAATATTCGATGTTTGTACGTGAAGCCGAAGCTGGTTTACTAGATGTTCTCGAAGAAAAAGGAGTAGGTTGCATCGCGTTTTCACCTTTGGCACAAGGGCTTTTAACGGATAAATACCTGAAAGGAATTCCAGAGAACTCCAGAGCATCAAATCCGAATGGACATTTGCAACTCGAGGAAGTATCAGAACAAAAAGTGCAAAAGATAATTGCTCTAAATGAAATTGCTAAAAACAGAAATCAGTCTTTGGCACAAATGGCATTGGCTTGGTTATTAAAAGACAATCGAATTACATCAGTTTTAATTGGCGCAAGCTCAGTAGGACAGTTAAATAACAATATAGATAGTTTACAAAATCTTGATTTTTCTCAAGAGGAATTAAAAGCAATTGAAACTATTTTAGGATAGGAGTACTGTAGAGGATGTATAATTTTTTAGTATTCAGTTGCAGTTTTCAATCTAAAATTAAAAGCAAAAATCCCAATCTAAAAATTTTCAGATTGGGATTTTTTATTGTTTTTCGGCTTAAGCCTAATAAAATTATTTCTTTTTTGCAGGTTTTGCAGGCACATCAAAAATACCTGGAATTGCAGTTAACTCAGCTATTTTTACAATAACATCAGTTGCTTTTTGCATGCTTTCTACAGGAACGTATTCGTATTTACCATGAAAGTTGTGACCACCAGCAAAAATATTAGGGCAAGGCAATCCTTTGTATGATAATTGAGAACCATCAGTTCCGCCTCTAATAGGTTTTATTAATGGTTTTATATCTAATTCTCTCATTGCTTTCTCTGCAATATCAACAATATGTTTTACAGGCAAGACCTTTTCTTTCATATTGTAGTATTGATCATTTATTTCGGCAATTACGATTGGTTCTCCGAATTTTTTGGCAAATTTATGATTGATTTTTTTCGTAATTCTCTCAATCAGTTTTTTACGTCTTTCAAATCTTTTTGCGCTATGATCTCTAATGATAAGTTCCAGAACAGTTTCTTCAATACTTCCAGTTAAGTGATGTACGTGAAAAAATCCTTCATAACCTTTAGTTTCTTGAGGTGTTTCTCCTTTTGGTAACTCATTAATAAACTCATTAGCAATAAGCATCGAGTTAATCATTTTTCCTTTGGCATAACCAGGATGTACGCTTTTACCTTTAAAAGTAATTTTTGCACCAGCAGCATTAAAGTTTTCATATTCAAGTTCACCAATTTGGCTTCCGTCCATGGTGTAAGCCCATTCGGCACCAAACTTATCTACGTCAAAATGATGTGCTCCACGACCAATTTCTTCATCGGGTGTAAAACCAATTCTAATTTTTCCGTGTTTAATGTCTGGGTTTTTAATTAGGAATTCCATTGCCGAAACAATTTCTGTAATTCCTGCTTTATCGTCGGCACCTAATAAAGTAGTTCCGTCGGTTGTTATTAAGGTTTGCCCTTTATATTGTAATAAATCTTTAAAGTAACTTGGAGATAGAATTATGTTTTGCTCAGCGTTTAATACAATGTCTTTACCATCATAATTAGGAATAATTTGTGGTTTTACATTAGCTCCCGAAAAATCTGGAGAAGTATCAAAATGTGAGATGAAACCAATAGTAGGAACAGTATGTTCTACATTACTTGGTAAAGTTGCCATTATATAAGCCTTGTCATCTATAGTAACATCCTGCATACCGATGTTTTTTAGTTCTTCGACAAGTTTATTAGCAAGATCCCATTGTTTTGGAGTACTTGGTGTAGTTTGTGAATTTGGATCAGACTCTGTATCAATTGTTACATAACTAATAAATCGATCTATAATATGTTGCATTTTTATTTTTTTAAGCAACAAATATAGACATTTTTTTTAGCTGTCTTATTTTAGATTAAAACATCCTATTGTAAACAAAAAAGGATTCTATTTAAGTAGAATCCTTTTCGTGTTAATTTTGTTTTTTAAATGCTTTTAACGCATCTAAACCCAAGATGGTTTGCTGCAGATCGTACTTCGCCTTTTCCTCTAGTACCTACCATATAGCGAGTACAATATTGGTCGGTACACAAAAATGAACCACCACGATGTACTTTTTTTAGCTGTCCTGGCTCAGATGGATCATTGCTTGTAGTTGGTCCCTGAGGATTTTTAGCAACATTGCCATTTTCTGATAATGATTTGTAATAATCTACGCTATACCAGTCATTAACCCATTCCCATACATTTCCTGCCATATCGTATAATCCATATGCATTTGGGGCAAATTGTGCTGTTGGCGCAATTCCTTTAAAGCCATCTTCACCAGTATCACCATCCTTAATAGGGAAATGACCTTGATAGATATTAGCTTGGAACTTTCCTTTAGGTTTTAAAGTATTTCCCCAAGCATATAATTCTCCTGTTTTGCCGCCTCTTGCTGCAAATTCCCATTCAGCTTCGCTAGGAAGTCTTTTTCCTGCCCATTTTGCATAAGCAGTAGCATCTTCATAAGCGATTTGTACAACAGGGTATTTTTCTTTTCCTTTTATTGTACTTTCTGGTCCTTGAGGATGTCTCCAATCTGTTCCGCCTACGTAAGACCACCATTGCAGGAAGTTGTTTAAGTTTACAGATGTTGGAGTAGGAGTAAATACGACAGATCCAGTAATTAAATCTTCTTCGTTAGCGGTAGGAAATTCTTCTTTCGTAGGTTTTTGTTCGGCAACGGTTATATATCCAGTTGCTTTTACAAACTGCTCAAATTGTTCATTAGTAACCTCAGTTTCATCCATCCAATACCCATCTACATATACACGATGTATTGGGGCGGCATCTTTGGTAACTCCTTTTATACTACACAAACTTTCGTCGGCAACATTACTTCCCATCGAGAATTCTCCACCCGGAATCCAAACCATACCTTTTGGAGCTTTGGATGGAGCTGCTTTTTTATTAACGATTGTAGGTTCAAATTTAGATTCTGATGAAACCATTTGAACTTCATTGCAATCCTGAGTTGTTTTTTCTGTAGTTGGCTTTATAAATTTTGCATAGCCAAAGCTAATAAATAGAATACCAGCGGCTATTGTTCCAAATAACCAATATTTGTTTATTTTTTTCATTAATTCGACTGTTTTTGTATAGTTTGTGTTTTCAACAATAAAAATACAATAAAAAGTTAGAACAGATCAAATTAAGAAGTTGTTTTTTTATATAAATTGGGTGCATTTTAGCATATAATAGCTAAATTTGCACCCACAAAAACAACAACACACTTATGTACAAATTGCTTATTCGTCCGATACTTTTTAGGTTTGATCCAGAAGAAGTCCATTATTTTACTTTTTCATTTGTTAGATTTATTTCAAAAATACCAGGAGTTTCATCGATTATAAAAGCAATTTATAAAGAAAATGACCCTCGATTAGAGCGAGAAGTTTTCGGGATAAAATTCAGTAATCCGGTTGGTCTTGCAGCAGGATTTGATAAAGATGCTAAACTATATAAAGAACTTTCAGATTTTGGTTTCGGATTTATAGAAATAGGAACTGTAACACCAGTAGGACAAGAAGGAAATCCTAAAAAGAGATTATTTCGTTTAAAAGAAGATCAGGCAATTATTAACCGTATGGGATTTAATAATGGTGGTGTTATCGAAGCTGTAGAACGCTTGAAGCAAAATAAAGGAGTTTTAATTGGTGGAAACATTGGGAAAAACAAAATTACTCCAAATGAAAATGCAGTCGATGATTATATCATTTGTTTTGATGCCTTATTTAATCATGTAGATTATTTTGTGGTGAATGTAAGTTCTCCAAACACGCCAAACTTAAGAGCGTTACAAGATAAAGAACCATTGACGCAATTATTGCAAACGTTACAAAATAAAAATCTAACGCATGCAAAACCAAAACCGATATTATTAAAAATAGCTCCAGATTTAACCGATGAGCAATTATTGGATATTATCGATATTATAAAAACGACCCAAATTGCAGGTGTAATCGCAACCAATACTACTATTTCCAGAGATGGGTTACAATCGATAAATAAAGAAGAAATGGGAGGTTTGTCGGGTAAACCGTTAACCCAAAGATCAACCGAAGTAATTCGTTTTCTTTCTGAAAAAAGCAACAAAGCATTTCCTATTATAGGAGTAGGAGGAATTCATACTGCACAAGATGCTATCGAAAAATTAAATGCAGGTGCAAGTTTGGTTCAGTTATACACAGGTTTTATTTACGAAGGTCCAGCTTTGATTAAAGAAATAAACAAAGAGATTTTAAAAGGTTTGTAATAACATAACTTGAGCGATCAAGCCAGTAAGTAATGCAATACCAAAGCTTAAAAGAGTTCCTATAAGAACATATTCTGTTAGTTTACGATCTTTGGCTTCTTTCAAATCGCCAAACCTGAAAATAGATTTTGCTGCCAGTAAAAAACCAATGGCTTCAAAATGTCCGGTGATTATAAAACAAAATACAAATAGACGTTCTAGTATGCCAATGTAATTTCCTGCATTGGCAAGAGAATCGTCGGTTCCATTTTTATTTTCGGGAGTCCAAATCGAGATCAGGTTTCTGATACAAATAGAAGTTGGTTTTGTTAAAAATAAAACCCCCGTTACTATAATCCAGAATTGACTGTTAAGCCAATGCAAGTATATTCTTTGCTGACTGTATAAAAATGCAATGGCTATCAAAACTATCAAATGTGCAATTTGGTCACCAATAAACCAAGTTCTTTTGGTAGTATCTTTTTGGAAATGAAGTTTTAAAAAATCAATAAAACCATGTGTTGTTGCTAATAATAGCGCATACCATCCAAAGGACAATTCGCCAACCAGAATCCAGGCTATAATACCATGCAAGGCTATATGTATATATAGGTAAATGCTTTTTTGTTTTTTGGTTTCTTTATCAATAACCCACGAATTAGGCTGAAATATAAAGTCACCAAGTAGGTGTGCCAAAAATAATTTTACAAATAGTATCATAAAGTAAATTCTTTTATTTGTGATCTAAAATATTGGTCTAGATCCATCATTAAATCATATTGTGCACGTTTCTGTCTTCGACTTACGGCTGCTTGGTTAATACCTAATTTTATCCCGATTCCTTCCTGTGATAATGTTGGATTCTGAATTGCAATCACTATAAATTTAGCAGCAGGAACCAGCCAGTTATCCATAAAAGTAAGACTTAAACGTAACATTAAATTGAGTTTTGTATCAAAATCAAGGTTTCCGGATTTTAATGCCAAAGTTGTTTTTTGTTTTTTCAAAGTTTCAAAAAGTTCTCCGGAATTTACAAAAGCAGTTCCGTTACTTTCGGATATTTTCTTTGCTGTATAGGTCTTGTCTCCAAAACCAATACTCATTCTGGCATCCAGTTTTATAGATCTCAAATAGGCTTTTATCAATAAAGTTGCTAATAGAGCTTCTTCAGGATTTTTAATTTCTATCTGGAATTCATCACCACGATAAATCTCCCATTCGCTCGGATTTTTGCCGAATTGAGAAAATAGTTTTTTTAAATTCTCAATCCAATCTTTGGATTTTAGTTGTCTGGAACCTATAATATCCCCTGTGATTACGCTTATCATATTCAAATATAATTAAAAATTAAATAGCTTTTTTGTTTCAATTGGCTACATTTCTTTGGTTTACCTATTATAAAATGTCCCTTCGACTCGGCTCAGGTGGACATATAAAAGTTTGTCAGGCTGAGCGTCCCGATCCCGAAACTTCGGGACGGGAGAAGCCCACATTTATTATAAATGCTCAAATCGATTAACTTTACTCATAGGAGTTTTAATATTACAAATATAAGGAATATTGTTTATTATTACGTTTTTATGTAATATTTGTAGTTATTACTTTTTTATGTAATAAAATAAACGAGGAAGATATTTTTTATTTATATAAAAAAGACAGTAACTTAGCATTCAGAAACAGAACTGCTTTGAGTAAAGAAATTAAGATTATCGAATGTCCGCGAGATGCTATGCAAGGCATCAAAACATTTATTCCTACCAAGAATAAAGTTTCTTATATCCAGTCTTTATTGCGAGTAGGTTTTGATACCATTGATTTTGGGAGTTTTGTTTCTCCAAAAGCAATTCCGCAAATGCAAGATACTGCTGAGGTTTTGGCACAACTAGATTTGTCTCAAACTACCAGTAAATTATTAGCAATTATAGCCAATACACAAGGAGCAGAAATAGCTTCGGAGCATAAAGAGATTCAGTATTTAGGATTTCCATTTTCGATTTCCGAGAATTTCCAAATGAGAAATACACATAAAACTATAGCCGAATCTATAATTACGCTTCAGGAAATATTAGAAATTGCCGACAAAAATAACAAAGAAGTGATCACCTATCTTTCGATGGGATTCGGGAATCCGTATGGTGACCCTTGGAATGTTGAGATTGTTGGTGAATGGACAGAGCGATTATCCAAAATGGGCGTGAAAACACTCTCGCTTTCTGATACCGTAGGAAGTTCAACTCCAGATATTATTACGTATTTATTTTCGAATTTAATTGCACAATATCCTCAAATCGAGTTTGGCGCACATTTGCATACCACACCCAATACTTGGTTCGAAAAAATAGATGCTGCTTTCCTTGCAGGTTGTCGCCGTTTTGATGGAGCGATTCAAGGTTTTGGAGGATGCCCAATGGCTACCGATAAACTAACAGGGAATATGCCAACAGAAAAAATGGTATCGTATTTTACAGCACAAAAACAAGATACCAATGTAAGAGCTATGAGTTTTGAAAGTGCTTATAATGAAGCGTCTAAATTATTTGGAGCATATCATTAATACATAATTCAAAATAATTTCATGAAAGATTTTGAACTTTGGTTAGAGTTTGAAGAAGTAGATCCAGATAATTGGGAAATAGATAATGAGTTTAGTAATATCCATATTTATATGAAAGATGGAAGGAACTATGGGCTAAATGTTTGGACTTATAATTTTTTGAAAACTATTGTCGAATTAGATAAAAAAGAAGGAAATAATCTTAATGGTTTGTATCAAATTCCACCAGATTTATTTGTCAAGGAGTTAACCCGAAGCTGCATAGAAAAGACAATTTCTGACTTATTAAATATTGGAAATCTTGAAGAAGTCTTGAATCCAAGTATAATAGCGAGAAAAGATTCGGAAGAATAGTTTATCTAACAAAATAAAAAACACCTCATTTCTAAGTAATAACTAACAATTAAAAATCGTTGTGCTCATTACATCAAATTAAAATAATTTTGCAATGAAATTATATCAATATAATATGTTTTTCAGGCTCATAATCGTTGCGTTATTGTTTTGTTCGTGCGCTAGTGATTTAGATTTTGACCAAACCAAAGATCTTAAATTAGAGCCTGTTTTTGTTGCCAATTTAACCTATTTTGATGTTAAGGCAAATACATTTGTTGATAATGGAGAAGAACAAGATGTTGTTTTTAACGTGCAGGATTTCGATGTGTTTAGAGATAGTTTTTTTAGAGACAATTTAAAGAAAGCCGAGTTCAATTTCGAAATTGATAATACGATTGCTAGAGCCTACATAGTTAATTTTGTTTTTCTTGATGTCGATAATCAGGCGGTTCATCATACCGAAATAGATGTTCCAGCTTATACAAACACACCAAATATTGTAAAGTATACAGATGTTTTTGAAAATGAGACATTAGATTTATTAAAAAAATCAGTTAAACTAGAAATAGGAATTACCATGTTGCCAGGAACTCCATTAACTCCAGATAGCCCAGGAAGATTAAAATTACGTTCGGGAGCAACTGTTTACTTCGAAATAAAATGAGAAAAATCTATTTAATTTTCTTGTTGGCAATGACTATTTCAGGATTGGCACAGAACAAACAAGTGTTGTATAATTTCTCTTCAATTCCGCAATCGTTGCTTGTAAATCCAGGAACAGATATTTCGTATAAGTATTATTTTGGAGTCCCATTGTTATCTGGTATTTCGGCAAATCTTGGTTCAAGCAGTTTTTCGGCTTACGATTTATTTGCAAATAATGGAGTCGACTTTAATACCAAGTTGAGAAATGCAGTAAACAAAGCGTCCAAAAATGATAAGGTTTCTGTTAATCAGCAAGTCGAATTGTTTTCAGGAGGATTCAAGGTTGGAGGCAGAGAAAGTAAAGCTTACGTTTCATTTGGAGTGTATCAAGAAGCCGATTTTTTTATGTATGTACCTAAAGATTTGGCATTATTAGCATTAGATGGAAATAAAAATTATATCGGAAAATCGTTTGATTTAAGTCAGTTAACCGCCAAGGCCGAAGTAATTTCTGTTTTTCATGTAGGATATCATAAAAAAGTAAGTGATAAATTAGTTTTAGGAGGTAGAGCAAAGTTGTATTCTAGCGGATTAAATGCGACCACTACCAAGAATTCGGGATATATTTATACAGGAAACTCTAATACAACAATGTATAATCAAATTATATCTTCTAATTTAGAATTAAAAACCTCTGGAATTGCCGAATTTCGTAAAGATGATTATAATGGAAGCGTAGCTTCGGATATTGCAAAAAACACTTTTTTGGGTGGAAATTTAGGACTTGGTTTTGATGCAGGAATAACCTATTATCCTAAAAAAAATATTCAGCTCACAGCAAGTGTAATCGATGTTGGTTTTATTCGCCACAGCAAAGATGTCGAAACGATTACTTATAAGGGGTATTATCAATATGAAGGAGTAAATCCTAATTTTACCAATCCCGAAAAACCAGAAAATGTATTCGATGAGTTCGAAGCAGCAATTCCGCGTGACACAGTTTATGGTAAATACACTACTTGGCGACCAGTAAAATTTAATGCATCATTTCAGTATTCTTTCGGTGAATCCAGATCCGACGAAGAATGTAATTGTGTGTCAAAAGGAGAAACTGAATATCTTAATGGGGTAGGAGCGCAATTATTTGCAATGTCTACACCAAGAACACCATTGGTAGCTTTGACGGCTTTTTATAGACGTACTCTTTTTGAAAATCTTCAAGTAAAAGCAACTTACACCATAGATTCTTTTTCTTCAAAAAACATAGGATTTGGACTTTCAACAAATCTGGGTAAGTTCAATTTATACGCCATGGTCGATAATATTCTGGAATACAAGGATATCACAAAAGCCAATAGTGCTACGTTTCAATTTGGACTTAATTTTATTTTTAAAGAAAATTCTGAATACTATTAAGTTATTTTTTATAAGAAGCTAATCCGGCTATTCGCTATAATCTTTATTGTTTTAAAGGAAAACAATAAAGGATTTCCGCTGCTATCCGGGCTAGGAACGAGGTAGATTTCAGGAGCTTTTTTTAATAGAGATTAACTATAGGAATTTATCCCGAAGCGTCGGGACTAAAAATTTCTGAATAGTATAATGTAAAAGTTTTCAATTTATTCACTATATTTGCACGCAATTCAACTAGAAATTGCACCATGATAGCACACAACTCCAAGATTATCGGCGAAGGTTTAACTTACGACGATGTATTATTAGTACCTAACTACTCGAATGTGCTTCCTCGCGAAGTGAGTATCCAATCAAAATTTTCTCGAAACATTACACTGAACGTTCCAATCGTATCTGCTGCTATGGATACCGTTACCGAAAGTTCAATGGCAATTGCTATGGCGCAAGAAGGTGGAATTGGTGTTTTGCATAAAAACATGACCATCGAGCAACAAGCTGCCAAAGTACGTAAAGTAAAGCGTGCTGAGTCAGGAATGATTATCGATCCAGTTACATTACCATTAAGTTCTACAATTGCAGATGCTAAAATGGCAATGAAAGAATTCGGAATTGGTGGAATCCCAATCGTTGACGAAAACAGAATCCTTAAAGGAATTGTTACCAACCGTGACTTACGTTTCGAAAAAAATGGAACAAGACCAATTGTTGAAGTTATGACAAGTCAAAACTTGGTAACTGTAGCCGAAGGAACTTCATTAGAGCAAGCCGAAGTAGTTTTACAAGGTCATAAAATAGAAAAATTACCAGTTGTTAATGCAAACTATGAACTAGTTGGATTAATCACTTTTAGAGATATTACTAAACTTACCCAAAAACCAATTGCTAATAAAGATGTTTTTGGTCGTTTAAGAGTAGCTGCCGCAATTGGAGTTACTGGTGATGCAGTTCAAAGAGCAGAAGCATTAGTTGCTGCAGGAGTAGATGCCATTATCATTGATACCGCTCACGGACATACAGAAGGTGTTGTAAATACCTTAAAAGAAGTAAAATCAAAATTCCCACAAATAGATGTAATTGTTGGAAACATTGCAACTCCAGAAGCTGCTAAATATTTAGTAGAAAATGGTGCCGATGGTGTAAAAGTAGGTATTGGACCAGGTTCAATCTGTACAACACGTATCGTTGCTGGTGTTGGATTTCCTCAATTCTCGGCAGTATTAGAAGTTGCTGCAGCAATAAAAGGATCTGGCGTACCAGTAATTGCCGATGGTGGAATACGTTATACAGGAGATATTCCTAAGGCTATTGCTGCAGGAGCCGATTGTGTAATGTTAGGTTCATTACTAGCAGGAACAAAAGAATCTCCAGGTGAAACGATTATCTTCGAAGGAAGAAAATTCAAATCTTACCGCGGAATGGGTTCTGTTGAAGCTATGCAAACGGGATCAAAAGATCGATATTTTCAAGATGTTGAAGACGATGTTAAGAAATTAGTTCCAGAAGGAATTGTAGGTCGTGTTCCTTACAAAGGAGAATTAAACGAAAGTATGCTTCAGTTTATCGGAGGACTTCGTGCAGGAATGGGATATTGCGGTTCAAAAGATATTCCGACATTACAAGAGTCAGGACGTTTTGTTAGAATCACTTCTAGCGGAATCACAGAGAGTCATCCTCATAACGTTACAATTACCAAAGAAGCTCCAAATTACTCAAGATAATCAAGAGATTTCTATATAAAACAAAAGGCATAAGAAACTAAAATCTTATGCCTTTTATTCTTTTATTTAACTTGGTGTAAATACTCTTTTACTATATTGTATTGTCTATTCTTAATTGTTATTTTATAATCTCCTTTGCTCAAGATTAGATTTCCTATCTGGTTTTTATCTGAAATTTCGATTATATCAGCGGGAATCCCGTTTTGTTCAAATTCATTATTTCTATATGCTAAAACTAATGCCGGATATTCGGTTATTATAGAATTTGGAATTTTATATGTTTTTCTTTCTCCGGATAAAGTTAACCAATTCGGTCTGCCATTATTATATTTGGTAATAGGATGTATTATGGAGCAGTCAATTTTTGTATCGTTGTTGATTTTTCCGTTAAATGTTTCACCATTGTCATTAATCATAATCACAGGATAATCCAGATTAACCATTTGGATGTAAGGATTGTTAAGCTTTAATTGTCCTCTCTCTGAACTTGAAATTTGATCAATAGTAAAGGGGTTTATCCCAGTCATTTCGGTTAATCTTCCAGCCATTGCTTTTTCCCAAGATTTAATTCTGGGAACACCTTCTATTAAATGATCATATCCACAGTAAATTAGAAACTTAGCGTTTGGATTTGCTTTTATTATTTTAGAAATGTTTAAAGCTTGTTCTATTTCTCTTTCTTTTCCTGTTATTCTTTTTTCAGAAGTGTATTCGTAATTAAATAATGTAAAACCAATTTTTATCGCTTCGTGTATTAGGTTGGCAAATTGTGATTCTTTGGTGTAAAATCCAGTTTTTTCTATAGCAAATTTAGTTGTATTTATTAAGCTATCCGAAAGCGCTTCTATGCCTAAATAACAATAGCCATTATTATAAAGTTCTTGCAATAAAGAAGTGGTAAATACTCTATGTCTTGAATTATTGTGAGCTTCATTTATTATGACAACTTGCTCACTTTTAGAACGATTTATAATATATTCTTTTGCATTTTTTGGTTTAAACGATTTAAAATATAAACTATCCTCTTTTGTTATTTTTGGTATTGTAGCTCCGTTTTTATCCCAAGCTTCTAGAGCTTCCTGATAGTAGCCACTCATAGAGTAAGAAACAGCTCCTGATTGATATTTCCATGCGACAGTATCTTTTTCAATAGATGTATTTATATCTTCTTTAAAATGATAAGTCTCTTTTTTTGGTTGTGAAAATAAGTTAGCAGCTGAACATATAAGGAATAAGAAGATAGTTGTTTTTTGTTTCATTAAGATTTACTGATTTAAACTAAAATTACTATTTGATTGTAATATTAAGATATTCTTACGGTATAAATGATTCTACTTAAGATAAGTATATCATTATCGTATCATATTTTAAAATAGTAAATTTAGTTTTTTATCTTAATAAATAATTTACAAGATGAGTATTATATTAATTTAACCAATCAACAAATTCGAGGTAATTGTTCCCCAATTAATGGAGATAAAACTCTTTTACCGCCAAATGCACTCTCGGTGATAATTTTTAAAGGATGATCCTCGGTTATAAAACCTATGCAAGAAGCATAAGGGTCCGTTTTTTGTAAAATTGCTAAAGCTCCGTCTTTAATTTCAGCATCAACAATACACACAAATATGCCTTCATTGGCAACATACAAGGGATCTAAACCCAGTAATTCACAGGCACTATTTACTTGATTTTCTACTTTTATATTTTCATCATAAAGATTCACTCCAAAATGGCATTCAGTTACAATTTCGTGTAATACCGATGCTAGACCTCCACGTGTTGCATCTCTTAGAAAATGAATTTTAGCACCATATTTTTCTATTAATTCAAGTGTAATTTCGTTTAAGTTTGTGGTGTCACTCAATATATCACTGTCAAACTGAAGACCTTCTCGTTCCGACATGATTGCCATTCCGTGTGATGCTATAGGACCATTTATAAGTATAGCATCGTTTTTGAGAATATTTCCAATTTTTATATCTGCTTTTTCATGTACAATTCCAACTCCAGAAGTATTAATGTAAATTTTATCTCCTTTTCCTCTTTCAACTACTTTAGTGTCTCCGGTAACAATAAAAACGCCAGCTTTGTCGGCAGCCGATTTTATAGATTTAATAATCTGGGTAAATTCGTCTAAACTAAAACCTTCTTCAATTATTAATGATAAAGAGAGATATTTAGGAATTGCTCCACACATAGAGAGGTCATTTACGGTTCCGTTTACAGCAAGCTCTCCAATGTTTCCTCCTTTAAAGAAAATGGGAGAAATAACATAACTATCAGTAGAAAAGGCAAAATGTCCATGTAAATTTATAAAGGCGCCATCATGTCGAACATCTAAAATATCGTTTTTTAAAATCTTTAAAATAACATCATTTAATAATTGCGTCATGTGTTCTCCACCGCTTCCGTGATGTAGATAAATTGCTTCTGAATTTTTAGAATTATTCATTTTTAGAATTTAAATTTCTTCCCCCATTTCCTTTAAAACTGCCATAGTACGTTTGGCTTCTTCTTCGTCTATAATACCTATAGCAGCACCAACATGTACTAAAACATAATCGCCTTCTTTTGCTTCGGGAACAAGCGTTAGATTGACTTCTTTAATAATTCCTTCAAATGAAACGTTTCCAATTCTAAAAGTTTCATCGAGTTGCATTGTTACTTTTTTAAGTTGACCAGGGACTGCTAAACACATACTATTATTGGTTTATTGATTGGGTTAAATAGGTATACCATGCTTCTAACCCTTCTCCAGATGTGGCCGAAACTTCAAAGAATTCTAATTGAGGATTTACTTTTCTGGCATATTCTTTTAATTTCTCTAAATCAAATTTTAAATATGGTAATAAATCTATTTTATTGATAATGCATATTTGCGAACCATAAAACATATCAGGATATTTTAAGGGTTTGTCCTCACCTTCGGTCACAGATATAATTACAATACGTTTAGATTCTCCTAAATCAAACATCGCTGGACAAACTAGATTTCCAACATTTTCAATCATCATAATCGAATCTTGTTTAGGTTTCAATTCTTTAACAGCTCTCGAGATCATTTCGCTATCAAGATGACATCCTTTTCCAGTATTTATTTGAATTACAGGAACATTAAGTTTGTGAATCCTGTCAGCATCATTTGTGGTTTGTTGATCCCCTTCGATAACTGAAAAAGTTATTTTACTTTTTAAATCAGTAATTGTTCGCTCCAGTAATGATGTTTTTCCTGATCCGGGAGAACTCACCAGGTTGATTGAGAAAATATTTAAAGCTTCAAAGAAACCTCTGTTTCTCTCGGCAGTTAATTGGTTTTTATGTAAAATATCTTTTTCTAATTGTATCACACTTATCTCGTGACTATGATCATGACTATGACTATGACTATGATGGCTGTGGCTATGATTATGGTCATGAGTATGTTCGTGGTCATGTTCATGATCATGTTGTAGTTCATTATCATGATGGTGATGATGAAAATTACTATTGCTAGAATGATTCTGTTTTTCGCCCATTTTAGTATATCTTATTTCATTCTCATCAGAGCTACATCCGCAGGTGGTACACATAATTTTCTATTTTATAATTAATTTTTTAATTTTTAGTTCTTTCCCTTCTAAAATTTCTTTAAAAGGACTGTTGCAATTGGGGCAGGAATCAAATATTTTTTTGATAATAAAGGTGTGATTACATTCTGCGCATTTTGCCCTCCCGACAGGTTCTTCAACAAATAATTTGGAACCATCCAGCACACTGTTATTAGTGCACAATGGCCATACGAAATGAAAAGAATCCATCTCGACGCCAGATAATTTTCCTATTTCGAGATAAATTTCTAAGACCTTTTTTCCTTTTATTTTCTCTACTTCTTGATGAGCAGTTTTTACAATAGAGGAGACAATAGAAAGTTCATGCATATTGAATTTGCTTTTAGGACAAAATTTAGGGATCAATTTAAGTTTATTAAACCTTTCAGAACATGATAATTATCATAAAATTGTAGGAAAAATAAAATAAAATTTGAAGTATTGATATTTAATGAAAGTATTGGTCTGCAATGTTGAGTATTCTAAATCAAATAGACCATGAAGTGTTTTAAAAACTAACTTAAGGATGGAGGATAAAGTCAAAAAGAATGAGACCTATTATAATAGTATCGAAAGACAAGGTTATAGTAGGAGAGATTTTTTAAAATTTGTAGCATATATAGGAGCATATATGGGTGTAGAAAGTTCTGCAATAGGACAGATCACAAAAGCATTAGAAAGGACACCCAGATTACCCGTTATTTGGGAACATTTTCAGGAGTGTACCTGTTGTAGTGAGTCGTTTATTCGTTCGGATCATCCTATTGTTGCCGATATTATTTTAGACAAAATATCATTAGATTACACGCTAACGCTAATGGCCGCTTCTGGGCATCAAGCCGAAGCAGCTAAACAAGCAACAATGAATAAATACAAAGGAGAATACATTCTTTGTGTTGAAGGTTCTATACCTCTTGGTGCCGACGGAAATTATTGTTGTATAGGAGGCCGTAGCGCTGTTGATATACTAAAAGAATCTGCTGCAGGGGCAAAAGCGATAATTGCTTGGGGAAGTTGTGCAACATCTGGTTGTGTACAAGCAGCAAAACCGAATCCTACAGGAGCAGTACCTATAAATAAAATCATTACCGATAAACCAATTATCAATGTTCCGGGATGCCCTCCTATAGGAGAGGTAATGGCTGGTATTATTGTACATATTGTTGCCTTTGGGAAATTGCCAGAACTAGATAATGCAGGTAGACCAAAAGCATTTTATTCTAAAAGAGTTCATGATAGTTGTTATCGCCGACCTTATTTTGATGCAGGATTATTTGTCGAAAATTTTGATGATGAGAATGCAAAAAAAGGATATTGCTTATACAAAGTTGGTTGTAAAGGACCTAGTACCTACAATGCTTGCGGTAATATGAAATGGAATGGAGGAGTAAGCTACCCAATTCAATCCGGGCATGGCTGTTTAGGCTGTAGTGCCAAAGATTTCTGGGACGCAGGAAGTTTTTATTCGAGAGACTCCTCTGTATCAGCGGGAGATATAGAAGCAAATGCCGATACAATAGGTAAAATTGCCCTTGGGGGAGTTGCTGCAGGTATTGGGGTTCATGCCATCCTTTCTAATGTATCAAAACGAAAAGAGCTAAATCAAAGAATTAATCAGGCAACTGAAAACGAAAAACACTTAGACGATTTATAATCTATAAAAAAAATAAAGAATGGCAGAGAGAATAGTGGTAGACCCAATTACTAGAATAGAAGGACATCTTAGAGCCGAAGTAGAAATTTCGGATGGAACTATACAAGAAGCCTTTTTATCTTCAACTATGGTTAGAGGTCTTGAAAACATTGTAAAAGACAGGAATCCAAAAGACGTTTGGGCTTTTGTACAACGTACTTGTGGGGTTTGTACAGCTTCCCATGCTACCGCATCAATACGGGCTGTTGAAGATGCACTTGGAATTGTAGTTCCTCCAAATGCAGAAATGGTTCGTAATATTATGCTAGGAGCTTTATACTTACATGATCATGTAGTTCATTTTTATCATCTCCACGCATTTGATTGGGTAGATGTAATAAGTGGCTTGAACGCAGATCCTGTAAAAACTTCTCAAATAGCACAATCTATTTCAAATTGGCCAAAAAGTTCACCAGGTTATTTTTCGGATTTACAAAAAAGACTGAAAAAATTTGTAGAGAGTGGTCAATTAGGAATTTTTGCTAATGGTTATTGGGGACATCCACAAATGAAACTACCACCCGAAGTTAATTTAATGGCAACTGCACATTATTTGGAAGCCTTAGAGTGGCAAAAAGAAATTGTGAAAGTGCATGCTATTTTTGGTGGTAAAAATCCACACCCCAATTTTTTAGTTGGCGGAATGGCTTGCTCTATTAACCTTGATGATGCAAGTGGACTAAATGCAGAAAGACTTGCCCACGTAAGACAACTTTTAGAAGAAGGAAAACAATTTGTAGAACAAGTATATGTTCCAGATGTTCTTGCCATTGCAGGATACTATAAAGACTGGGGGGCTATTGGAGGGTTTCATAATTTTATGTCTTCTAGAGAATTCCCAATGCAGGGGCATAATAATACAAACGATATTAATTTTAAATTCCCGTCGGGAGTTATTTTGAATAAAGATTTATCTAAACTTCATGACTTAGATTTAAGAGATTTAAAAACAGTAGAAGAGTATGTAAATAATTCCTGGTATGATTATGAAGGAGATGGTAATTTAGGAAGACAACCGTGGAGCGGAGAAACGAAAATAAATTACACAGGTCCTAAACCACCTTATACACATTTGAATGTTGATGAAAAATACAGTTTTATAAAAACACCAAGATGGAAAGGTCATGCGATGGAAGTAGGTCCGCTTGCTAGAATGTTAGTTGGATATGCGTCCGGAAGAGAAGAATTTAAAGAAACTATTGATTCTACATTATCAAAATTGCAAGTTCCAGCCGCAGCACTATTCTCGACTTTAGGAAGAACTGCCGCCAGAGCTTTAGAATCAAAATTAGTGGCAAACTGGAATCTGGAATTTTTTGATACTTTAATTGAGAATATTAAAAAAGGAGATACCAATATCGCAAATACAGAAAAATGGGAAACGTCTACCTGGCCAAAAGAGGCTAAAGGAGTAGGTATTGTCGAAGCACCACGAGGCGCTTTGAGCCATTGGATTGTTATAAAAGATGCAAAAGTGGCTAATTATCAACAAGTAGTTCCATCGACATGGAACGCTTCTCCCAGAGATCCAAAAGGGCAACGATCTCCTTACGAAAGTAGTTTGCTAAATACACCAGTTGCAAATCCAGAATTACCATTAGAAATCATTAGAACGATACATTCATTTGATCCTTGTATCGCTTGTGCAGTTCATTTATACGATGAAAATGGAGACATTATTAAAGAAGTAAACGATATCACAATTTGTAATTCTTAATTTAAATTGTAAAGCATGCCAACAAAAACCAACGATTATAAAAGAGCTTATATATGGCAATTACCCGTGCGTATTTTTCATTGGGTAAATGCTTGGGCTATTACAGGATTAGTCGCAACAGGATTTATTATTGCAAATCCGCCCGGAATTATCTCCAGCAAAGAAGCTACAGAACAATTTTGGTTTGGCTACGTTCGTGAAATCCATTTTATATGTGCCTATCTATTGGTAGCAGTGATGATTTTGAGGGTTTATTTTGCTTTCAAAGGGAATAAATATGCTAATTGGCGTGTATTTCTTCCTTTTAAGAAAGAAGGATTTAAAAGGATGTGGCACGTTATTAAATACGATATTTTTTTGCAAAATGAAGAAACAAATAATTCCCCTACAGGAGCTGTAGGACATAATAGTGTCGCTGCAGCTTCTTATTTGGTTATGTTTTTTATGGGACTTGTTATGATAGCGACAGGGTTTGCAATGTATGCTCCCACATCGACCTGGTTTTTACCAAAGATGTTTGGTTGGGTAGTAAACTTGTTAGGAGGAGATTTTAATGTTAGGACTATTCATCATATTACTACCTGGACTTTTATCTTGTTTGCAATCGTTCATGTTTATTTAGTATTCTTTCATGATTGGTTGGAAGGATTAGGTGAGACATCGGCTATGGTAAGTGGATATAAATTTGTACGAACCGAAAGGGTTAGAAAAGATGAAATTGCCGACGATGTAAAAGAAGTTGTGATAAATACTGGAAATCAAGAAGAAAATAAAAAAATATAACAGTAAAGATGATTACAGAAAAAGTCAATATGCCATATAAATATGATGAGTTTCATTCTAATGGAAATGAAATTTTAGTACTTGGTATTGGTAATTATTTAATGGGGGATGAGGGTGTTGGAGTACATTTTATTAACAGGATTGAGAAGACCGATTTTCCCGAAAATATCTCTTTTATTGATGGAGGAACAGGAGGATTTACATTAATTCCCTGCATTGAGAACCATAAAAAAGTAATTATTGTAGATGCAACAATGGATGGAAAAGAAGAAGGGACTATTACACTCTTAACACCCAGATTTTCTAATGATTTTCCGATTTCTTTAAGTGGTCATAATTTTGGATTAAAGGACATGGTCGAAATTTTGACTATGCTTGATACGATGCCCGAAATTTATTTGTACACAATTACGATTTCTAAAATGGAACCAATGCTTATGGAGCTTTCTCCAAAAGTCGATGGTGCGATAAAAGAAGTAACAGAAAAAATTATTCAATTAATTGAAAATTTTAATAAAAACTAAACCTTGAATCATTCTTTTCAAATAATCATTTCTGGACGTGTGCAAGGTGTTGGTTTCCGCCCTTTTGTTTATAATTTAGCTACTGAATTTGGACTGACTGGTTATGTTTCAAATAATGAATTGGGGGTGATTATAATAGCAAGTGGAGAGCCCGAAAGAGTATTTGAATTTCACAAAACGATTAAAAAAAAATATCCTAAGAATGCTAAAATAACAGCGATTAAGATTTCAGAATTTACTACAAAAGAAAAATTTGAAATTTTTTATATAAAACCAACAGCAGAAAATATTTCGGCAAATTTACCTTTAACACCAGATTTTGCAATTTGCGAAAGTTGTAAAGATGAGGTTATAGATTCTGAGAACAAACGTTATTTTTACCCTTTTACTACTTGTACACAATGTGGTCCTCGTTACGCTATCACCAGGAAATTCCCTTTTGAAAGAGAAAATACGAGCATGAATGAATTCCGAATGTGCCAAGCATGTTCTGAAGAATATCGTAATCCCAAAGATATTCGTTTTCATTCGCAAACAAGTTCATGTCCCGATTGCGGGGCTCAACTTTCTTTTACTGATAAAGAAAATCAGAAAATTATAGGTACAAATTTGCAAATTTTCAAACGTATTTCAGATGAATTAAAAAAAGGGAAAATTATAGCTGTAAAAAATATTTCGGGATATTTATTACTATGCGATGCTAGGAACTCAGAAGCTATAATGGAACTCAGAAGTCGGAAAAGACGTTTAAAAAAACCTTTTGCAGTTTTATTTCCAAATTTCAGTCAGGTTGTTGCTAATTTGAATTGTAATAAAATAGAAGAGAAACAATTAAAATCTGTTGAAGCACCTATTGTTATTTTAAATTTAAAAGATCAAAGCAATCTGGCAGTAGGTGAAATTGCTCCAGAAATGAGAACAATTGGAGCGCTGCTTCCTAATTCAGGCATTTTACAATTAATTTCATTTGTTTTTAATGCTCCTTTAATAGCTACTAGTGGTAATTTTCACGGGGCACCAATTTGTACAAACGAAAAAGAGGCTACGACTATTTTAAAACCTATTACAGATTTTTTTCTCCATCATAATTTAGAGATAGAACATCCTCAAGATGATAGTGTAATTAAATTTTCGGAAAAGAACAAAGTAAAAATAATCTTGAGACGATCCAGAGGTTTTGCTCCAAATTTTAAAACAGATTTTTGTAATGATACCAATCAAAAAATACTTTGCTTAGGCGGAGATTTGAAAAATACTATTACAATTAGTCCTAACAATCAATGTTATGTTAGTGAATATAATGGAGATTTAAGTAATTATGATGCTTATGATCGATTTGATAAAAAAATAAAAAAGTATCTGCAAATTTTTGATTTCTTGCCAGAGGTTATTATTTGTGATAAACATCCAAATTATCATAATAGTCAAATTATTAGTGATTTTACAGATACAAAAAATCAAAAAGAAATTCTGAAAGTTCAACATCATGAAGCTCATTTTGCAGCAATTTTAGGAGAGAAAAAGCTATGGGAAAGAAACAATGTTTTAGGTGTTATTTGGGATGGAATGGGTTTTGGAAATGAAAATGAAATTTATGGAGGAGAGTTTCTACGTTACAATGCTAATAAGATTAAAAGAGTTGGTCATTTAGAATATTATCCATGGATTATGGGAGATAAAATGTCAAAAAATCCAAAAATTGCTGCATTTTCTATAAGTGGAAATAATACTTTTTTTCGAAATTTTTTTGATGAAAATGAATTGAAAATTTATAAAAATGAGATAGGGCTCGCAAAAATAAAAACATCCTCTATGGGGAGATTATTCGATGCTGTTGCCTTTACTTTAGGTTTTCCGGATAATATATCATTTGAAGGGGAAGCAGGTTTATATCTTGAAAATTTGGCTCAAAGAGGATATAATAAACCTGTTTTAGAATTAGAAGATTATTTAAAAAATGAGATAATTACCAACCTGGTTCCTGTAAGAAGAATTTTATTGCAAATTATTACAGCTCGTAAAAAGAATGTTGATATAGAAATTATCGCTCTTAATTTTCATTATACTTTGGTGAAATGTATTGAAAAAGTTGCAAAATTTTCAAAAGCAAAAGAATTAGCATTTAGCGGAGGAGTTTTCCAAAACTCAGTACTTATAGATTTGATTGTTGATCATTTAAAACCAAAATATAAACTTCATTTTCATAAAATAGTTTCTCCCAATGACGAAAATATTTCATTTGGACAACTCAATTACTATTTACATATAAAAAAATAAATCATGGATATTTTAGAATTATTAGGGCATGTTGGTAAAACAGAAGAGAAAGATAAAATCTCTTATTCTGCGGGAGTGGTGATGGCATTAAGTCTAAAAGATATAGGTTTTGACGAAATAAAATACGAAGATTTTGTAGACGGAATGCAATCTGTATTTGGAAAAGCAAGCTCAAAGATTTCTCCTAAACGATCTATCGAGATCTTTAATAATTATGTAGCACTTTTACAAGAAGAATTGAAGATTACGAATGCAGAAATTGGAAAAGAATTTTTGGATAAAAATTCTAAAAAAGCAGGAATAATTTCGCTTTCAAGTGGATTGCAATACGAAGTTTTAGTTGAAGGAAATGGAAGTATTCCTAAAAGAACAGATACTGTAAATGTTATTTATGAAGGCTATTTGCTGAATAAAAATGTTTTTGATTCGACTAAAGAAACTGGTGCGCAGAAAATTAAATTATTGCAGACTATACAGGGTTGGCAAGAAGCATTGCAATTAATGCCAGAAGGCTCTCGCTGGAAAGTTTATATCCCACATCATTTGGCATACGCCGAAATTGGAGCACCTCCGATGATTCAGCCCAATTCAACTTTAGTTTTTATAATTGAACTTTTAAATATTGTTTGATATGAAGTATCTCTCAGAGTATAGAAATCCTGAATTGGTAAAACAGTATATTACCGAATTGCATAAAATAACCACAAAGCCTTGGAATATAATGGAAATTTGTGGTGGACAAACGCATTCATTAGTAAAAAACGGTTTGTTGGATTTATTGCCTTCAAACATAAGAATGATTCATGGGCCTGGTTGCCCTGTATGTGTAACTCCAATTTCTTTAATAGATAAGGCAATAGAATTGATGAAGCAAGATGTAATTTTGTGTTCATTTGGGGATATGACCCGAGTACCAGGTTCTTCTCAAAGTCTGTTGCAAGCTAAGGCAGAAGGGGGAGATTTACGTATTCTATATTCCCCATTGGAGGCGGTAAATATAGCTGCGCAAAACCCTGATAGAGAAATTGTATTTTTTGCAGTAGGATTTGAAACGACAGCTCCAAGTATTGCTTTAGCAGTAATTCATGCTCAAAAATTAGACTTGGACAATTTTAGTTTATTAGTCTCGCATGTACTTGTTCCGCCTGCTATGGAGACTATTTTATCTGATGAGTTTTGTACTATTGATGCTTTTTTGGGAGCCGGACATGTATGTACAATAGTAGGGCTGGAAGAATATTATCCCATTTCTGCAAAATATAAAATTCCGATTGTAATTTCTGGATTTGAACCTGCCGATTTGCTTCGGGCTATTTATCATGCTGTACTACAATTAGAAGAAGGAAAATTTGAAGTTGAGAATCAATATACCCGACTAGTAAAAGAAGAAGGGAATGTAAAAGCTAAAGAGGTTGTAGACACTGTTTTTACAATTGGAGATCAAGAGTGGAGAAGTATTGGCGTAATCGAAAATAGTGGATTGGTGATGAGAGAAAACTATAGAAAATATGATGCTAATTCTCGATTTTCGATTAACAGTAGTAATAAAAAGACTGACCAAAATTGTATTGCAGGAGAAATTTTAAGAGGAACTAAAAAACCAAACCAATGCCCCGAATTTGGGAAAAAATGCAAACCGTCTAATCCATTAGGAGCACCAATGGTTTCTTCCGAAGGGGCTTGTGCTGCATATTATAATTATTTGTAGTTGTTATGATTGGAATAATAATAACACTTTATGCCGGATTAGAACATGCTCTTGAAATGGATCATTTATTGGCTGTTAATAGTTTAGTAACTAATAGAAAAAATATAAAGAAAGCTGCCAAAGATGGGATGTATTGGGGAATAGGACATACCCTTACCATTTTTGTGATAGGTGTTGTTATGATTGGTTTTAAGGTAATTATAAAGGAGAGTGTTTTTAGTTATCTTGAAGGAACTGTTGGTTTAATGTTGATTATACTAGGTGTTTTTCGTTTGTTTAAGTTATTTAAAAAAAATACCCATACTCATACCTACACGCATTCACATGAACATACCCATAGTAATGGCGTTACTCACACCCATTTGCATTCTCATACATATACCCATTCTCATCCCATAGATTTGTTTGAGCATGAACATCCAGATGAATCTAAGGGATATCGGGCAGCATTTGGTGTAGGATTAATTCACGGATTGGCGGGTAGTGGCGCTTTGGTCGTATTAGTAATCTCTCAGATGAAAACGGTTTTAGAAGGATTAATGTATATCTTAGTTTTTGGATTGGGTTCAATTTTCGGGATGTTTTTAGCCTCTGGATTGTTCAGTATTCCTTTTGCTAAAAATGTACTCAAATCTCAAAAACTACAATATGTATTAATTATAATTTCCTCGCTGCTTTGTATTGCTTATGGATTTAAAGTAGTGTATGAAAACTTTTTTGCATAAGGAGCAAATATTAAATTAATCCTTTTATCTTGGCGTGTTGCAATAATAAAATTGTTTTGGCATCTTTTATTTCTCCAGTTGCAATCATATTATAAGCTTCGTCAAAAGTCATTTCTAGTACTTCGATATTTTCATTTTCGATATCCAGTCCTCCGCCTTCACTAACTTTCATGCTTTCGTCATATTCTCCTGTAAACAAATATAGAATTTCGGTTACCGATCCTGGTGACATATAGGTTTCGATTACTTTATCTACATTCTTTAATCGATATCCGGTTTCTTCTTCCGTTTCACGGATGATACATTCTTTAGGATTGTCTTTGTCTAAAAGTCCAGCACAAACCTCAATCATCATTCCAGATTCATTTCCGTTAAGATAAGTTGGCATGCGAAACTGTCTTGTAAGGACTACAGTTTTCTTTTCAGAATTATAAAGTAATATTGCTGCGCCATTCCCTCTGTCATATACTTCTCGAGAATGGATTTCCTGCTTTCCGTTATTCTTTTGATAATCAAACGTTACTTTGTTTAATACATACCAATTATCAGATAATAATTTAGTCTCAGTTATATTTATTTTAGGATTGCTCATGTGTGAAATATTTTTTTGGCAAAAAAAACGCCCTGGATTTCAGAGCGTTTAATGTTTTTATTTAAGTATCGTTTGTTTTCTGTCTGGACCTACAGAAACAATCTTGATAGGCACTTCGACTTCTTTCTCGATAAACTCGATATATTCTTTTAATTCAATTGGTAATTGATCATAAGTTGTCATTCCAGTTAAATCAGCTTGCCATCCTTTAAACTCTTTGTAAACAGGAGTTACATTTTCTGGCTCAATATTATAAGGGAAATGAGAAATGTTTTGTCCTTTGTAGTTGTATTCAGTACACACTTTTAAAGTTTCGAATCCAGAAAGTACGTCACCTTTCATCATCATTAATTGTGTAACACCATTTACTTGAACAGCATATTTTAAAGCTACTAAGTCTAACCATCCACAACGTCTTTGTCTTCCTGTAACAGATCCAAATTCGTTTCCGATTTTTGCCATTGTAGCTCCAACTTCGTCAAAAAGTTCAGTTGGGAAAGGACCGCTACCTACACGAGTAACGTATGCTTTAAAAATACCGTAAACTTCTTTAATTTTGTTTGGCGCAATACCTAAACCAGTACAAGCTCCTGCAGCAGTAGTATTAGATGAGGTAACAAATGGATATGTTCCAAAATCTACATCAAGTAAAGATCCCTGAGCACCTTCGCATAAAATAGATTTACCAGCTTTTTGAGCTTGGTACATATATTCTTCACTATCAATAAAATCTAATTTTTTTAGTTCTTCGATAGCTTCAAAGAATTCTTTTTCAAGTTCTGCTAAGTTGTATTGAATAGCAACATCATAAAAAGCAATCATAGCTTCATGCTTGTCTGCCAATGCTCTGTAACGCTCTTTAAAATCTTCTAATTCGATATCACCAACACGTAAACCGTTTCTACCAGTTTTGTCCATGTAAGTTGGACCAATTCCTTTTAATGTAGAACCAATTTTTGCTTTTCCTTTTGATGCTTCAGAAGCTGCATCAAGTAAACGGTGTGTTGGCAAAATTAAGTGTGCTTTTCTAGATATAATTAATTTGCTTTTGATGTCTAAATTAAATTTCTCTAGACCTTCAATTTCTTTTTGGAAAACCACTGGGTCAATTACAACTCCATTACCAATAATGTTAATAGACTTTTTATGAAAAATCCCTGATGGAATTGTTCTTAAAACGTGTTTTATTCCGTCGAATTCTAAAGTATGTCCTGCATTTGGTCCACCTTGAAAACGAGCAATAATGTCATAATTAGAGGTAAGAACGTCTACAATTTTCCCTTTACCTTCATCTCCCCATTGTAATCCTAGTAATAAATCTACGGTCATTCTGTTTTTAATTTTAATGTCGAGGCAGTTTTTACCGCCTGCTCAGATTAATTTGTTATCTATTTTTATTTAAATATTTTCGAGAACAATCTTTTTTAGCGATTGTCTATTTCTGTTTTTTGTTTCCGTAAAAATATAAGGAATGATTCGTGATTTCGATATCAAATATTTCTTCGATTGTTTTTTTTATGGTCTGAATTCTAGGGTCGCAAAATTCGATTACCTCACCAGAATCAGTCATAATGATATGATCGTGTTGCTTGTCAAAATACGATTTTTCGTAGTAGGCTTGATTTTGCCCAAATTGATGTTTACGAACCAAAGCACAATCTAATAATAATTCGATTGTATTATATAAAGTGGCTCTACTTACACGATAATTTTTGTTTTTCATTTTGATATACAAGTTTTCAATATCAAAATGTTCTTCACTATCGTATATTTCCTGAAGTATAGCGTAGCGCTCAGGTGTTTTACGATGCCCTTTTTGTTCAAGATATAATGTAAAAACATTTTTTACAATTTCTTGATTTTTGTTGTTGTCAGTTGAAATGAGTGTCATATCCTGCAAAGATAATTTATTATTTTTAAATGAATAAAAGTTTCCTGTTTAAAGTTTCACGTTCAAATGTTTAATCGTGAAAATTCAGACACTTATGTTCTATATTCTCTGGTTACTTTATCTACACCATCAATTTTTTTGATATTATTAATCATTTTCTTGAGTATAGAATTATTTCGTACAATTACTGCAATCTGACCATGAAAAATCCCGGCATCGGTACTCAAAGAGATGCTCTGAATGTTCACGTTCATGTTGTTAGAAATCACTTTTGTTAATTGGTTTGTAAGTCCTAAAACATCCATTCCTGTAATATTGATAATAGCTTTAAATTCTTCTTGAGATGAATCAATCCATTTAGCAGTCATTATACGATACGCATAGTTGGATTGCATTCCGATGGCATTAGGACAGTCTTTCTTATGAACTTTTATCCCTTCGTTTATCGTTACAAATCCAAAAACATCATCTCCTGGAATTGGGTTACAACATGGAGATAATTTATAATCTAGTTTATCGTGCTCAGTTCCAAAAACCAACATATCATAATTACTGCTGATTTCAGGCTTATGAATATCGGTATCAGCTGTATTGCTGTTATTACGTTTTATTTTGTTTTTGAAGAAATTAATAAACGTGTTACCTTTTTGGGCAGCATAATCTTTTAATTGCTGATTTTCGATTGCACCAACACCAACTCTGTAAAATAAATCTAAACTCGTTTTGAGTTTAAAGAAGTTAACCAACTCGTTTATAACTTGTTCGCTAATCGTGATTTTTAAGTGTTTAAGTTTGCGAGTAAGTAATTCTTTCCCTTCTTCGGCAATCTTTTTGGTGTTTTCGTTTAAAACGTTTTTAATTTTATTTTTAGCTCGGGATGTAGTAACATAATCCAGCCAGTTGACGGTTGGTTTTTGGTTTTGAGAAGTGATAACTTCTACCTGATCACCACTTTTTAATTCGTAGTTAAGAGGAACTAATCGTCCGTTAACACGAGTTCCACGAGTTTTTATTCCTATTTCGGAGTGAATACTAAAAGCAAAATCTAATGAGGTTGCGCCTTTTGGCAATGATTTAATTTCTCCTTTTGGAGTAAATACAAAGATTTCTTTTGAATATAAATTCATTTTAAAATCCTCGACAAAATCTACCGCATTGGTTTCAGAATTTTCTAAAGCTTCACGAAGTAAGTTTAGCCAAACATCCAGACCACTTTCTTCTGTAGCTCCGTTTTTATATTTGTAATGTGCTGCGTATCCTTTTTCGGCAATTTCATCCATACGTTCGCTTCGAACCTGTACTTCGACCCAGCGACCTTTTGGTCCCATTACTGTTATGTGCAAAGCTTCATATCCAGTAGATTTTGGCGATGAAATCCAGTCGCGTAATCGGCTCGGGCTTGGTCTGTAATGGTCTGTTACGATAGAATATATTTTCCAGGCAAGAAATTTCTCGTCATGGGGATTCGATTTATATACAATTCGAAGTGCAAACTTATCATAAACTTCGTCGAAGCTTACGTTTTGCGCACGCATTTTTCTTCGAATAGAATAAATAGATTTCGGACGACCTTTTATAATATAATCAATTCCTTCTTCATCCATAGATTTTTTAAGAACATCAGAAATGTCTTTGATGTAAGCATCTTGTTCTTCTTTGGTTTCGCGAATTTTACTTACAATATCATTGTAAACTTCTGGTTCGGTATATTTTAATCCTAAATCTTCAAGTTTAGTTTTAATGTTGTATAATCCCAATCGGTGGGCAAGGGGAGCATAAATGTATAATGTTTCGGATGCGATTTTGGTTTGTTTGTATTCAGCCATCGAATCCATAGTTTGCATATTATGCAAACGGTCGGCTAATTTTATCAAAATAACACGAACATCATCATTTAAGGTAAGGATCATTTTACGGAAGTTTTCCGCTTGCATTGATGCATTTAAATCTCTTTGAACCATCGAAATTTTAGTTAATCCCTCTACAAGTTGTGCTACTTTGGGATTAAACAAGCGCTCAATGTCCTGAACAGTCAGTGGAGTATCTTCGACAACATCATGCAATAAGGCAGCAGCAATCGAGGTGGCTCCCAAACCAATTTCGGAAGCTACAATTTTTGCAACAGCAATAGGATGAAAGATATACGCCTCACCTGATTTTCGTCGTTGTTCTTTATGAGCATCAACAGCAACATCAAAAGCCTTTCGGATTAGTTTTTTATCTGTAGGACTTAAAGTCTGATAACTAATTCGAAGTAATTCTTTGTATTCCTGTGCAATTGCTTTATTCTCTTTTTCAATATCTATCTCTATCATATATTCGCCTGGTTCAATTCCCTAAAAATAAGAATAAGTTTCAATATACACAAGGGAATGGGGTATTGATTTTAGATTTCTAACTTTAGATTTTAGAAGGAGAGATTGACGATTTTATCTAAAAAATGATTATTTCAAAGTTTCAGAAAGAGACGCCAAATTCTGCAAAGTTTTTCCCCTTTGCTCCTTTATACCTTTGTTCCTCTGAACCTATAAAATTCACAGAATTTTAATAAAGTCTAAGTCTTGAAAATCGTAACTGAAATCAGTTAATTCTGAGATTGCTTGCATTTTTAAATTAGTAGCTTTTCCGTTAGAATCATATTTAAAGAAAAGGTGTGCGTCTGCATGAAAATAGGCATTATCCCATTTTACTACATAATTTCCATCTTTATAAAAGAATACTTCACCTACTAATTGTGGAGAACGTTTAGAAGCAAAATATACCTTTCCTTTTTTTTCTGTAATGGTAACTTCTCCAAACCAATTGTCTTTGTAAGTTCCAGTAATTTTGGTAAAATCAGTTTTTAGTTTATCCTTTTTGTTTTTTGCAACAGTTGCCCAAACTTCATCGGTTACTTTGTCTGCTGTTTCTTCATTTGCTTTCATTTTGCTGCTGTATAATGCAACATAATCTTCAGATTTAATGCCTAAATAGCTGTCTTTTATAGTATTTGTAATTGCAGTAAATGCTGCGCCAGATTGCTGATTTGTTAAGACGATAATTCCTAATTGTAGCTCGGGAATTAAAGTTACCTGAGTTACAATGCCTTCTAATCCACCAGTATGAGTAACCTGCTTGTATCCTTTTACATCACTTAGGAACCAGCCTAAACCATATCCGCTAAAATGAGTATTATATGGAGCTCTGGTTCTTGCAGGGATAATAGTTTGCAATTGCCACATCTCGTCATGTTCTTTTTCTGAAAATAATTGTTTATTGTCAGATCCATATTTACCGTTATTCATTTGCATAATTGCCCATTTGCTCAAGTCATTTACGCTTGAATAAATACCAGCAGCTGCATCAAAAAGTTGATTTTTATATCTGCTAATCACTTTTAATTTTCCGTCAATAGGTACGTGTGGAGCAATAATATTTGTGGAGTCTTTTAAACGCAAAAATGAAGCTGCACTATGATTCATTTCTAATGGTTTCATGATGCGTTCTTCAACAAAATCGCACCAGCTTTTTCCGCTTACCACATGCACAATTTCGCCGGCAACGATATACAATAAATTGTCATAATCGTATTTGGTTCTAAAGCCTGAAACAGGTTTTAAATACTGTAAGTTTTGGGTAATATCTTGTGCAGTAAAGTCACTACCGTCAGGCCAAATCATTAAATCTCCTGCTCCAAGACCAAGTCCGCTGCGGTGAGTTAATAAATCACGAATCGTAAATTCTTGCGTCACGTATTCATTGTACATCTTAAAATTTGGAAGATATTTTACCACTTTATCATCCCATTTTATCTTCCCTTCATCAACTAACATTGCAAGGGCAGCACTTGTAAAAGCTTTACTGTTAGACGCAATTCCGAAAAGGGTATTTGCATCGACTTTTTCTTTTGTTATGATAGATTTCACACCATAACCTTGAGCCTGAACGATTTTTCCATCTTTAATAATAGCAACAGCAATTCCAGGAACGTTAAATGTTTTTAGAGTGTTTTCTACCAGTGCATCAACTTCTTGATTGGTGATTTGTGCAGAAACCGTAAAACCGAATAATAGTGTTAAAAGTGATAATTTATAGTTCATACTTTAAATTTTATAATTGATTAAAACCTCGTTGTCTTTTTGCTTCAAAAATTAATATGGCTGCTGCAACCGAAACATTCATGCTGTCTATTTCACCTTCCATCGGAATAATGATATTTTGTGTCGCTGCATCTCTCCATTCCTGTGTTAATCCAGTGGCTTCAGTACCAACAACCAAAGCAGTTGGAGTAGTGAAATCCTGTGTGTGATATGAAGTTGAGTTTTGTAATGTAGCGCAGTAAAAATTGATTTTATTTTCTTTTAAAAAAGTAATAATTTCAGAAGTTGTTCCCGTTGCAATCTGATTGGTAAATAAGCAACCTACACTTGAGCGAACAATGTTTGGGTTGTATAAATCACTTTTTGGGTTGGCAATAATTACAGCATTCAAATTTGCTGCATCGGCAGTACGTAATAATGCACCAATATTTCCTGGTTTTTCAGGAGCTTCGGCAACAAGAATTAATGGATTATCAGATAATTTTAAATCAGATAATTGCAACGATTTGGTTTTGGCTATAGCCAAAACACCTTCGGTTGTGTCTCGATAAGCTAGCTTTTGATAAACTTCTTTATTGATTTCGATTAAATTAACTTGTTTTCCGGTTAATTTATTGATTTCATTTTCTGAAATTAATTTGGGTAAAAACAAAATCGTTTCTATTTCATAACCGCCTTTTATGGCCAATGAAATCTCGCGTTTTCCTTCTATTAAAAACGTTCCGGTTTGTTTACGTGCTTTTGCTTTTTCTTGCAATAACACTAATGATTTTATAAATGGGTTTTGTATCGAAGTAATTTGTTTCAAGGGAAAAAGTGCTGAGTTTGTAAGTGGCTAAGGTAATAAGATTTTTTAAATTTTAAATTCAATACTATTTTTTCAAAATGGCTACAATTTATTAATTGGGGTTAGCACCTATTTATAATGGGGATTTCTTTATTTTTGTCAGAATACTAGAATTTCATTTCATTTTAAAAGCATATAAATGTTTAGTTTATTAGATATCATTGGGACAATGGCATTTGCAATGTCTGGCGCGTTGACGGCAATGAATAAAAGATTGGATCCGTTTGGGGTTTTTATAATTGCCTTTGTTACTGCAGTAGGTGGGGGAACGGTGCGTGATGTCTTAATTGGGAGAACACCTGTGGGCTGGATGCTTGATTTAAAGTATGTGTATGTTATTATTTTAGGATTTATTTTATCTGTTATTTTTAGAAAAAAGTTTGATAAACTAAGAACATCATTGTTTTTATTTGATACTATTGGCTTGGGAGTTTTTACGTTAATAGGTCTGGAAAGAGGAATAATTACAGGTTTACATCCTATAATTTGTATTGCACTAGGTACTATGACAGCATGTTTTGGAGGAGTAACTCGAGATATTTTATGCAATGAGATTCCAGTGATTTTTAGAAGAGAAATTTATGCTACCATTTGTATTCTAGGCGGAATTGTTTTTTTTGCATTGAAAAAATTGAATCTCAATGATGATATTTTGTACCTCGTAACTTGCGTTGTTATTATTATCGTTCGATTAATGGCTGTAAAATACAAATGGTATTTGCCAGCTTTAGAGCATAAACGCTAAATGATTTCTCTAATGAATTCCAATAATAAATCGTGAAAAACTATACCGTAAAATTATATCAGGAAACAGATTATGAAAAGTGGAATGACTTTATCGGTCAAGCCAAAAATGCTACTTTCTTGTTTCATCGTGATTTTATGGAATATCATAAAGACCGATTCGAGGATTTCTCCTTATTGGTTTATGATAATGAAAAATTAGTTTCGGTTTTGCCAGCTAATAAAGTCAATGATGTTGTTTATTCTCATCAAGGATTGACTTATGGAGGTTTGGTTTATTTAAAAAAAATAAAAGGAACAGAAGTAGAATTGATTTTAGATGCCTTTTTCTCTTTTTTAAGACAAAATGAAATAAAAACATTCTATTATAAACCAATTCCGGCTTTTTATCTTCCAGATGGAAATAGTGAAGTTGATTTTTTTATCTTTAAAAGAGGTGCTTTGTTAGAAAAGAAAGAAATGAACTTGGCAATAAACATGTCGGTTTCATTAGATATTTCAAAAAGTAAATTAAAACATTTTAGGAGAATCCAGGAAATGGATTTAGATATTATAGAAGAAGAAGATTTTAAACCTTTCTGGGAATTGGTTCTTGAGCCAAGATTGTCAGAAAAGCATAATGCGAAACCTGTACATAATTGTATAGAAATCACTTTGCTAAAGCAAAATTTTCCAAATAATATAAAACAGTTCTCAGTGTATTATGAAGATGAAATTATTGCAGGAATAACTATTTTTGAAACTGATGCGGTTGTAAAATCACAATATGGAGCAACAACAAGAAAAGGAGAAGAATTAAGAGCATTAGATTTTTTATTTATTAACTTGATACAGAAATATAAAGAAGAGGGAAAGCTTTTCTTTGATATGGGAATTGTGGGAGATGATAACGAAAAAGGATATAATCTAGGGCTTTTAAAGCAAAAAGAAGAGTTAGGATGTTCAGTTTATAATCAGGATTTTTATAAAATAATACTATGATTTCTTTTTTAGATTTAAAAAAAATAAACGAGCCGTATAAAAAATCATTTCAGGAAAAAACTGAAACGGTTTTAAATAATGGTTGGTATATTCTAGGAAAAGAGGTCAAAGCATTTGAAGCGTCTTTTGCGGATTATTGTGGTGCAAAACATTGTATAGGAGTAGGAAATGGTTTAGATGCATTAATCTTAATTTTTAAAGCATACATTCAGTTAGGGAAACTACAAAAAGGAGATGAAGTCATTGTTCCGGCAAATACTTATATAGCCAGTATTCTAGCTATTTTGCAAGCCGATTTAGTTCCTGTTTTGGTTGAACCGAAGTTAGAAACATATAATCTTAATCCTGATTTAATTCAGGAAAAGATTACATCTAAAACTAAAGCAATTTTAGTGGTTCATTTATACGGGCAATTAGCCGAAATGGATGCTGTAAATGAGATTGCAAACAAAAATAATCTTTTGGTTGTTGAAGATGCTGCGCAATCACATGGAGCCGTCAGCAATGAGCTTTCAGCGATGAGCGATCAGAATTCAGCTGTAGCGTACAGTTTTTATCCTGGGAAGAATTTAGGTGCTTTGGGAGATGGTGGAGCAATTACGACGAATGATTCTGAGTTGGCTAAGATTTTGTTTTCGCTTCGTAATTATGGTTCCGAGATAAAATATTATAATGATTTTATAGGTGTAAATTCGAGACTGGATGAATTGCAAGCAGCATTCTTGAATGTAAAATTACCAAATCTGGATGCAGAAAATGAACGACGCAGAATTATTGCTAAGCGATATTTGATTGAAATAAAAAATAAGAAAATAATTCTACCATTTTGGGATTTCTCAGATAATCATGTTTTTCATTTGTTTGTTATTAGAACTCAGGACAGGAATGATTTGCAAACTTATTTATTAGATAATAATGTTCAATCCATGATTCATTATCCCGTTCCGCCACATAAGCAAAAGGCATTACCACAATGGAATAAGTTGCCTTTTCCTATTACCGAAAAAATGCATAATGAGGTTTTAAGTTTACCAATAAGTCCAGTTTTGACTGATGAGGAAGTCAGTTTTATTATTGAGATTTTAAATAAATATTAATCTTGAATTTCGTTAAAAAATATGCTCAAACAGATCTATTTAAAATTACTTCTTTAAATAGCTTGAGTGTAATATTGAAAATTTGTATTGGACTAATTACATCAAAATTATTAGCAGTTTTTATTGGGCCAAGTGGGATGGCATTGGTTGGGAATCTTCGTAATTTTATGACTTTACTGGAGAGTATTTCAACGTTGGGTTTTCAAAGCGGAATTGTAAAATACGTTGCTGAAAATGAAAAGAATAAAACAGAACTTCAAAAAATAATAGTCACAGTTTTTATCTCACTACTTGTTATTGCTGTTGTTTTAAGCGGACTTTTATTTTTTCTAGCTTCATTTTGGAACAGTAGAATTTTCGGATATAATTATGAATATTCGTTGGTATTTAAAATTTTGGCTTTAACGTTACCTTGGTATGCTATTTCGGTTTTTTTGCTTGCTGTAATTAATGGCTTGGGGAAATTTAAAAAAGTAATTTGGATTAATTGTATTGGTAATATTATAGGATTATTAGTTTCATTGCTTTTAATCTTTCAATTAAAAACTTTAGGGGCTTTATTGGCTGTTGTAATTTCGCCTGCATTGTTGTTCTTTGCAACATTTTATTTTATCAATAAAGAGATAGTTTTTTTTGAGATGGTAAGATTTGGTCAGTTCGATTTTAAAATCATAAAAAATTTGTCTTCATACTCTTTAATGGCTTTGGTTTCATCAGTTTTTGGACCTTTGGTTTTCTTAGCAATCCGAAATAATGTGATAGAAAATCTTGGAATAAATCAAGCAGGTTATTGGGAAACTATGACTCGTATTTCAAGTTATTATATGATGTTTATTTCGACTATTTTAAGTGTTTATTTTTTGCCGAGATTAGCAATTGCCAAAAATAATCAAGAATCGAAATCAATATTCTGGAGTTATTATAAAACGATTTTACCTATTTTTATTATTGGAGTTACGGTGATTTATTTTTTGCGTTTCTTTATAATAAAATTACTTTTTACATCAGATTTTCTTCCTGTAGAGAGTTTGTTCTTCTGGCAATTATTAGGTGATGTTTTTAAGGTTTGTTCTCTTATTTTAGGCTTTCAGTTTTTTGCAAAAAAAATGACAACTGCGTTTATAGTTACTGAGTTATTATCATTAATGACTTTGTATTTTTTAAGCTTATGCTTTATTAATAATTTTGGAATAGAAGGAGTTGTTATGGCGCAGGCTCTAGGTAGTTTTCTTTATTTACTAGTATTGTGTGTTTATTTTAGGAAAAGTTTGGTTTAATAAATTGATGTAATGAAAAAAACAATAAAAATTTTCTCTCTTATATTTATAATTCTATATGTTTTTAATAGTTTTTTCTTTGAGAAGATGATTGTAGGGACTTATTTTAATCGAAATTATGAAAATGGTTTCATAACGGATAATCCTCATGTTTCTGATAAGTTAGTTCTTTTGGATAATGGCACATTTATTAGTAGATATTATGGAAAAGGAAAGTATGAATTGTATCATTCTTTAGGCGGAACAGAAATTTCATTAGAACCTAATAGTAGCTCAATTATGCCATTTCGAACATCGATTAATAGACTACATTTTTTTGGGAACATTAAAATTGATTTATTTAAAGATTTAAATCAATATTATGAGAAAATAGATTAGTAATCCTTTTAAATTTTTATATGTACACTGGTTTTATTGTAAGTGAAGGATTTAGTTTAATAAAATAAAAATATGTTATTTAATACTTTAAGTTTTGCACTTTTTTTTTCTGTAGTCTTTGTGTTATACTGGTTTGTGTTTTATAAAAGCTTAAAGTTGCAAAATCTGTTTTTATTGTTAGCTAGTTTGTTTTTTTATAGTTGCTGGGACTGGAGATTTACTTTCTTATTAGCTTTCTCTATAGGTTTAGATTTTTATATAGGAAAAAAAATATATGATAATGTAAGTGATACTTCTATAAAAAAGCGTTGGCTTTGGTTAAGTATAATTCTTAATTTGAGTTTCTTAGGTTTATTTAAATATTATAATTTTTTCATCGATAATTTTTCGGAACTTTTTTCAGTCTTAGGACTTAAGATTAATACTTGGACATTGCAAATAATATTACCAGTTGGAATTTCATTTTATACCTTTCATGGGTTATCATATGTAATTGATATTTATAATAACAAAATTAAACCAGTAAAAAGTATAATTGATTATTCTTTATTTGTTAGTTTTTTTCCTTTATTGGTTGCCGGTCCGATAGAAAGAGCCACGCATCTTTTGCCACAAATCCAAAAAAAGAGAAGTTTTAATTATGAAAATATTGTTTGTGGATTAAGGCAAATTTTATGGGGATTAGTGAAAAAGGTAATTATTGCAGATAATTGTGCAGAATATGTTAATCTAATTTTTGATAATCCGTCTAATTTTTCAGGAAGTACATTGGTTATTGGAGCAATTTTATTCTCATTCCAAATCTATGGGGATTTTTCTGGTTATACAGATATTGCTATCGGAACTGCTAGATTATTAGGAATTGAATTATTACAAAATTTTTCTTATCCGTATTTTTCAAGAGATATAGCCGAATTTTGGCGAAGATGGCATATTTCTTTATCAAGTTGGTTTAGAGATTATGTTTATATACCACTAGGAGGTTCTCGCGGCTCTAAATGGGAGCAGGTAAGGAATGTTTTTATCGTTTTTATGTTAATAGGTTTTTGGCATGGAGCCAATTGGACCTTTATAGTTTATGGTTTTATTAATTTTTTATACATTCTACCTTTGGTATTACTCCATCAAAACAGAAAAAATATTGAAATAGTTTCAACTAATGGTTTTATTGTAAATAGTAAAGTCTTTTTTAATATTATTTTGACTTTTGGATTAGTTTCATTTGCGAGGATTTTCTTTAGATCCAATACTATAGAGGATGCTTTTTTATATATATCTAAAATATTTTCTCATACATTGTTTACTTTTCCTGAAATATTTCCTAAAACAATAATTGGATTTTTATTTTTATTTATGTGTATTGAATGGAGAGGAAGAAAAGATTATTTTGCAATTGAAAAATTTGGATTGACTTGGATGAAACCAATTAGAATAGGATTTTATTATGTTTTGGTAATGTTGGTTTTGTATTATTCTGGTAAGGATTTACAATTTATATATTTTCAATTTTGATGAAAAAGTTAATTAAAAACCTGATGTTTTTTTTATTACCAATACTATTGGTATTGTCTCTTATAGAATGTTTTTATAGATTAGTTCCAAATAATTATACCTTAAAAAATGCAAATATTCAAAAGAGATATGATACAACCGAGGTATTGATTTTAGGAAACTCTCATACTTTTTATGGATTGAATCCATATTTTTTTGATAAACAGACATTTAATTTGTCTAATATTAGTCAAACATTGTATTTTGATCAGCTTTTATTTGAAAAGCATATTAATAAATTTAAAAAACTAAAATATGTTATCTTAAATATTGAGTATACAAGTTTAAGTCAATTGAAAGATACTGAAGAAGATAGTTGGAGAAAATATTATTATAAGAGTTATATGGATTTAAATGTTCCAATAATTTCTAAGTTTGATTATGGTAATTATTTTTTATCATCTACAAGACCATTTAATAAAAATATAAAATTAGTAAATAGCTATTTTATCGAAGGGACAGTTATTGATTGTGATGTAAATGGTTTTGGGATTAATTATACTAAAGAAAAACGATTTTTAAATATAGATGAAATTGCGCCTAATACAATAAGAAGGCACGAGGATAATTTATTTGATTTTTCTGAAAATATTTCCAGAATAGAATCAATTATCCACCAATGTAAAGAAAAAGAGATTGAAGTGATTTTAGTAACAATGCCAGTTTCTAAGGCATATTCTGTAAGGGTGAATAAGTTTAAATTAGATAAGATTGTTAAAACTGCTAAATTATTTGAAAACAGAAATTCAAATGTGAGATACCTGAATTTATTTAATGATTTCAGATTTACAAACAATGATTTTTATGACCCGGATCATTTACATACCGAGGGAGCAGAGAAGTGTTCTTTAATTGTAAGTACTTTTTTAGATAATAATTAAAATACACTAATAATTAGTTATATAAAAAATGGTTTAATTTTTATTCCAAATTTCCAGATATTTTTCAGCTATTTTTATGTAGTTGTGTTCTTTCTCTATGAAAGCTCTGGCTCGTTTTCCTATAGCTATTATTTCTTCGGGATTTTCAATTAAAAAAGATAATTCATCTACCAAATAATTTACATCGGGTAGTGCATTTATAGCAACACGTTCTCCAAGATTATAGTACTCCATGAATTCTTTTTCGGCTCCTGTAAAAACAACTTTTCCTTTGGCCATTGCTTCAAGAGCATTGTAACCTTGATCATATCCGTAAACTTGATCTAATACAACATGTGCTTTGTTATATAGGGTAATGTATTCATTATAAGGAACGCTTTCTACAGTAATGATTTCTATTTTAGCCTTATATTTTTCTTTGATAATTTCAAGGGCTTCTTCAAAAAAAAGACTTCCTTTTTTTATATAACTCCCTTTGTTTATTCCTATAAAAATGATAATTCTTTCATTAATAATTAGAGATTCAAAAGAGATTTTAGTTGTATTTATAGGGTTTGGAATTAATTTTTTTTCAGGTAAAGGAATTTTATAGTCTAAGTCGGAAACAATTATTTCTAAAACATTTAAGCTAACAAAATCAAACAGATTTCGATAGCTATCTTTCATGTATTTTAATGAAAATCTATAATCAGATTTTAATTTTGAATTTTTTAAGAGAGGAGTCATAATTGAATATTTCAATGTATCTCTCATTAAAAAATCAATTATAGGAGTATCTTCACCACAGACAAGAAGAAAGCTTTTTCCATTTTGGTTGAATATTTTTTTTAATAAGTATTTTGATAGGAAAGGATAGGTTTCAATTGCATTTGAGTTAATCAATTGTACAATATCGTAATTTTTTAGTTTTGGTAAGAAAAACCAAAACCGAATACCTTTTTCTAGTAATTGTAAATCAATGTGAAAGATTTTGAATAGAACTTTATTTAAAAAAACACAAAATCTATTTGAGAAAAAATACTTTGGGGAAATAGAATAATCTACAGGAAATTGCTTAAAACTATCACCTGTGCCTATAATTTTAACTTCATGATTAAATGACTCTAATCCTTCTTTTAAGGAATTATGCAATCGACTATATTCGCCTATCAAGAGTATTCTCATTATTATTAATAGAAATATTTATATTTACCTAAATATATGAAAATGTCAAATATTTTTTCGGAAAATGACTTAGAGATTTTAATTGCTACCAAAGATAGGTGCAATTTTGATTTTTTGCTTAAAATGTTTCCTTTTAAACATTTTTCTAATTTTAATTTATTGATAGTTAATCAATCTAAAACTGAAATTTTACTATCAGAATATAATTCAGTAAGGGTAATAAATAGTAACGAAAGTGGCTTATCAAAAAGCAGAAATATTGCAATTAAAAATGCGATAAAAAATATTTGTCTTATTTCGGATGATGATGTTGTTTTTTACGATAATGTAATAGAATCTGTTTTAGGTGCTTTTATATTATATCAAGAAGCAGCAATTATTACCTTTAACCACATAAGAGTAGGTAAGTCTTATCCAGAAAAAAAACTTTATAAGAAATTTGAGCATAATTTTAAAAGTATTTGGGATGTAAGTTCTATTGAAATAGCTTTTAAAGTAGAAGAGATTAGAAAGAATGAGATTTGTTTTGATGAAAATTTTGGATTAGGTTCATTCTTTGAAACTGCTGAGGAATTCTTGTTTTTAAGAAATTCTTTGACACAAAAAATAAAAATGATTTATAGTCCGGAAATAATTGTTTCCCATCCTCTAGTATCTTCAGGAAAAGATGCTGGCGCTGATAATTTAATTTTTGCAAGAAGTGCTTTGTATTATAAAGTAAAAGGAAATTTCGCATATTTATGGTTACTTAAATATATGTTGTTTTTAATAGCGAATAACTATATCAATAAAGCGGATTTTATTAAAAAATATAAAAAGGGACTAGCAGGAATTTATAAATATAAAGAATTAACAAATGCATAAAGTAACAGCCAATTCTGATGTTCAATTAATTGAAATTCCTAAAATTCAAGACAGGAGAGGGAATCTTTCGGTTATTGAAGGAGAAACTATTCCATTTAATTTTAAAAGAGTGTATTATTTATATGATGTTCCTAGTGGGAGTAAGCGAGGAGGCCATGCACATAAAGAGCAACAAGCATTTTTGATAGCCTTAAGCGGTAGTTTTGATGTAGTTTTGAAAGATGGAAAATCAATAAAAACGGTAACGCTTAATAAACCTAATGTCGGTTTACTTATTGTTCCTGGAATTTGGAGAGAATTACGAAATTTTTCTTCTGGATCAGTTTGTTTGGTATTATCTTCTGATGAGTTTAACGAAGATGATTATATTCGGGAATATAAAAAGTTTAGGTTATTTAAAAACAGATGAACCTACACCTAAATGTGCAAGTTTTGTTTTTAGATTAATCAGCTTAACTAGTTCTGAAGCAGGTAATTTTAGTAAAACTCTTTTTCTTAAATTTAAATTTTGCAAATTAATGTCTTCGCAGTGTTTTTTGAAGAGAATATCTTCCTTTGCAATCTTACTTTTTATAGCTAAAGAAAACCGATTTAAATCAAGAAATTTTTTTAAGTCAGAATTTGATTTTTCATACTCTAAAAATTTTGTAAAATCCATTTTGCTAGCAATAAAATTTGTGTTTTTAGAAAGACTGTTTTCATCGTATACATAACGTGCTAATACTTTCCATGTAAATAAGACAGGATATTTTAGTCCAATTCTAACCCATAAATCAGTGTCTTGGCCGCTTTTTATATTAGTGTCAAAATTTCCTATTTCTGTAAAAATGCTTCTGTCAAACACAGCGCATGAAGTAAATATTACACTTTCTTTTAAACTTGCTTTAAAATAATTCACGATTTCATAATCGCCAGTTTTTATAATAGAATATTGTGATGGAATTACTTTTTTTGAAGTGTCTACTTCAATAGCAGCTGAGAATACTTTATAATCTGAGAGATTTGTAATATTTTCATACATCACTTTTAAAAAATCGGGGTACCAGTAATCATCTGCATCTATGAAAGTAATATAATTAGCAGAAGCTTTTTCTATTCCTAAATTTCTTGCACTTGATACGCCTGCATTTTCTTTGTGATAATACTGAATTCTGGAATCTTGAAATTGAATTAATTTTTCTTCACTTCTATCAGTAGATCCATCGTTCACAACAATAATTTCAAAATCCTGAAAAGTTTGATTCAAGATACTTTGCATCGTTTTTCCGATAAAATTTTCTTTGTTGTATAACGGAATAATTACTGAAAAAAATGCCATATTTTTTATTTTTTCAAAGTGAAATAATAACCCAATCGATATAGATCAAAGATAAAAAGTGACGGATTATCACTCAATAAATTTTTCTTTAGCGATGATTTAAATATTAAAAATAGCTTCTCTAAAAAAAGAGAGAGCTTATACTTTTTTACTATTTGGTAATAATACGAAAGTTTTACATATTCTACACCTATAAGTTTTTCGTCGACTAAGTATTTTAAACCTATAACCGATTCTTCTGATTTTTTTAAAAATGTTTCACTGCTTTCAATTCCTAAGTGATAAACAGGATTGTCAATATGAATTGTTTTGATGTTATTTTGCTTTAATTCAAAAGAAAATAAGGTGTCTTCATGTCTTAAATTTGGAATTTCTTCATTAAAAAACACTTTTTTAAAGATTGATTTCTTTATCAGAAAGTTTAATGTTAATAACGAAAGATATGGGTTTATTTGCCTTTTTTCTACCAATAATGCTTCTCTGGATTTACCGTAAATCCATCTTAGAATTTCAGATTTTGTTGGTTCTTCTTTTTGGTATTGAATTCCGCCATAAATGACTTTTTCATCTTTATTTATCTGAAGAATATAATTAGTAATAAAATTAGAATGAATTGGTAACGTATCAGCATCCAGGAAAAGCAAATCCTCGAAGTTGGCTTTCTGAGCTAATAAATTCCGGATAGCACTTCTTCCAATATTCTTATCTAAAATAGCATAAGAACTGTTTGTTAATTGATTTATTTTTTGATTTTCAGTTAAAAACTGAGAGGAAGCATCATCTAAACAAATAATTTCAAATTCGATTCCAGATTGTAAACATTGTTTATGTAGCTCTGTAACAAGAGGGCAGATATTGTAATTATAAACAGGAATAAGAATAGAAAGCATTACACCGTTCTCTGAACAACTTCAAAAATCCTGGCATCTTCACATTTTAATGTTTTCGAAGGGAATTTCATTAGTAAAGCATAATCATGAGTTGCCATGATAACAGTTTTTCCAAGTGCGTTGATGTTTCTTAAAACTTCAAGAACTTCTGAACTTGTTTGTGGGTCTAAGTTTCCTGTAGGTTCATCGGCAAGGATAAATTCAGGGTCGTTTAGTAAAGCTCTTGCAATTGCTACACGTTGTTGTTCACCACCAGAAAGTTGGTGCGGCATTTTTTGAGTAAACTCTTTCATACCAACTTTATCAAGAACTTCGTCAATTTTGCGTTCCATACCTTCTTTGTCAACCCATCCAGTTGCTTTTAGTACAAAAAGCATATTGTCTTTTACAGTACGGTCTGGAAGTAATTTGAAATCTTGGAATACAATTCCGATTTTACGTCTCAAATATGGAATCTCACTCTCTTTTAAAGTTGCCAAATCAAAATCAACAATATGACCTTCTCCTTCAGTTAAAGGTAAATCACCATACAAAGTTTTCATGAAACTACTTTTTCCTGAACCTGTTTTTCCGATGATATAAAGAAACTCACCGTGTTTAACTTCTAAATTTACGTGAGATAAAATTTTTCTTCCTTCTTGATAAATAGTTACATCTTTAAGAGACAGTACGGTTTGTGACATGATAAAATTAATTTGAATGGTAAAAGTAATAAGTTAACGGCTGTATTCAAAATAAATTTTCCTCATTTAAGGAAATAGTCCTTTATATGTCATTATTTAAGACAATAAGTGTGTGGTTGTTGGGTTTTATAAGTGTGTTAAATCATGATAGTTGGATTTTTGTTTATAATAAATACCAAAACGGTTTCGTTATACCCAGTAGAAAATGATACATTTGAATATTAAATTAAAATCACAATGCATAGACTTTCACGGTTATTTTTTATACTAGTTCTTCTTTTATCGATTAAGGTTTCGGCACAAAAGTCGGCTATTTACACCTACGATCTAAAGGATTTCGATAAAGCACTTTCCTTATATAATGACAAACAATATACATCGGCTCAGATTATTTTTGAAAAAGTAAAAGAAAAAGAGACGAGAGAAGAAGTAAAGGCAGACTGTGCTTATTACATCGCCAATTGCGCTATAAGAACCAATCAGCCAAATGCTGATGAACTTATGGAGCGTTTTGTTGAAGATTACCCAATAAGTACCAAGCAAAATCAAGCATATATAGAAGTTGCTCATTATTTTTTCGATCAGGCCAATTACCCAAAAGCATTGCAATGGTTTGATCGTGTAGATGAGAACTATATGAGTAAAAGTGATTTGGATAAATTCAACTTCCAAAAAGGATATAGTTACTTTAATTCTAAAAAGAAAAAAGAAGCAACAATCTACTTTAATAAAGTGGTAAATTCTCCCGAATATGGTTCACAAGCCAAGTATTATTTGGGTTTCATGGCTTATGAAGGTGATGATTACAAAGAAGCTACTAAGTATTTTGATGAGGTTTCGGGCGAAGAAAAATACAAAGAAAAACTTTCGTATTATCAAGCTGATATGAACTTTAAATTAGGTAATTTCCAAAAAGCAATCGATTTGGGACAAAAAGCAATGCCAAAATCTAATGAAATCGAAAAATCGGAACTGAATAAGATTATCGGAGAAAGTTACTTTAATTTAAAAGCGTATGATAAAGCGATTCCGTTTTTAGTACAATATAAAGGTAAAAAGGGAAAATGGAATAATACCGATTTTTATCAATTAGGATATGCTTATTATCAGCAAAAAGATTATGAAAATGCCATTTCGCAATTCAATAAAATCATTGAAGGAAAAGACTTCGTGGCGCAAAATGCATATTACCACTTAGGTCAGAGTTATTTAAATACCGATAAAAAGCAACAAGCATTAAATGCATTTAAAAATGCTGCCGAAATGGATTTTGATAAAGCAATCCAAGAAGACGCAAGTTTAAATTACGCTAAACTGAGTTACGAAATCGGGAATTCATACCAAACTGTACCAGCAGTTTTGCTTGATTTCTTAAAGAAATATCCAAATAACTCCAGTAAATCTGAAGTTGAAAAATTATTAATAGACTCTTATATTTCTTCTAAAAACTACAGTGAAGCACTAACTTTATTAGAGAAAAATAAATCTCCAGAAAATAGATTAGCTTACCAAAAAGTGCTTTTTTACAGAGGTTTAGAACTGTATAATGATAACAATTATCAGGAAGCTTCTAAGATGTTTATTAAGTCTCTTAACGAACAAAAAAGCCCGGAGTTTACAGCTCGTGCAACTTTCTGGAAAGGAGAAACGGAATATCTTAATGAAGATTTTAAAAACGCATTAATCAGTTATAAGCAATTTGCAGGTTTGGCAGCAGCCAAAACAACTCCTGAGTTTAAAAATGTGAATTATAATATCGCTTACACTTATTTTAAATTAAAAGAATATGATAATGCAGCAAATTCATTTCAGGCTCAAATCGATAATACCAAAGATGATGCTTCAAGATTACATGATTCCTATTTAAGATTAGCCGATTGTCGATTTGTAACTTCTAAGTATACTTCGGCGATGGAAGCTTATACTAAAGTTATGACATTTAAAGGTGTCGATGCTGATTATGCCTATTTTCAAAAAGCCATTTGTTATGGTTTTATGAATAAAAATGATAAAAAAATCGAAGAACTTAACGGGTTTCTTCAGATGTACAAAAAATCAGAATATCGTGACGATGCCATGTTTGAGCTTGCAAATACGTATGCTGCCGGGAAAAAAACAGAGCAGGCAATTAAAACGTATGATCAATTGGTTGCAGAATTTAAAAATGGAGCTTTCACTGCAAAATCTATTTTGCGTGAGGGATTAATTTACTATAACTCTGATAGAGATCAATTGGCTTTGGTGAAATTTAAAAAAGTAGCTGCCGATTTCCCTAGAACTCCCGAAGCTCTTGAAGCAGTTTCTACAGCGAGATTAATTTATGTAGATAATGGTAAAGTAGATGAATATGCTACTTGGGTACGTACGCTAGATTTTGTAGCTGTTACAGATGCCGATTTAGATAATGATACTTTCGAAGGGGCAATAAAACAATATGAGCAAAATAATAACAAACAAGCTATTGTCGGTTTTAGTAATTACGTAAGCAAATTTCCAAAAGGAATCCATGCGCTAGAAGCAAATTTTAAATTAGCCCAAGCTTATACTACCGAAGGTTCTGAGAGTAAATCTATTCCTAATTATCAATATGTAATCGAGCAACCTCGTAGTGAATATACAGAGCAATCTTTAATGCGTTTAGCGCAGATATTCTTAAAAGCTAAAGATTGTGATAAAGCAATTCCGGTTTTATCTCGTATAGAAAACGAAGGAGATTCTTCGCAAAATAAAACATTTGCACAAGCTAATTTGATGAAGTGTTATTATGATAAAAACGATTATAGTAACTCGGTTGTCTATGCAGAAAAAGTATTGCAAAACCCAAAAACGGATGAAAATGTAAAAAGCGATGCGCAAATTATTGTAGCAAGAGCAGCAATTAAATCTGGAGATGAGGATAAAGCTAAAACGGCTTACGCAAAATTGGCTACAACATCCAAAGGAGAGTTGGCAGCAGAATCATTGTATTATGATGCTTACTTTAAAAATAAAGAGAACAAGTACGATGCTTCTAATGCTGCGGTACAAAAACTAGCTAAAAACTATTCATCATTCAAATATTTTGGAGCCAAAGGATTGGTATTAATGGCAAAGAATTTCTATGGCTTAAAAGATAGTTATCAAGCAACTTATATTTTAGAGAATGTAATTCAGAATTTCACTGCTTATCCAGATGTAGTTTCTGAAGCTGAAAAAGAATTAAGTGCTATAAAAGCAGAAGAGTCTAAAACGAATTCATCGATTACAAAGTAGAAAATAGAGCAAAAAGAGTATAGATTATAGAGACAAGAAAAATAGATAAGTCTATTCTCTTTAATCTTTGCTCTCAAAAAAATAAAATATGAAAATCAATTTCCAAAATAAACATATCGCTTTTCTTTTGTTGCTAACTTCTCAGTTGACTTTAGCACAGAAAAAAGACGAAACAAAAAAGAAAGAAGAAACAATTGGTACCGAGGAAGTAAATGTGGTAAAAGCATATTCGCCTACAATCTCGGATGCCTTTAAAGTAAAAGAGATTCCATCATTAAATGATGAAGGGAATGCTGCTAAAGAAACGATTAAATACACCATTTTTTCTTTTCCGGTAGCATCTACTTTTACACCTTCAAAAGGGAATGCTCAACTGGTTGATAAAGCTAAAAAAGAACATTTATTTACTAATTATGCTACAGCAGGAGTTGGTAATTACGGTAATTTAAATGCCGAATTATTTGTAGCGCAGGAATTAGGAAACAATGATTATATAGCAGGAATGTTCAAGCATCAATCTTCGCAAGGAGGTATTAAGGATGTAGATTTAAATGATAAATTTTACGATACATCACTAGATTTAATTTATGGAGTAAAAAATAGAGATATGTCCTGGAATATTGATTTAGGATATCAAAACCAGATTTATAACTGGTATGGTTTACCAGTAGATTTCGGTTCTACCTTAACTCCACAAGATCGCGGGATATTAATTAATAGTATAAGTCCAAAGCATTCGTATAACGGAATTAATCTTGGCGGAAATATCGATTTTAGTGATGGTATTTTTACTAAGGCAAGTATGAAGTACAGTCATTTTTCGGACGGTTTAAAATCTTCTGAAAATAGATTTTATATAAAGCCATCTTTTAAAGTCGAAATAATGGATCAGTCTATAAATACAGATGTAATTGTAGATTATGTTGGTGGAAGTTTTGAAAATAATTATGAGAAAACAAACTTACAGCCTATAAAATACGGTTTTACCAATTTCGGATTATCACCAAGTTTTGTAATGCAACAAGATGATTGGACGCTTAATTTAGGAGCTAAATTGTTTTATAGTTTAGATAATGAAAATAGTAATAGTAAGATTTTAGTGTATCCAAATGTAACTGCTTCGTATAAAGTAGTTGGAGATTTAATGATTTTTTATGCTGGAGCAGAAGGAAATTTAGAACAAAACACCTATATGGATTTTGTAGATCAAAACCCGTTTTTATCACCAACACTAAATATTAATCCAACGGATATGCAATTCAATATTTTTGCTGGGTTAAAAGGAAAACTAGCTAATAATGTAAGTTATAAAGTTCAGGGATCTTATGTAAACGAAAGAAACAAAGCTTTGTTTAAGAGTAATGACTATACAGAAGATATAACTAATGAAAATTACGCTTTCGGAAATTCATTTCAAGTTGTATATGATGATATGACAACAATGCGTTTTTACGGAGAGTTAAAAGCTGATTTCTCAGAGAATGTTTCTTTTGGAATCAACGGAACTTTTAATAGCTACAGTAATGATCATCAAAGCGAGGCTTGGAATTTGCCAACAATGAAATTAAGTGCTAATCTTGATTTTAATATTACCAAACAATGGTACGCAGGATTCAATTTGTTTTATGTAGGAGAAAGAAAAGACGAACAAGTTAATGCCAGTTTAGCTATTGATGCTAGCCCGATTACATTAAAAAGTTATTTTGATTTAAATGCTCATGTAGGATATAAGTATAGCGATAGATTAACATTTTATTTAAAAGCAAATAATATTACTAATCAAGCTTACCAAAGATGGTTGAATTACCCAGTTCAAGGTTTTCAGATTATGGGTGGAGCTAATTATAAATTCGATTTTTAGGATTATTTAACCAAAAAGAATACAAGATTCGCTAGATCTTTTTTAAGATTTAGCGAATTTTGCTTTTTAATTAATGTTAATCTATAATCTAATAAATAAACACTTCTTTGTGGTCTTTGTGTGAAACTTTGCGTTCTTCGTGGTTAACTCCTCAAAGTTCATATTAAATAAATTCTTTTTTGCGACCTTTGCGTAAAACTTCACGCCCTTTGCGGTTAATATTTTATTATGACTTTCAAGCAAAAAATACACGCCTATTATTTACAAATGGTTCAGGATCGAATTGATGTTTTTAAAGACATGATTTCGGCATTGACCGAGGATTCTAAAAATGATGCCAAAGGTTCGGCAGGTGATAAGCACGAAACAGCTTTGTCGATGATGCATATCGAACAGGAAAAACTAACCAATAAATTAAAAGAAGCAATTAGTCAAAAAGCTATTTTGGATCGAATAGATGCTGATTCTGTGGCTTCTACTATTATTGTAGGGAGTTTGGTTCAGGCAAACGGTATTTATTTGTATCTAAGTGTTGCTCTGCCAAAAATAACTATCGATGGTATTAATGTAATTGCATTATCTCCTCAATCTCCACTTGGGAGTAAATTAATGGGGAATGCTGTAGGTTTTGAATTTGATATTAATACAACTCATTACATAATAGAGAGTATTTGCTAGGCTTAAACGCTTCAATTATTCGTGACTTACTTTGGTTTAATGTGCTCAAATTAAAATCTATAACCAGCATTCTGTTTTTTGTATATTAAAAATTACATTTTTATTGTAAATAGTTTGTTTTGGTTTTAATTTACAACTAAAACAGCTATTTGTGTTTTGTATATGTAACTGTTATCGCATATTTGCCTTATCAAAATAAACAAAACATCAAAAATATATAGTTATGTGCGGAATAGTATGTGCCTTTGACCTAAAACAAAAAGCAGAAACCTTAAGACCTCAAGTATTAGAAATGTCTAAAATCATTCGCCACCGCGGACCAGATTGGAGTGGTATTTATAGTAATGATAAAGCAATTTTGTCGCATGAGCGTTTGGCAATTGTAGATCCTGCTTCAGGAAAACAGCCTTTGTTTACTGAAGATAAGAAATTAGTTCTGGCTGCAAATGGCGAAATATACAACCATAGAGAATTACGTAAACAATTCGAAGGGAAATATAACTTTCAAACAGAAAGTGATTGCGAAGTTATCTTAGCACTTTATAAAGAAAAAGGACCTCATTTTTTAGACGAAATGAATGGTATTTTCGGATTTGCAATATATGATGTAGAAAAAGATGAGTATTTTATTGCTCGTGATCATATGGGAATTATTCCGTTATATATTGGATGGGATCAACACGGAACTTTTTACGTAGCTTCAGAATTGAAAGCTTTAGAAGGATATTGTACAAAAATACAGTTGTTTCCTCCAGGACATTATATGACAAGCAAAGACGGCGAATTTGTACAATGGTACAAAAGGGACTGGATGGAGTATGATGCAGTAAAAGACAACGAGACTAGTATTCCTGCGATTAAAGAAGCGTTAGAAGCTGCAGTTCACAGACAATTAATGAGTGATGTTCCTTACGGAGTTTTACTTTCAGGAGGTTTAGATTCGTCTATTACTTCGGCTGTAGCCAAAAAATTTGCGCAAAAACGTATAGAGTCTGATGATACTACAGATGCTTGGTATCCACAATTGCATTCTTTCTCAGTAGGATTAGAAGGTTCGCCAGATTTAGCAGCAGCCCAAATAGTAGCAAAACATATCGGAACAATTCACCACGAAATTAAATTCACCATTCAAGAAGGTTTAGATGCTGTTCGTGATGTAATTTACAACTTAGAAACGTATGATGTAACTACAGTTAGAGCATCAACTCCAATGTGGTTAATGGCAAGAGTTATTAAGTCAATGGGGATTAAAATGGTGTTGTCTGGTGAAGGTGCAGATGAATTATTTGGAGGGTATTTGTACTTCCATAAAGCGCCAAACGCAAGAGAATTTCATGAAGAAAACGTTCGTAAACTAGGTAAATTGCATATGTATGACTGTTTGCGTGCAAACAAAAGTTTAGCTGCATGGGGAATCGAAGGTCGTGTGCCATTCTTAGACAAAGAATTTATGGATGTTGCGATGCGCATCAACCCACAAGATAAAATGATCAACAAAGAACACCCAATGGAAAAATGGGTTGTTCGTAAAGCTTTTGAAGATATGTTGCCTGAAAGTGTAGCATGGAGACAAAAAGAGCAATTTTCTGATGGAGTAGGATACAGTTGGATTGATACTTTGAAAGAAGTGGTAGCCAAAGAAGTTTCGGATGAACAATTAGCGAATGCAAAATATAAATTCCCTTTGCAAACGCCAACTTCTAAAGAAGAGTATTACTATCGATCTATTTTTGCGGAACATTTCCCAAGTGATGCAGCTGCTTTATGTGTGCCTCAGGAAGCAAGTGTGGCTTGTAGTACAAAAATTGCATTAGAATGGGATGAAGCATTTAAAAACATGAATGATCCTTCAGGTAGAGCAGTTGCAAGTGTTCATGATGATGCTTATGTTAAAGCATAAAAAGGAGCAATTGTTTTAGAATGAAATAATATAAAAGAAAGCGCTCTCAATTTTGAGAACGTTTTCTTTGTGAATATAAAACTATTGATTCAATGGGTTGAAAAGAAATTTTAACCATATTTGTTATCGCAAAATTTTAAAAGTATTAAAAATATATAGTTATGTGTGGAATATTAACCATTATTGGAAAAGGAAAAGACCCGCAACTTGTAAAAGAACTTTCAGAAAGAATGTCACATCGTGGTCCAGATGAAAGTGATTTGCATATAATGGAAAAAGGGCATATCATGAGTCATGAACGTCTTTCTATTATAGATTTACATTCGGGAAAACAGCCTATCCAGGGAACATCTTCTGCTTGGATGGTTCATAATGGTGAAATATACAATCATCAGGCTTTAAGAGATGGTGTTTTAAAAGGGCATACTTTTAGAACAAAGTCTGATTCAGAAGTAATTGTTCATTTGTATGAAGAGTTTGGTTATGATTTTTGTAACATGCTGGATGGAGATTGGGCTTTTGTAGTGATCGATGGAGATGATTTTATTGCAGGAAGAGATCCGTTAGGAGTAAAGCCTTTGTATTATGGCTTGGATGAAAGAGGAAGAATCTATTTTTCATCAGAAATGAAACCTATTGCAGATCAATGTAAGTCATTTTCGACTTTTCCTCCAGGACATTATTATACGCCAAAAACAGGATTTGTAAAATACTACCAACCAGAATATGAAGATTATTTAAAGGCAGATCAAAATTTAGATTTAGACTTAATCAGAGAGACTTTGACAGAGGCAACTCGTAAGCGTTTAATGAGTGATGTACCAATCGGAGTATTACTTTCAGGAGGGTTAGATTCATCTTTAACATCGGCAATTGCTTCAAGATTATTGGCTGAAAGGGGTGAGAAACTACATTCATTTTCTATCGGATTAGATGCAGATGCTCCAGATGCAAAAGCGGCTAAAAAAGTGGCTGAGTTTTTAGGAACTGAGCACCACGAAATACATTTTACGATAGAGCAAGGGATTGAAATTCTAGATAAATTAGTTTGGCATTTGGAAACTTACGATGTAACATCAATTCGTGCAAGTACGCCAATGTATTTCTTATCTAAAGCAATTACTGATATGGGAATAAAAGTAGTGCTTTCAGGAGAAGGAGCAGATGAGATTTTTGGAGGATATTTATATTTTAGAAATGCTCCATCTGCTGAAGAATTTCAAAAAGAAACAATCGAAAGAGTTCAAAAATTATTTACTGCCGATTTGTTAAGAGCAGATAAGTCAACTATGGCTCACGGATTAGAGGCTAGGGTTCCGTTTTTAGACAAAGCTTTCCTTGATGTGGCAGTTCGTGTCAAACCAGAAGAAAAACAGCCTAAAACGTACGATGGTAGAGAAAAATATATTTTAAGAAAAGCTTTTGATACACCAGAAGATCCATATTTGCCTGCAGAAGTATTGTGGAGACAAAAAGAACAATTTTCTGATGGAGTAGGTTACAACTGGATTGATCAATTAATAGAGTATTGTTCATCTAAAGTTACAGATGAACAATTGGCTGGAGCAGCGGTTGAGTTTTCTTATAACTCACCAACTACAAAAGAAGCTTATTTTTACAGATCAATATTTCATAAATACTACCCACAGGTTAGCGCAGCGCAAACTGTTAGAAAATGGATTCCAAAATGGCAAGAAAACCAAGATCCAAGTGGTAGAGCAAATGCAGCACATGTAAAAGCAGATACAGAAATTGCTAAATCGGGAGTTGCAGTTTAGTAAAACGAGTTTCATTTTGAGTTAGAAATATTAATTAAGTCAATTAGCAAAATTTCAAAACAACATTTTTAATGTGTGTTTTGGAATTTTGTTGTTTATAAGAGTTAGGGTTTTTGTTTTTTATGCTTTTAAAAACTTGATTTTTTAATAATATGTTAATAACTTAAGTGCTTTAAATGGTATTTTAACGGATATATAATTTGCGTTTTTATATATTTGCGTGTTAGACAAATATTACATTTTTTAGAATAAATTATATGAGCGAAGAAATCAAGAAGAGCAATTATTCAGCAGATAGTATTCAGGCATTAGAGGGAATGGAGCATGTAAGAATGCGTCCATCGATGTATATTGGAGATGTGGGTGTTCGAGGACTACATCATTTGGTTTATGAAGTAGTAGATAACTCTATTGATGAGGCCATGGGAGGGCATTGTGATACCATAGGTGTTGCGATAAACGAAGATGGATCTGTAAGTGTAGAAGATAATGGTCGTGGTATCCCAGTAGATATACATAAAAAAGAAGGTGTATCGGCATTAGAAGTTGTAATGACTAAAATTGGTGCTGGAGGTAAATTTGATAAAGATTCATATAAAGTTTCCGGAGGTTTGCACGGTGTTGGGGTTTCGGTAGTAAATGCCTTGTCAAATCACCTACGTGCAACTGTTCACAGTAGTGACGGAAAGGTATATGAGCAAGAATATGAGAAAGGAAAAGCTTTATATCCGGTTAAACAAATTGGAGAAACTACAAAAAGAGGAACTATTGTAACCTTTTATCCTGACGAAACAATTTTTACACAAACTACAGAGTTCTCATATGATACTTTGTCAGCTCGTATGCGTGAGCTTTCTTTCTTAAACAAAGGAATCACAATTACATTTACTGATAAAAGAGAAGTTGATGAGAAAGGCGAGTTTAAAACAGAAATATTCCATTCTGACGAAGGATTAAAAGAATACATTCGTTATCTGGATGGAAATCGTGAGCCGATTATTGCACACGTTATTTCTATGGATCATGAAAAAGGAGAAATCCCTGTAGAAGTAGCTTTAATTTACAATACAAGTTATACAGAGAATATTTTCTCTTATGTAAATAATATTAATACACACGAAGGAGGAACGCACCTGCAAGGTTTTAGAACTGGATTAACCAGATCGTTAAAGAAATATGCAGATGCTTCTGGAATGTTAGACAAATTAAAGTTTGATATTTCTGGAGATGACTTCCGTGAAGGACTTACGGCAATTATTTCGGTAAAAGTAGCTGAGCCACAATTTGAGGGGCAAACAAAAACTAAACTAGGAAATAGAGAAGTTGTTTCGCCTGTAAGTCAGGCTGTGAGTGAAATGATTGAGAATTATTTGGAAGAAAATCCAAATGATGCTAGAATCATTGTTCAAAAAGTAATTCTTGCTGCTCAAGCACGTCACGCTGCTAAGAAAGCACGTGAAATGGTACAACGTAAAACCGTAATGGGTGGAGGCGGATTGCCAGGAAAACTTTCAGATTGTTCTGAGCAAGATCCAGCACGTTGCGAAGTATATCTTGTCGAGGGAGATTCGGCGGGTGGAACTGCAAAACAAGGTCGTGATCGTGCATTTCAGGCAATTTTGCCATTACGTGGTAAGATTTTGAACGTTGAAAAAGCGATGCATCATAAAGTGTTTGAAAACGAAGAGATTCGTAACATATTTACAGCTTTAGGAGTTACAGTTGGTACTGCTGAAGATAGTAAAGCATTGAATTTAGAAAAACTACGTTACCATAAAGTAATTATTATGTGTGATGCCGATGTCGATGGTAGCCACATTTCTACTTTAATATTAACATTCTTCTTCCGTTTTATGAAAGAGCTAATAGAGGAAGGGCACGTATATATTGCTGCTCCACCTTTATACTTGGTTAAAAAAGGAAATAAAAAAGAATATGCATGGAATGATGTTCAACGTGATCAAGCTAACGAAAGAATGGGCGGAAGTGCTGCAATTCAACGTTATAAAGGTCTTGGAGAGATGAACGCAGAGCAATTGTGGGAAACTACAATGGATCCAAGTTTCAGAACATTACGTCAGGTAACAATTGATAGTTTAGCAGAAGCTGATAGAGTTTTCTCTATGTTAATGGGGGATGAGGTTCCGCCACGTAGAGAGTTTATCGAGAAAAATGCAGTTTATGCAAAAATTGATGCTTAAAAAAGTTTAATTGTTTATATTTTTAATTGACTGTTGCTTATATTAGCAGCTAAGTAAATTGATTTAGAGTAAACAATTAACCCGAAAAAAAAATTAACTAATAACCGAATAAATTTTAAAATATGAAAGTTACCATTGTAGGAGCAGGAAACGTTGGAGCCACTTGTGCAGACGTTATTTCTTATAGAGGAATTGCAAGCGAAGTAGTATTGTTGGATATCAAAGAAGGTTTTGCTGAAGGTAAAGCTTTGGATATTATGCAATGTGCTACAAATACAGGTTTTAATACCAAAGTATCTGGGGTAACAAATGATTATTCTAAAACCGCAGGTAGTGATGTAGTAGTAATTACATCAGGAATTCCTAGAAAACCAGGGATGACACGCGAAGAATTAATTGGAATCAATGCAGGAATTGTGAAGACAGTTGCAGAAAATGTATTGAAACATTCGCCAAATACTATTATTGTTGTAGTTTCAAATCCTATGGATACAATGACTTATTTAGCATTGAAATCAACAGGATTGCCAAAAAATAGAATTATAGGTATGGGAGGAGCGCTTGATAGTTCTCGTTTTAGAACCTATTTATCTTTAGCTCTGGATAAACCAGCCAATGATATTTCGGCTATGGTAATTGGAGGTCATGGTGATACAACTATGATTCCGTTAACACGTTTGGCTTCATATAACGGGATTCCAGTAACGGAATTTCTTTCAGAAGAAGTTTTACAAAAAGTAGCAGCCGATACTATGGTAGGAGGAGCTACGCTTACGGGACTTTTAGGTACATCAGCTTGGTATGCACCGGGTGCTTCTGTTGCTTATTTGGTTGATAGTATTTTAAATGACCAAAAGAAAATGATTGCATGTTCTGTTTTTGTTGAAGGCGAGTACGGACAAAATGATATTTGCATTGGTGTGCCATGTATTATTGGTAAGAATGGTGTAGAAGAAATTTTAGACATCAAATTAAATGATCAGGAAAAAGCATTATTTGCAAAGAGCGCCGATGCGGTTAGAGGAATGAATGACGCTTTAAAATCGATTTTAGTATAAGATTTACGAGTAAATAGGAAAAGACTGCACTTTTGCAGTCTTTTTTTTGAGATTAATTAATAAATAAATTGGTTAATCTTTTCGTTAATTATATATTTGCTCGGTTTAAAAAAAATAATGTAATTCGTGATTCCGTTATTTAGATATAAAAAACAGCTTAACAGCTTGATTTTGTGGAATTTAAAACAAAACAAACTATAAAACATAATTAATTTTTAGTAATAATGCAGAATAAAGGACTTATTAAATTTTTCGCAATTCTATTTGCATTGGTAAGTATTTACCAACTTTCCTTCACTTTTGTCGCTGATAAAGTAAAAAGTGATGCGAAATCTTTTGCAGGAGATAATCCTGATAAAGAATTAAAATATTTGGATTCTATTGGTAAAGAAAAAGTTTTCAATCTAGGATTTACTAGTTTTACTTTTAATGAAGTAAAAGAAAAGCAAATCAATAAAGGTCTTGACTTAGAGGGAGGAATCAACGTTATTCTTCAAATCTCAGTTAAAGATGTTTTAAAAGGATTGGCTAATAATTCTAAAAATCCAGTTTTTAATAAGTCATTAGCTGATGCAACTGCAAATCTAAAAGGAAATCAAACGTATTTAGATGCGTTTTTTGAAGCTTTTGAGGCAAACTCAAATGGAACAGTAAGATTAGCTTCTCCAGAAATTTTTGCTAACAGAAGTTTGCAAGGTGAAGGTGGTATCGATTTTCAAATGAGTGATGCTCAGGTGAAAAAAGTTATCAAAAGAAAAGTTGATGAGTCTGTAGAAAGTGCTTTTGGTGTACTAAGAAAACGTATCGATAAATTTGGTGTAACTCAACCTAATATTCAAAAAATTGGAGAAACAGGAAGAATTCTTGTTGAACTTCCAGGTGCGAAAGATGTTGATAGAATCAAGAAATTATTGCAAAGTACTGCTCAATTAGAGTTTTGGGAGACTTACAAAATTGAAGAAATGGGTAATTTCTTAATGGCTGCTAATGATGCCTTAAAGAAAACCGAAGTTAATAAAGTTGAAACTAAAGCTGTAGTAAAAGATTCATTAAATGATTTACTTACAGGTGGTAAAGATTCACTTGCTACTAAAAAAGGAAACAATCCTTTATTTGACAAAATGTTAGGTCAGGGTGGAGGACCAGTTTTAGGTCTTTTCTCTCCAAAAGATACTGCTGTTGTAAACGGTTATTTAAAAAGACCAGATATCAGAGTATTATTAGGTGCTGATCAACATTATGCAAAATTTGTTTGGGGAAAACCAACAGATATTAAAGATGCAAAAGGTAAAGAAATTGAAGCTGTAGAATTATATGCTTTAAAAGGAAATAGAGATAACATTGCTGCAATGGGCGGTGGTGTTGTAACTGATGCTAAAGATACTTTTGACCAAATGGGTAAACCAGCTGTTTCTATGCAAATGAACAGTCAAGGTGCAAGAGCTTGGGAAGAATTAACAGGTAGAGCTTATACTCAAAAAAGTAATATTGCTATCGTTCTTGATGATATCGTATATTCAGCTCCAGGAGTTTCTAGTGGTCCAATTTCAGGAGGAAGATCTGAGATTTCAGGTGTATTTGATGTTACAGAAACTAAAGATTTAGCTAACGTATTAAGAGCTGGTAAATTACCTGCTGCTGCAGATATTGTTCAGTCAGAAGTTGTAGGACCATCCCTAGGACAAGAGGCTATTGATAATGGAACAACATCGGCTATTGTAGGATTACTTTTAGTATCTCTTTGGATGATGATTTATTATGGTAAAGCTGGTTGGTATGCAAACCTTGCGTTAGCAGTTAACTTACTTTTCTTATTCGGTATTTTGGCAAGTTTAGGTGCAGTTCTAACTTTACCTGGTATTGCAGGTATCGTATTAACAATGGGTACAGCAGTAGATGCGAACATTATTATATATGAAAGAGCAAAAGAAGAATTGCGAGCAGGTAAAACACTTGATGAAGCAATTAAAACTTCTTATAGCTGGAGAGGTGCAATGTCATCTATTACAGATGCAAACGTTACACATATTTTAACAGGAGCGGTATTATTTATATTTGGTTCAGGACCAATTAAAGGATTTGCTACTACATTGTTAATTGGTATTATAACCTCTTTATTTACTTCTATTTTTATCGCTAGAATATTTATTGATAGAAATATTAGCGGAAAGAATGATTTAACTTTCGTTACTAATTTCTCTAAAAATATGTTTAACAACTTCCATTTTAATTTCTTAGGAGCTAAAAAATGGACGTATTTATTCTCAAGTATCGTTGTTGTAGTGAGTATTACATCATTATGTATTAACGGACTTGATCAAGGTGTGGATTTCGTTGGAGGAAGAACATTCCAAATACGTTTTGAAAAACCAGTAGAGGCAGAAGTTGTTAAAGATGAATTAGCAGTAGTTTTTGGTAGTGCCGAAGCAAAAGTTTTTGGTAGTGATAACCAATTAAAAATTACTACTAAATATAAAGTAGAAGAGCACGGTATTAAAGCTGACGAGGAAGTAAACAAATTATTGTTTGAAAACTTGAAAAAGCACTATTCTGAAGGATTAACTTATGATAAGTTTGTTAACTCTTTCGAAGGTAATGGAGGTAAGAAACTTGGTATCTTACAAGCTTCTAAAGTTGGACCTACTGTTGCAGAGGATATTAAAACAAATGCATATTGGGCTGTACTTGGAGCAATGGCAATTGTGTTCTTATACTTAATGATTAGTTTTAGAAAATGGCAATTTAGTTTAGGTGCGATTGCAGCTATTGCTCATGATGTTATCTTCGTATTAGGTATTTATTCATTATGTTACAAATTCATGCCGTTTGGTATGGAAGTAGATCAGCACTTTATTGCGGCGATCCTTACTGTAATTGGATACTCGATGAATGATACTGTAATTGTATTTGACAGGGTTCGTGAATTCTTAGCAGGGAAAACAAAAGGTTCTTTTGAACAAATTGTAAATGACTCTATTAATACAACAATGTCAAGAACAATCAATACTTCATTAACAATGATTGTGGTATTATTAATCATGTTCATTTTTGGTGGAGAATCAATTAGAGGATTTATCTTCGCTATGTTGGTAGGTATTATCGTAGGAACATATTCTTCGTTATTTATTGCAACTCCAGTATTGGTAGATTCTATTTCTGCAGCTGATAAATTATCAATTGAAGAAAGACATAAAAACGCATAACAGTTTTTATAACTATATATTTAAAAAGGATTCAATGAAAATTGAATCCTTTTTTTTTGTGAAAAAAATATAGTTTCAAAGGGGTAAAGAGATAAAAGATTAGTGATGTATGAGTAGCAAAGGTTAAAGGTCACAAAGGATTAAGAGGTTGGGTAAAGAATAATTAATATTTGAAATAGTAAAAAGCCTTGAGCTTTTGAGTAGTATGGAATGCTAATTTCATTCATAATACAACTCAATCTTATCTTTCTGCAGGAAGAATCTTTGCAAGTAGCTCGTTAATAGAAAAGGCATGTGCTTTCTTAGGGGGAATTAAAAGACAGCTTATCTGGCGAAGTCGTTGAGAGTAAAATTCAAAATAGGAGGAATGCTAAGTTTCTGAAATGGGTAATTAATGCTGAAGTAAAAAAAAAGACCCGATACATTCATATGAAAGTATCGGGTCTTCTTATTGAGTATATTTTATTTAGCTTTTTAAGGCTTTTTTATTGGCTCTAATCATAAAGTAAGCTCCAACTATTATAAAGGGAATACTTAGCCATTGTCCTGTTGAAAACAAGCCTAATTCGTTTTCAAAACCGCCTTGACTTCCTTTTACAAATTCGACTATAAAACGAACTACAAATAAAAGAACTAGAAACAAACCGAATAAAAATCCAGGTTTTTGGCTTGCATTTGTTTTCCAGTATAAATAGTAAAGGATTGCAAACACAAAGATGTAGCAAAAACCTTCATATAATTGTGCTGGATGTTTTACGGGAACTTGTGCTAATAAGTCGGCAAATTTTGGATCTGTAGCAATAGCAGTATATGCGTCTTTTGGATTGGCAATCTGAGTTTTGTTTACTGCATCATTTTTGCTGAAATATTCATGCAAAAAACGAATTCCAAAAATAGAGTCGGTCTCATTTCCTGTAATTTCTGAATTAAAGAAATTACCTAAACGTACAAATATTGCTCCACTGGCAACAGGAATTACCACCCTGTCTAATATCCATAACAAAGGACGTTTTAATATTTTTTTGCTGTAATAGTACATTGCAATTATAATTGCGATTGCTGCACCATGACTAGCTAATCCTTGGTATCCTGTAAACTCAAAATTTGGACTAAAGCGGAATGGTAAAAAGATTTCAGAAATATGATTTCTATAATATTCCCAATCGTAAAATAATACGTGACCTAAACGTGCTCCAATTAAAGTAGCTAAAACAGTCCAGATAAATAAAGAATCTAATTTGTCGATTGGTTCATTTTCACGTTCGAAAATTTGTTTCATTATGTACCATCCTAATCCAAAAGCAATTACGAACATTAGGCTGTAATAACGAATCATAAAAAAACCTAAATCAATTCCCTCCGAAGGATTCCAAACAATGTTTAAAGCGTGTATCATGTAGTAATATATTTTTATTTTGTAAAAATAAATATTTAAAGTAAAGTTATACTTTATAAAAAGTTAATGTTTGTGATTGCATTTCTTTTCAGGAACAGGATCGTAGCCACTTCTTCCCCACGGATGGCAACTCAATATTCGCTTGATGCCTAAATACCCGCCATAAAATAAACCATGGGTTTGTAATGCTTCAATCATATAACTCGAACAGGTTGGCTCAAAACGACAAGCTGCCGGAGTGAATGGAGAAATAGCATTCTGGTAAAACCGAACGAGTAAAACAAATGGATATATTAATATTTTTGATATCATATGCTCAGTAATTCAGTGTCGCTATTAAAAATATCAATACAAGACTATTTTCTAATGTTCATATGCAGAGTACTAAAAACTCTTTATTGAACACTAAATAAAGTTCCATCTTTACCATCTTTCAATTGAATACCTAGTTCAATCAATTGATCCCTGATTTGATCAGAAAGAGCAAAGTTTTTATCGGCTCTGGCTTGATTTCTCATTCCGATTAGCATAGTTACAACACCTTCTAATTTATCATTATTAGAGTCAGACATTTTCTCGTCTTTTAATCCTAAAACATCAAATACAAAAGCTCGTAAAGCAGTTGATAGGTTGTTTAAGTCTTCAGAAGTTATGGTTTCTTTATTGTCTTTTAATAAATTGACATAACGAACAGCTTCAAATAATTGTGCGATTAAAATAGGAGTATTAAAATCATCATTCATGGCATCGTAGCATAATTGTTTCCAACTTGCTATATTAATTGAAGAAGAAGTGCTTGGAACAATTGTATCCAATGAATCCATAGCCTCCATCAATCGTTTATATCCTTTTTCGGCAGCAACAATTGCATCATCCGAAAAATCTAAAATGCTTCTGTAGTGTGCCTGCAACATGAAAAAACGAGCTACCGAAGCAGAAAAAGGTTTGCTAAGGATAGTGTTTTCACCACTCAAAATCTCGCCTGGTAAAATATTATTTCCAGTAGATTTTGCCATTTTCTTTCCGTTTAAGGTAAGCATATTAGCATGCATCCAATAATTTACTGGACTTTGACCTGTACAAGCTTCATTTTGTGCAATTTCACATTCGTGGTGTGGGAATTTTAAATCCATTCCGCCACCGTGAATATCAAAATGATTACCCAAATATTTGGTACTCATTGCTGTACATTCAAGATGCCAACCAGGGAAACCATCACTCCAAGGCGAAGGCCATCTCATTATATGTTGTGGTTCTGCCTTTTTCCAAAGAGCAAAATCCTGTGGGTTTCTTTTGTCCGATTGTCCATCAAGATCACGAGTATTGGCTAACATATCTTCGATATTTCGTCCGCTTAATATACCGTAATTATTGGTTTCGTTATATTTTACAACATCAAAATATACAGATCCATTAGCTTCGTAGCCTATTCCTGTGTCGATTATTTTTTTGACAATCTCAATTTGTTCAATAATATGACCAGTAGCTGTAGGTTCAATACTTGGAGGTAAAAAATTAAAAGCTTTAAGGATATCGTGAAAATCTACAGTATAACGCTGTACAATTTCCATAGGTTCTAATTGCTCTAAACGCGCTTTTTTTGCAATTTTATCTTCACCTTCGTCAACATCATCCACAATATGACCAACATCAGTAATATTTCTTACGTAACGCACTTTATAGTCCAAATGCGAAAAATACCTAAAGATTACGTCAAAAGACATAAAAGTTCTAACATTTCCTAAGTGTACATTGCTGTAAACTGTAGGGCCGCAAACATACATTCCAACATTTCCCTCATGAATAGGATTGAAATTTTCTTTTTCACCCGAAAGTGAATTGTATATTTTTAGATGTTGACTTGTATATAAAGGCATATTTTTTTACTGTTTGATTGTTTATTTGAAGCTATTCCTGCTGTTCGCTATATCTTTTACTGGCTAAAGGAGCCAGAAAAAGGATGTCACTTCCATCAGGGCTAGGTTATAAATATAGTTTGAAAAGATGTTATAAACTAGAATTGTGTTTCTAACTTAATGTAATCCAAAAATTCTCTTCTTGTTTGAGGATCTTTAAATTTACCACCAAATTCAGATGTTACTGTACTGCTTTCGATATCTTTAATTCCTCTTGAATTTACGCAAAGGTGTTTTGCATCAATAACGCAAGCTACATCTTCAGTACCAAGAGCTTTTTGTAATTCCTGAACGATTTGCATAGTTAATCGCTCTTGAACCTGAGGTCTTTTTGAGTAATACTCAACAATTCGGTTCATTTTTGATAGACCAATTACTCTTCCGTTAGAAATATAAGCAACATGAGCTCTTCCTATAATTGGTAATAAATGGTGTTCACAGGTAGAATAAAGCGTAATGTTTTTTTCAACCAACATTTCGCCATATTTATAATTATTATCAAAAGTAGATGCTTTTGGTTTTCTTATAGGATTAAGTCCGCCAAAGATTTCTTTGACAAACATTTTTGCTACTCGGTTTGGAGTACCTTTTAAACTGTCGTCAGTCAAATCCATTCCAAGTGTAAGTAGAATGTTTTCAACATCTTTCTTTATTTTTTCTATTTTTTCATCGTCAGTAATTGCAAAAGCATCTTCTCTGATTGGATTTTGCGCACTTGAACCGATATGATTGTCACCTATTTCGTCTAAAAAATCTTCGTTATTTATCATTAAAAACTACTATTATATTGGGTATATCTTTTTGAGTGCGTAAAGATAATTAATAAAAGGGAAACATTTTCTATCGTTTCTACTATTTAATCTTCACTTTTTAGATTAGATGCACGTAGTTGCCTAAAACAGAAATGACAACAACTTTTGATTGTTGTTATCATTCACACTTTATTAACTAATTGTTTCTTTTGTTGTCTATTATTTTTAGCAATATAGGCTAAAATGTTTTGTTTTAAAGTATTAACTCTGCCCATTAATTCTTCTTTGTTCAAGATAAATGTAATTTGCATTTGGTTTAATCTCATTTTAATCTGGAATAGAAACCTACTGCAGATTTATAAAAAAACCTCTCAGAATTTAATCAGAGAAGTTTTCTTCATTTACATTTCTCAAAAAGAAGAAATCTTTATTATTTTTTAATTAACTTATGTGTACTTACTGTACCATTGCCATTTACAATCTTTATAATATAAAATCCAGAATTTAGATTTCCAATATTTACAGTATTAGATTGACTTGTTAAGGTATTGTTCTGTACCAGTTTTCCATCGATAGAGTAAATACTCATAGTTGAATTTACAGAAGCTGTATTCTCTAAGTTTACATTAATTTCGTTATAAGCAGGGTTAGGGTAAATAATTACATGTTGAGCTTCGGTATTTAATAATTCTTCCGAAATATTTGCTGCCGAACGTTTAGTCATTAGGCTACCTTTTACGTCTGCCTTAGACAAAGGCCCCCAGTTATTAGTGGTAAAAGCTCTCGATACCAACGAATAAGTCCCCGTAGAAAGTGTAATACCTTTATTTGCATCGTACAGAAATGCCGATGGAGAAACAACACCATCTTTGCCCATAGGATCTGAACCATCGGTCGTATAATACACTTGTGTTCCTGTATTAGGATTGTTAATTGTAATATGCCCTGTAACAGTTGTATCAAATGGTGCTGCCAGCAAAGTATGAACCATATTGTATTCTTGCCATTTTTGCAATGAATAAGATACCCTTTCAGGTACTTGAGCTATTACTCTGGGTACATCTATATTTTTCCAATAATTGTAGACTTCTCTGTCATAAGACATATAAGCTGCGTCCAGTTTATACACATTATTCAGTTCGGTCACTGTAGTTTTTATCTTAGTCTGTACATTACTCACAGAAAGAGGAGCTGCAACCGTACTTTTTGAATCTCCAAATGCTGCCTGTACATAATCTTTTACGAGTGTTTTAAATTCGAGGTTACCCGTAGTTTGATTCGTATTTGAGCCCATGAAGTTGCCGAATAAGCCACCAGGGCCTAATCTGGAATCATTTAAAATCCATTTTTGTTTGTAATTACCTCCACCACCAGCAAAACCTATTGCAGGCATTGTTGTTGTTGAAGTAGGGGCTGTGAATCCTCCAAAAAATGCACCATCGGTATCATTTATATTCATTTTGGCTTTCATGAAAGTCGGTGCATAGTTGTGTACTATAGCAATTGCTTCGTTTTCTGTATCAGTAAACATAAACATAATCTGGAATTTGATTAAGTCTTCAACATCTACCCAATTCTTAAAACCTTGAAAATCTTTGGCTGCTGCGAGTTTCTTTATATTTTGCCAAATGGCAGTACTACCATCGCCTTCCTCAACAACACCTCCTGGAAAATTACCATCCTGTAAATTTACGGTTGTGTAATTATCAGCATCATCTCCAAATACTTCTTCTAAGTTATTGGAACTAAAGTCGTTTCTCATGGTCTTAACGCCTCTGTATTTACCATTTATAAAGAAATTCACATAGCGAGTGTCTAGTGCATATTTACCTATTTCTTTGCTAAGGTTCATTGTTATCTTCTCGTCGAAACGTAAGTAACCAGTATTGTAAATATTATTCTGAGGACCATCTTGTCCTTCTTTCAATGAGATAACTTGTATCTTATTTGTAGTAGGATAAACTTCACCAGGATAGGTATCAAAGAAAGGGTAATTTGCTTTTTTAACGGCTGCGTTTTTGTTGAATTTAAATTTAACTCCGCCGTTATATTGTGCTAGACTTGCCTGTCCAAACTGTTTCGTAGTAGAATTTGAGAAAAAGTTAGCATGGTCACTATAAATATGTTTATCTATATACTCAAACGAGCCTTGTACCCAAAGAGGAGATATCTCTGCGTCTGTCGATATAGAAATGATAGGTAATTCAGCTATTGCTTTTGAATATTCGTCGGCTGTTAAGATATAAGTTTTATTATACCATTGCGCATAACTGGTAGGTAACTCGTTCTTATAATTGTCTTGCAATACGTAAGTGTGGGATGCTACTCCCGAATTACCAGTTGCGTCATAAGCATATACTTTAAGTACACAAGATTGTTTTATAGAAACAGGAATGGTGTATTTTGTTCCAACTGTTTTTGAAGGAAACTTACCGTCTAGTGTATAATTAATTGTAGTACCTGCTGGAGCAGTGATAGTCACATCAAATCCTGTTGGATATACGCCTCTTTCTTTACTGAACGATAAAGCCAATCCTTGTTGCCCCACACTATTAGATAGATTATATGTAGGATTGATGAAAGCCGCTAAAGTAGATGCCGCATCTGTACTTCGTCCGTAACTTGTATTATATGGAGTTTCTAAGTATTTTAATTCATCCAAAGCAGTTGTCTTTTTGCCTACTAAAGTCGATAAATAGAGTGTGCCTCCTGTATTTTTTAAATCGAAATTAAGATGGAAGTCTCCTTTTTCTGGTTTTTTATCTGCTATTAGTACAGCAAAACCTTTAGCAGGAACAAGAATGTTTTTTAGTATATTAAGATCTTTTTTAGTGTCTTTATTTGATACCGAAACATTACTATCGATAAGAATCATTTTATCAAGACTATTATATATCTCTATCCAGTCTTCCTTCTGATCTATGGTACCTTGTGCTGATACTTCGTTAATAACAAGTCCAGTCATTTGCGATGGGGTAGTTATTACATTATTTAGCGCACTAATTACAGATGCTGCATTTGGTCCTTTTTGATTGTCTTTGTATTTAATTACTAAACGAGGTCTGTACATATTACCAGCTTCGTAAGAACGTACACGAGCATAGTTAGACGATACGCCTTTGCCTTCAAATAAGAAAGCCAAGCTTTGTCCTGCTTCCCATCCTCTTAAACGGTTTTCGTCTATTAGTTTTTTAATATCCACCGTACGGTTTTGTGCGTAATCAGCACGTGTATCCGTATTCCATAATTCGGTATTTTCAGAATAAGCTCGGCTCGATATATTATTTTTTATTGTCGAATAAGTTTGCGCATCACCAATCTCAGATTTTATAGATACCGTAGTTGCATTACTTGAACCATAGGCATAAAATTCAATATATGCTTCTGTTATTTCGGCATTAGTAGGAAATTCAACAGCTTGAAAACGAATCCCTGTTTTATAAGAATCGGATTGCCCAGCCAATGATAAATAACCATCACTTAAATACATATTACCATTAGTATTCTCGCGGCCATCATCGTATCCAGTAGTTACAATCGAAACAGAGGTTTGTGTTTCGGTAGGGTCAGCCACTATACTTGGCCCTGCACCGTTATTAGCGTATTTTACCACTAAACGTGGTTTATAAAGCGTGGAACCTTCGTATGCATAAGCTCTTGCACCATCATTTAGGCCTAGCCCATTGAATTTTAATGCGATATTGTCGCCCGATTTCCATCCGTTTAAACGAATTTCATCGATAATATTTCTAAGATTAGGAGTTCGTTTTTTTGCAAGATCAGTAGTCCAAGCTTCAGTTACCCAATTGATTTTATTATTGGTATATTGGCGAGCCGTAATGCTTTTAGGGTCATATGTGTAAAGCATTTTTTGGTTTACCTCGGCATATATATCTACAGATGTAGCAGGGCTTGTGGCGTAAGCGTAAAATTCGATATATGCATCTTTAATTTCTGAATTTGCCGGAATTTGGGTATTGCGAAAAATATAACCGCTGTCACTACCATCAGTACGTCCGCTTAAAAACATAGCGCCGTCTCCCAAAGCCATATTGCCGTTGGTATATTCTCTTCCGTCATCATTTCCGGTAGCTACAATCGAAGCTTCGGTTTGTATTTCGTTCGGGTCAACAACTATACTTGGTCCTGCACCGTTAATAGCATATTTTATTACCAAACGTGGTCTATAAAATGAAGATCCTTCGTATGCATAAGCTCTTGCACCATCATTTAAGCCTATTCCGTTGAATTTGAATGCGATATTTTCGCCCGATTTCCATCCGTTTAAACGAATTTCGTCAATAATATTTCTAAGATTAGGAGTTCGGTTTTTTGCAAGATCGGTAGTCCAGTTTTCGGTTACCCAGTGAATCTTATTATTGGTGTATTCACGAGCCGTAATACTTTTAGGATTATATGTGTAAGGTGATTTTTGGTTCTTCTCAGCATATATATCTAAGGTTGTAGCAGGGCTTGTGGCGTAAGCGTAAAATTCGATATAAGCATCTTTAATTTCTGCATTTGCGGGAATTTGGGTATTACGAAAAGTAAAACCAGTGTCGCTGCCATCAGTACGTCCGCTTAAAAAGAGAGCGCCATCTCCTAAAGCCATATTACCATTGGTATATTCTCTTCCATCATCATTTCCTGTATTTACAATCGAGGCAGAAGTTTGTATTTCGGTTGGATCAATGACAATTCTTGGTCCCTTACCGTTGTTAGCATATTTTATCACCAGGCGTGGTCTGTAGCTTGTTGATCCCTCGTATGCATAAGCTCTTGCACCATCGTTTAAGGCTAGTCCATTGAATTTGAATGCAATATTGTCGCCTGATTTCCATCCGTTTAAACGAATTTCGTCAATAATATTTCTAAGGTTAGGAGTTTGGTTTTTTGCAAGATCTGTAGTCCAGGCTTCAGTTGCCCAGTTGATTTTGTTATTGGTATACTCACGAGCTGTAATGCTTTTAAGGCTATATGTATAAGGCAGTTTTTGACTCGTCTCGGCATATATATCTATGCTAGTGGCAGGGCTTGTAGCGTAAGCGTAGAATTCGATATAAGCTTCTTTGATTTCTGCACTTGCTGGAATTTGGGTATTATGAAAAATAAAACCGCTGTCGCTGCCATCGGTACGTCCGCTCAAAAAGAGAGCACCGTCTCCTAAAGCCATATTACCGTTGTTATATTCTCTTCCATCATCATTTCCTGTATTCACAAACGTGGTATAAGTTTGTATTTCGTTCGGGTCAACCACTATGCTTGGCCCTGCGCCGTTGTTAACATATTTAACTACCAAACGTGGTCTATAAAGTGTAGATCCCTCGTATGCGTAAGCTCTTGCACCGTCATTTAAAGCTTGTCCATTGAATTTAAATGCAATATTTTCGCCTGATTTCCATCCGTTTAAACGAATTTCGTCTATGATATTTCTCAGATCAGGGGTCCTTTTTTTTGCAAGATCGGTAGTCCAGGCTTCAGTCGCCCAGTGAATGTTATTAGTGGTATATTCGCGAGCCGTAATACTTTTCGGATTATAGCTGTAAGGTGATTTTTGGTTCTTCTCGGCATATATATTTACTGTTGTAGCAGGACTTGTGGCGTAAGCGTAAAATTCGATATATGCTTCTTTAATTTCTGCAGTTGCTGGAATTTGGGTATTGCGAAAAGTAAAACCACTGTCGCTGCCATCCGTACGTCCGCTTAAAAAGATAGCGCCGTCTCCCAAAGCCATATTACCGTTAGTATATTCTCTTCCGTCATCATTTCCTGTAGACACAATCGAGGCAGAGGTTTGTATTTCGTTTGGGTCAACTACTATGCTTGGGCCCGCACCGTTGTTAACATATTCTACGACTAAGCGTGGTCTGTAAAGTGTTGATCCCTCGTATGCATAAGCCCTTGCTCCATCGTTTAAGCCAGTTCCATTGAATTTGAATGCGATATTTTCGCCCGATTTCCATCCGTTTAAACGGATTTCGTCGATAACATTTCTTAGATTAGGAGTTCGGTTTTTTGCCAAATCACTAGTCCATGCTTCGGTTGCCCACTGAATGTTGTTATTGGTATACTCGCGAGCCGTTATGCTTTTAGGATTATTTGTGTAAGGCAAATTTTTGCTTTTCTCAGCATATATATTTACGGTTGTAGCAGGACTTGTGGCGTATGCATAAAATTCGATATAAGCATCTTTGATTTCTGCATTTGCTGGAATTTGGGTATTTCTAAAAATAAAACCGCTGTCGCTGCCATCAGTACGTCCACTTAAATGCATATAACCATCTCCCAAAGCCATATTGCCATTGGTATATTCTCTTGCATCATCATTTCCAGTTGATATAACGCTTGCTGAAACTCCATTTAGCGGATTTGTTTCGATTTTGGGACCATTCCCTTCTGTTTTGTATTTTATTACAAGACGTGGTTTGTAAGATGCACCCATTTCATTGGTACATGCAGTAGCTCCATTATTTAGTAAAGGCCCGACGAATTTAAATCCGATTGCTTGACCCGATTGCCATCCCGATAGACGAGTTGCATCTATAATGTTTTTAAGATCAGGTGTTCTATATAGTTTATTGTTCACAACCCAAGACTCGGTAAACCAATTAACTGTGTTTGCAGAATAGTTTCTTTTGGTAGCATTGCCAGAAGTGGTAGCGTATGTAGCAGCATTTGCTAATTCAGTATAGATGTTTACGGTACTTGCAGGGCTTGTTCCATAGGAATAAAACTCTATGTAAGCTTCTGATATTTCTGCTTTTTCTGGTATTTCGACAACAGGAAACCTTACAACACTATTACTAGAGTCAGATCTTCCTCCTAGGTTGATGTAGCCATCTGTTAGGTACATTGATCCATTGGTATTTTCGCGACCATCATCGGTATTAGCTAACACGGTAGTTGTAAAAGTGCCGTAAGCCGATGTAAAAGTTATTTGTAATTTGGGAGCCATAGCAGCGTTTCCGTCAAAAGACCACATAACAAATGAGCCTTTTTGATTTCCTGCGAGTTTAAAAGATATATTGGCATTTCCTACACCTGCAGGAAACATATCCTGTAATAAGTTTGTTACATCGGGTGTTGTGTACTCTTTATTTGCTACACAAACAGGGGTATTCCATGTTACGGAATCGAATGTGTATTGACGTCCTTTTATTGAAGTAGCGGTGGTTGTTGCGGTAGAGGTAGGATATGCATCCGAATTACCTCTTTCTCCAAAAATAGTAACGGTTGTGCCCACTGTACTGGCACTTCTTCCATAAAATATAAGATTAGCACTCTGTATAACAGCATCTGCTGGTAATGAAATTCCTTGGAAACGGATGTATGTTTCGGTTGGAGCAGAGGTAGTTCCACCCTCTAAGTATAAGCCGGTACTTGTATAGTTTACAGCATTAGATGATGTAGTTATTGCAACATCATTGTAGCTGCCCTTGATAGGGAGCTGTGTCTTTTGTTGGGCATTTAAGTAGCCACCAATGAGGCACAGTGAAGCAAGAAAAAGGTATAGTTTTTTTTTCACGATGATTGGTTATTTTGTTGTAAATCAATATTTTGAGTATCGTGCAAAGGTATAAATATGCTCATGTGGTGTTTTCCCAGATAAGTTTTTATTGTAACATGATAAGTTTTTATTGTATCGTTTAGAGCAGAAGATAAAAAGATTGTTGTATAAGGTTAAATTTAAACACACAGAATGATTAATTTTTTTTTGTAACTGATCTAGTAAACAAGATTTGTTTAAGATTATGATTTAAATTTTGGATAAAAAAAAGCTAGGAATTCACAAATTAACATTGGCTAATTTGCGAATTCCTAGCTAAAGGATTTGAAGATTATTTTATTACTTCTTGTTATAAACTAAAAGCGCTTCTTTTAATATGTTTACTGCAGTAATTAAGTCTTTTTTATTTAAGACGTAAGCAATTCTTACCTGATTTAATCCCATTCCGGGAGTAGAATAAAATCCTGCGGCAGGAGCAACCATAACCGTTTCTCCATTTAAATCATAGCTCTCTAAAAGCCATTGTGCAAAATCATCGGCATTTTCTATTGGTAATTGTGCGATGCAATAAAATGCTCCTTTTGGTTTTGTCACAATTACGCCATCAATTTTATTTAACTCGGTTATTAGAGTATCGCGACGACTTTTATATTCAGATATAACTTCATCAAAATAACTTTGTGGTGTGTCTATAGCAGCTTCACAGGCAATTTGCTCTATTGTTGGCGGACTCAAACGTGCCTGAGCAAATTTCATTACTGTTGCCAGAACATCTTTGTTCTTGGTAACCAAACAACCAATTCTTGCGCCACACATACTGTAGCGTTTGGAAACTGAATCGACCATAATTACATTTTGCTGTACATCTTCAAGATTCATTACTGAATAATGTACATCGTCTCCGTCGTATAAAAACTCACGATAAACTTCATCGGCGATTAAATACAAATCGTGTTTTTTAATCAAAGTAGCCAATTGTTTAATTTCGGCTTCAGTATATAAATAACCTGTTGGATTACCAGGATTACATATTAAAATTGCTTTAGTTTTAGGCGTAATTAATTTTTCGACAGTTTCAATGCTTGGTAAAGCAAAGCCGCTTTCGATTGTAGAAATTACAGGAACTACAGTTGCACTTGTTGATGATGCAAAAGCATGGTAATTAGCATAAAAAGGTTCTGGAATAATAATTTCATCACCAGGATCTGTTATCGTGGCCAGTGCAAACAATAAGGCTTCAGAACCACCTGTAGTAACAATGATGTCTTCTGAGTTAACGTTTACATTTTGGCGTTGGTAAAATTTTGCTAGTTTTTTTCTATAACTTTCATATCCGGCAGATGGACTGTATTCAATAATAGTTAAATCAATATTTTTTACCGCCTCGATGGCCACTTCGGGTGTCTTGATATCCGGTTGACCAATGTTTAGATGATACACTTTGTGTCCTTTTTGTTTTGCAAGATCTGCAAAAGGAGCAAGTTTACGTATCGGTGATTCGGGCATGTTTCTGCCTTTGTGTGAAATTGTTGGCATGTGTTTTATTATTGAAGTGCAAATTTGCATTTTTTTTTCGAATTTAACGTGAACAATATTAGCACATGCTTATTTGTATTAATTAACTAAAATTTTAGTATTTTTATAAGAAATACTCTTAATGAAAAGAAAAATTACTTTGTTTTTTTTGCAAATAGTCACCTTTACTGCATTTGCACAAGATGGATTTGTTATCGATGGACATACTAACAAGATTAGTATTCCCTTTAAATTAATAAATAATTTAATATTTGTACCAATAAAGGTAAATGGAGTCGAATTAAATTTTTTATTAGACTCTGGAGTCGATGACACCGTGCTTTTTAGTTTAGAAGATAAAAAGGAAGTAAATTTTTTTAATGTCGAAAAAATAAGGCTTAGAGGTTTAGGAGCCGAAGAAGCAATCGAAGGTTTAAAATCGACAAATAACACATTAGATATAAATGGTTTAAAATCGACAAATCATTTATTGTATATAATATTGGATCAGGATTTTAATTTGTCTTCTCATATAGGCATTCCTGTAAATGGTATTATAGGGTATCAGTTTTTTAGAAATAATTTAGTTGAGATTAATTATCAAAAGAAAAAAATTATTGTCTTTAAATCGAATGAACAAAATCGAATTAAATTTGAGAAAAAATTCAAGTCTATTCCTATTACTATAGAGAAATCCAAACCATATCTTTATTCTACTGCAGTTATAGACAGTATTGAAACCCCTGCCAAACTTTTAATTGATATTGGGAATAGTGATGCTTTTTGGGTTTTTCAAAACTCAAGAATAAAAGTACCTAAGAAAAACTTTGAAGATTATTTAGGAAAAGGATTTAGTGGAGATATTGAGGGAAGGCGAGCCAGAGTTTCTTCGTTTTCTATTGGAGATTTTACTTTTAAGAATCCTATAATTGCTTTTCCAGATTCAAGTTCTATTCGTAATGTAAGGATGGTTCCAGATAGGATAGGTTCTGTAGGAGGGGAGATCTTAAAAAGGTTTACATTGGTTTTTGACTATGCTGATAAAAAAATATACCTCAAGAAAAATAGAGATTTCTCTCATCCTTTTACTTATAATAAAAGCGGAATTATAATTCAGCACAATGGCTTGCAATGGGTACAAGAAACTGTACATCTTGAAACTGTCCCTATGATGGGAGATTCATTTGATTCTAAAGGAGAAAAAATGAGTAATGATTTTAGATATAAATTTCAATTAAAACCTGTTTTTGAAATAGCTAATATTCGAAAAAAATCTGCTGCTGAGCTTTCAGGTCTAAAAAGCGGAGATATTATTATTAGCATCAACGGAAATAAAGCCTATAAATACTCTTTGCAACAAGTAAATGCATTGCTAAAATCGGAAGATGATATTTGGATAAATTTAGAAGTTGAGAGAGAGAGTCAAATTTTTAAATTTCGTTTTAAATTAACAGATGAATTATAAGGCGCCTGGATTTTGATAATTGTTATTGTTGAATATTGATACTTAATATGTTAAAATACATTGTTTTTAGGTGCTAAATTGCTAAATAAATATGTTTTTTTGGTGTTAAGGAATTGTTTTGTTAGTTTTATTAGAAATTTAATAATAATATATGGTCAAAAACTACCTTGTTGCATTAAAAATACTTTTATTTTTTATTGTTTTATTCTTATTACCATCCCAAAGTATTGCACAATGTGCAGGTATAGATACTGACGTAAAAATATGTGATATTGAGAATCCAGTACATGAATCAATTAATCTACTAGGATTATTAGATGGTAATCCAACTGCTGGAGGAAAATGGACAGATGATAGTAACACTCAAGAACTAGATACTATAACGGGTATTTTATATGCGCAAAATATTAGTAGGGGTGGTGTTTATCAGTTTACCTACACAGTTCCAGCTACTACTGGATGTGTAAGTACTACAGCGAAATTAAGAATTACTATAGGGGCTTATGCAGGAGTACCAGCTCCTTATGCTACGCCATGTAGCGATAGAGAGATTTATAATCTTTTTGAAGCATTTAATGGTACCGTTATGGGGCCACATAAAAACGGAACCTGGACTAACGGTGCAGGTCAAATTGTTCCCTCTGGATTTCCGATTAAAGGATTACAAGGAACCTTTAAATTTACGTATACAGTACCTCCAGTACCCGGCTGTATATTACTAATACCATCAGTAACGGTATGGATAACGGTTGTTAGAGCACCCGAACCAGGAAACGCAAAGGATTTATTGTTGTGCGGAAGTACAGATTTAGCCACTTATACCAATTTTGATTTGCATGGTTTACTTGTTGGTCAAGATCCTGGAGGCGAATGGAGTGGTCCAGGGATAGTAGCACCAGGGTATAAAGTCAATCTTCAGAAAATATTTGATACGCAGGGAGCAGGAGATTATGAGTATACTTATACCGTTTTAGCACCAACTCTTAATGGGCATAGGCCATGTTCTAATAAATCGGTATCAGCAGTAATTACACTCGAAAAAAGTTTAGATTTTACAGGAGCTACTCTTGTTGTTGATTCAGATATATGTGAGACCGAAATTGCCAGTGCGACTTATTTGGCAACACTTACAAGAGGACCAGAAGTTATTCCGAATGGTAAATATAACATTACTTATACCATATCGGGACCAACAGCGACATCAGTTAAGACCGAATCAGTAATCTTTAATAATGGTGTAGTAACTTTTCCATTAGAGGCTGTTAATTTTCAGGAAGTTGGGGCTTTTAAAGTTGAAATTACGAGTATAGTTGCCGAATGGAACAAAGGTGTTTGTAAAAATATAGTGGATAATCTATCGGATATTTTAAATGTTTATCCAATTCCCAATTTAGATTCTGCAAAATTAAAAATTGACCCAATCTGTCAGAAAGAAAATGCTGTAGTACAGATTACCGGAGCTTCAAAACTTTTAAACGGAACTTATGATATTGTCTATAAACTTAGCGGAGCCAATATTGCAAATGCCCAAGGAGCATCAATAACTGTTGTTAATGGAGTTGTGTCTGATTTTATAATTCCAGCAGCTTTAATTAGTAAAGATGGAAATACCTCTGTGGTAATTACAAAGATTATAAATAGCGTTACTAAATGTACTAATACAGCTAATGTTATAGGTAATATTGTGGTTAAGCCTTTGCCTAATGCAACTAATTTTAAGGTACAAATAGATGATTTCTGTTTAAATGAACCTGTCCCTGTTACTATTTCTGGATTAGGAACTTTAAAAGATATCGCAATTTCGTACACGATTTCGGGAAGTAATTCGGCAACGACGCAAACAATCAATTTATTAGTAACAAATGTAAAAGCGAGTTTTATAATTCCGCAAAATTTACTCCTTAATACAGGTACAACCAGACTTACAATTACAAAAGTTACCAATAATGAAACTACTTGCGGTATTGCACCTACAGGCTTATTAGATGATTTTTTAATAAATGCTATTCCTACTGCACCAACAACTAATCCCCAGTTTTTTTGTAAATCAGATGAAGCAACAGTTGCCAATTTAGTACCAAACGGAACTCAATATAAGTGGTATGATTCAGTCACGGCTACGACTCCTTTAGCAGCCTCTACCATATTGGTATCGGGAAATTACTATGTTAAAGTAACAGCACCTGGAGGATGTGTATCACAAGAAAGTTTAAGTGTTATTACTGTAAATGATACACCTGCACCAGTATTAATACCTAAAGGACAAGATTTTTGTGGAATAAATAACCCTACAATTGCAGATTTATCTAATAATACAAATGCTTCGGCTTCGGTAGTTTGGTATGATGCTCCAGACAATGGAAATCAGTTAACTAAAGCAACTTTATTAGAGGACAATGCAACTTATTACGGGTTTGATTTCTCAAGCACTACAAATTGTTTTTCTAATGATGTGCTGATAGCAAAAGTTTCACTTACAAATTGTACTAATGAAGAAGAGTATGCTGATTTCTTCATTCCCGACGGATTTTCGCCAAACGGAGATGGTACAAATGATACTTATACAATTCCAGATATAGACTTTTTATACCCCGATTATACACTCGAAATTTATAACAGATATGGAAACTTAATGTTTACAGGTAATAAAAATAAACCAGAATGGGATGGTAAGAATTCCGATTCCAAAGTAATTGATGGAGTTGCACCAAATGGCGTTTATTTTTATGTTGTCCATTTCAATAAAGATAACAGATCGCCTTTGCAAGGTCGTCTTTATTTAAATCGATAATTCCTATTTAATATAATTTTCAGATGAAAAAAATAATACTAATTATAAGTTTTCTTTTCTATATAGTTCACGCTTCTGCGCAGCAAGATCCCGAATACACACATTATATGTATAATATGAGTATTGTGAATCCAGCCTATGCAACAGGAACACCAGCAATGCTAAATTTAGGAACTTTATATAGAACACAATGGGTAGGAGCTGTTGGCGCACCTAAAACATTTAACTTTTTTGCACATACTTCTTTAAGTGATAAAATAGAAGTGGGAGCCTCATTAATATCTGATGATATAGGTGATGGAGCCAAAAAAGAGAATAATTTCTATGCCGATTTTGCCTATATACTAGAGTTAGGAGGAAACAATAAACTGTCGTTAGGACTAAAAGCGGGATTAACTTCTTTGCAAACTAATTTTAATGGATTTCAACTTCAGAGTGGGGATGTTACTACCGATTTAGCTTTTGCAGAAAATGTAAATGTAACCAAGCCCAATATAGGTTTAGGAGCTTATTATTTTACAGATAAATTTTATGTTGGATTATCTGCACCAAATTTATTGAAGTCCAAACATATCGAAGAGAAATCAGGAATAAACGCGTATGGTTCCGAAGATATTCATACGTTTTTAACTGCAGGATATGTATTTCAGCTTAGTGATGCGTTCAAACTAAAACCAGCTTTTATGTCAAAATTTGTGGTTGGAGCACCGGTTTCTGTAGATATTACTGCGAATGTTTTGTATAACGAACGATTTGAATTAGGTGCTGCTTACAGGGTCGATGATGCAGTAAGTGTCTTGATGAATGTAAACGTTACCAAAGCAATTAGAGTAGGTTATGCTTATGATTATACCACAACCAATTTTGGACAGTTTAATTCTGGAACGCACGAGATTATGCTTCTTTTTGACTTGGATTTATTAGGCAAGGGATATGATAAATCACCAAGATTCTTTTAAAATGAAAAATATGAAAAAATTACTAGTTATTATATTCGTATTTTCAATACAGTTTATAAATGCTCAAGATCAAGATTTGGCTCGAGCAAAACGTTTCTTTGATAAAACATATTACAGCGAAGTTATTCCGTTGTACGAAAAAATAGTCTCCGAAAAGCCTTCGGCGGAAGCCATAAAAAACTTAGCCGATTCGTATTATTATACCAATGATTTAAAGAAAGCACAACAATATTATAGACTTCTGATTAAAAGTTATGATAAGGATTTAGATAGAAACTACTATTTTAAATATGCCCATACGCTTAAAGCGACCAATAGTTATGAAGAAGCAAATGAAGTTTTAAAACAATATTATTCTAAAAACAGTCAGGATTATTTAGACTTTGAAAATGCTACTAAAGAATTAGAGAATATTACGGCTATTGGAGAGAGATTTATTATTAAAAATCTAGCGATAAATACCAAAAACTCCGAGTTTGGAGCAGTAAAATATAAAGATAGTTTGGTATTTGCAGCAGTAAAAAAGAGACCAGGAATATTTGATAAAATGTACAAATGGGATAATGAAACGTACCTTAATCTAGTTTCGGCATCTATAAACAGGATAAAAGCAGGAGATTCAATTGCGTATTATTTTGCAAAAGAATTAAAAACAGGAATGCACGAGTCGAATGCTGTTTTTACAAAAGATGGTAAAACTATTTATTTTACACGAAATAATTATAAAAACGGACGAAGAGGAAAAAACGATGATAAAATTTCGAATCTTCAGATTTTTAGAGCTGAGCTTGTAAAAGGAAAATGGAAAAATGTGATTTCACTTCCGTTTAACAGCGAAAATTATTCAGTAGAACATCCCGCTTTAAGTCCTGATGAAAAGACATTATATTTTGCTTCAGATATGCCAGGAACATTAGGCTCATTTGATATATTTTCGGTGGCAATAAACGAAGGTGCGTATGGTAATCCTCAAAATTTAGGGGCATTAATAAATACCGATAAAAGAGAACAGTTTCCTTTTGCATCAAAAGATAATAAACTCTATTTCTCCTCTGATGGACATTTGGGCTACGGATCTCTCGATGTTTTTGTATCCGAGATTAAAGAGGGAACATTTACAAAACCCTTGAATGTAGGTTTACCATTAAATTCAAATTTAGATGATTTCTCTTTTAATATAGATTCAGATACCAAAGAAGGATATTTTGCCTCGAACAGAGTAGGAGGAAAAGGAAGTGACGATATCTATCAGTTAAATGAAATTAAACCATTGCTGATTGAAGATTGCAAGCAACTTATTGCAGGGATAATTACCGATGTTGATACAAAATTACCGCTAGAAAATGCGGTGGTTATACTTCAGCAGGAAGAAAGCAAACAATTGCGTACGATTGTAACGGCTGCCGATGGAAAGTTTAATTTTAAAGTAGCTTGTGAGTTAGCCTATACAATATCGGCATCTAAAGAAAATTATACGAGTAATTCCAGAATCTTAGTTCTTGATAAAACAAGAGGGAAAAGTAACGATGCATCGATGGCGCTTAAATCTCTTGAGGTCGTAAAACAAGAAGAAAAAGAACTTGAAGAGCAGAAAAAACAAAAAGAAGCTCTAGAGTTGGTAGCTTTAAAAGTAAAAGAGGCAAAAACTAAAGCAAATGAACTTGCACAAGCTGAAATCAAGAAAAAAGAGAAGGCAGCCAAAGCTATTACAGATCAAAAAGAAAAAGTAGAGAAGATTATTGCGCAGGAAAAAGATGTTATAAGAGATAAAGACCGATTAATTATCAAGACCGATCCTATTTATTTTGATTACGATTTATGGTATATAAGAAAAGAATCTAAAGTTATCTTAAACAGAGTTTTAGAATTAATGAAGAAATATCCTGATATGGTTATCGAAATAGGTTCTCATACCGATTCTAGAGGTAATGATAAGTACAATGCCGATTTATCTCAAAAACGAGCACAATCAACCAAAGAATATCTGGTAGATTCCGGGATTGATACAAAGAGAATTGTAGCCAAAGGTTATGGAGAATCTGTGCCGATCATAAAATGTAAAACCGATGATGCTTGTAACGAAGAACAACATGAGTTAAACCGTCGAAGCGAATTTGTGATTAAGAATTTATAAGAATTATTTATTTGGTGGGGAAACTAACCGCAAAGTTAGCAAAGGTTTACGCGAAGCTCGCAAAGCTTTAAATCTATTTAATCCTTTTAATCTGTGGCAAAAATTTTAACCGCAAAGGTTCAAAAGAAGGCTCTTAGGTTTTGAGGTACAAAGTGACAAAGGTTTGGTTTTCGCGTAAAAGGGAACGCGGATGAAACGGATTCGCTATCGCGAAAACACAGATAAAAACGGATTTTCTATCTATTGTTTTTAAAAATCCGTTTCATCTGCGTTCCTTTGTAGCCAATTCGTGCCAAACTAAAAAAAATCGCTTCCTAAAATTTTAGGAAGCGATTTGTATTTATAAGAAGTTTGATTTGAACGTTAGTTCGCTACTTCTCCTCTGATTTTTAAAGCTACACGACCCTCAGGGTAGTTTACTGCATTCGTTTCTACAGTAATTGTTTTTCTTATTGGCCCTGGAGCCATATTAAATTTAACTTCAATTTTTCCTGATTTTCCAGGCATAATTGCCGCACTTGGTTTAGATACAATACTAATACCTGCTGTAGACTGTACTGATGTAATCATTAATGGTGCATCTCCAGAGTTAGTAAATTCAAAGGCTTTGGCCCCGTTATCACCTTTACTTACTGTACCATAATCAATCGTATTGTCCTTGGCAGCAAAATCAATTTTTGGGCCGTTTTGAGCAAGACCGATGGTTGTTACCATAAGGATTGCTATAAATGAGGCTGCTTTCTTCATTTGAAATTGTTTTAAGTTATTAAGTAAATATACTTTCTTTTAATTAATACACAAATTATTAATTCGCTTTTTATAGTGTACTTAATTATTTACTTTTGTTCTCTATTATAAATACAAAAATCAAACCAAAGTATAAAAGGGTTATTTGTTAAGCTGCCTGATCGGTTATTTTGCTGAGGTAAAAACGATTAGACAATTTAGTAATTAAACAAATTAACGATAAAACATATCCAAGATAAAATGACAATTCCAGCACAATTTGACGCTAAAACAATCGAGAACAAATGGTATGACTATTGGATGAAAAATAATTATTTTCATTCAGAGCCAGATCATAGAACACCTTATACTATTGTAATCCCTCCACCTAACGTTACAGGAGTCTTACACATGGGGCATATGCTTAACAATACTATTCAGGATGTATTGATAAGAAGAGCGCGTCTAAAAGGATTCAATGCTTGTTGGGTACCAGGAACAGACCATGCATCGATTGCTACTGAAGCTAAGGTTGTTGCTAAATTAAAAGCCGAAGGAATCAATAAAAATGATTTGACTCGTGAAGAATTCTTGGCTCACGCTTGGGAATGGACAGATAAATATGGTGGTGTAATCTTAGATCAGTTAAAAAAACTAGGAGCTTCTTGCGACTGGGAAAGAACTAAGTTTACTATGGATCCAGATATGTCAGCATCTGTAATTAAATCATTTGTAGATTTATATAACAAAGGATTAATTTATAGAGGATACCGAATGGTAAACTGGGATCCTGAGGCAAAAACTACTTTATCTGATGAAGAAGTTATTTATGAAGAACAGCAAGGAAAATTATTTTTCCTTAAATATAAAATCGAAGGAACTGAGGAATTTTTGACCGTTGCCACAACGCGACCTGAAACTATTTTTGGAGATACTGCTATTTGTATTAATCCAAATGATGAGCGTTTTACACATTTAAAAGGTAAAAAAGCTATTATTCCTATTTCAGGAAGAGTTATTCCTATTATAGAAGATGAATATGTGGATGTAGAGTTCGGAACAGGATGTCTTAAAGTTACTCCTGCGCACGATATGAATGATAAAGCGCTAGGAGAGAAGCATAATCTGGAAATTGTAGACATCTTTAATGAAGATGCTACACTTAATAGTTTCGGATTGCATTATCAAGGAAAAGATCGTTTTGTAGTTCGTACTGAGATTGCAAAAGAATTAGAAGAAATTGGTGCTTTGGCGAAAACTGAGATACACCTTAATAAAGTAGGAACTTCTGAAAGAACGAAAGCAGTTATTGAACCAAGATTATCTGATCAATGGTTTCTTAAAATGGAAGATTTAGTAAAACCAGCAATTAAATCTGTTTTAGTTGATGGTGATATTAAATTACACCCAAAACGTTTTGAAAATACCTACGCGCATTGGTTAAATAATATTCGCGATTGGAATATCTCTCGTCAGTTATGGTGGGGACAACAAATTCCGGCTTATTTTTATGGAGACGGAAAAGAAGATTTTGTTGTTGCAGAAAACATCGAGGACGCTTTAAAATTAGCTCAAGAAAAAACATCTAACGATTCACTAAAGACATCTGACTTAAAACAGGATGTTGACGCACTAGATACTTGGTTTTCCTCTTGGTTATGGCCAATGTCAGTTTTTGGTGGAATAATGGATCCAGAAAGCGAAGATTTTAAATATTATTATCCAACAAATGACTTGGTTACAGGTCCGGATATTTTGTTTTTCTGGGTTGCCAGAATGATTATTGCAGGGTATGAATATACAGGCGAAAAACCATTTACAAATGTATATTTAACAGGTTTAGTACGTGATAAGCAACGTCGTAAAATGTCTAAATCATTAGGTAATTCACCTGATCCATTAGATTTAATTGATACATTTGGTGCCGATGGAGTTCGTGTAGGATTGCTTTTAAGTGCTTCTGCAGGAAACGATATCATGTTTGATGAAGAATTATGTAATCAAGGAAAAGGATTCTCTAATAAAATATGGAATGCCTTTAAATTGATCAAAGGATGGGAGGTTTCGGATACTATTCCGCAACCAGAATCATCAAAAGTAGCAATCGAATGGTACGAAGCTAAATTGCAACAAACATTGGTTGACATTGAAGATAATTTTGAGAAATATAGAATTTCTGATGCTTTAATGGGGATTTATAAATTAGTTTGGGATGATTTCTGTTCTTGGTTCCTTGAAATGATCAAGCCAGCATACCAACAACCTATTGACAGTGCTACTTTTGCGAAAGCAATAGAAATGTTAGAAAGCAACTTGAAATTGTTGCATCCGTTTATGCCTTTCTTAACGGAGGAAATTTGGCATATAATTGCTGACAGAACTCCAGAAGAGGCCTTGATAGTTTCGACTTGGCCAGAATTAAAACCATTTGATGCTAAATTAATTGCTGATTTTGAAAACACAAGCGAGGTAATCTCAGGAATAAGAACAATTCGTAAAGACAAGAATATTCCGTTTAAAGATGTTATCGAATTAAAAATTGTAAACAACGATAAAGCTTCTACTTATTTTGATTCGGTTGTAACCAAATTAGGGAACATTACTTCATTAGAATATGTTTCGGATAAAGTAGATGGAGCATTATCTTTTAGAGTAAAATCGAATGAATATTTTATTCCGATAACAGGAAATATTAATGTTGAAGAAGAAATTGCGAAACTTACTGCAGAGTTGGTTTATACACAAGGATTTTTGAAATCGGTTCAGTCTAAATTAGCAAATGAGAAATTTGTTGCAGGTGCGCCAGAGAAAGTTTTGGCAAACGAAAAACAAAAGGAAGCAGATGCATTAGCAAAAATTGCTACAATTGAGCAAAGTATTGCTGGTTTGAAATAAGAACTAGATTTTCTTTTAATATAGAGAGACTGTCCCTTAAAGACAGTCTCTCTTTTTTTTGCTATTATTTGTTTTTATAGTAGGAGAAAAGAAGTGAAAATGAATTTAGGAAGTAACGCCATGAGCAATTCAGCAAGTAATTCTATAAAGTAGACACAATATTGTCTTTCTGAGGTACAAAGAATCTCCGCGAGAAACTCTATAAAGATTGAATTCTTTTCTATGCGGAGCTACTTATGGAGATTCTTCGTACCTCAGAAAGACAAGTTTGAGAGTATTGGGAACGTGTAAAATAGGTTCTATATACTTTGTTAGAAATGACTAGTTTATGCCCATATATGGATATAAATGAATCTTTTACTTCTTTTTAGTCAAAACCAAAAATAAAGGATAAGAAATCAAGGTGATACCAACTATAATTATAAAGCTTTTAGGATCGCTATATATAAATCCTATTAATAGTGCTAACGATACCAAAATAGCCAAAATAGTAGTCCATGGATACCAAAAAGAACGATAAGTTCTTGGTAAATCAGGTTCTGAAATTCTTAGTTTAAGAAGCGAAAAATAAGCTAATCCCCAAACAATAATAGAGGTGAAGGCTGCAAAGGAAAATAAGACTTCAAACGAGCCGATACAAATTAAGAATAAACTAAATAATGAGGAAACCAAAAGAGCAACAATTGGAGTTCCTCCTTTGTTTACCGCAGTTCCTTTTTTGATAAAAAAACCATCACGACTTAATCCGTATAAAATTCTTGGCGGTATCATCATGAATGCATTCAAGATACTAATTAGAGAAAAAATAGAAATGACTGTTACTATTATAGCACCATTTTTTCCGAAGATAATATTTGCCACATCGGCAGCAACCAAATTAGATTTTGCCACAGTTTCAAGTGGTAAAACATGTAAAAAAGCAATGTTTACTAAAACATAAATAGCAATTACAAGCAGTACGCCGCTAAATAATGATTTCGGAATGTTTTTACTCGGATCATCATTTTCTTCTGCAAAAAAGCAAACGCTATTCCAGCCGTTATATGTTCCGATAATAAGCTGAAGTGATTTAAATAATCCAAATAAAATACCAATCTGAAAGATTGAATTATCTTTTTGAATCGGAGCTAATTTTACTCCCGAATACATAAAACAAGCAACCACTAAGGCAACAAAACAAATCACTTTAATGAAGCTGGTAATTTGTTGGATAATACTCCCATTTTTTACGCCACTTAAATGTAATAATACAAATGCTATTAATAATGAGATGGCAATTGTTGTTGAGTAGTTTTGCAGACTTGGAAATAAAATAATGATATATTCGCTGATAACAATACAGTAAAAAGCAGGCGGAATTACATTGGTAATATAATCAAACCAACCCGAGAGAAAACCTGCATAGTTGCCAAAAGCTCTTTTTATATAATTATAGGATCCTCCAGCTTTAGGGAGCATAGTAGCTAGTTCGGCATAGGAATTGGCTCCAATTAAGACAAACAATCCTCCAAAAAGCCAAGAAGCTATAATGAGCCAGTAATTATCTAATAATCCCGCAATTGTACCCGGTGTGCGCAAAATTCCAACTCCTATAGTACCTCCAATTAATACCGCAATATTAAAACTTAGCCCAAGGCTTTTTTTTAATTGGTTCTTTTTGGAGTCTATCATATTTAGAATTTTTGTCGGATGTTGAGGTTCGGATTATTTGCTTGGCAAAAGTAATATAATTAAATGTACTTTTCTTTAAAACAAAAAACCTCGTTTAGTAATAAACGAGGTTGAATCTTTATGATAAGGAATAGGAATTAAGCTAGTAAAAACAAGAATGCAAGCGGGAAAAACGTTCGATGCTAGTTTCTAATTTCTGAGTTTAAAGCTAACCTTGGTTGAATATTTATATTTGACTAAAATCAAAAACCTTTTTCTGATTTTCATTAAATGAAAATTTCAGAAAAAGGTTTTTATTAAGAGAAACTAAATGTTTCTTAGAATTTATATCTTAAGCTTGTCATTACTTGACGAGGTGCAATTGGATTCACACTATAATTCTCGTGAACTGTATAGTTTAATTCGTTTGTAATATTTGATAATTTACATAAGATTGAGAATTTGTTCCATTCGTAACCTGCTGATACGTCAATTGTAGTATATCCTTTTAAAGGAATTTCTCTGTCGTTGATTGTAAGTATTTTGGCTGTAGAGTCATTTGGGTCAACAACTTCAACATATTGGCTATTCCAACCACCAATTCTATCTCCGATATAATTTCCGATTGCTCCAATAGAAACACCTTTTAACAAGCCAGTTTGTAATGTATAGAAAAAGCTTAAGTTAGCAGTATTTGCTGGAGTTCTTGCCAAACGGTCTCCTTCTACAAAACTTCCAGGTTTTCCAGATGTTTTGGTATAACGCATGTCATTATAGCTATAACCAGCGATGATGCTTAAACCGTCAACAGGTCTTGCTGTAATATCAATCTCTATACCTTTACTTTTTGTTTCTCCACTTAACACTTTTAGGTTAGCATTTGTGTTAGGTGTACCATCAAGATTTAGCTCAGCAGTCTGAACTAAATTATCATTTGTGATTTGGTAAACAGTAATGTTTGTACTTAATGCTCCGTTCCAAAAATCCTTTTTCACACCAACTTCATATTGATCAATAATTGAAGGATCTAGAGGTTCGTTATTATATGTAAATCCTATATTTGGAGTAAATGAGCTTGAGTAACTTGCAAATAAAGACATGTCTTTAGTAGGCTGATAAATTAATCCCACTTTTGGAGAGAATGCTTGATCAGTCAAAGGAGCAACTTCTGGTAAAGTTTCAAGTTGCTTAGTTTTTACATTAAGTTGTTGCGTTTCGGCTTTTGCTTCTTGCCAAGACCAACGTAATCCTGCTAAAACTTTGAACTGTTCTGTGATTGAAATTAAATCCTGGAAATAAATACCAAAACGATTTGTATCTGTTTTTACAATCTTTGTGATATCTGCATTTGGGATGTCAGTCCTCTCTTGGTCGTAATTGAAGTTAAAAATATTTATCTTATCATAGATTGCAGGATTAAAAGCATATGTAAATGCTTGTGTATATGAATTCTCTAAATCAACTCCTGTAAATAATTGATGTTTTACTCTTCCAGTATTAAAAGTTCCTTGTAAACTAAATTGCTCACCAATTATTTGTTCTAAAGCTTTATTTTGTCCTAATGGTCTGTTCCAGTCACCATAAACGTAATTAGGTATTTTAGGATCAATTGAGACACGTTCAGTTCCTTTAGATTTTCTGTCAAAATTCTGGAATGAAGTATTGAAATTGAATTTCCAATTGTCATTAAAATTATGATTTAATAATGCCGAAATAGTAGTTTGTTGTGTCGTTCCATTAGACCACAATGCGCCTAAATATTTATTACGAGGTACATCAGCAATATCTTTATCTATTGCACCTGTTCCAAAATCTGGAGTCCAATCATCATGCAAATAATCTCCTTGTAATGTAATGTCTGTTTTATTACTTATTTTAAATAAGAAAGAGGGATTGATGTAATAACGTTCTCTTTTTACTATATCTCTAAAGCTTTCTGAATTTTCGTAAGAACCAGTAAATCTATAGGCAACAACATCACTTAAAGGGCCATAAAAATCAACTGTTGGTTTGTAAAATGAGTAGCTTCCCATTTGCATAGATACTTCTCCACCACTTTTAAAAGAAGGTGCTTTGGTAACCATGTTTAAGATTCCCCCTGGATTAACATTTCCAAATAATAAAGCCGAGCCTCCTTTTAAGACTTCTACTTTTTCAAGAGAAGAAACTTCAGGCATAACTCCACTGTTTACGCGGAATCCGTTTTTAAACATATTATTTGTAGACATATCGTAACCTCTGGAGAAAAAAGATTCCTGAGCACCACCACGAGCTGATCCTACATAAACTCCATTTACATTTTTTATTACGTCGCTTAATCTAATAGCTTGTTGTTGTTCGATTACTACATTGTCTATTACTTGTACACTTTGTGGAAGATCCATAACTTTGATGCCTGAACGTACTGCAGTTACGGGTTTTCTTTGTTTATTGGCTGTAATTACAACTTCGTTAAGAATTTCTCCTTTTTTGTTTTTTACAGTATCAGTAATTGCTGTGGCAGTATCACGATTTTCGACTGTGTTTGCTCTCCCTTGTGCAAAACCTGTTAGACCGAATAATAAGCCTAGAGTAGGCAATAAAATATGTTTCATGTTTGTTTATTTGGAATAAAAAAAAATAACGCCGCAAAAGTAATGTCTATGATTGAATAATCAAAGCTTATTTAGATTAATTACGCATAGTTTTTAACAAATTTTTAAGGTTTGGTTTAGCGTATAAATAACAAAACCTTGTTTATACAAACAAGGTTTTACTTTTTTTATATAAAAAGATGCTATAAAAACTCCTTTTTAAGGAATTAAGTTATTTAACTTCAATTGAGTAAGTTGCCATTTTCCAGATTTCGTCATACTTTTTTCCATTGTGTTCTCCAGCACTTGTTTCTGTATGAGCAAATTCTACCATATATTGACCAGACCAAATAGGAGTGAATTCAAATTGTCCTTTTTCGTCAGTATATAATTCTTTTTCCCAACCGTTTGGAGCAATTACTTTAATTTTTTGTTTTTTGGCAGCAGCACCTTCATATAATGCAAATCCAGATATTTTTACATTTTTCTTAGCTACATCAGCACTTTCAGAAAACACACCGATTGTATTTTTGTTTGCTGTAGCATTATTACCTGCAGTTTTGTTCCCAACAACAACATTGGCGCTTGAGTTATAATCTAATTTCATTGTACCGTATACATCCTTTACAGTATGTTGCATTACTACTGTATAAACTCCATCTTCCTCTGGAGTAAAAAAGGCTTGGTATTTTTTCTCTAAAGCTGTTGGAGTTAATTTGATTTCTTTTTTAGATGGGCTTATCAATACTAAAGAGAAATCTTTTAAATCAGAAAACCATTTAGCAGCAGGAGTAATATCATTATCTGAGAATTCACCAAAGTATATTGAAATTTCTTGTGGTTTCCCTTTTGTTCCAGTTGCTTTAGTTTCGATCCAAAGAGCGTGAGCAAATAATTGTGGGCTTAGTATAAGGGTTAATAATACTAATAGCGTTTTTAAAGAGCTTAATTTCATGATGTAAAATATTTAAGTTAATTTTTGTTTTTAATTTTTATGGGGATTAAAATTTATAGGCAACAGTTAAACGTGCATTGGTTCCTGCTTCGGTTTGCCAATCATAGTAACCGTTATAGATTCCTCCTGAATATAGATATTTGTTTAAAATGTTGTTTACTATTACGTTAAAAGAGATTTTTCCTTTTTGGTAAGTAACACCACCATCTAAACGGAAATAATCTGGTAAGTTTTGTTGAGAACTATTAGATACAAACCAAGGAGATCTGTCTATTTGATATTGGTATCCTAATGAAAGTCCAAAACCATTTAATGCACCGTGATCCATTTTATAATTAATCCAAGTGTTTTGGATGTGTTTTGATGTACCTGGAACTTGTGTACCTACTAAAGCGGGATCAGAATCTTGAGTAACTTTTGCTTGGGTAAAGGCATAATTGATAACTACATCTACATTACGAATAATTTGCCCTCTAATATCAAGGTCAAATCCTTTTACTTTTTGTTGTCCGCTTTGTCTGCTATATTGTTTAGCACTAGTCGAATGTTCAGGATCTGCAGTTAGTACATTATTTTTAGTGATTTGGTAAGCCGAAATTACAGAATTCCATTTTCCATTTAGCCAATCTCTTTTTAATCCTAATTCTATATTTGTCCCTGTTTGAGGGTCAAAACTATTCCCTTGCCAGTCGGTTCCGTAGTTTTCGGTAAAAGCTTCGTCTCTTACAAAGTAAGCGGCAGTATTTTTATCGATAGAATAACTAATTCCTAAACGTGGAGTAAATTTACTATCTTTAAAAGAACCTGTATAAGCAGTTGAAGTTTTTAAAGTTGTATAACGCCCTGCAACTGTTACACGAAGTTTATCTTCAAACATTCCAAGTTCATCTTGTACATAAAAACCAGTGTATCCATTTTGGTATTGAACACCTCTTTCTCTAATATCTTTGCTTCTGTCGAATTTAGGCATTTTATCAGCAGGAACATTTCCATGTATCGGGTTGTAAATATCAAAAGGAACAATGTTTCCATCTGCATCATAACCATTAAGATCCGCAGATTGGCTCCAGTCATGATAATATAATTTATCGCTCATGTCTAGTCCACCTAATATTTTGTGGTTTATAGGACCAGTTTTTACTTCGCCATTTACAAACATTTGTCCCGTTTTGGTTATTCCTAAAACATCCCATATAGAAACTTTACGATGCAAAATACCACTTTTAACGCCTAGGCTAGGATCTGGATCGAATGCATTCCAAGCTGGCCACATCGACATTCCTTCTTGCTTGTAATTAAAATAAGCACCTTGAGCAGTGAATTTCCAATTTTGATCAAGTTTATGTTCTAAAATTGCCAAAATGCTTTTGTCATTCATGTTGGTTGGATCAAAATTAGGTTCTCCAGTTGTGAAACTCCTAGGCAATTCGGCAAACTGTTTATTAGAGAAAACATAGTTAGAACCAATTATATTTACTTGCGAGAATTGTTGAGTATATTCTAAAGTAATAGATGTTTTATCGTCAACAAGATATTTTAATACAGGCGCAATAGAGTAGCGGTTGTTGTAATCATAATCGCGGTGACTTTCTTTCATTTGTCCCATTACATTGATTCGATACAATAATTTCCCATCCTTAGATAATTTTCCATCAAGATCAAGAGTTCCTCTATACATATCAAAGCTTCCCAAAGTAAGATTCATTTCTCCTTTTGTACGTCCGCTTGGTTTTTTGGTAACCACATTATAAAATCCGCTTGGGTTTCCGTTAGCCATCATAAATCCAGCTGGTCCTTTTACAAATTCAATACGTTCTACCATACTCATATCTTCAGTAAGAGGTCCCCAATCGGTACTTACGTTCATACCATTTCTAAAAGCTGCAACCTGGCTACCTCTCATCATGATATTGGCATAAGTGTCCCAATGTTCTACCCTTGTTACACCACTCACATTACGAGTAACTCCTTCGAGCATATCATAAATTTGTTGGTCTTGAATTAATTTTCCAGTAATAACCTGAATGTTTTGCGGGATTTCTATAATTGCCGATTGTAAGCGAAGTGATGATGAAACTCTGTTAGTCTTAAAAGCACTTTTATTACTTAAAACCACAACTTGGTTTAGCTCCGTATTAGATAAAGTAAGTTGAACATTTGTAGTAATCGTTTCTCCAGCAGCAACAGTAACTTCTTGCTCAACATCATTATATCCTACCAAGGTTATAATTAATGTTTGTGTTCCTACAGGTACCTTTTTTATTTCGAAAACACCATCATTATCTGCGATAGTTGCTTTGTTTACCCCTTTAATAGAGATAGATACTCCTTCGGCAGGTTTGTTGTCGTTTGTAAGGACTTTTCCTTTGATGTTACCAGATTCCTGAGCAGAAACGGCTGTTATTGCAAAGAAAAATAAAACTACAATAAATAATATTTTAGTTATTTGTTGGTTTAGATATTTCATTATTTAAAATATAAAATTTAGTTTTAGGTTTAAATTGTGTTTGGTTTTTGAAATATGCAGCAAATGTAAAATTTAATATTTGTTTAACAATGCTTATTTAGACTAATTATTAATAATATTTTGAAATATTTATATGAAAATTTTAAGATTGAATTAAAAAAATAGGCGAATTATATTTTTATTTATGAGGTAGTTACTTCTTTTACTTTCAGTAAGCAATGGGATAACACTTAATAAAGCTTAATTTTGCAGCTTTTATAAATTGAAATTTGCAAGATGATTGTATCTTATTTTAAGAAATTACAGAATTCCCCAAAAGGATTTAGACTAGCCAATACCGTATTTTTCTTTGTATCAGGATTCGGATATTCATCTTGGGCGTCTCGTATCCCAAATATAAAAGCACAATTAGGTTTGAGCGAAGCAGAATTTGGAGCTGTTTTATTTGCATTTCCGATAGGCTTAATGTTTACAATGCCATTTACAGGAAAGTTATTAAATAAATACAGCAGTAGGTATTGTATGCTTCTTGGGGCAGTTTTATTTAATATTGTTTTGGCATTACCTGGGTTTAGCGCTTTTGTTTGGCAGTTGGTAATTATCCTATTGATATTTGGAGCTTCGCGGAACATCCTTAATTTGTCTATGAATGCACAAGCTTTAGAAGTTCAGAAACTGTATCCAAAATCGATTATGACACGATTTCATGCCGTTTGGAGTTTGGCAGGATTTGCAGGAGCAGGTTTAGGATATGTTATGGTGGCTCAAAATATTGCAGCATCATATCATTTACTAGGAATAAGTATTGCTATGATGGCGATTACAGCCTGTTTTTACCCAATGAGTATTCATACAGAACCAATTCCGGATAAAAAGAAATTCTTTTCGATGCCAGATAAAAACCTGATAAAGTTTGCTTTAATCTGTTTTGTTTCGATGGCATGCGAAAATACGATGTATGACTGGAGCGGAATATATTTCCAGAATGTATTACACGCTTCTTCAAAACTTACTACGGCAGCATTTGTGTTTTTTATGACAGCTGTTACTTTAGGTCGTTTTTTTGGAGATTATGCAGTACAAAAACTAGGTGTAAAACGCATCTTGTTTTACAGCGGAATTTTTATCACAATAGGATTTTTAATTTGCTTTTTATTCCCTTTTATTTACCCAACAATATTTGGATATCTCTTAATTGGGATTGGAGTTTCTTGTGTTGTTCCGTTGGTTTTTAGTATTGCCGGACAATCAAAAACCTTGAGTAATGGCTCAGCATTAACCTCTATTTCGACTATTGGATATCTTGGTTTTTTAATAGTGCCACCAATGGTTGGTTTTATATCCGAATTTCTAAACATGAAATGGGCCTTCTTGATTATGGCTTGTCTAGGCGGACTTATGATTTTTATGGTCAATAAGATCGGGGAGAACGAATAGTTTTTTAAAGATGCTAAGATTCTAAGTTGCTGAGGTTCTAAGTGAGAAAGGTTTTTTTGAAGTATCAGAGGTACAAAGAATCTAAGCTATTAAACTACAATATCTTTGAATGCTAACTAACGATTTCAGATTTCGTGTGAATAAATAAAAAAAACATCTTCTTTACATATGAAATCAAAAATCGTTAGTCAAAAATCTTAAATCATTTCTTTAGCGCTTTAACAAGTTCGATGATTCCGTATATAATTAAGTGTAGTATTAGAAATACTAAACCATAAAATAAGACGGATAAGGAACCTCCATATTTAAAATTATTTTCATCAGAAAAAATATAAAGCATGAAAAGGGTATAGACTGAAAAGACTATTAAATTCAGTTTGAAGCTTTTTATTTTGGTCAAGAAGTAACCTAAACTAAAATAAAGAAACACAACAATATAGCTTAAATACAAAAATGAGAATTCGGAGTCAGTTGGAAACATTCAAAATGTATTTATTAATGTTGAATTTCTGTTTTTAAAACCTTAAAAAACTACTTCTTAACCATTACAAACTTCTCCGAAGATAATTTTCCTTGCAGTTTCCCTGAAATTTCTGCGGTTAAAGTATTGTTTGCGTCTTTGGTATAGCTAATTTTTTGTGGATAATCGTGTTTTGGATTTTCAAAAACTAATCCTTTTTCGGTCGAAGTAGTTAACTCAAAAGCGACTGCTTGATCATTATTTTGACCTTTTACAGTAGCGTTATAAGTTAAGTCTTCGCCTTTTTGTTGTAGTTTAATCGATTCAAAATGAATGGTATCTTTTCCTTTTATAAAATAAGAACTCCCTTGAAAAGTACTATCGTTTACTTTGCTCCATGTTTCGGTTAAGGTTCCTTGAGGAGAAACGTTTTCCCATTTTCCGATAAGCCAATCAGCTGTTTTTATTTTGTCTTTTTCTGGAGCTTCAGCATTTTTACAAGAAACAACAGCCAATAAAAGTAGTATGAGAGTAATTTTTTGAGTCATTATGTATTTATGTTTGATGTTATTTGGAAGTACTAAAGTATGAAAAAAAAGTTAGCCACAAATTTCACTAATTTATTTTGAAACTTGTCACAGATTTAAAGGATTAAAAGGAATTATTGTTTCACGCAGATTTTGCAGATTAGGGCAAATTTAATTTTGATTTAAAATTATATAAATCTGCTAGTATCTGCTTAAATCTGTAGTATCTGCGTGAAAAAAATCGTGACGAAAAAATCTTTTTAATCCTTTAAATCTGGTGCAAAAAACTAAACGTTTTCTTGTAAAATAGCGTAAACTAACTCTTTTGTAGGTTTTTGATCTTTTAGTTTTTCTCTAACTACATCAAAAGTCACTTTAAAATCACAACCCAATTTATAATCGCCACAACCATAGGCCGTTTTTCCTTTCATAATTGTTCCTTTTTTACATTTAGGGCATATTAATGAGTCGGGTGTCGCTGCTGAAGCTGCTTTTGGTGTTGCTTTCTTAGGTTCTAGTTTTAGTTTGTAATTTTCTTCAAAACGAATTAAACCTTCTACTGTACCAGCATCGGTTTTAAAGCCTTTTATATTTACTGTTGATCCTTTTTGGACTAATCTTAAATATTGGTTCTCGGATATTTTCTTGTCAGCAAAAGTATAAGGCAATACAAAATCACAACCTGCTTTATAATTGCCACAACCGTAAGCAGATTTTCCTTTTATAAGTGTTGCTTTTTGACATTTCGGACAGGTTTCTGCCAAGATTCCTGCAGCTTTCTTTTTCTCGACTGTCGCTACTTGTTTTTGAATACTTTGTGCATGCGAAATATTGGCGTGTCTGGTTTCGCTTCGTACTTCATATACCAAGGCTTCTACCATGCGTTTCATATTGATAATAAAAGCACCAGCGGTAAAAGTTCCTTTTTCGATATCTTTCAACTGTTTCTCCCAAGAACCCGTAAGTTCTGCCGATTTTATTAATTCATTCTGAATCGTATCAATAAGCTGAATTCCTGTAGGTGTTGGTAAAACCTGTTTTTTGTTTCGAACAATATACTGACGTTTAAACAGCGTTTCGATAATATTAGCTCGGGTAGATGGACGTCCGATACCGTTTTCTTTCATCAATTCGCGTAAATCTTCATCATCAACCTGTTTTCCTGCGGTTTCCATGGCACGTAATAATGTTGCCTCTGTAAACTGATTGGGTGGTTTGGTTTCTTTTTCTAAAAACGAAGGTTCGTGCGGTCCTTTTTCTCCCACAACAAAACTGGGTAATAAATCGACTTCCTTTTCTTTTGCGTTAGGATCTTCAAAAACAACACGGAATCCTTTTTTTAAGATTTCTTTTCCTGTGGTTTTAAAGTGCACTTCGGCTGCTTTTCCTATTACTGTTGTATTGGCAACCAAACAATCATCATAAAATACGGCAATAAATCGCCTTGTAATAATATCATAGACTTGCTGCTGATTGTATTGCAAATTAGATTGTACGCCAGTTGGGATAATTGCGTGGTGATCCGTTACTTTTTTATCGTTGAAAACCTTAGGCGATTTTTTAATCTTTTTTTCTAAAAGTGGTTGGGTCAATGCAGCATAATTGGTTAAATTTTGCAGAATACCAGGTACTTTTGGATAGATATCATTTGGTAAAAATGTAGTATCAACTCTGGGATAGGTAACTACTTTTTGTTCGTACAAAGTTTGCACAATTTTAAGCGTTTCATCTGCCGAGAATCCAAATTTGGTATTGCAATATACTTGTAAACCTGTTAAATCGAATAGTTTAGGCGCAAATTCGTTTCCGTTCTTTTTTTCAACCGAAACAATTTCAAACTCACTTTTTTTGACTTTATTGGCTAAGAGTTCACCATCTTCTTTTTTTAAGAAACGTCCTTCTTCATAGCTAAAAAGTGTTTCTCTATACAAAGTTTGTAGTTCCCAATAGGGTTGGGGTTTAAAATTCTCAATTTCTTTCCAGCGATCTACAACCATTGCCAGTGTTGGCGTTTGTACCCGACCAATAGACAATACTTGTTTGTAACCACCATGCTTTACGGTGTACAAACGAGTGGCATTCATACCCAATAACCAGTCGCCAATAGCTCTGGAAAATCCGGCGTAAAATAAATTATCGTAGTTGGCAGATGGTTTTAAGTTTTCAAAACCTTCTTTTATGGCTTCGGTTGTTAAGGACGATATCCATAAGCGTTGTACTTCGCCTTTATAGTTGGCTTCATTCATCACCCAACGCTGAATGAGCTCTCCTTCTTGTCCAGCATCCCCGCAGTTTATAACTACTTCGGCTTTGTCAAATAAACTTTTTACAATCTTAAATTGTTTCTGGATTCCTGAATTTTCCACCACTTTGGTTTCAAATTTCTCGGGAAGCATAGGTAGGTTGTTCAAATCCCAGCTTTTCCAGTGTGGTTTGTAATCGTTAGGTTCTTTTAAGGTACATAAATGCCCAAAAGTGTACGTTACGGCATATCCGTTGCCTTCATAATACCCATCGTGTTTGGTATTGGCTCCTAAAACGGATGCGATTTCGCGTGCTACACTTGGTTTTTCAGCAATACATACCTTCATTTTTCTCCTTCTTATTTGAAGGCAAAATTAACGATTTTTTATAAGAAAGGAGCAAGGGTTCTTAGGAACAAAGACACAAAGGTTCTTTTTAAATATCGTAGAGGCGCAATTTTTTTGTTTCACTCAGATTGTTAAAAGATTAGAGCAGATTTACTCTGTGAAGACATGGATTAATTACGGATTTTTATCTAAACATCATTAAATCCGTTTTTATCCGCGTTTTCGTGAAAGCGAATCTGTTTAATCCGCGTTCCATTTTATGCGTAACAATTTGTAAATAGGCGTCGGACTTCGAAAAGCATTTATTGCACAAAAAAATATTAAGCATTTTTCTTTTCTGCCATAACGAGATAGTATCCCCATTTACCATTTTCATAGGCTTTCTTTTGGGCAATACCAGTCTTATAATGCACCTTTGAAAATTGACTTACTTTTTTGAATAAATTATATATTTTGGATGCTACCATACCAGCCAATGAAAGGGAATACAGTCTTTCGACAGATTTTTTGACATCTTTTGTTACGTCGTTTATTTGAGGAGTTTCAAAGTTATGATCCTGTGCTAGTTTGGTTAATTCTTCGAGAGATAATATATCCGAAATTGCCCAGCCATTAAGCATTATTTGCATATCAATTTCTTGGTCGATATCATATGAATACGGTTTAAATGTATCGGCAAACAAGATTTTCCCACCAGGTTTTAAGATTCGTTGCATTTCTTTAAAGAAAAGTTGTTTGTCAAAAGAAGAACCAAAACTTTCCATTGCCCATATTTTATCAAAAGATTGATCTGCAAAACCAGTTTCAAGATAGTTTAGCTGATAAAAAGACACTAATTGGTCAACAGAATTTTCTATTGCCAGTTTTTTTGCCGTAGCAACTTGTTTTGCGCTTAGTGTTACACCAGTAACTTGACAGCCTACTTTTTTTGAAAGATATATGGCTGATCCGCCAATGCCACAACCACAATCTAATACGGAATCTGATGGTTTGATTTCACCAAATTTCATGAGTAAAAAGTTGGTATTGATTATCGACTCATGAAGTGTTTTAGTCGATTTATCCCATATGCCGTAATGAAGTCCCATTGATTTTTCTAGTTCCCAATGCAATTTATAGTGAACTTCTGTTTGGTCGTAATAATTTTCGATGTCTTTACTGGTAAATGTTTTCATTATTTAGTGAGGTATTAATTACTGAATAAATTGAACTGAAGTTTACGCTAATAAGTGTGGTATTACTCTTTATAAAAAGAATGCATTATTCTATCAAATATAGAAATTAATAACGAAAATATTGATGGGAATGGATGGTTTTTATATCTTTATTTTGTATTAACGTATTTGTTTGTAGGTGTTTAGTTTTTGTATTGCTGGAAAGTAGATCGGTTTTTTTATTCAAACTTCTTGTAGTTTTTATTCCAATAGTTCTCTATATAATCCCATTTGTCGCTGTAATAACCAGGTTTTCTTTTTTCAGAGTATATTCTTTTTCTCGAATCTCCTTTTGTTTTATAAATGAATATGCCATTTTCTTTTTCTTCTTCACATCCAATTCCTTCAATTTCTCCAATCTTGATTACTTTAAAGTTTTCAATCTTAAATAATTCACTTCCCCAGTTTATATCAGCACATCCGCTTCGATGGTAAGAATACCAATATTTTGTGTTCTTGATTTTAGTTGGATTTGGATAATTAGAAAAGTCTTCGACAGCTTTAAAAATTTTATTGTTTTTGTCATAAAAAATCAACTCACTAATTCCGCCAACATTAGTAATCTGGTCAAGTCTTATGTCTAGAATGCCATTATTATCAAAATCTTCAAAGTTAAAGCCATTTGTAGCATAAGTATCATGCACATAAATGGTATCCTTTTTACTATTTAATATAGAAAGGTTCATTTGTTTATCGTCTCTAGGGTCATTTTGGATAACAATAAACTTTTGCAAATCAATTTTTAGCGTATCAATTAGTACCGGATATGTTTCATGCGTAGAATCTGGTTTTCTTTCAGCCACATTTTTTATCGGTTTACTATCTAATTTTTGAAAGGCCTTAGCGGCTTGCTTATTTTGATGGCAAGATGCTAATATGAATAAAATAAGGAAGCTATATATCTTTATCATTTCTAGATTATAATGGTTTGTTATGCTTTAATTTTTTCAAGCTGTTCAATGTCTAATACGTCACTCAATTTATTTAGGCTTGATTTAGAAAATCTTCTGAAAGCTAATTCAATAAAAAAATATCGAATCATAACTACTTGAAGAATAGCCACGACAATAAAAATGATTGTGAATTTTTCTTCACTAAATATAATTTGAGAAATTATACCTAAAAAAGGAAAGCATAAAAATATACTTAATATAATTCGGAAGGCTTTATTTATTTCTACATGTACTTGTCCGTTTTGGTTCTTAATTTCTCCTGTTAAAACACAAAAAGCGCCTTTTCCAATTTCTGATGAGATTATTCTAAATGTATTATTTTTAACGATTCCGCGAAATGATTTGTCGGTTATTTTTGAAGTCAAGCTTTCAGAAAATTCTGTTCTTCGTTGTAAACGATCAAGGGCATTAGTTTCTTCTCCAATTATTTTGAAAGTGTAATCGCTTGTTGGAAATAGTTTCATTTTTTATTTATAATTGAGTTTAGCATTGTAATGTTTTCGTGAAGGCGAAAAGTTTCAAAGTCTTTAGAAATTGTTTTATTCTGTCTTGACGTTTTGGTATGTTCTGCCGATAATATTGCAAAAAATATTCTGATGAAAATCGAAGACCTAGCCCTGATGGGAACGGCATCCTTTTTCTGGCTTCTTTAGCCAGGAAAAGATACAGTGGACGACAGGAAATAGCTCCTTAAGGTTTTAAAAGTGAGAACGTTTTAAGTTAACAATCGGTTTCTAAAATTACTCTTTTTTTCTTCTATCTGTTAGATATTTTCGAACCGGAATATCATACAAAACCATTGTAAGATAGGCGATACCCACCAGAAGAATTGTTCCTATGATTATAATAAAAGTCAGTTGGCTTGTATCTGGTTTGTATTTTGTGTAATAGCCTGCAAACATCCACATTACGGCATAATGCGTCATGTATAAAGGATATGATATTTTCCCGAAGAAGATGCATAGTTTTTTGAATACTGGTGCCAGCGTTGCTCCAGCTCCTAATACGATTAATAAAGGGAAATAGAGTAATACAACGATAGGTTCTGTAAGCCAATTCCAGCTTGAAAACGGTACTAAAAAGGCTAGAAGTAGTAATACGGATAAACCTATGAATCCTAGTTTTGATTTAATAATCCAATTAGAACGATAAATAAGCATTCCTGCCAAAAAGGAATACGAAATACGAGCACATCCATCCCAAAAGTTTTCTCCGCTCCATCCGCCCATTAACGAACCTCCCGCACGATGACTGACAAAACAGATTCCTGCTGCGGCAAAAATGGTTAGTAAAAACAGGGAACGACGGCTTAATTTATATAGGAAAAGAGCATATAGAATATTGGCTACATATTCCCAAAACAGAGACCAACCTGGTGCATTTAAACCAAATAGATTAAAATAACGATCTGCCATTACGGGGAAAGGAATAAGGAAAACGGAAGCCAGAAATATCAAAATCAGCTTGCTTGTTTCGTAGGTTCCAGATTGACTGCCAAAAGGATCGAATAGGAAAGCCAACAATCCTAACACTGAACCAAAAATAACCAAAGGATGTAACCTGATAAGTCTTAATGTGAAAAAATCGGTAATTTTCATTTTATCAATTCGGTCATGATACGCATAAGCAATAACAAACCCAGAGAGACAAAAGAAAAAATCGACGGCTAGAAATCCGTGAGCGATGAAGTTTTCGTTGGGAGGATAAACTATTTCCATAAAATGGAAAATTACTATTGCCACTGCGGCTATTCCTCTTAATCCATCAAGGATTTCAAAATGTTGTTTTGGTTTTAAAACGTTGGTTTCTGGTTTTGTCATGGTTAATAGTGTGGTATTTTAATAATGTGGTATGAACTCAATAATAAGAATTTACAATCTCTTTCCACAAAGATTGATTTTTTCTGTTTATAAAAAAAGCTACAGAAATTATTTTCTTGTAGCTTTTTTGTGGTGTGTTTTAACTTCGATTCCTTACATTTTCACGAAAGTGAAAATTGCAGCAGTTGTGACTTTAAAAAGCGGAGTATTATTTTACTGATTTATCAATTTCATTTAGGTCAAGTTTATATAACCAATATCGTTTTCCGAGTCGTTGGTCTATTTCTTTTAAAATTTTAAATCCTAAACTTTCATAAATATGCCTTGCTTTATCCATAATCTCCGAAGTATGAAGGGCAATAACTTTTTCATTGTTCTGTTGTGCAATGTTAATACATAAGGTTGTTAGTTTCTTTCCAATTCCTTGCCCTCCAAAGGTTGGGTCGACGGTTACGAAACGGATATAAGACCATTCTTTGTCATAAATATCAGTTGGGTTGCCTTTAGGAACTAAAAACGCCATTCCTACTATTTCGTTTTTGTCTGTCGTGCTTACTATGCAATGCGATTTATCAAGTAATTCGGTATAGGTACTATCATCCATCAAGGTATCAGATAAATTTCCCCAGTTTTCGGTTGTTAAGTTTTTCTCAAATTGTCCCCAAGATTTTACAGCCAATTTTTTTAAGCCTTTTAAATCAGTTTTAGTTCCTTTTCTATAAGTTATATCCATTTTTATTTAACTGATGTTATTTGAGCTTGTTTATAGTTTATAAACCATTTTAAATATGTTTTTGAAGCTTGATCCTCTACGAAGTCGGGAGACTTCGCAGAGCGGAGATTTAAATAAAATTCATAAATAAAAACCGCTACAAGAACACTCTTGCAGCGGTTTAATTAATTTGTAATATGCATAGTTTTTTATGGCAGAACAATTTATTTGAAACTTAATTTAAATTCAACTTTACTTATTTCTTCAGGTTTATTAGATGTAAATTTTATATTTTTTATTTTATCTAATTCTACATCTATTTTTACCGTAGAATTTACTTTTGCTTTTTTAATAACTGCAGTATTTTTAATTAGTGTTTTCATACTATTTTCTTTTAATAATAAATCCGTAAAAATCACCGTTTGAATCAAAAGGAACATCAAAAATATCTCCATTTTCATCTTCCATTGCACCAAAGATATGAAATGTTTCAGACAATTCTTTAAGATTTAGCGATATAGCTCTTCTGTATAATCGTGTTCTTGCTTTAGTACTACCTCTAATAAAAATATTTCTGTCTGGATATATTTCGGAAAATGTATAAGCAGATTTGGCAACAGTAGCTAGAACTACATTTCTATCTCCATTATCACTTACAGCTAAATCATCAATGATATATCTATTTTGGGCTGGGTCAAAAATTAAATCTCCAAAACCTAAATTGTATAATGTTTTATTTTTTGTCTTTGTATAAGCAATGCCTTTAGATATTTCGCCACTAGTTCCAATACTTTCAAATCTGAAGAGAGTTGAATCTGTGTTTGTAAGCAAATCATATTTTGGAATATTCATTATTAAAAATTAGTATCGCAAAAATACATTATTTTTTATAAATATTTACTTACAAAATAATTTGTTCGATTTTGAGATTTTTATACTTTAAAAACATCAAGTTTTTTGATCCAGAAAATTCCTGATTCTAGAAACGTAAGTTTTGTTTTAATTACCTGATCTGTTTTATCTCTAGGATTTTTGGTTATAAATCTAGCTTTAGAATTATTAAAATCTAACGTATATTTTTCATCAAAGTCTTCTTTTTTATCTGAAGAAAAAGTGATTACATTGTCTTTTGCATTCCATTTTCCTTTTCCGTATTTATCTACTTCTGGAGGATTTCCGCCTTTAATTTTTGAATAGGAATGAAACAAGAAAGTTCCGTCTTGATTTAAGGTTAGTTTATATTCGATTTCATGTTTTCCTTCTTCACTAAGTGTACGATTATAATCGCCAACGAACGGAGTCGATTGTGCGAATAATGTCAGGTTGAAAATTAAAAGTAAGGTGGTAATTAATAGTTTCATTGGTTTGGTTTTATTGGTGTTAAAAATGGATTGTTTATGTTATCGCATTATTTTGATTTGGTGTTAATACATAAAAAAAGCCTGTTTTTAAGAGGTTTCATATATCTGAAATCAAAAATCTTAAAGCATTTTAAAATTATTGCTTAGCTTAATGACTGCTCACGCCAAGAGTCATCATTATGTCCTTTATTTATTATCCGTTAGATATAAATTTGCAATATCTTCTATAAAACGTTGTGGATGTCCTCCTTGTAAATTGGTCAAAATAACTACTGAAACATCATCTTTCGGATAAATATATAAAGCGTTTCTAGCCCCGCCTAAAGCAGTAATTACAGGGTTTTTATCTCTTAAATTAGTATCAAAACCAATTGCGGTTCCGTTGGTAGAATCGACTGAACCTGGTTTTTTTCCATTGTTCAATAGAGTAGGAGTCCAAAGTGTTTTTAGCGTTTCGGCTTTAAGTAAAGTGTTGTTTTGTAAAGCAATAACCCATTTTGCCATTTCGGTTGCGGTAGAATATATACTTGCTGCTGGATATAAATTTGTTGGGATCACTTCGTAAACATTGGTTAAACTACCATTTCTAAAATAAGAATAAGGTCTGGCTGAGTGATTCACTATTTTATAATAATCTCCTAAACCAGCTTTGATGGTATTTTTCATACCCGCTATTTCAAATTGATTTTCTACAAGGAATTGCTCATACGATTTTCCGCTTATTTTTTCGATAATCATTCCAAGCAGCATGTAATTTGTTTGATTGTATCTTCGATCTTCTCCGGGCTGAAAAACCACAGGTAATTCTGTTATCTTTTTGAATAAAGTTTTACTGTCTTCAGACAACATATGTTCTGGCGATTCCCAAATATCAGGAACTCCAGATGTGTGGGTTGCTATTTGTTTTACGGTAATGTTTTTCCAGGAGTTTGGCAGACTGTCCAGATATTTAGAAATAGGATCTTCTAGTTTTAATTTACCCTTTTCTACCAATTGCATAATGGCAACACCCGTAAAAGCTTTCGCCATCGAATTAATGCTAAAAACAGTTTTATTGTCAACACGTATGGAATCCTGAATACTCGCTAAACCATAATGATTTTTTTTAACGATTTTATTGTTTTTGATTACTGCCAATTGTAAACCCACAATTTTATTTTTTTGCATTAGTTCTTTTATTGCAAGATCGACTTCGTCTGATTGAGAATGAATGGAATTGCTAAGGGCAAAAAATGATAGTAAAAACAGTTTTTTTTTCATGGTTTTGGTTGGTTTATTTGGTTAGTCTTTTATGGTTTTAAAACTGATTGTTTGCGGAGGGAAGAAACTATTTTAGAAGTTGAATGATTTCGTTATTCTTTGTTTCTTCTGCCGCTTTTAAAGCTGTCATTCCGTTATCATCTTTGATGTTTTTATCGGCACCTTTATTTAATAATAATTTTGTTAGCTCTATGTTTTGGTTTGCTGCTGCCCACATTAAACAAGACATTTTAAAACCATCAGTTTTATTAATATCAGCACCATTTTCTATCAAGAATTTTGAGATTTCATACTCATCATTCATTACAGCTTGCATTAATACAGGGATATAAAAGGATTCGTTTATTTTTCGGATATAATTAGCCTGCGATTTATCTTTTTCGACAATAGCTTTTACAGCATCTAAATTATGGTCAAAAATGGCTTTAAAAAGTTTTTCTCCTGATTCCTGAGAATACGTGCTTATTGAAAATCCTAATAAAAATAAAAGTAATAATTTCTTCATCGAAATGGTTTTGAGGTTTGTAAGTGTTGGTTAATGTTTGGTTTCTTGGTTATTATTTGTGAATCATTGTATGGAGTGAAAGACTTTATAAATCAAGGTTAAAATAGGATATCTGAGTGTATTACATCATTATTGTTCTTTTTTATTTGTTAAATTAAATACTAATGTGTCAGTTATAATACTTTTTGTCCAGCCAATATTTTCGTTTGGATTTCGTTCTGTCACAATTATTTCTAATTTATTTGGCAAATTTTCAAAATGCATCTCTTTTTTATTTTCATTAAGTCCAAATGATCTTTTACCAAATTTATCTTCTGTTAAAGGCATTAAATTAAAAATGAAATCTTTATTAGTTTTTTTGAATTCAAGAATCACATTATATCCTTCGATTTTTTCGCGTTTAGGAGATTTGCAATCATCAGTATTTATTAGCCAAGATTGTTCAATCCAAACATTTGTTATGATAATTTTTTCGTTGTAGTTTTTTAGTTTGATTGTATCTAATGTAGGCTTATAATTACCAATGTAAAATCCAGATTCTTTTGAAAATTTAATATTTTCGGATGTCTTAGGGCAATTTTTGCATTTAATTTCGCATTTACATAGAAAATCAGTGACGTAATTATAAGCAATTACAATTATTAACAATCCTAAAATGATTCCTATGATTTTTTTCATTGATTTTTTTCAAAAATGTGATTACTTACAAAGATTGATTTTTTCTCTTTATAAATGTTAAAAAGCTACAAAAATATTTTCTTGTAGCTTTTATTTTATCAGATTGAAAGAAGTCTGTATTATTTAGGTTGTAAATCTTTAATTAAATCGCTTGGATCTATTTTTAAAGATTGAGCAATTTTAAACAAAGTACTTATTTTCATTTCTTGAGAACCTTTGATGTACTTTCTTAAGTTTTCTACATCCAGTTCGGCATCATGAGCAACCTCTCTTTGTTTGAGTTGATTGTCTTCTATTATATTTTTTATTCTGATTCCTAATTGTATTACAACTTCAGGAACCTCACTTTTTCTTGTTCTTTTCATGAAGATGAAATTACAAGTAATAGATTGTTTTTGTTTGATTGTAAAAAATCGATTGTTTACAACCGAATATTTTGTAGTTTTGTTTTTCAATTAGTAAAACATAATCCAATTCAATAATGGAAATAGAACATAAAGAATCAGCCGCAGAATTGTTAGAATTAATGAATAAAGGAAAATATTTCACAAAACTAAAACCAGAGAACAGTATTGATAACTCGTTTAGTGTAACACTAAAAGTATCTTGTTATGATGAACTTAATCTTATGGTTTCGGATTTGCTTAAAGCAAGTATTTTGATACTTAAAACGGAGAATTTGTCAAATCTTACAACTAATGCTGATATTAATGTAATGACTTTGCTTGAAATTGCTTTGCAACTTCTGCCAGAGGAAGAAATGGAGTTATTGGATGATTTGCATAAGATTCATTTGAAGTCTAATGTAACCTTCTCTAAATGATTTTATAAAACTGAATAGTTTTGAATTGCATTAAGCAAAGCGATTAAAAGACTTTGTAGAGTGAGTAAATAGCTCTTTATAATAAAAATTGTTTTTTATTATATAAGTTGATTTTATTTTATTTCTTTGTGAGAATACTTATTAAATTAATTAACTATGATGAAAAAAACTTTACAATCAATTACCGCTTTATTTTTTATATTCTTTTTAAGTTGCTCTTCAGACAATGAGATGCCAAAAGAAGAACCAGCAACATTGCCTACTGCTGATTTTTTATTCAAGGCTGAAGTAACGGCACCTAAAACGATATTATTTGAGAATAAATCTACAAACGCAACTAATTATTTATGGGATTTTGGAGATAAAACTACTTCATTAGAAAAAAGCCCAAGTCATTCCTATACTGCTGCTGGTACGTATTTAGTAAAATTAACCGCAACAGGAGCGGGAGGTACGGCTACAACAACAAATACCGTAATTATTGCAGCGCAACCAGTTGCTACTAGTGTTAAAATAACAAAGGTAACGATAGTTAAAATGCCATTTATGGATGCAGATGCTAATAGCTACGATACTGCGTATATTAGATTTCATATTGTTGATAAAGAAACTTATATGGATCAAGTAAGTTCTGAAATTTTTAAAAATATTTCAAAAACACAATTGCCTTTTTCTTGGACTCTAACTGAACCAAAAGTAATTAAGGATCTTTCGTTAGAATATGAATTTTCAATCAGTAAAATTGAAGGATGGTCTGGTAATACAATTGGCGGGAGTATGTTTGCTATAATGAAAGATTATACTACTGGTGTAAATGCATACCCTAAAACAATTACTCTAAATTATGTCCCTAACAACCCAATCCCATTCCTAGAAAGTCAAAATGTTACATTAATATTAGACGTAACTTGGCAATAGAATAGCTTAACGGTTTTCTATTATAAACAAAAGGTTCTTAATTATATTAATTAAGAACCTTTGTTTTTTGAGATTATCCGCGCATCTGTGTACAAATGTAATGACTTTGCTAGGAATTGCTTTGCAGCTTTTGCCAGAGGAAGAAATGGAATTATTAGATGATTTGCATAAGATTTATTTGAAGGCTGATGCAGAATAAGCATTCTTGAAAGGCAAATCATTAAAATTTAGAATGCTGTACGAAGTCCGAAGACTTCGCACAGTTATTCCGATATTTAAAAAAGGAATACTTCGGAGAGCTGAGGCTATTTAGAAGGTTTTGGTGCTGAGGGTCTAGAAGGGGAACTTGGAGGGTTGTTTCCTCTTCCTGGTCCTGATGGGTTTCCTGTTGTACTTGGTCCGTTGGGTGGTCTTTGATTGCTCATAGTTATAAAATTTTAAAGGTTAAATATTCAGTATTGTTATTTTATAATGTATCTCACTGTTGTGAGTTCGGATTGGAAATCCGCGCTATCGAACGTGAAGATATATACGTTCCATCTGGGACGAAGTCGCGAGACTTCGTACAGCTATTGTGAATTTTTAATAAGGAACACTTCGCAGAGAGGGCGTCCCGCTCGTGACTACTTTTGAGTATTTTTATTGAATTCTTTAGCTAATTTAGGTAGATCTAATGAGCTGTATTTTAAGTTGTTTTTTACAGGGTAAGATGAGTAAACTAAATTAATGAAATCAGACCAAGTTAGTTTATATGTATAGTCTATAAATTTATCAGTAATGTTCTTAATAATAATTTCAAAATCTACCTCTGATTTATCTATTAATGTGAATTTATCTGTAACTCCTTCGTAGCTATTTCGATAGCTTTCCACTTTAAAAATTCCTTTTTCTTCTTTCATTAAATTAATTATATCATTAACATAGGGACCGTAATGATTATATATCCAATTTATGTTGGTGTACTGAGAACCAGTTTCAATTGTATATCTCCAATCTATTAGGTAGATTAGTTTTACTAATCTTGGTTTTGATAATTCTAAAGGATTAGGATAGTGTAATAGAATATATCTAATTAAGGTTTCTAGATTTTTCATATACCTAATAAGTTTTCAGTGATTAAGATACCATTATTTTTCTCAATAAACATGACTAAAGGTTGCTTTACGCCATTTAATTTATCTATTATAAATTCTTTAGCAAATGAGTTTTCATTTAAGCTTTCAAAAACTAATACTGCTCTAGGGTTACCATCATAACCGTTAATTCTATAAATAAAAAAAGTTCTTGATCTCATTTTCATGTTTTCTATTACATCTCTTGGAATAGGATGTATTGAATTCACTCTATTGTAATAATTATTCAAACCATTTCTTCCAGTAGTGATTTCAGGTAAATCATTAATGAAATATTCACCTTCTCTCCATCCTTTTCCTATAAAGCCTTCATTAAGGGGATATTCTGATCTCCCTATTTCCATTAAAATGGGGTCAACAGATGTTCTGCCTATTAATTTAAATCTATTTTGATAAACTTTGTATACGCTTATTCGTTCTTTGTGAGTAAAACCTAAATTTTTAACTAGTAATTTTAAATACGAATTAAATAATTCATTTGTTTCATTGACTACTTCATTTAATTTACTCTCTAGATCATTAATCTTTATACTTTTTTCATTATTATCTTTTTCAAGTTTAGAAATTTCTTTTCCACTTAACACAGAGATTATTCCAAATATGAAAGCGAAAATCATAGTTAAGTAATAAATAATTCTGCCATATTGAAAATCGTTTATTCCAAAAAAGTTGGCTTTCCATTCATTTATATTCGATATGTCAACTGCTGTTAAAATTATAAGGCATAAACCTGATACGATAAGTGATTTGTCAAATAAAATATCAATTGAATTCTTAAGAAAGTTTCTCATTTATGTGTTTTACTGTTAAAAATGTTTCTACAATCTCATTTGTTTATTTAGATTGATGTTATTTCGTAAAGGATTTGTTGTTCTCTCAAATATATAAAACTATTGCAGTAGGTATAGATTTAAAAAAACTATATATCTATTAAAAGGTTTTATAAGAAATCGCAAATGATATTTTTAATGTTCATCTTCGTTTCTCTATCAGTAATAACTTGATAGTGTGGATTAGAAATCAAAAATAGTATCCGTACAATCAGGTTTGTTTTAATTTCTAATCCAATTTAGTAATTCGATGTCTAATTTTTTTAAAGCAATGAATTCATCTATATCATCTGAGTACCATCTATAAAGTATTTTTATTTCAAGTTCATATATTTTTATTAATATATTCCTTAACGCTATTTTTTTTTGCTCAAGAAAATCAATATCTGAATTTGCTTTAATTTGTAAAAAGTAAGTATACAAATTAGAAATGTTTAGAAGGTATTTTTCAATCAAGTTTGATTTTTCACTCATAAAGAAATCTCTACTTGGATTTAGAAAATCGAAATAACCAGCATTACGTTCGGCAATGCTTTTCAGCATCAGCTTATGTTCAGACGTGAGTTCTTTGTGAGTTTGTAAATGTTCAAGTTCTAAGGTAGTCAAATTTTTAGTAATAATCTTTTTTTTGTCTAAATGCTCTAGATCAAATTCAACTATGCTTTTTTTAACACTTTCAATTTTAGAATAGTTTTCTTTTGATATTTTAACGTTATTAAATTTGTTATCTAGATATTCTGGACAAGTTTTATAAATGAAATCTTCAAGCCTTTTTTCTTCATCTCGTAGCTCCATGGCTTTTTCATATTTTTGGTTTTTAACCAATTCATGTTTTTCTTTATTAATTGGTTGAATCTGTCTAATAATTTGTATATGTTCTTTTCCAATTGGAATATACAAATGTGCTAATCTTGATTTTAAATAGTCATTTATATTATCAGGTTGAGCGATTTCGACTCCTTTTAATTTAAATATAAAAGCTCCCCCTTGATGACCTACACCATGTAGAGCGCCAAACATGGGGGTTTGAATGCGATTTTCATTGAAGGTTAAAATTAAATTATTAGCAAGAATATTAAAAGGCATTTCTTCTAAATTATTTTCCAATAATTCTTTAATCAGGTTTTCAGCAAAAGGACTCTTTTTCCCCCGTGCTCCATCACTAACTTTTTCAATTCCTCCTGAAGTCAGAGCTAGTCTTGATTTTTTACTTTCATAAGCTTGAATACCACCCCCTCGTTTTGGAACTTCAAAAATTGCTCCAGAGAAGCATGAGTCCGAAATAATTGATACATGAAATGCTTTTGAAGCATTAATGAAAGTAAGTATGTCATTGATATTTATCCACGTAGAAGGGTCTTTTGGGTCTGAATCAGAGGGTAGCCAATAAGCAGTTTCAAGGATTTGATTATACTCTCCATGACCAGCAAAAAATAAAAGAATATTTTCATCTTCTGAGGCATTGACAAAAGAATAATTAAGTTTTGAGAAAAGTGTTTTTCTCGTGGTATCTTTTTTTTCGAAGATAAATTCAATATCTTCAAATACATATTTATCAGTTAAAATAGAAATTATTTCAGCAATGTCACTTTTAGTATTCTGAATTTTGTTTAACTCCACGTCATCATATTCACTGATTGCGATAGCGATAATTTTGTTTATTTCCATTATGATTAATTTTTGAAACTTGCTATATACATTACTATTAGCATTTTTTTTAAGTATAAAGAGATCTTAAAGATATTAAATGAAAATTTTTAAAATAATATCGAAATAAGATGAATGTAAATAATAAATACATCGTTAGAATCTCATAGTATTCTTTGTTGGCAAGTAAAATTAATGCTACGACAATCATTATTATATTAAAAATCCAAATTCTAATAAAATGCGAAGGTAAAATACTTCTTAATCCGTTTGAATAATCATTAATTATTTTAAAATCATCTAGAATGAATAATATAGCAAAATTTAAAATACTTAAATAGATACTTTTGTACCCAATAATGACAAATAACTCTGCTAGTGCAATATTTAAGATATAAAATGAAATTTGTGAAAAAAATAAAGTTTCTCTTTTTTCAAAAACTATACTTTGAGAATATTTTGAAATTGTTCTAATGGGAAATATTCCTAAAACTAGAAAATGAATTAAGTTTTTGTTTAATACTTCTTTATAAATATACCCAATCAAATATACTAGAATTAATAATGAAGAAATTCTTATAGGTAATATTCCTAAAATATTTTCTTTACTGATCCATTGGGTAAGACTTGAATTAAAAATATTGAAAATTCCATTAAATATTGAGAAAATACCAAAGAAAAGCCCAAGACTAAGAATAATTGAAATGAAAAAATATTTAAAAAAGTCAAAACTTATTGCGCGATAATCCCAATAATTACTATTCTTTTTAATGAAAGAGTTATTGAATAAAAAGAAAATAATAATAGTTAACAAAAGGGAGAAATAAACACCTCTATTATAATTATCTATTTCATTTTTATTGTATTCGAGCCAATCAAATATTGATAAATTATCTTTCCTAAAATATAAATCAAGTTTAAGTATATACTCTAATGTATATTTAAAAATAAAGAATGTTAAAGTAAATGAAATTACTCTAAAAAGCAAATATTTTAAATTTGCAGCCAATTGATTTAATTTTTCGTTTTCTATTGAGTAACCCTGCAATTGTCTAAATAATTCATTTGAATTTGAAAAAATTACACCGACTGAAAATATTCCTGATGGAACATAATATAATAATATATTTTCAAAATCAATATTTATTATTTTTGTATTTATCAAGTTTATGTCTAGTATTGTTTTGTTTAACTTTAATAATACATAGCAAAAACTAAAAAGGCAACTAAATTTTAAAAGATTAAAGAGTGTTTTGATACTAAATAAATAAACTATTCTTTCAAGGAATGTTCCGTAATTTTTTAAATGAGTTTCAGAATAGATTTCTATTAATAGAATTATTGTTGATAAAATGATAAGTAGTAATGTTTGATTCATTTATTTTTTTGTTCTTTTTGAGCAAAACTTTCAGTCAGCTAGTTTTAATATAATAAAGCCTTAGTTAAGTCACTTTTTTCAATAGTTAAGAATAATAAACGTTATTTATTATCTCTTCAAATATATAAATTAACAACGATAATACTAATAAAAAGTATTTAATTTAAAAGATTTCCCAAAACTAACTCGTTTTGATTCAAGAATTTTACTGAAAACCGTAAATTCTATAAATAAACAAAATCCCTAGCCCTGATAGCCCCGAAGTGTCGGGAGGTATCCTTTTTTATTTTTTCTTTAAAAATAAAAAGATACAAGCGGATAGCAGGACACGAGCGAAGCGAACTGACGAAGTAAATAGCTCCTAAAAAAGACCATAACTCTGCTAAAATTCATCATGAAATTGTGGTTAAAAAACTCAGAACTTTAATGATAGAATTTTAAACAAAAATTTTGTAATTTTGCAGTCCAAATAAAGGACTTATAAAATGTTAGATAGACTTCAAATAGTAAAACAACGTTTCGACGAGATTTCGGATTTAATCATCCAACCGGATGTTATTGCGGATCAGAAACGTTATGTGCAATTGAATCAAGAGTACAAGAACTTAAAAGCATTGGCCGAAAAACGCGACGAATACGTGCTTTTGATGGCAAATATAGAAGAGGCAAACGAAATTATTGCAGACGGTAGCGATGCCGATATGACCGAAATGGCCAAAATGCAATTAGACGAAGCTAAGGATAGATTACCAGAACTGGAGGAAGAAATTAAGTTTATGTTGATTCCTAAGGATCCTGAAGATGCCAAAAACGTAATGGTAGAGATTCGTGCTGGTACGGGTGGAGATGAGGCAAGTATTTTTGCTGGAGATCTTTTTCGTATGTACACTAAATATTGCGAAAACCGCGGTTGGAGAACTTCGGTTGTAGATATGAACGAGGGTACTTCGGGAGGATTTAAAGAGGTTATCTTTGAGGTTACTGGTGAGGATGTTTATGGAACATTGAAGTTTGAAGCTGGTGTGCACCGTGTACAACGTGTTCCTCAGACAGAAACTCAAGGTCGTGTGCATACATCGGCAGCTACGGTTATGGTACTTCCTGAAGCCGAAGAGTTTGATGTACAAATTGATATGAACGATGTACGTGTTGACTTTTTCTGTTCGTCAGGACCTGGAGGACAATCGGTTAATACAACTAAATCGGCTGTGCGTTTAACGCATATTCCAACTGGTTTAGTGGCTCAATGTCAGGATCAGAAATCACAACACAAGAATAAAGATAAAGCGTTAAACGTATTACGTTCTCGTTTATACGAACAAGAATTAGCCAAAAAAGAGGCTGAGGATGCTACTAAGCGTACTTCGCAAGTAAGTTCGGGTGACCGTTCGGCTAAGATTCGTACGTATAACTATGCGCAAGGTCGTGTAACCGATCACCGTGTAGGTCTTACTTTATACGATTTGGGTAATATCATGAATGGTGATATCCAGAAAATTGTAGATGAATTACAATTGGTAAATAATACTGAGAAATTAAAAGAAGCTTCGGAAGTTTTCTAAAAAAAAGGTACTGAGGTGCTAAGTTTCTGAGTTTCTAAGATATGAAAAAGTCGAATTACTTTGTAATTCGGCTTTTTTTTTGGTGGTATTTTTTCTTTTAAGGTACTAAGGTTCTGAGGTGCAAAGGCTCAAAGGTTTTTTTAAAAGGTGCTAAGTTGCTAAGGTTCTGAGTCGCTAAGTTTTTTAAAGAAAGACAAAATAAAAATTTTACAATCTTTTTGGATAAAGCTTTGCGACCTTTGCGGTTAAAAAAAACTTTGTGGTTAAATTGCGGTAAAAAAAAATTTTGCGTTTAATCTTTACTATGCGCAGCGGTTTTTCTCGAAATAAAATTAGTTACTACTAACTGAAATATCGAGCCAAAGAATTTTGTAACCTTATTATGTGTGGTTCCTACCAATATGCGTTTGGATAAATATCCTGCGCCAATACTAAAGATAGATTGAAGTAAATTACTTTTTATATCGATACCGCTATTAATTTCCTCTAAGGTATCTTTTATTATATTCAGTGGTTTTAAATGCTCTTTTAGGTCATGAAATTTATCTTTTAAATCAATCCATTCGGCTTCTTGCTGATTTTTTAATTGCAAAATCATCTGATTTAAATCATCGGTTGCGTTATTGGTTTTCATGATGAATTATTTTAAAATTAATTTCAAATCATTTAACTCCTGTTTTTTAATAAAAGCGAAATTATGATGTTTCCTATTGGTTTCTTAATCCATTTATTCTGATTTTTATACAGTACGATTGCAAGAATTAAATAAGCAAATGCTAGTACAAAAAAGCCATAATAATATTCGCCAAGGAGCTGGCCAATTAATAAACTAAGTCCAATGTTGAGGAATAAACTAAAAAAAACAACAACAACAGCAACAATAATTTGTGATGTTAGGGATGATAGTACATCGGCGGATACAGATACCGATTTAAGTTTGAAAAGTTCAAAGCTTGTTTTGGTATAGTTTTCGGCCTTATCAAAAAGTGTATCTGTTGTTGTTGTCGTTTTAGTTTCCATCTGATTGTGTTTGCTTATTAAATAAAATCACACTTCTTCTTAATTAGTTACGTGCTCAATTCCGTCGCTTACTTCGGCTTTGGCATTATTGTATTTGGCTTTTCCTTGATTCATAAGATCTTTTCCAGTACTTACGATATTATCTAATTTGCCTTTAAATTCGTCTTTGTAATCTTTGCTTTTGTCAGCTATTTTTTGTCTCGTTTTTGATCCTTTATCTGGTGCAAACAATACTCCTAATAATGCTCCTGCTGCTGCAGCTCCGATAATTCCTAAAATGGTGTTACTAGTTTTCATAATATTTGTATTTAGTGTTTAATAATATAACTTGTTTCTAAACTTCTTTACCTTTAATTAATCTGAACAATACTGCGATAATTGCAATAACCAATAAAATATGAATAATACTTCCCAGGCTATAAACAAAGAATCCCAGAGCCCACATAATGACTAAAATAACGGCGATGGTGTATAATAAATTCGACATGGCATATATATTTAAGGGTTAATAATAAGAATGCTTAGTTTAATTTATACGCAAGGTATAAGCTTAAATTGCTATTCTTGGCATCAGGAAAAGTATAGTTGGTTCCTAAGAAACTGCGTTCTTTTCCTACGGTTGTTAATCCGTAATTATAACGTAATCCTATGCTAAGTGGGTCAAAGTCGACACCGACACCTGCTGATAATCCAGCATCAAATCGATTAAAATCATCGGCATTGATATTTTCTTCAAAGTCAAAAGCTGTACCAGCACTAGATTCGTTGGTAACTTTTCCGTCTACCAGATAAGAGGCGTAACCCCCTACATGTACATTGAAGTTTTGTGTTACTTTAAATTTTACTAATAAGGGAACTTCGATATAGTTAAGTCTAAAACGACCTACACCGCTCACAAAATTGCTATTGTATTCTAGCTCTGCACCCTTGGTAGTGTATAATATTTCGGGTTGTATGAAGATATTATCTGCAATAGGAAATGCAGCATAAACTCCGACATTAAAGCCATATATGGCATTTTTGTCATCGACTTCTCCAGAATAAAGATTAGACATATTTGCTCCTCCTTTTATCCCGAATTCGGCATTTACGGGAGCGTTTTGGGCTTGTAATACTCCAAAAGAAGCTGAAATAAATAATGTCACGGCATGTAATAATTGGGCTTTGTTTTTCATAGTTTTAAAATTTTAGGGCTTATAAATTACGTTGTTGCTATTTAAATAATCATGATTCTTTTTTTATCGCTTTTGCTGTGTCAAGAAAGCGGTATTGTGTTGGCAAATATTTAATCGATAATTTTATTATATCAGTATCATTGGTTTCTCTTGTTATCGATTTTAATAACTCAATCTGATCGCTTATAGATTCGATTATTAAATCTATGTATGCTTTATCAAAATCGGCCTTGGTTGCATCAATCAAAGAGTATAAATCGTTATTAGTTTCCTTTTCGTCGGTATTTATAATAATGATTAGCTTTTGGTTGGCCATTCTGGCTATTTCATGAAGCAATTCATTCTGATTGGTTTCTATTTCACTGCTTAATTTTTTTATTTTACCCTCTTGACATTTCTGCTGTGCGATTTGGCTTTTTGATATTATAGCTTTACTAATATTAGCTGTAGCTATTAAAAAATAAGCATCAATTTCTTCTGAAGCCGTTTTGCTAAAAACTTCATTATCTGATGTTTTTTCAAGCGCTTCGCTTTTTTTGCATGAAAGCATTGTCGTCAGAATTAAAAAGACAAAAATTGCTCTAACAAGCAAAAATTTAGAGGGGAACAGTGGGTTAATTTTCACTTCATAAAAGTTTATATTACAAAGTTGCAACCTAAATACAATTAATACTTTACAGCATAAAAAAGAATCGTTATATAATTCCCATAATATGAATTATATAACGATAAAAGTTAGTTTTTTGAGAGGATTATTCGGGTAGAAAAATGGTAAAAATAGATCCTTTGCCCGGTGTACTGTCGGCAATGATATGACCTTTATGGTTTTCGACAATTTTTTTGCAAATAGCCAGACCTATTCCAGTTCCAGGATATTGATCTGTTTTAGAATGTAAACGCTGAAACAATACAAAAATGGTTTCTTTAAACTGAGGATCAAATCCCATTCCGTTATCGGTAAACGTAATTTTGTAATATTTTTTTATAGATTGTTCTAGCAAATCAGGAAATTCTGTAGCATGAATTTTGGTACACGAAATATTGATTTTTGGTAAAACATCTGGTTGGTCATACTTTAAAGAATTGCTAATTAGGTTAATAAATAGCTGTTCTATTTGGTACGGAATAACATGTAGTTTTGGTAGTTTATCCGATAATATAATGGCGTTTTTCTCCTGAAGTACTTCAGTGAATTCTAGTTTTACTTTTTCGAGTAAGTCGTTTAAATTCGTTTTTAAGAATTCTTTCTTGGTAGTATTAGTTCTGGAGAACAACAATAAATCATCGATTAAAATACGCATTCTTTTAGCAGATACTCCAATCTTGTTGATGTATTCTCGTCCGCTTTCAGACATAGCTGCTTTGTCGTTATCAGAAAATCTCGAAATAAAAGTTTGGATTTTACGAAGTGGTTCTTGTAAATCGTGACTCGCCACATGGTTAAAGGATGCTAGTTCCTTATTCGTTTTCTCTAACTCTTTGTTACGTTCGTAAATTGCAATATTCTGAAAATGTTCTTCGGTAATGTCAAACGTTATTCCTAACATGATTTTACTTCCTTGCTCATCTATTAAAAGTTTACCAATAGATTTAAAGTATCTGATATCGCCGTTTTTTCGAATAATTCTATAGTATATAAGCGGAAGCTGCTTATTCTCGATAATCCCTTGCATTAGGTTTGAGAAAGCTTCTTTATCTTCGGGATGTACAAAATCCAGAAAGGTATCTTTTTCTGGAACAAAATAGTTTGGCGGATAGCCTAATAAGCGATATTGATTATCAGAGTAAACCATTTTATCGGTTCCTAAATCCCATTGCCAAGTGCTAAAAGCTCCAATTATTTCGGACTCAGCCATTAGTTTGCTAGAAATTAATAGCTTTTTATTAAATACACGCAAGCGATCAATATCATTACTAATTTGTCTGTACGAAAGTAAAATAAGCGAAAGCGCTACCAGAAATAAGGATATGGTAAAGACTGGAGTTAATGAAATCTCGCTTTGGTATATTTTTTGTCTTTTTTGTAAGATGTCTTTTTCAAAATCATTCATTTCATCTATCTGAAAACGAATGTTTTCCATTACAATTCTTCCTCCAAACATACAGTTATCGAGTTTCCTTTTGTCGTAGGTTTTTTCGTTGCTGTATTTTAAAGAACCTTCAAGATAGGTATAACGCTGGATGATTAAATCGAATAGATTTTTAAGATTTTTTTGTTGCTTAGGATTGTCTGCCGTTAATTTCCTAAGTGCGATAAAGGATCGATTTACTTTATCGCGAGAAAATAGGTAAGGGGCAAGAAAACGGCTGTTTTTGGTTATTATATAGCCTCTTTGTCCCGTTTCGGCATCTTTTACAAACGAAAGTAGTCGCTCTAATTGAATGTTTATTTCATAGGTATGCATCATTAACTTGCTAGAATTCTGCAAGTCACGATTGTGTTGATAGGATACCGATGAAATAAACAATAAAATAAATATCGATATTGCAAAAATAATCCTCAGCGCACGTGGGGAATTAAAATTGGGTATCAATTTCATCCGATTTTAATTATTTTAAGCGTAACAAAAATGTATCACGGTTTAAACCAGAAGTGTGATAATGCCAATTTAAAGTTACAACTTCATTAATAATCTTTTTTAGAGCATTAAAATTGCTTGGTTTTTTAATGTAAATATTTGCTCCTTGTATAAAAGTATCTTCAATATCTTCCTCTGATGAAGAAGTAGAGTAGATAGCAATTATAAGGTGTTTTAAATGATCTGTTTTTTTTATTTCCATCAAGCATTCTTTACCTGTTTTTTTAGGCATATTTAAATCCAGAAATAAAATATCGGGTAATATGGTGTCAGGATGCATTAAATGCTCCATCAACTCTATTCCGTCATGAGCAAATTGTACTTGTGTCTGTATTTTTACTTCTTCAAAGGCGTCTTTGAAAAAAAGGCGATCATCTTCATCATCATCTGCCAGTAAAATATGTAATGCGTTTTTTTGCATTTATAAATTCTTTATTTTAGGTTTTCGCGTCGTTTTTTTATGATTCTCTGAAAGGCCGAAGGAGTGATTCCTGTTGTGTTCTTAAATTGTGTGCTTAAATGCGCAACGCTAGAGTAATTGAGTAAAAATGCAATTTCGGTCAAGCTCATTTCATTTATAATAATGAGATGTTTGGCTCGTTCAATTTTTTGTAAAATGATAAAATTCTCAATAGACGAATAAGTAACTTCCGAAAATACGTTTGATAAGTATCCGTAACTATGATTTAATTTTTCGGCTAGATAAACAGAACTTTTTAAGTTGTTCCCGTTTTCATCCATAAAAACCATTTCTATAATAGCATCTTTTATTTTTTGTACTAAAACACTCTTCTGATTCTCTACAATTTCTAACCCAAAAGGCTCTAACTCATTCTTCATGCTATCCAATTCTTCGGATGTTAGGTTTTTGTCCAATTCAATTTCTCCAAAACCCAACGGTGTATAATTTATTTGGCGTTCGCCTAATTTCTGTTTCAGAAATTGGGTGCAAACTGTATTAATGTCAAACTTAATAAATAACTTCATCGTTTAAAAAATATTGCTAAAGATAGATAAAAAATTATTGCTAAGTAGTAATAAAATGAGCAGTAAAGTAAGTGTAGGGGAGTGATTGTTATTATTTTAGTAATTAACAAAAAAATACCGCCTAATATAAAATTAGACGGTACTAACTGAGTTAAAAAGAATTTACAAATCAGATTGATTTGATTCTCTACTTTTTTTGATTTCCCTAATTTTTGCTGAAGTCTTAAATAATAATTTCGACTTCCTCACTTCAGCAAACATCAAATCATCATCTGAAAATGTAGTACGTAATATTTCAACTTTTCTTTATAACCCGTTTTCTTTATTTTAATTTATTTAAACTTCGAAAAGTATAGTATGTAAATGTACAAAATATTGAGAGTTAAATAGTTATATTAAAACGGGTATTTGTTGCAGAATTCCCATTTTAGTAAAAATTTAACTTAGATAACGTCTTAATATCCAGGACATTTTTTCGTGTTGTTCTAATAAACCAGTGATAAAATCGGCAGAACCTATATCATGATTTTCATTTTCGAAAGCAGGAATGTATTTTCTAAATTCCGTAATAACCTGTTCGTGATTTTCTAATAACTCACTTAGCATTTCTTTTTGCGACGGATACTTATTAGGAAACTCCTTTAATGTCGAGTTACCAATAAATTCTGTCATGGTTCCGATTGTTTTTTCGCCAAGCTGATTAATTCTTTCGGCTACTTCATCAATGATAGTTTCCAGAACACCATATTGGTCTTCAAATAGTTTATGTAACTCCATAAAACTGTTTCCAGATATGTTCCAATGAAATTTTCTTGTTTTTACATATAAGATCATTTCATTTGATAAAATTGAGGTTAAGATGTCGGCACTTTTCTTTAAATCTTTTGGAGCTATTCCTATATTGGGTTTCATGTAATTTACTTTAAACGTTGTTTTCCAAATTTAGTTTTAACAACAGCTTGACTTGTTACACAATTACCGCCCTGTTTTATAAGAATTCTATGTTTGCCGAAATTCGAATACCAATAATATTATTTGTAATTTTGCCGCACTAGCAAATTACAATATGACAACACAACAACTACACGAACAAATTCTTCAAAAAAAATCATTTTTATGCATCGGTTTAGATGTCGATTTAACCAAAATTCCACAACATCTTCTAGAAACCGAAGACCCAATTTTCGAATTCAATAAAGCAATAATTGATGCCACACACGATTTGGCAATTGCCTACAAACCCAATACAGCTTTTTATGAAGCTTACGGAATAAAAGGTTGGTTGTCGCTGCAAAAAACGATTAACTATATCAATGAGAAACATCCTGATATTTTTACAATTGCCGATGCCAAACGTGGCGATATTGGTAATACATCGAGTATGTATGCCAAAGCTTTCTTTGAGGATTTAAATTTTGATAGTGTAACAGTTGCACCTTATATGGGGAAAGATTCAGTAGAGCCTTTCTTAGCTTTCGAAAATAAGCACACTATAATGTTGGCGTTAACATCTAATGAAGGCGCATTCGATTTCCAGACTTTAATTACCAATGGTACCGAATTATACAAACAAGTTCTGGAAACTTCTAAAACATGGAAAAATAGCGAAAACCTAATGTATGTTGTTGGAGCTACAAAAGCCGAATATTTTACTGAGATTCGTAAGATTGTACCCGATAGTTTTTTATTGGTTCCAGGAGTTGGCGCTCAAGGCGGAAACTTAGCAGAAGTATGTAAATACGGAATGAATGATAAAGTAGGATTACTTATTAATTCTTCTCGTGCTATTATTTATGCTTCTAAAGGAACTGATTTTGCTGATAAAGCAAGAGAAGAAGCTTTGAAAGTACAACAAGAAATGGAAGAGATTATGAGTTCAAAGGTTTAATTTTTTAACCGCAAAGAGCGCTAAGATTTACGCAAAGTCCGCAAAGCTTTGTGTTCTTTGCGTAACTCTTCGTAACCTTTGCGGTAAAATTCTCAAAGTAGAGCAACTTTAAACTTTAAACAAATGAAAACCCTAATAGACCAAATCGGTACTTCACATTCTTTCGAAACTGCACCAAAACGAATTATTTCGCTTGTTCCTTCGCAAACCGAATTACTTTATGATTTAGGTCTCGAAGATAAAATCATCGGAATAACCAAGTTCTGTGTTCACCCATATCATTTTAAATCAACAAAGAAAATGGTTGGCGGAACGAAGAAAGTGCATTATGAGAAAATCCGATTATTGAATCCAGATATTATCATTTGTAATAAAGAAGAAAACACAAAGGAAATTGTCGAAAAACTATCAGAGATATGTCCGGTTTGGGTTACTAATATCTTGACCATCGAAGATAATTTTCAAATGATTACCGATTTTGGACAATTGTTTAATTGCCGTACCGAAGCTCAAAAGTGGAACGATAAATTAGCTTTTGGGTTGCAGGATTTTAAATCTTATATAAAAGACAAGCCGTTTAAAAAAGCAGCTTACTTTATCTGGAAAAATCCTTTTATGGTAGCAGGTTCAGATAATTATATCAATGAGTTACTTAAACTCAATCACTTTACAAACATATATCTTGATAAAGGACGTTATCCTGAAATAGAGCTTAAGAAAATGCGTTTAGAGGGCGATCCCGACGTCGTTTTATTATCCTCAGAACCTTATCCTTTTAAAGAAGAAGATGCATTCGAGATTGGGCGATTTACACATCATGCCAAAACTGTTTTTGTCGATGGCGAAATGTTTTCTTGGTATGGAACCCGTTTGCTAAAAGCATTCTCCTATTTTAAGCAAATGCACGAACGCTTGCAATAATATTTTTTTATAGAGAATTTCCATTAAAACAAAAGTGCTCCTAAAGCTTCAATAGGAAGCATTGGTTTTTACATGCTTTAAAATGTAGGAAATTATAATGCAAAAAAAAGCCGACATCTAACAGATGCCGGCAATCATTTAACTAACCAAAACCAAAATAATAAATAACCAGTTTATTACATTGCAAAGATCAGACATAAGCCAATGTTATCCTGTTAAGGTTTTGTTATTACTTTGTTGTACATAAGTTAACTTTTTTTTGATTACTTTTAGGTAAATTAAAAATGTACTAATTTAAAACTTTTCAATAGTTTGTAGTTATTAGAATATAAAAACAATCAATTTTGTTTATGCACGCAAGTACGTTACCTTTGAATATAATCATTAAAATTTGTTACTTATGGAATCGAATGACAAACTTACCACGGCAACAGGAACGCCTGTACCAGACAATCAGAACATAATGACTGCAGGACCTCGTGGTCCGGTATTATTGCAGGATTTTTGGTTTTTAGAAAAAATGGCACATTTTGACCGAGAGGTAATCCCTGAAAGAAGAATGCACGCCAAAGGATCTGCAGCCTACGGAACATTTACCGTAACTCATGACATTACTAAATATACTAAAGCAGACATTTTTTCGGAAATTGGGAAAAAAACAGACATGTTTGTTCGTTTTTCTACAGTTGCTGGCGAAAGAGGTGCTGCCGATGCAGAAAGAGATATACGTGGTTTTGCCATGAAATTCTACACCAATCAAGGGAACTGGGATTTAGTAGGAAACAATACGCCAGTATTCTTTTTCCGTGATCCAATGAAATTTCCTGATTTAAATCACGCCGTAAAACGTGACCCACAAACCAATTTAAGAAGCGCAGATAACAATTGGGATTTCTGGACATTACTTCCAGAAGCACTACATCAGGTAACAATTGTAATGAGTGATAGAGGTATTCCTAAATCATACCGTCAGATGCACGGATTCGGAAGCCACACTTTTAGTTTTATCAATGATAAAAACGAAAGACATTGGGTTAAGTTTCACTTTGTAACACAACAAGGAATCGAAAACTTATCCGATGAAGAAGCTGCAAAATTAGTTGGAGCCGACAGAGAAAGCCACCAAAGAGATTTATTTGATGCTATCGAAAGAAAAGATTTTCCAAAATGGAAATTGTCTGTGCAAATCATGACCGAGGAGCAAGCCAAAACCTATAAATATCATCCATTCGATTTAACTAAAGTTTGGTTAAAAGGAGATTTTCCACTTATTCCAGTTGGAGAGTTTGAATTAAACAGAAACCCAGATAACTATTTTGCCGAAGTAGAGCAAGCAGCTTTTAATCCAGCCAATATAGTTCCAGGAATAGGATATTCTCCAGATAAAATGTTACAAGCTCGTTTATTCTCTTACGGAGATGCTCACCGTTACCGTTTAGGAGTTAATAATGCTCAGATTCCAGTAAATGCAGCAAAATGCCCAGTAAATAGTTTCCACAGAGATGGCGCTATGCGTGTAGATGGAAACTACGGAAGCAAAAAACATTATGAGCCAAATAGTTTTGGAAAATGGCAAGAACAACCAGAATTTAAAGAACCACCTTTATCAATTCACGGAGATGCGTATGCTCACAACTTTAGAGAAGACGATAACGATTATTTCTCTCAACCAGGAAAACTTTTCCGCTTAATGACCGATGATAAAAAACAATTTTTATTCAAGAATACTGCTGCACAAGTAGGAGGAGCACAAAAGTTTATTCAGGTAAGACACATTCGTAATTGCTTTAAAGCCGATCCAGCTTATGGAGAAGGTGTTGCAAATGCATTAGGAATGACAATGGATGAAGTAAACAATTTTAGTGATCCAAGATTATTAATTGAGGTTAAATAAGTCTTTTTTAAGTTACAAAGGTTCAGAGTTACAAAGTTACAAAGAGCTTTAAAGAACGCTTAATCTTAGATTTTAAATAAAAAACCCGTCAGATTTTAAAAATCTGGCGGGTTTTTCGTTTTAAAGGTATGAGGTTCTAAGTTGCAAAGGTTTTTAAAAAGGGACTATCCCGAAGCTTCGGGACTAAGTTACAAAGGTTCAAAGAATTAAAACTTTGCTCCCGACACTTCGGGATTGCGTAAATCTTCGCGCACTTTGCGGTAAAATCCTTTGTGGTTAAAATCTAATTAAACCAATTAAGAAAATACAACAGTTTTATTACTATAAACCATCGTTTTACGCTCAGCGTGTAATTTTATAGCTCTTGCCAGAACAATGCGTTCCAGGTCACGCCCTTTCATAATAAAATCATCTACTGAATGTATGTGCGATACACGTGCAATATCCTGCTCGATAATCGGACCTTCATCTAGTTCCTCAGTTACATAATGACTTGTCGCCCCGATAATTTTCACCCCTCTTTTAAAAGCCGAATGATATGGTTTTGCTCCAGGAAACGCGGGTAAGAATGAATGATGTATATTAATGATTTTGTTTTCGTAAAGCGCAATCAGACTAGGTGTGATAATTTGCATGTAGCGCGCCAGAACAATAAAATTTATATCGTATTTTTTTAATAATGCAATTTGTTGTTTTTCGCCTTCTTCCTTAGTGTCTTTTGTAAAAGGAACACAATGAAACGGAATATCAAAACGTTCGGCAATCGATCTTAAATCATTATGATTGCTTATAATTACCGGAATTTCTACACCCAGTTCATCAGCACTATAACGCCCTAAAATATCAAATAAGCAATGGTCATATTTAGAAACAAACAATGCCATTTTAGGTTTTTGTTCCTGATTATATAATTGCCACGACATCTGGAAATCGGTTGCGATAGTAGTACTAAAGTCGGTTTTTATATCTTCAATACCAATATTACGATTAGTAAGTTCGCATTCCAATCGCATAAAGAATACATTTTGCTCCACATCCACATGTTGATCAATGTAAGTAATGTTTCCTTCAACTTTTAGGATAAAATTGGTTACAGCCGCAATAATACCTTTTTGGTCTTTGCAGTGAATAAGAAAAGTTATTTTTTGCATTTTATTTTTTGGTTAATCGGTTAGCTGTTTATTTGTTTAATTGCTTAATCGTTTTTTTTAATCGGTTAGCTGCATATATTATATTCAGTTTTTTCAATTAAACAAAAAACGATTAAACGGTTAAACGTAAAATTACTTCTTATCCTGCAAAGCAAAAACACTTTTTAATAAAGGCGTAGTTCTTTCGCTTATATCAGTTCTAATGCCTTTTTCTTCTACAGCAATCATTTTAAAAACTCCAGCAAGAGCTTGGTTAGTAGTGTAATCTGTTAAGTCAGGATTTACTTTCTTGACAAGCGGAATACTATTGTATTTAGAGATAATGTTCGACCAGATTACATCGGCACCAACTTTACTAAAAGAGTTTTTAATAACAGGATTAAATTTGCTGTATAAAGCAGTAGTAGTGCTAGATTGTAAATAAGTTGTTGCAGCATTCTCATTGCCTAACAAAATAGATTTAGCATCGTTAAAAGACATGTTTTTTACAGCCGAAACAAATATAGGCGTAGCTTCTTTTACAGCATCTTCAGCAGCACGGTTTAATACTTTGATACCTTCATCCGCTAGCGACGAAAGACCAATTTTTCTTAAAGTAGCATCTACTTTTTGCAATTCGGCAGGCATAAGAATTTTAACCGCTTCATTTTTATAAAACCCATCGGTAGCTGTTAATTTTGTTACTTGTTTAGATATTCCTTTATCCAAAGCTTCTTTTAAGCCCGATGCAATATCAGCACCTCCGCCCAAAGTTTGTATTTGCGAAGATAATTCATTTAAATTTTTCGGTATTTTTATTTGTGCACAAGCAGTTAGAGAAAATGTCAACGCAAGGAGTAAAATCTTTTTCATTAAATATTAGTTTTATAAGTTTCAAAAATACTACTTATTCAAAAACAAAGCCACAATTTTATTTTAGGAGCAGAAACATTTTGTTTTATTAGTAACAATGTTCCCGCTGTACACTATATCCGCGCCAAAAAGAGCGCGGGATGCCGTTTCCATCGGGGCTAGATTAGGAAAAATAGTTTGTATTAGGAGAGAATTTTAGATGTGAGAGAATAGAAGCAAGATGATAGAAGCAAGATAATAGAAACAAGATGATAGAGGCAAGAAAATAGAAAAAGTGGTAACGATTGTTTTGTATGTAAATAGAACTGCAAAAGATTTTATCGCAAAGTGCGCAGTCCCGATTGCTATCGGGATACGCAATCCCGAAGCGTCGGGAGCAAAGTTTTAATTCTTTGAACCTTTGAATCTTTGTAACTCAGTACCTTTTTTTAAAGAACCTCAGTACCTTCCTAAAAACCTTTGTCCCTTTGAGCCTTTGAACCTCTGAACCTTTTTTTTAAATCCTCATCTATGTATCTCAATTGGATAAATAAATACATCATTAGGTTCAAATAATACTCTTAGATCTTTATTATAAAATGCTTTTCTGTTCTTGAATATTCCTTTTTTTGTATACGGACTTTTCACTTCAGTAAAATCATTTGGGTAGATAAGCTTTTTATCTTTACTCGAATAAATTTTAGTTTCTTCAACGTAAATATCTATTGTTGTGGCCGAGTTGAGTTTGATTTTTTTTAATTTATTCTTTTTGCCAAAAGTTAATTTAAAATCTTCCCAGACCTGATATTTTTTTTCTTCTTGTAAAGGCAATTTTCCTATCAATTCCTTTATTTCTTTTTTTGTCATGCCAAATTTCAAAAAATCTAAACTTACTCCAGGTTTTAAAACAGAATTAAGCGCTAGTTTTTTACCAGGACCATAAATATTATTATAAGTTCTGCCCGAAACAATTTCTTTTTCTTCTTTCTTCTTTTTGTTTTCGGAATAAACGGCAATCTGAATTATTTCATAAGGAGACAACAGGCCACTAATCATCATGTTTAAATCGGTGAATATTAAATCTCGATTTACAATATATGGGTTGTGTTTTGATAAAAAGAGGTTTTTTTCGTCCTCATTACCTATCGTATATTTGGTTTTGTCTATTTCGATACTAGTAGCATCGTTTAAAATTATAGTTTTTAATTTATCATTTTTAAAGTAAAAATAATAACCAAATTCTTTTGTTGAGCTTAATGTAAAACGAGATCCATTTGTATATTTTTCATACTGTTTGAATTCGTTTTTTTGTTTTAATATTTTCTCCACTTCATTAGGATTCATGTCTATTTTATAATCATCAATCCCGTCTTTATATATTAAAAAAGTATTTTTCATTTGTAGTTATTAAATTTTAGCAACTAAGCTTCTTCCATGTAGTTTAAAACAAAAAGTTCTTGCAAGATTCCGTCTGTATTCTCATCATTCAAAAGTAATTGTGGTTCCAGTTTTTTATCCGGATTTACATTTCCGTCTAAGATTCCTAAGACATCTACAACAGTTTCTGTAATCGTATTTTGTATAATTTCAAAAAACACCTTTTGGTTTTCTTTAGACAAGCTATTAAATAAATTTAAAGCCGATTTGTAATAGGGGATTAGGTCATCGGTTACAGTAGTTTTTTCGTATATCTCTTTGTATAAATTAGTGCCCAATAAAACTACATCCTCATATAACATATCCAAAAAATGTTCGCTCATTTCTTCCGTCGTTTTCATATTCTCTATTGGTTTTAAATTAATCTATGTGAATTATAAATATCAAAATCGATAAAACCCATTGTATGACTTTATCGATTTTGATTATTGTGTTTATTTTATATCTGCGTAATTATCGGTAAAAAGGCGTCCTTCGCCTATAGATATTAAAGTATTGTATGGGTCTTTGTAATCATCGGACATGATTGATGCCATTTGTAGATTTTTGATGCCCTTAATTTTATTGTCCTGAACATCAAGTTCACCGGATAAGATAATCAGATTTTGATATTTTGCAATATAAGCCCCTTTATCTAGCTCGCCATTACTATGAAATAAGATAGTGAATTTATTGCCTTCGCCAGATATAAAAGTGCCTTTTCCTTCCCATATTTCATTATTGCTATCATAGGAATAAATTAGAAAATTTTTAAAATCGATACTTAATTTAGCCGTATTTTGGTTAGAGAGCGTAAGAGTCGATGTACCGAATGTAGTTCCTGATGCAAGATCTGCAAAGTTGGATTTAGCACAATAAAACGGGTCAATGGTGTAAACACCTTCTACCAGAGGTGGAGTAGTGCCTTTGTGTATGATAATCCCTAATTGGTCAATCGATTTTTGCATGGTACTATTTATATAGTAATCGTACAAGATTTGTTCTGGTAGTACAGGACGGTCTTCATTATCATCACTAGATGAACATGCGGTAGTAGCCATTACAATACATAAAAGAAATAACTTGATCGTGGTAATTTTCATAGCATTAATAATTTTGGAATTAATAGTGATAAGAAGTATTCTCAATAAGAATGTTTGTAACCAAAATAATTACAATTAAATGCACTTATTGAGAAATAGTTTCAGTTTAGTTATATGCGAATATCATTTTTATTAAAGTTATTTCAGGCTATTATAAGTTTAAAAACGAGTATTTTAGGGTAATGTTTTTAGGTTTTATTGATGATGTTTATTTAGGAAATAGAACAAAAAAGCTTATTAATATGATTAATTAAAGAGTTGTTTTTGGGTAAGATTTTGCTCTGTTTTTAATATGGATAATAGTTTTTCCTGTTGTTGCATCAATCTCAAATCTTTCCTCGCTTACACCATGAGGAGTAAATTCGCATGGAATAATAATAAAATACTTCATTACTTGTGAGTTTCTAGATACAGACGAAACATAATTATTAGTCTTGATTTGATCATTTTCATTCATAAGATCTATATCATATTCCTGTTTCATTTTCTTTACCAAATCTTGCCAACTAAATTTAAAAGGTTTGTCGTTATTTATCTCCTTTATAAGTTCTCCTTTTTCATTAAATTCTCTCCGGAAACCAATAATACAATCATAAAAGCTTTCTATTTCTTTTGTTACATTTAAAGTTTTCTTATCATACAAATGCCTTTTTTTTATAGGTGTATTTAAGTATGTCACTGTTTGTTGGTAAGAATCTGTATGTTCCAAGAGATAAATTTCCAAGGCATTACCATTACTATCTGTAGTTATATATCGGCAATAAGTAGCGCCGTTTTTTTTGTGTTTGTAAAATGATTCTAAATCAAATTTTCTCATGGTATTTTTTTTATAATTACAATTGGGTATAGCGAGAAATTTTTATTTTTCTGTCAGATGGTATATGATTTGTCCTGGTATAGCCCCAAAGAATAAATTCTAACTCTAGGTATTGAGCATCTTTTTTTAAAACGGTAGTTGAGTCTGGAATAATTTTAAATGAGTCAGTTTTTTCATCTTCAATGATTGAACTATTAGTGTTATCCTTTAAATCTTGATGATTGTCTTTACAATTAGTAAAAAAAATGCTAAGAATTAATAGTTGCCAGCTTTTCATTTTGCATTGCCTATTAGGCTTTGTTAACAGTGTCAATAACATGATGATTAAGTAATGTTTTGTAATTAAAAATGAACAAAACAATCTTTGTCTGAATGTTTTTGACTTATTAAATAATAATTTTGTCGAAACAACAAAGGTTCTCTTAATTAATGGTGATTAATACTATTATAAGTTTTAAAACTACTAGGTTAAGGTAATATTGAAGTGAAAAATGATTGTAGAGACTGGAAGCCAGCTTGTGGGAAAATTCTTAAAGTTTAATTTTATGAGTTCTGTGTACAGAATTATTTGTTTTGACTTTTATGCAAATTGCAAATAATGAAGATCAGGAGCATAAACAGGATTGTTTTGCTCTAGGTCATTTAGTATCATTTGGGTACAATCTTTACCTCCAATTATATGATAATACAACGAGCTAATTGTATGAATTGGTCCTAAAGGAAGTCCCCACCAACCGAAAATTAAATTTAGCATAAAATAATTAAAAGAGTACTTGAGCGTATTCTCGTTAGGGCGAACAAAATAAATAGGTGACTCTTTTTTATAAGATAAAAAAAGGGCGGAAACGGTGTAAGGAAATGCAACAAATTTCCCTCCTTGTTGTATTAGTTGTTTTATTTCAAAAAGAGTAAGTCCTTCAGTGTTATTCGTTTTCATTTTTAGATTTTTTATAAGTTATATTTCAGAAAAGAAAATTGACAGGGCAATCCTTAAAGCGAAAGAATCTTTGACCCTAATATTAAATAAGTTGTAATCGAAAAAACTGCGATGATAAATAGTAATGAAATCCATCCGAAGATGTGTCTTTTATTATAGTAAACTGCTATTGTTGATAATATAAGTGCTGCTAAAAGCGTGAGAGGAGTAATTACAACGATAGAAAATTTGCAGAAATCCTCAATTTTTGCTGGAGCAATAATAAAAATGATTATCAGTATAAGAAGAGTACTTAGGGATGTGAAGCCTAAAATTTGGACGCTTTTTTGTTTACTTTGCATCAAATGGTATTTTAATAATTAAATAAAAATTTGATTCTGTTTTAAAAGTATTGTGACTAAGAAATTTTAATCACATAAAAATTCGCATTTATTTATTGTTTAAAATATAACTACTTCTAATTCAGTATTTTTTGCGATTCAAGAAAAGTCATATATAACTCTTAAATCAAAGTGCAAAGGTCTGTTTAAAGAAAGCTGTTTTACGCCACTAGAAGTTTTAAAATTAGCAAGTTAGGGTAGTTTTTTGCTGTTTTTGGCAATAGAGAATTGATAAGTAAGAATACTATTATAAGTATGTGATTTCGTAAAATAATTTAATCTGAAAAGAATATAATAGTATTCGATTATAATGTACTTGATCTTTTATGTTTTAATAAAATATCTCTATTCTTAAAATGTTTATGGATATGATAAGTAGAATAGTTATTTAATAATAAGGTGTTTATGATGATTAGGAGTTGAATATATTCTTTACTTTACTTTAGGTTTGTCGATAACGAACCATTTGTTATTTATCATAACCATGATTTTATCTTTTGAAAAAAAACTTGCCATATCATCGTATTCAAAAGGAACGATTGTTTCTCCGTTTTTATTTATCATTCCCCATTTACCATTGAGTACAACTCTGGCTAAGCCATCTTCAAAAGCATTTGCCAGTTTATAGATAATCGGAATTATAATTTTGCCATTTTTGTTTACATATCCATATTTTTCATTTTTGGATACTAATGCTAAGCCCTCAGAGAAAAAACTTGAAGAAAAATCGGCTGGGTCATATATTAACGGAATAACTTCTTTTCCTGTCGCATCAATAAAACCACTTTTATTATTTAGTTCAACATAAGCCATGCCTTCGTGAAAAGCAGCTATGTTGTCATATTTTATAGGTGTAATTTCATTGGCAGTTGCGTTTATAAAACCCCATTTGCCATTTAGTTTTACAGCAGAAAATCCCCCTTGATAAGCCTCTATTTTATCATACTTTAATAAGGAATCATCAGTTTGCGTAGTTCGGTTTTTCATGCATCTGACAGAAAGAAGTCCGATACTAATTGCTGTAATAAATACTATTATTTTTTTCATACACTCTATATAATTGGATAAATGTCTATTTAGGTTTAAGTAAAATCAAATATATAAGAAAAAACGTATGTTTTAATGCTTTTGAGTAAGAAAAAATGAACAGAATAAGTTTTTTTTTCCGTATATAACTTGAGCCTGCTTTAAAAAGAGTATTTTTTTTGATAAGGTTTAAAACTAGATTCAAGAATCATTAAATTTTTTTGTAAATTGCTCTCCTAAAATTATCATATTCTCAAAATGGAACCACAAATACCTTATATTCCTAAAAATAAAGTAAGAATTGTTACCGCAGCATCACTTTTTGATGGACATGATGCGGCAATTAATATAATGCGTCGTATTATTCAATCCACTGGAGTTGAGGTAATTCATTTAGGTCACGACCGTAGTGTCGAAGAAGTTGTAAATACAGCTATTCAGGAAGATGCAAATTCTATTGCGTTAACTTCTTATCAAGGTGGTCACAACGAATATTTTAAATATATGTATGACTTGCTTCATGAAAAAGGAGCTGGACATATCAAGATTTTTGGTGGTGGTGGTGGTGTAATCTTGCCAAGCGAGATTGCCGAATTACACGAATACGGAATCACAAGAATTTATTCTCCAGATGATGGGCGTTCTTTGGGATTACAAGGAATGATTAATGATTTGGTAGAACGTTCTGATTATCCTATTGGAGATAAACTTACTGATGAAATAAATCATATAGAAGATAAAAATCCAACAGCAATTGCACGTTTGATTTCTGCAGCCGAGAATTTCCCTGAAATTGCAAAACCTGTTTTTGATAAAATACATCAAAACAATGCAACTTCTAAAATTCCAGTTCTGGGAATTACAGGAACAGGTGGAGCAGGAAAATCATCATTGGTAGACGAATTGGTACGTCGTTTTTTAATCGATTTTCCAACAAAAACTATCGGAATCGTATCTGTAGATCCATCAAAACGTAAAACTGGTGGAGCACTTTTAGGAGACAGAATCCGAATGAATGCTATTAATAACTCCAGAGTTTATATGCGTTCGTTGGCAACTCGTCAATCAAATCTAGCTTTATCTAAATATGTTGCCGAAGCGATTCAGGTTCTTAAAGCGGCTAAATATGACATTATCATTTTAGAAACTTCAGGAATTGGTCAGTCAGATACAGAGATTATGGATCATTCAGATGTTTCCTTATATGTAATGACACCAGAATTTGGAGCTGCAACACAATTAGAAAAAATCGACATGCTTGATTTTGCCGATTTAGTAGCATTAAACAAATTCGATAAACGTGGTGCACTAGACGCCATACGTGATGTGAAAAAACAATACCAACGCAATCATAATCTTTGGGATAAAAATCCTGATGATATGCCTGTTTTTGGAACAATTGCTTCGCAGTTTAATGATCCAGGGATGAATACGTTGTATAAATCTATCATGGACAAAATTGTCGAAAAAACGGAATCAGATTTAAAATCGACTTTCGAAATTACTCGTGAAATGAGCGAGAAAATTTTTGTAATTCCACCTCACAGAACGAGATATTTATCTGAAATTGCCGAGAACAATCGTAAGTATGATGATACAGCTTTGTCGCAACAACAAGTGGCACAAAAGCTATACGGTATTTTTAAAACTATCGAAAGTGTTACGGGGAAAGTTCCTGTGATTACCAAAGCAGGAATAGATGATAGTACTTTTATAAATGAAGCTGATGAAAATCGTGTTTTCCTGAATCTTTTACTAAATCAATTTGATAAGGTAAAAATGGATTTAGATCCTTATAATTGGGAGATGATCCTAACTTGGGATGAAAAAGTAAATAAATACAAAAATCCTGTTTACAGCTTTAAAGTTCGTGATAAGGAAATAAAAATAGCAACACATACCGAAAGTTTATCGCACCAACAAATCCCAAAAATAGCTTTGCCTAAATATGAAGCCTGGGGAGATATCTTGCGTTGGTGTTTGCAAGAAAACGTTCCTGGAGAATTTCCGTTTGCATCAGGATTATATCCTTTTAAACGTGAGGGCGAAGATCCATCTCGTATGTTTGCTGGAGAAGGTGGACCAGAAAGAACCAATAAACGTTTTCATTATGTGAGTGCAGGATTGCCTGCAAAACGTCTTTCGACAGCTTTTGATAGTGTAACATTATATGGTAATGATCCCGATGTAAGACCAGATATTTATGGTAAAATCGGAAATGCTGGAGTTTCTATTTGTTGTCTGGATGATGCCAAAAAACTATATTCAGGTTTTGATTTAGTTCATGCTTTAACATCTGTGAGTATGACTATTAACGGACCAGCACCAATGTTGTTAGGTTTCTTTATGAATGCAGCAATAGATCAGCAATGTGAGTATTACATTAAAGCCAATGATTTAGAAAAAGAGGTAGAACAAAAAATCATTAAACTATATAAACAAAAAGGAGTTACAAGACCTAAATACCAAGGCGATTTGCCAGCGGGAAATAATGGTTTAGGATTAATGCTTCTGGGAGTTACAGGTGATGAGGTTTTACCTATTGATATTTATAATGATATAAAAGCCAAAACACTTTCGCAAGTACGTGGAACAGTTCAAGCTGATATTCTTAAAGAAGATCAGGCGCAAAACACTTGTATTTTCTCTACCGAGTTTGCTTTACGATTAATGGGAGATGTTCAGGAATATTTTATTACGCAAAACGTACGTAATTTTTATTCGGTTTCTATTTCAGGATATCATATTGCCGAGGCAGGGGCAAACCCAATTACGCAATTGGCATTTACGCTTTCTAATGGTTTTACTTATGTAGAATACTATTTGAGCCGCGGAATGAATATCAACGATTTCGGACCAAACTTATCGTTCTTTTTCTCGAATGGAGTAGATCCAGAATACGCAGTTATTGGTCGTGTAGCACGTAAAATTTGGGCAAAAGCCATGAAGATTAAATATGGTGCTAACGAAAGAGCACAAATGCTTAAATATCATATTCAGACTTCAGGACGTTCATTACACGCACAAGAGATTGATTTTAATGACATTCGTACTACATTGCAAGCATTATATGCTATTTATGATAACTGTAATTCATTGCATACCAATGCGTATGATGAAGCAATTACAACGCCTACCGAAGAATCTGTTCGTCGTGCTATGGCAATACAATTGATTATTAATAAAGAACTAGGTTTAGCCAAAAACGAAAACCCAATACAAGGATCGTTTATAATCGAAGAATTAACCGACTTGGTAGAAGCGGCTGTTTTACAAGAGTTCGACCGTATTACAGAACGTGGCGGAGTTCTTGGTGCAATGGAAACGATGTACCAACGTTCTAAAATTCAGGAAGAGAGTTTGTATTACGAAACCTTAAAACATAACGGAGATTTCCCAATTGTGGGTGTAAATACTTTCCTGAGTTCAAAAGGATCTCCAACAGTTATCCCTGCAGAGGTTATTCGTGCAACGGAAGAAGAAAAACAATATCAGATAGATATGTTGAACAACTTACATGAGTATCATAAAGAATCGGTAAAAGACCATCTTAATACTTTGCAAGAAGCAGCTATTAAAAACGAAAACTTATTCGCTCATTTAATGGAAGCTACCAAAGTATGTTCGCTTGGTCAAATTACTTCAGCATTGTTTGAGGTAGGAGGACAGTATAGAAGAAATATGTAATATTCTCATCTTTAAATAATTCAAAAACCTCTCAGAAATGAGAGGTTTTTTTGTTATGTGAAATTAATTTTACTGCTTTACGGGATTTCTCAATTTTGTAGAGAAATCTTTCTATATATTCGTTGATAGAAAAAATATCTTAGTATTATAAAAAATAGCTTATGGAATTATTAAAAGAAATATTTGCTCTTGCTATTGGAGGCTGTACAATTGGAGCTGTAATTATTTATTTAGGAAAGTTTATTCTTTCAAAGAGCTCTGAGCTTTTATTAGAAAACTATAAAAATCAACTTGAAATATCAAAAAATGAACATCAAATTAAGTTTTCAAAACTACATGAAGAAAGAGCAAAAATTATAGAGATAATTTATCAAGATTTTTATGAATTAGAAACAAAACTAGAACATTTGACTACAATATTTCAGGGATCTGGATGGACAATTGACAAAAAGAGAGATGAAGATGCAATTAAAAAATATACGGATACTTGTGAAAGATTAGAAAGAAGTCGAATATATTTTCCAGAGAATCTATGTGATAAACTTTCTTTAGCTTTAGATAATTACAGTGAAGTAATTGAACAAATGTTACAAGCCAAAAATCAAGCAAGATATGAATCTGAAGATAATAACGTGGTTTTTCCTGGAAACAAAAGTTCTTTAGATTTATGGAAAATTGCTGAAAAAAGAACAAAAAATGAAATTAAAAATTTAAGATTAGAATTAGCAACTGAATTTCGTGAATTAATTGGTGTAAAATAAAAACAATTCTAATAAAATTTTAAAAATGAAAAACATTTATGATTTGTTAGTTTCAGAAGAAAAACTTCATGAAAGATTTAAATTATTAACAGAAACTGGTTTCTTTGAGCCTGCAAAAAACATTATTGAAAATATTTGCAATCTTTTTGAGGATAAAGATGGAAATTTCATAAAAGATTTTCAAAGTACTGGATTTGATGCAAGGTTGTGGGAAATATATTTATTTATATTTCTACATGAAAATAATTTTGAACAAATTGATGATGTGAATAGACCTGATTTTCATGTACAAAAAAATGGATATGATTTTTTTATTGAGGCAAGTTTATCTTCGGAAAAGGAAGTAGAGAGATACTCACGAGAATTTATTAGAGAAGCAGTTGAAAAGAAGGATTTAAAAATTCAAAAGGAGTTGATAGATTATTATTCAATAAGAATGGGTAGTGTGTTATATTCAAAACTGAATAAAAGATATTGGGAACTAGATTGGGTTAAAGACAAGCCATTGGTATTTGCTGTAACTCCATCACATAATTACATATCAAAATTCATTCCTGACGCTAAAATTATGGAATATTTGTACGGTGTAAAAATAACTTCTGATGAGATAGATGGGTTATTATTAAATGCCAAAAATGTAGTAGTAGAGGAGCATATTCATGAAGGGAAAATTATTCCTTCTAATTTTTTTTCGCAACCAGATACAGAGAATGTTAGCGCAGTAATTTTTTCAAATAACTGTGACCTACACAAATTTAATAGAATGGGATTTGAACATAATCTGTCTAATAGAAATTTAATAATTATTCGTTCTGGATATGAATATGATGATTCTAAACCAAATACGAAAGCCAAAGATTTTACTTATCAAGTTAAGAAAGGCGAAGTGACTGAAAATTGGGCAGAAAGTTTAACTATTTACCATAATCCAAATGCAAAAATAAAACTTGATACAACAATTTTTGAGAATGTCAAGCAAATATGGGTGAATGAAAAAGGTGAATTTGATGGGATTATGAACAAAAAATTTATATTTCATTCGATAACAGGTGGTAGTGAAATTTAATAAAAGCACTAATATATTCTGGGTATAAAAATTTATTCAACTAAAGTTTAAATAAAACTATGATTAAAGTTTATCTTGATTGGAATGTAATATCACAAATGAAAAACGGTAATCATACTGAATTGAATGATATAATATTTGACAATCCAAAATTTCTAATACCATATTCAACTTCACACATTGGAGATATTTTTTCAAGTTTTAACGAAACTGAAAAACAAAAGGAATTAATACAATTAGATTTAGAGTATTTAAGCAAATTAACTAAAGACCATTGTATCTCCAACAATGGAAAAGAAATAATTTTAGATTTTACACCACCTTTTGATTTATTCAGCCAACGAGTTGAATTAAAAGACACCTTTAAAGATATAAGCCTCGATGGTTTAAGTGAAATGTTCTCTCAAGATGAATCAACAAAGGAGATAGGAGAAATGTATATTAATTCTTTAAAATCTATTTCGTTAGGAGAGGAATTTATTCAAGCGCTTGAAAACCCAGAAACTGCCGAACAAATGGATAAATTGTTTCCTGGGTTAAAAGAGAATCCAACAATGGAAGGTTTTTTTCAAAGCTTTAGTAAAATGAATATTGCTCTTAATGAAAACGATGATTATAAGCATTTACGAGAAATTGTCCAAGATGGATTCGGTATTAATAGAGATAAGATTTTCAATTTAGAAGAACCATATAAATTAATAGAAAAAGAGCAAAAAAACAAAGGTTTTGCAATTGACGGATATATTGATAATTCTAAAAATGCTCCTGAATGGTTTAACAAGGTTTCTAATGAATATATTTTATTAGATATGTTTGGATACCAAGAGGATAATGTTAATGTAAAGAAGGGGCGCAAAGAAACTTTTAAGAATACCACAGAAGATGCATTTCACGCATCATTTGCATCTACTTGTAGTTTTTATATTTTAAATGATAAGAAATCATATAATAAGACAAAAAAGGTATATGAAAAACTTTCAATAAATACTATTGTACTTAAACCTGATGAATTCGTTGATTATTATAATAGATATTTAAATATCGAAGATGTTCGTCTAAATTTACCTATAGCATATGATGTGTTAAAAAATCAGCAATTTTATCAGAGTGAAGAAGAAGGTGGTAAATTAAGGACATACTATTTACCATATTATTTATTTGATTTTTTCAATAAAATTCTCGTATATATACCAAATGATAATAGTTATATAAGTCTTTTGTTAAGTCAAAATAAGTCTTATAATTATATTACATATGCTAAACAAGTAATTAAATTAGTTGATGATATTACAGAGCTTTTTGGTACTGATATTGAAAAAATAGGAAGAGTAAAAGAAGAAGAATTTATTAATGGGAAATGGAATGGAAGAATATGGAAGCAAAATAACATTACATATAAATTAATACTTAATAATGGAACTTTTCAATTTTGTATCGAGGAATAATTAAAAATCAAGAAATATTTTAAAAGATTTTTGACCAATCAAAATAAGAATATTGAAAAGATTAAAACATAAAAAAGAGAAAATTTTGATAATTCAAAAAGTAAATCAGTCAAACATATTATTCACTAGCCATTAATTGCTGTACAAAGTCTCCCGACTTTGTACCCATTCCAATAATCCGCAAAAGAGAATCAAAAAAATAATTTTGGAACAGAGAAATCTTCGCGAGAAGCTCGACAAAGATTGACTTTCGTTACGGAGTTACTTGTGAAGATTTCTCCTTCGTCGAAAAGACAATATTGTGGTTATTTTCAGCGTAACCTCTTTGTTCACATAAACGAAAAGGTAAAACATTATATTCATTTCCCACCAACCATCTCCGCAACATCACTTAAAAACTCAAATTCATCCATAGGAAACATTTCTAACACTATTTCTAAAATTAGCCCTACATTAATAGGTGAATGTTTTATTGTGGTTGAGGTTTTATGTGCATCATGATCTAATGCCACAATACATAATTTTAGGATTTCGGTAATAACACAACCTAGTTCAAAATAATTTACAAACTTAATTTGAGCGATATAAGTTTTCGATTTATCATTGGCAGGTTTTAGGGTACGGAAATGTAAGGCGGTTAATCTTTTTAGATTTTCTAAAGTTTTAGTTTCATTGGTTTCCATGATAATATATTTTTATTAGTTGTATATTGTTAATCGTTTTACAATTTGACTTTTATAAATTTATTATAAGAAAAATTGTACTTTTGTTTAGCTCGGCGAAGAAAGTGATAGATTGTACCGTACCAAATCATTTTTAGCCGTATTGTACATTACTAAATATGTTTTTTACTTATTGCCAGTTATTATACTTAATTATTATCTTTGAATTATGAGCACACTAACAAAACCAAATCATATAGGGCGAAAAATAAGCCGTATTCGTGAACTTCGAGATATGAAACAAGAAGCTTTGGCACAGGCTTTAGGAACAAACCAACAGGCTATATCTGCTTTAGAGAATAGCGAAACTATAGATGAAGAAAAACTTATTGAAGTAGCAAAAGCACTTGGTGTAACGGTTGAAGCAATTAAGAATTTTTCGGACGAAGCTGCGATTAATTATTTCAATAGTTTTACTGATACAAAAAACAGTAATGTAAATTTTGGAAATAATTGCACTTTCAATCCGTTAGATAAGTTAATGGAAACTGTAGAAGAAAACAAGAATCTTTACGAGCGTTTGCTTCAAGCTGAAAAAGATAAAATCGAATATCTAGAAAAATTACTGGCAGGAAAATAATATTCTCTATAAAGATTTACTAATTAAAAAACAGCTCCATCCAGAGCTGTTTTTTTGTTGTTGTTTTCTTGTTTTTTATGGGAAGAATACCCCAAAGAATTACTTATTATTTTTAAGTTTGGGAAAAATTAGAAATTATGACACATCAACAAATTTTAGATAAACTGGCTGCAAAATCATTAGTTCAAAATATTGATGAGGATTTGGCGAGACTTACTGCTACTACGATGAGGTATGCCAAACATGATAAAGAAATAGCAGCAAACTTAACGAATTACATACTTCCTAAAATGTTACTACGTTGGAATTGTATATTAGAAGCAGATAGTACAGAAGTGACAATTAATTATAAACGTAAAGCCAATATTGCTTTGGCGTTAACGCTTCATAAATATGGACTAACAGATGAGATAATAAAGGAAAAGGCTATAAACGCTATTGATGATTTAAATAATGAAGTTGTTTTAGGTGATGATTTTTTTAGAAAAACAGCCGAGATAAAAACTTTCATAAATTCTAAACCGACGGAATTAAAACGAATACCATCATCTCCGGATAATATTACTTTTTACAGACCGAAGGATGTAATTTCTATTCAATTAGGAAAACAATATTTCTGTGCCTATATACATAGCCATGAGCGTCCAAATGAAAGTCCTGTACTTGAGTTTTATGATAAGATATTTGATAGTGTGCCTAAAATTGAAGAATTAGAAAAAATAAATGCAAAAGGAAGAATGAATGACAGTGGTGTTGCACGAATTTCTAAATTTTCGGTTGCAGGGATTAAATTTTTACCAGACTTAGCAAATCAAATAAAATTAATAGCTGCTTGTGTTGAAGCTACGCCCTTTAATGCGCATTTAGATAAGCCGATGGGCTTGTATACAATAACTGATGTTTTTGGAATGCAGGATGATATTGATAACTTATTTAAGTAAGATTTATTTCTCCCCTGATTATTTTATGCAAATTATAGTAATCAGGAGGACAGTATAGAAGAAATATGTAAAATATTTAGATATAAGTTATTTAGAAAAACCTTTCAGAGATGAAAGGTTTTTTTATATTTTAGTGTTATGAAAAATACTACCTATTATATTCTGTTTCTTTTTGTTACGGTTTTTAGTTATGCTCAAGACAAGCAATTGTTACAAACGGGAGTTATTATCGATTCGATGAAAATTGCAACGACTCCATCAGAATCGTATGCAATTTATTTCCCAAAAAAGTATGATGCCAAAACTCCAACGGCATTGGTTTTTATTTTTGATCCAGATGCAAGAGGAAAAATAGCAATTGAACCTTTTATACTGGCTGCAGAAACGTATAATTATATTTTGGTATGCTCTAATACTTTAAAAAATGGATCTACCCAAGTTAATATTGCAGTTGCTAATAGATTATTTGATAATGTATTGCAAACTTATGCCATTGATACTTCCCAACTTTATATTTCGGGCTTTTCGGGTGGAGCAAGATTAGCTAGTTTTTACGGAATATCTTCGGGGGCTTTTCAAGGAGTTATTGCTTGTGGGGCTTCTTTTAATGGTATGGATAAGCTTATTCCTCCTTCAAACAATTTTTCCTATGTAGGTATGGTTGGAGATAGAGATATGAATTACCTGGAAATGATTGCAAACAAAGAATGGCTGGATAATGCAAAGATTGTAAATACACTTTTTATTGCACATGAGGAACATGTTTGGCCTAAACAAGCCGAGATGCTTCGCGCATTTGACTGGTTGGAAATTCAGGCATATAAAAAAAATATCAGGCCGAAGAACGATACCATTATTAAAAGGATTTACGATACCAATTTGCGAATAGCTGATAGTTTAAAGGCTAATAAAGAAATGATTGCTTCGGTGATTGCTTATGAAAAAGGGATTACCTTTTTTAATACAAATGAAGACAATTTTTTAAGAACCAAGATTGCCGAAATCAAAAAAACTAGAGAGTATAAGGATGAAGTTGCAAAAATGGAGAAGATAAAGGTTCAGGAAAATGAAATTTTAGACAAACTTTCGCTTCGTTTTGATCAAGAATTAAAATCGGCTAAGAGCAATACTAATTTTAAGTTTTGGAATACCGAAATGAAGAAGTTGAATGCGATGAAGCTTGATAATAATGATATTCCAACCCAGAATATGGTTATTAGAGCATTATATTGGTTTCAGGTTATAGTTTATGAAACTGGAGAGGAAAATAAAAGAAACCAACAAAAAGATAAGGCTGATTATTGTACCGAATTGTATAAAATTATTACGGAAACAAATTAAAGATAAAAGCCCAATTCTTAAAGAGAATTGGGCTTTCTATAATAACTAAATTGTAATTGTTTTGCTTAATAAAAAGCAAATAAATTAACGACGAAAAGCTGGGCTTTGATTAAAAGATTCGTCAGTTGTTTTGTTTGCTTTTGAAGATTTTACGATAATTTCGTGTTTTACTTTTTTAGCATTGTCTTGAAATTCTAAATAATAAGTTCCCGCAGGGTATTCTTCTAAACTTAATGTTTTTGAAGTTTCTAATTCATTAGTTGCTATTCCTTTATATATCAAATGACTTTCGTTATCAATAATAGAGAAATTTGATTTCTGCTCTCCATTCAAAGTAAAACTAACTACTTTACCATTTCCAGTTTTTATATTCAAGATATAATCCCCTTTTCCATCAATTGCATAAGTACTCATTGATGTCAAAAAAATAACCAATACTAAGCTTAATCCTAAAATCTTCTTCATGTCTTTGTTTTTGTTTTTTAATTTTCAAATCGCGGTGCGCAAAACTACAAATAGTTAGCTAACTACAAAATATTTTTTATATTATTTTTAGCCCTAAGTCGTTGACTTAAAAGTGTTTCGGCTGAACACGTGATTATATACGGATTTATAAGATTCTCGGATGTTATTTTTATAACTTTTGTCAAATCAGTATTTTGCATTTTTGTAGTGGTTGACGCACAAAAGATAAATTTAGAATAAAAAATGATTGAAAAAACAGCTCTCTTTTGAATATTTGATACTATTATAAACAAAAAAAACAGCTCTTTTAACCATAAAAGGGCTGTTTTTAAACGATGACGTTTTTAACTTTACTAACTAAATTAATTCATTTTTATAAAGGAGTGGGAATGCAATTTTCTAACGTGATGCTACGGCTGTATTTTTAGCATTAGTTGTTTTGTATGTTTGTGAAATAGATTTATTAGACAATGTAGATTCTCCATTGGTAACATTAATTTCATATCTCAATTTTTTTACGTTGTCTTCTATATCCAGAAAATAAGTTCCTTCTGGAAACTCTGTCAGATCAAATGCTTTTAAAATTCCGCCTTTACCTGTTGCGTTTTCAGAGTAAATTAAGATACCATCTTTATCATAAATAGAAAGATTTGCTTTTGATACATTGTTTAAAGCAAATGTAATTAGTTTACCGTCGCCTTTTCTTACATGAAGTGCAAAATCGGTATTTCCATCAATTGCATAAGTACTCATTCCTGTAAAAAGTACTGCACATACTAGACTTAATTTTAGAATCTTTTTCATGGCTTTAGTTTTTTAATTATTAGTTTAATTCTCTGATGCTAAATTACTTTAAGAATATATTGTTTTACACATCTCTATTTGCCAATTTCTATGCTATATTCTCATTTACGAAAGCGTTATAGGTTAAAGTTTGAATTATATTAGGTGTTTTAGTTAAATTTGTTTTTATTTTTCAAAGAACTTATCATGAAGAACACCGCCCCAGCTCTTGAAGTGATATCAAACTCCTACGGAAGCTCTTTTAGCTATATTAGGCATGCCAAAAAGACCAATAGCAAATCCCATTTATGGCATTATCATCCCGAAATCGAATTGGTTTATGTAAATGGAGGAGCAGGAAAACGACAAATAGGAAGTCATGTTTCATATTACACCAATGGCGATTTGATTTTAATTGGAGCCAATTTGCCTCATTGTGGTTTTACCAATGAACAAACTGGGAATAAAAACGAAATCGTTATCCATATCAAACCAGAATTTTTAGGAAATGATTTTTTTGGAGTTCCCGAGATGAAAAAAGTTCAAAATGTTTTTGGTCAAGCCAAAGCAGGAATCGCATTTACAGGAGAAACCAAAGAACGAATTGGGAAGAAAATAGAAATGATGGAAAACCAACTTCCATTAGAACGATTGCTAACACTCCTGAGTATTTTAGACGAATTAGAATCTTCTGAAGATTATACGGTGCTTAACGTCGATGGGTTTTCGTTAGAATTATACACTCAGGATAATGACCGTATTAATGTTGTTTTTAATTATGTAAAAGACCATTTTCAGGAATCGATTGCTATCGATGAGGTTTCGAGTTTAGTAAGTATGACTACACCTTCTTTTTGTAGATATTTTAAAAAAATCACCAATAAAACCTTTACTACTTTTGTTAATGAATACCGTTTGGTACACGCTTCGAAGCTTTTGGCCGAAAAGCCTATTAGCATTAATGAGGTTTGTTATGAAAGCGGATTTAATAATTTTAGTCATTTTAGTAAATTATTTAAGACTTATACAGGGAAAAGTGCCATGCAGTACCGTCAGGAGTTAAAAACTGTGATTAAGTAGTTTTAACTGCAAAGAGTTTAACCGCAAAGGGCGCAAAGATTTTATAAGTGAGATTCTATAAAAACGCAAAGTTCGCAAAGCTGTATGTTTTATCGGCTTTGTGAACTTTACGTAAAACCTTTGCGTGCTTTGCGGTTAATTTTAAGCTGAGCGAATCCGTGTCATCCGCGTTCCCTTTTTAGATAATCTTTTATAATTTGAATTATATCCGACGTACCATACTGGGCGGTAATAATCCATTTTTTAGAATTGAAGTTTCATTTTGTATGTGAGAAAAAATTATATTTACATTCTTGTTTTTCGAATATTGTAACAAACAAGTAGTAATTAGTTAGATTTAATCAAAACAATCAAAATTATACTTAATGAATTTATTTAGAACACTCATCGTATTTACACTTACGGGAATAGTTGTTTCAAGCTGTGGCAAAAAAGAACCAGCAGTATTTCCGGATCCTTTAATAACCAATCGTGATACAACAATAAATCCTGCAGATGATTTTTTTAACTACGCCAATAATGGTTGGTTTAAGAAACATCCAATTCCGAGTACCGATAGTAGCAACGGTATTGGGAGGATTGTTATGGATACAATTAATGAGCAAATAAAAAGTATTTGCGAAAAATCGGCTGCAGATGAATCGGCTGCAAAAGGAAGTAACAAACAAAAAATAGGCGATTTTTATGCTTCAGGTATGGATACAATTGCCATCGAGAAAGCAGGTTTATCTCCGCTTAATAGCGAAATGAAAAAAATTGCAGCTATAAAAGATGTTCCTTCTTTGGTAAATTCTATAGCACATTTACAAACTCTTGGTACAAGTCCGGCTTTTTCATTTTATGTAGGTCAAGACGATAAAATAAGTACAAAATATGCGTTGTTTTTTGGTCAGGGCGGATTAGGAATGGGGCAAAGAGATTTTTATCTTGATACCGATAAGCGAAATGAATCTATTCGTAAGGAGTATTTAATTCATCTTAAAACGATGATGAAATTTACGGGCGAAGACGAAGCAACGGCTGCCAAAAGCGCTGCAACTATCATGAAGCTGGAAACTGATCTGGCAAAATCTTCTCGTAAACTAGAAGGGCTTAGAGATCCAGTAAAAAATTATAATAAACTTACAGTTGAACAATTTAGCAAAACGACTCCAAATATTGATTGGAAAACTGTTTTACCAATTTTGGGTATTGCCAAAGCAGATACGGTAATTGTAGGTCAGCCTGAGTTTTTTACTTCTTTAAATAAGTTATTAAAAACATATCCTGTTGAAGAATGGAAAACTTACCTTAAATGGAATCTGGTAAATTCGTATGCAGAATATTTAAATGCAGCGGTTGAGAAGCAAAACTTTAAATTCTTTTCGACAGTAATGAATGGAGTTAGTACTCAAAAACCACGTTGGAAAAGAGTTGTTGGGCAAACAGACAGCTATTTAGGTGAATTAGTAGGACAAGTATATGTAGCCGAATATATGCCAAAAGGGGTTAAAGAAAAATTACTAGAAATAGGTAATAACATACGTGATGTATTTGCTGTGCATATCAAGAAATTAGATTGGATGAGTGATGCTACAAAAGAGAAAGCATTACAAAAATTAAATAAAATCGTTATGAAAGTTGGATATCCAGATAAATGGAAGGATATGAGTAAGCTTTCTACTGATAGAAGTTCATTTTGTAGTAATGTATTAAAAGCTAATTCTTGGCATTACAATGATATGGTTAACAAATACGGTAAACCTGTAGATAGAACCGAATGGAGTATGCAACCACAAACATATAACGCTTATTATAATCCTAGTAATAACGAAATTGTGATTCCGGCTTGTAATATTATCGTTCCTGGTTATGAAGGAAGAATGCCTGATGATGCTATCTTATACGGAATTCTTGGAGGTTCTTTCTTTGGACATGAAATCACGCATGGTTTTGATGATCAGGGAAGCCAATATGATGATAAAGGAAACCTAAATAATTGGTGGACTGCCGAAGATTTGAAAAAATTTAAATCTAAAACGAAGTTGATTGTAGATCAATATAATAAGTTTACTGTACTTGGTAAGCACGTTAACGGTGAAGCAACACAAGGAGAAAATATTGCCGATTTAGGGGGTGTTGTAGTAGGTTATGAGGCATTTAAGAAAACGGCTCAATATAAAAATAATGAGAAAATTAGCGGATTAACGCCAGATCAACGTTATTTCCTTTCTTATGCTTATTCTTGGATGATCAATAGAAGAGATGAGTCTAAAATTAATCAAATCATGACCGATGTACATTCTCCAGAACAATTTAGAGTAAATGGACCTTTAAGCAATATGCCAGAATTCTATAAAGCATTTAATGTAAAAAAAGGAGATAAAATGTATCAGCCAGATAGTTTACGTGTAGTTATTTGGTAGGTTTTTTTAAGGTTCAAAGGTTTAAAAAAGGTTCAGAGGTTCAGAGGTTCAGAGGTTTTTTGTAGAGACGCACCGCTGGGCGTATTTTTGGAGGTTCAGAGTTTTTATAAGGTTTAAAAAAGGTTCAAAGGTTTTCTGTAGAGACGCACCGCAGTGCGTCTTTGTCAAAGAGAGTCAAAGAGTTTTGAACACAAAATAAACATAAACTTATTTTTTAGAGATAAGAGTAATCTCCGCAAGGAATTGACACAAACTAGTCAGTTTCTTATGGAGATTCTTTTTTTGGAAGAAAAAAGTTTGCGTTTGCTGTATGTTCAATCCAAACCTTTGTCCCTTTGAACCTCTGCGCCTTTACACCTTTTTCTAAACCTTTTTCATATCTTAGAGCCTTAGTAACTCAGAATCTCAGAACCTTTATTAAAAAACAAATGAAAAACTTTAAAATTATATTGTTGGCTGTTTTTTTATGCAGCTCCCTTTTATCTTATGGTGCCAAAGTAGATACTCTACAAATTGAGAGTGTTGCAATGGGAAAAACATATAAAGCAGCAGTTGTTTTACCAAATTCGTATGCCAAAAGTAAAGCTTCGTTTCCTGTATTGTATTTGTTGCATGGTGCTTATGGACATTTTGGAGATTGGCTAAAAAACACACCAGATAAAAAATTAGTGCAAAATTTATCTGATCAATACAATTTGATAATCGTAATGCCCGAAGGAGAAACATTTAGTTTTTACTTAGATAGTCCAGTAAATAAAGGAAGTCAGTTTGAGACTTATATAACCAAAGAAGTAATTCAGAAAATAGATAAAACCTACCGTACTATTAATGATAAAAAAGGAAGGGTAATTTCGGGGCTTTCGATGGGAGGCCATGGAGCATTGTATTTATCATCCAAGCATCCAGATTTGTTTTGCGCAGCAGGAAGCATGAGTGGCGCAGTAGATATGGGCGGAATGCTTAATCGTGACGCAGTACAGGTAACTAAATTAATGGAACCCGTTTTTGGTAAAGAAGGAGCGCCACAAGAAGTATATGCATCATATGCTGTACTTGGTATGGTTGATAAAATGAAAGCCAATAAACTAGCATTGATAATTGATTGTGGAGTAGATGATTTTTTAATCGAACCCAATCGCGAACTACACCGAAGATTGGTTTACAGTAAAGTAGATCACGATTATACCGAAAGACCAGGAGCACATACTTGGGAATATTGGGAAAATTCATTACCGTATCATGTATTGTATTTTAGTAAAGTATTGGCTAAAAATGGTATTGTGGTAAATTAAAACCATACAATTCTAAAAATATAGCCTTTTATGATTTAAATGTTATGTATTGAAAATTAATGATTTGTATGTGATTGTGTAATTTTTTTTCAAGAAAATAGTACATATTATTTTTTTTGGTTTGATTTTTGGAATACCTTTATGTATAACTTAAAAAATAAAAAAACATGAAAAAGATAATTACACTTTTTGCAATAGTAGGATTGGTAGTGTTCTCTAGTTGCGAAGGACCAGAAGGGCCAATAGGACCTCCGGGATATGATGGAGAAAATGTTAATAAAGTTTTTGAAATTAAAAATAAAGATTTTGCATATAGTGATGCTGATGGATTTAATATATATGGAACATTTAATCCATTTATAGCTGATGCTAGTACAATATTAATTTACAGATTAGTTGATGTAATAGACCCAACTACTCCAGTTTGGCAATTAATTCCAAGTACTATCTTTTTAACTAATAATCGTGTTGTGGATTATGACTATGATTTTAGTAAAAAGGATTTTAAAATTTATGTGAGTGCTAATTATGATTTAGAAACTACAGCAGCAGATTTTCTAGATAATCAAACATTTAGAATTGTGATTGTGCCAGGAAGTTTTACAAACAGATCTGTTAATAAACCAGATTACTCTGATTATAATGCTGTTATCAAGAAATATAATATTGATGATAGTAATGTAAAAGAATTGAAGTAAAACTTCTATAAAAACTAAAAAAGGGAATCGTAAGATTCCCTTTTTTGTTGGTTTAGTTTTTTATAAATGTAAATTGTTTAGTATATGGTATTCCATCACTACTGTTACCTGAAATATTTAGAAAATACGTTCCTGTTATTAAGGTTGAAATATCAATAGTGATGAGACTTGGGTCTACTATTGAAAAATTGTTTGAATTTACAATAGTTCCCATGATATTTATAATATTGACAGTAGCATTAGTTAAATTTGGATCTCCATACGTATATGATCTTGCATTTGTATTTTTAATATTGATTGTTGAAGTGGCTGGATTTGGATAAATAGTCAGAGATGATGATGTCTCTCTACCAGGATATTTATAAGTTAAATTCACTTCATTGCTATAAGATTTTTCTGTATTGTAGATATTGCTTTCTACTATGCGTCTATAATTGTACGTAGGAATTGTAGTTTCACTTCCATCTCTTCCACCACTGTTAGGAACAAATTGAAGAGGTGGAGGGAAGTAATCTTTTGATGTTGCGCCTTTAATATTTGACCAATTCCCACTAGGTTTTAGACGAGTCGCAGTGGATTGACTTTGCCATTGATAATATAAATACTGGTTTTTATCTGAAATTGCAGTAGCACCTGTAATCAGAGAAGGACTTTCAATTACATTTGACGTTGATATTTGTAAAGTTTGATCGCAGCAAATAGTATTGTTATTGCGCACAGTTCTTAATGTTATTTTTAAAGAGTTACTAGCTATTTTTAAATTTTTGTAAATAGCAATTCGTCTTATTAAATAAAAGTTATCTTCAGAGCTATTAAGATTTGGAATATTTAATGAATTTAATGAAACACTATTTTCATTAGGGAGAGTAGTCCAATTATTTACTATTGGATAAATATTATTTGTTAAACCATATTCCCATTCATATCTTTCAATATCTGCTCTTGTGTCTGTTCTTTTTGGGATATTAAAAGGGTCTTGCAAAGTGTTTAGATTTACATATGTTTGGCTTCCTTGTATTATTTTTGGATTAGTATTTATTATTTCTGCGAAGCCATTCCCATCTATGCCTGCATCAATCGAAATTTCATTTTCGGCTATTGGTGATGGAACTACAGTAACAGTAACCGTATTACTTTTATTTGTGAGATTGACAGTGTTATTATAGCCAAGACTTCTTGAAACTGTAAAGTTTTTAAGCTCGGTTATATAATCCATATTTAGAGTATGGTTCTCAGTACTTAAAAGTTTGATACTGCTATTTCCGCTCGCACTCCAAGAACTATTTATTCCATAATTATAATCTTTATATGGGTTTGCATATTGAGAGCCTACTATGGGGGCAGGTCTTTCCCCAAGCCTTACTGTTTGGTTGCAGCATAGAGAGTTTGCAATATTTGCGGGGTTAGGAGCATCGGCTGGAGGAGTTAAAGTTCCGCCTCCCATAGTTGCATTCTTTATAACTGAGAGACTAGCGCTTTTATAAATTACACCTGCACTATTTTTATATTCTGCATACACGTATCCTCCTGAAGTATTGAAATTACTCCAGTTTAAGGAGATTACAAAATTGCGTGTTGCTGTTTTTCCTCCTCCAAAAAGAAGAGGACCTCCATTACCACCAGAAGCTACGTTACCTCCTAATGCTGCAGGGTTAATATAATATACGGTTATAGTGCCATCGTTTCCTGTAGCTCCAGGAGAATCCACTTTAACACTTAAAGAAACACTCGATACAGGGGTCGATTCAAGGTTTATAGGTCCAGTAGTATAACCTTTACCGTTGACAAGCAATGGTGTAAGGGTCACTTTTTGCCCAAATAGAATTGTAGTACTAAATAAGAGCGTTAAAACGAAATAAAAGTATTTCTTTCTCATAAGTTAAAATTTAAATTAATTAATTAAATATCTTACAATCAATATACTAATTTTTTATTAAATATATTATTTTTCTTATAATTTAACATTCGAGGATACAGGAGAATTAGAGAATTAGAAAATGAGAAAAGTAAAATGTGCAAAAAAATCTGTTTTAATCCGCGTTCCCTTTCTCATTTAAGGGAAAGACAGAAAGATTAAACTTTATTCTTAATATACCTTAATATCTTAATGGTGAAAAAATCCGTTTTAATCCGTGTTTTCGCTTTAGCGTATCCGTATCATCCGCGTTCCATCTACATTTAGGGGAGAGTTAGAGGATTCTTAATAAACCTTAATCTCTTAATGGTTCGAAAAAAAACTGTTGTATTTCTATTATTTGGTTTTAGAAATTTTCTCTTTGCTTAATCGCAATGAAACAATAATTCCTATAATTAGTGAAAGTCCGATAAAAGTAAGTGAACCCCATTCGGGTATTTCGATATAATCGTGTAGTAACATTTTAAGACCTACGAAACTTAAGATGGCAATTAGACTGTATTCTAAATAACTGAATTTAGCTAACATATTAGCAAGGAAAAAATACATCGAACGTAATCCGAGAATAGCAAAGATATTAGAGCTAAAGACTAAAAAAGGATCTTTGGTAATGGCAAGAATTGCAGGAACGCTGTCGATTGCAAATAAAACGTCCATAAACTCAATTACTATTAAAGCAACAAATAGCGGAGTGGCAGCTTTTTTTCCTTTTTCAGTTAAAGTGAAAAATTTTTCATGCTCCATGTGAGAAGTAATCGGAATTACTTTTCCTAATACCTTATATATAAAAGAGTCTTTTGGATGAAAATCTTCTTCTTTGCCCGAAAATAACATTTTCATTGCTGTAAACAGTAAGAAAGCACCAAATACATAAGTTGTCCAGGTGAATTTATTGATAAGCATTACGCCAAAGAAAATCATCAATCCGCGGAAAATGACAGCGCCTAGAATTCCCCAAAATAAAACGCGATGCTGGTATTTTTGTGGAATCTTAAAAGAAGTAAAAATAATAGCAATCACAAAAATATTATCTACGCTTAAAGATAATTCGATTAGATATCCGGTAATGAATTTTATTGCGGCAGCGGCTGGTTTTAGTCCATCGGGATTTTCTATATAATCAGTACCATATAACCAATATATTACGCCAGAGAATAAAAACGAAGCGCTTACCCAGATAAGAGTCCATCTGCTAGCTTCTTTTGTGCTTATAATATGTGGTGTTTTATTAAATACGCCAAGGTCTAGAGCAAGAATAAGTAGTACTGCTATTAAAAAAAGTATCCAGACTATCATAAGCCGATTTTTTTAGTGAATTACAAAGATAGTTTTTGATTTTATACCTAAAAAGCATATTTCCAATATTTTAATGATGCTTTTGGATTGTGTAAAAGAGAAAAGTAAAAATTTTACCATTAAGAGATTAAGGGGGATTAAGTTTTGATCTGTGGTAGGGGATTTAACCGCAAAGAGCGCAATCCCGAAGCGTCGGATATGCAAAGGTCGCTAAGTTTCAAATTCTATGCGAAGGGGACGCGGATTAAACGGATTCGCTAAAGCGAAAACACGGATTAAACGGATTTTCTATCTGTTGTTTTTTTAAATCCGTTTTTCATCCGCGACTTTACTTTTTGTAAATCGGTTTAATCTGCGTCCCTTTATATAGACAATTTAAGATTTGGTACTATTCTTAAATTTTCTTAACCTCTTAATGGTAAAACTTTTTTACAAAAATAAAGGGCATAAAAAAAGTGCCTACATATATATGAGGCACTTTTTGGTTTTATGAAGCTATGAAATTACAATGCTGATTTTACAGTTTTGATAATTCTTGCAGCAATTTTATATGGGTCACCGTTAGATGCAGGTCTTCTGTCTTCTAGCCAGCCTTTCCAACCTTTTTGTACTGTAATCAATGGAATTCTTATTGATGCTCCTCTATCAGAAATACCGTAAGAGAAATCATGGATAGAAGCAGTTTCGTGTTTACCAGTTAAACGTAAATCGTTGTAAGCTCCGTAAACCGCAATATGCTCAGCAGTAACAGGACGGAAAGCCTCACAGATTCTTTCGTAAGTAGCTTGGTCTCCACAAGTTCTTAAAACTTCGTTAGAGAAATTAGCGTGCATTCCAGATCCATTCCAATCTGTATCACCAAGTGGTTTTGGGTGATATTCGATATAGTAACCATATTTCTCTGTTAAACGATCTAGTAAGTATCTTGCAATCCAAATTTCGTCACCAGCTTTTTTTGCACCTTTAGCAAATAATTGAAACTCCCATTGTCCGCAAGCAACCTCTTGGTTGATACCTTCAAAGTTAATTCCAGCTGCGATACATAAATCTGCATGTTCTTCGACTAATTTTCTTCCGTGAGTATTTTTCCCACCTACAGAACAGTAGTACATACCTTGTGGAGCAGGATAACCTCCAACAGGGAAACCTAATGGCAATAAAGTTTTAGTGTCCATGATGAAATATTCTTGTTCGAAACCAAACCAGAAATCATCATTATCATCATCAATAGTAGCTCTACCGTTAGAAGGATGTGGAGTTCCATCAGCATACATAACCTCAGACATTACTAAGTATCCATTAATACGAGTTGGATCTGGGTAAATTGCAACAGGAACTAATAAACAGTCAGAAGATCCACCTTCGGCTTGTTTTGTAGAAGATCCATCAAATGACCAATTACCAAGTTCTTCTAGTGTTCCTTTAAAATTTTCGTGTTCTTCAACTTTGGTTTTGCTTCTAAGATTTTGAGTTGGTTCATATCCATCTAACCAAATGTACTCTAACTTTATTTTAGCCATAATAATATAAATTAATTTTTCTTTTTTTTTGGATTTTTTTGTTGGGTCAAATATATATTTATTTTTTTATTGCTAGAAAAACAGGGGTAGTTTTTATTTAGGGTAATGTTATTTTTTGCATAAGCTTAATTTTTGCGCCCTAAATTTAAAAATAGGTAATTTTAGAGGGGGATAAAAAATAATTTCGCAATTATGGGTGGTGTTTTTGAAAATGAGCAAGGTTTCGCGATTGGTAAATTGTTTTATAAATACCGAAAAAGCTGCTCTTTTGTTAAATTACTTCGAAAAGACAGGGGTGTGGTTTGAATTAGTTTCATAAAATGCACAAAGGGGGCTATAATAAAGGGGATTAATTATTATATTTGCACTTTATTATCAAATCTAAATTAATAATAACTTAAAATTTGTCTGCATGTCAACATTACGTTTTCAAGCTTTAAAAGAAGCTTCAACAAGAAAATCTGTTCAGTTTGAAGAAACCGACAGAAAATCAACCATTTTTGGATCTAATGTATTTAACGATAAAGCGATGAAGCAGTATTTGACTTCGGATGCATTTAAAGGAGTACAAGGAGCAGTTCAGCATGGAACTAAGATAGACAGAAAACTGGCCGATTATATTGCGATGGGTATGAAAGAATGGGCACTCTCTAAAGGGGTTACTCATTATACACACTGGTTTCAGCCATTAACAGGAACAACTGCAGAGAAACATGATGCATTTTTTGAGATTTCTTATGATGGCAGTGATCCGGTTGAGAAATTTGGAGGAGCACAATTAGTACAACAAGAACCAGATGCTTCTAGTTTTCCAAACGGAGGAATAAGAAACACATTTGAGGCAAGAGGATATACAGCTTGGGATCCTACATCTCCAGCATTTATTTTTGGAACTACTTTATGTATTCCTACCGTTTTCATTTCCTATACAGGAGAAGCATTAGATAATAAAATACCTTTATTAAGAGCATTATCTGCAATTGATGATGCAGCAACAGATGTTTGTAAATATTTTGATAAAAATGTAAAGAAAGTTACTGCAACCCTTGGATGGGAGCAGGAATATTTTCTTATAGATAGATCTCTTGCAGAATCTCGTCCTGATCTTATGATGACAGGAAGAACCTTGTTAGGACACACATCTGCCAAAGGGCAACAATTAGATGATCATTATTTTGGTTCTATTCCTACTCGTGCTTTATTATACATGAGAGATTTGGAGCAAGAATGTATGTTATTGGGTATACCAGTAAAAACACGTCATAATGAGGTAGCACCAAATCAGTTTGAGTTGGCGCCGATTTTTGAAGAAACAAACTTAGCGGTAGATCATAACTGTTTATTAATGGATGTAATGCAAAAAGTGGCAGAACGCCATGATTTTAAAGTATTATTTCATGAAAAACCTTTTAAAGGAGTAAATGGTTCAGGTAAACATAATAACTGGTCATTAGCAACAGATACAGGAGTAAACTTGTTAAGTCCAAGCAAAACTCCTATGAGTAATTTACAGTTCTTAACTTTCTTTATCAATACGATTAAGGCGGTTAATGATTATGAAGAACTATTAAGAGCAGCAATTGCTACAGCAAGTAATGATCACCGATTAGGAGCAAATGAAGCACCACCGGCAATTATCTCTGTATTTATTGGTGAGCAATTAACAAAGGTTTTGGCTGAATTAGAAGGTGTAACAACTGGAAAATTATCTCCAGAAGAAAAAACAGATTTAAAACTAAATGTAGTAGGTAAAATTCCAGATGTATTATTAGATAATACTGATAGAAACAGAACTTCACCATTTGCTTTTACAGGAAATAAATTTGAGTTTAGAGCAGTAGGTTCATCTGCAAACTGTGCAAACTCAATGACAACTCTTAATGCAATTGTTGCAAAACAATTAAAAGACTTTAAAATTGAAGTTGATGCATTGATTGAGTTAAAAGACATGAAGAAAGATGATGCTATCTTTAATGTTTTAAGAGAGTATATAAAAGTTTCTAAAAAAATCCTTTTTGAAGGAGACGGATATAGTGAAGCATGGGAAATTGAAGCTACCAAAAGAGGTTTGAGTAATCATAAAACAACTCCTGAGGCATTAAAAGCCAGAGCATCTAAAAAAGCTTTAGATTTATTCTCGGAATTGGGTATCATGAACCATGTTGAGGTTGAGGCACGTTACGAAATTGAATTGGAAGAGTACACTAAGAAAATTCAAATAGAAGGAAGAGTTTTAGGAGATATTTCTAAAAATCACGTTATCCCAACAGCTATTCGTTACCAAAATACATTAATAGAGAATGTAAAAGGATTAAAAGAAATCTTTGGAGACGATTTCCTTACTATAGCAAAAGAGCAAATAGTATTGATTAAACAAATTTCTGGACATATCGAAGGAATTAATTCTAAAGTAGAAGCGATGACTAACGAAAGAAAGAAAGCAAACCATCTTACAGATGCACAAGAAATGGCCGAAGCGTATTGTAATAACGTAAAACCTTATTTTGAGGATATACGTAATCATTGCGATAAACTAGAGCTACTTGTAGATAATGAAATTTGGACATTGACTAAATATAGAGAGCTATTGTTTACAAAATAAGAGCTTAAAGCGCATTATAAAAGGGTCTGGCATTTTGCTGGACCTTTTTTGTATAATAAATTCAAAAATGGGGTTTAAAATGCATTTTTTAGAATGAAATTCAAATCTGAATATTGATTTAATGATAAAGTAACTTTTTTCTGATAGCAATTTAAGATAAAATTAGCATTTCGTCGTTATTGTTTTGCAGTTCATCGAAAAGGTGATTAACTTATTGAAAAATAGATGTTTGTATTTATTTCGTTAGCAGAAAGTTCTTTAAATTTGAATCGTAATTAAGAAATAAAGCTTCACACTTTCCCCTTTATTTAACCTATCGATAATTACAATTTTGCAGTGATTCCCCGTCACGAAACCTACATAATAATTTGTATTAATAACCAATTAAATATATTTATTATGAAAAAAGTAGTTTTAAGCATCTCCGCGATGCTATTTGTTGGTACAGCTGCAATTGCGCAAGCTAATGTTAGTGATGTAGATCAAACAGGCTGGATAAATGGAGCCTTGGTATCTCAGGTAGGTTATTCAAATGATTCACAAGTTACACAATTTGGTTTGGCAAATTTAGCATTTGTTAGTCAAACTGGAGATGATAATGAGTCAGATGTTTCACAAGCAGGTATTTTTAATATCGCAGCTGTAAATCAAAACGGAGATGATAATAGTGCAACTATAGCACAATTAGGTCTGGCAAACGTGGCAACAATCGACCAAATGGGAGATGATAATGATGCATTAACTGTACAATTAGGAGCATTTAACTCAGCTTCAACTATTCAATCTGGAGACAACAATAGTGCTACAACATTACAATTCTTTGTAGGTAACTCATCAACTATTGAACAAGATGGGGATGGAAACAATGCATTTGTTGTACAATCTTATTGGTTTAACACCTCAGATATTTATCAATTAGGAGATGGAAACACAGCAATTACAGCACAACTTGGTTATGACAATACATCTAGTGTTTACCAAGATGGTACTGCTAACTTTGCGTTAACACTACAATTAGGAAACGACCACATGAGTACAATTACTCAAACAGGTATTGCAAACGGAGCTATAGTTTTCCAATCTAACTAAGCTTTACTTGAAAAGAGTAGAATTTAATTCTGCTTACAATTCAGTTTATACCAGTTTTATTTATGAAACTGGTATAAATTTTTAAAGAAGATTTATTTTAAAAATATGTCATGAAACCAGCAGTGTATTTAATATTACTTTTATTTACAAATATTGCTTTCACACAGGAGTTAAATCCTTTAGATGTATATGCTATAAAAGCATTAGAAAGTAATAATGACTATAGAAACCAAAATGCAAATCTGTTTGTTCAAAATAATAATATTGTAAAAATTATGCAAATTGGAAATTACAATGCTACAGATATAAGTATCATTAGTAATAAATCCAATGTAGTTCTTAATCAAATTGGTAATGACAATTATATAAATATGTATAAGAAAGCACCTGAAATTAATCAATCAGTTGTTCAGTCTGGAAATAACAATATGGTAAGCGACTTTTCTTTATACTCCAGTGGAGCTATAAATATGTCGATTAATCAAAGAGGAGATAATCTGACCATTTTTAATAATGGCTCAAACTCAATATCAGAGGGAATGAGAATTACCCAAACCGGAAATTCAGGCACTATTTATATTTTCAATCACTAATATTATGGAGCGATATAATCTAAATATTATTTTAATTATTATGATGTTAGTAGTGCAAAACACATTTGCACAAGTGGTTTATACAGAGGTAAAAGCTAAAATTGAAATTGAACAAATCGAAAATTCATTGGCAATTACCGGAACTGCAGAAAATTTAAAAGCAGAGTTTAAAAACATCTCCTATAAATTATCAGTTTTAAAAGTAAATAAATCCAATACTAATAAATCCAATAATGCACAAGACGGCAGAGTTACACTAGAACCAATTCAAAAAGTAAACCTCTCCAAAACACAAGTAAATTTTACTAAAGACGACGAAATAATTATTCTATTATTAATTTATGATGATAATAATGCAGTAATAGGAAAAGACAAAGTAATATTTGGAGGAAAAGATGAATCTAAAACAGAGATTCAAACACCTACAGACGGATTAGAAATGATTGGTATAGTTTCTAACGATACCAAGACTAAATTGGGCAATGATTTTTACGATTATTTTTATTCAGAATATTCGAAATTAAAAATCAAATCACATAAAATCGTTACAGTTCGAGAAGAATTAACCTTCGGGAGAACAACTAAGATAATGATAGATGTTGATGGAGAAATAATTGATGAATTTATTTCAAGACCAGACGAAGATTTTTTAAAATACATGGCAGAATCATCTTCGGCCAAAATTTTCAAGTATTTTAAAAATATCGAAAGACAAAATAAATTAATCACTCAGTATTAAGTTGTGCATTTAATTAGTTGACATTCGAATAGATTAATTAAATGTTTTTTGGCAGTTATTTTTAAACCCTAAAAATACCAAAATGAAGACAATAACTTTACTATTTTGTTTACTAGGAATATGTTTTACTTCGGTTGCGCAAGATTTGGCCTATAAACCTATCAACCCAGCTTTTGGCGGAGATACGTTTAACTACAATTGGCTACTTAGTTCAGCGCAAGCACAAAACGACTACAAAGAAGATAAGACAACTGGATTCGAACAAAAATCAGATTTACAACGTTTCAAGGAAAATCTTAACAATCAGTTACTAAACAAACTTTCTAATTCATTATTCGAGGATCAGTTTGGTACAGGTACAGGAGGAGGTATAGGTACTGGTGGTACAGGAGGAGGAATAAAACCGGGATCTTATGTCTTTGGGACACTCTCTGTAGATGTATATGACTCTAATCTTGGGCTTGTTGTAGATATCCTGGATATAGAAACAGGAGAACAAACGCAAGTAATTGTTCCTGGAAACAATTAGGATTAAATTTTTATTCCTAGTAATAAGTTTTACATTTTTTATCGCTAATAAGTTAATAAAAAATCACTTATGAATCAAAAATCACTTTTTGGAGTCCTAATAGCTATTTTATTCTCAGGTTGTGGTGCTTATTTTAATCAACCCGTTGGAGTACAAAAAGCTGTTTATGGAGAGAATACACCAGCTACCTCGGCATTAACCAATATCCCTAAACCCAAAGAACAAATTGTTGTAGGGGTTTATAAATTCAAGGATCAAACTGGGCAATACAAAGCCGTAGAACTAGGTAGTACATTTAGTACAGCAGTTACACAAGGAGCAACTTCTATCTTGATAAAAGCCCTTGAAGACTCAAAATGGTTTATTCCAATAGAACGAGAAAACTTGGGGAATTTGCTTAATGAAAGAAACATCATTAGATCCACAAGACAAGAATATGCTACCAAACCCAATGAAAAAGAAGCCCCATTAACGCCTCTTTTATTTGCCGGAGTTTTACTGGAAGGAGGTATTATATCCTATGACACAAATATAATTACAGGAGGATTTGGAGCCAGATATTTTGGCGCCGGAGCTTCAGTAAGATATAGACAAGATAGAGTTACAGTTTATCTAAGACTTGTTTCAACATCAAATGGTAAAATCTTAAATACCGTTTATGTTTCCAAAACAATTTTATCACAAAGTGTCGATGCCAATTTATTTCGATATGTAAACCTAAACAGACTTCTGGAAGTCGAAACAGGATTTACCCGAAACGAACCCATACAATTAGCCGTTACCGAAGCTATAGAAAAAGCAGTCGAAGGACTTATTGTAGATGGTATCAAAGACAAATTATGGGAAGTAAATGCCCCACAAACCCAAGTTGATAATTTTATTGCCAATTATGACAACGAAAAAAGCGAAGCCGACTTAGCACAACTATACGGAAGAAACCTAGCCGAAAAAAGAGGTCGTTTTGGTATAGAAGTAGCAGGAGGAGCAACCCTTATGAAAGGGGATTATCCTAGTCCGGTTGCAAAACCAATGGGAAGAGGAGCCGTGAAATATTTCTTTACACCAAATTTAGATATAAGTGCCTCGACAAATGTTTTTAAACTCGGTAATAAAGATAAGCTAGATGTTGGGTATGCAACCCTCGATCTAAATCTAGAATTATTGGTATTGCCCTATGACAACTTTACGCCTTACATATTTGGCGGCGGCGGAATAGGATTTAATTCTAAGTATGAAAATAGGCATACCAAAGTACAGTTTGGAGGAGGATTAGAATATTTGGTAACAAGTAATCTTGGACTCAAACTGTACGGAGAATACAATATAAATTTCACAGATATGATAGATTATGTCGATAGCGGAGTCAGGGATGATTATTACTGGCGTTTCGGATTAGGGGTAACATATTACTTCCCGAAAAACTATCACAAGAAAAAAAAGATGTAAAAAAATATCATTCAAAAAATTCGTCGAATAAACTCGATAAAGTCTAACAAAATAAAATCTACAAATGAAAATAGGATTAAGAATTTTAGTGTGTTTTATTCTTTTGATTTCTTGTAGTGAAGAACAGCTAGAGGATGGAGCAAGTGGAACTGTAAAAGGAAGAGTAGTCGAATCGGGAACATTTACTCCCATCGAAAATGTACGAATATCTTCGAGCCCTGCAACAAGTACGGTATTTACAGATAAAGACGGTTATTTTACTTTAGAGAAAGTGTTGGTTGGAGATTACTCCTTTCAGGCTCAAAAAGACGGTTATATTGCCAGATTCGAACCCGGAAAAGTTACTGCCGATGCAACAATACAAATTATATTCGAATTGCAAATTTCTACAGCAAACAACAAACCGCCAGATATTCCGGTTTTAACAGCTCCAGTAGATAATGCAAAAGACCAACCGTTAAATTTAAATCTAACCTGGACAGCAGCCGATAAAGAATCTGATTCTTTAACTTATACCGTTACCTTAAAAAATGGAACGACCGATGAGATTAAAACATATCCAGATCTTAAAGAAAAAACGCTGGCGATAAAAGATTTAAACTATAGTACAAAATACTATTGGCAGGTAGCCGTTTCAGACGGAATTAATAAACCAACTAATAGTGTAACCAATTCATTTACAACATTGGCATTTCCAAATCCAAGATTTTTATTTGTCAAAAAAATAAATAATAACAACGTAATTTACACCGCAGACGAAGCAGGGAATCAATTACAACTAACATCATCAACTGTTAATAGTTTTAGACCAAGAAAAAACCTAAGTGTAAATAAAATTGCGTACCTTAGTTCTGATGGTTCTCAGAGTCAGATATATACGATGAACCCGGATGGATCTGGAGTATTTAGAGTTACAAATTTTGTACCCGTTGCAGGATTTAATATGGAGTATGTAAATTACTGCTGGAACACAAACGGAAGTCAGATAATTTATCCAAATTTTGATAAACTATATCGTATAGATTCAGATGGAGGAGGACTCATTCAGTTATTTCAAACACCAAACGGAAAATTTATATCCGAATGCGATTGGAGTCAGGACGGATCACAAATAGCATTAAAAGTAAACGACAGATCAGGATATAATGTAGAAATTTATGTGATAGATATGGCGGGAACAGTTTTATATACAATACAAACAGGTTTAAGTGGTGCAACAAGCGGATTAAACATTTCTATAGATAATCAGAAAGTGATTTTTACAAGAGACGTTTCCGGTTTTGAAAACACAACATACCGAAGATTAGATTCCCGAATTTTCATGTACACACGTTCCAACAATACTGCAGCAGAATTAACAACTCAAAAACAGAATGGTTTTAACGATTTAGACGTGAAATTCTCACCAAATGAAGCCGAAGTTATTTTTGTAAATACATCCAATGATGGATTATCAGCACAAAATGTACAAAAAGTAAGTGTTAATAGTGCAAGTGGTTCCGCATCGTCAAGAACCACACTATTTCAAAACGCATCAATGCCCGAATGGAAATAAGCGTGGTATGGATCTAGATTTCCAAACACTTTTTTCTAAAAATCCGATAAGAGTCTCAAACTTATCGGATTTTTTTATGTTTCAGACAGCCATAAAACCCAACAATTAAAAAAACTGGTTATCTTTGCACCACATCAACAACACAAACTAATTTCATGAGTTCAGATTCTAGCAAAAGGTACGCACAAAGAGGAGTTTCGGCATCTAAAGAAGACGTACACAACGCCATAAAAAATATTGATAAAGGATTGTTTCCACAAGCATTTTGTAAAATCGTCCCAGATTATTTAACCCAAGATCAGGATTATTGCCTTATCATGCACGCCGATGGAGCAGGTACAAAATCATCTTTGGCATATATGTACTGGAAAGAAACAGGCGATATATCAGTATGGAAAGGAATTGCACAAGATGCATTAATCATGAATATAGATGATTTGTTATGCGTAGGAGCAACCGATAATATCCTACTTTCATCAACAATCGGAAGAAATAAAAACCTAATTCCAGCCGAAGTAATTTCAGCAATCATAAACGGAACCGAGGAATTAATAAAAGAACTAGACACCTTTGGCGTAACCATCCATTCTACAGGAGGAGAAACTGCCGATGTGGGCGATATCGTTCGTACCATAATCGTAGATTCTACTGTAACAGCAAGAATGAAACGTTCAAAAGTAGTAGATAATGCCAACATCAAAGCAGGCGATGTAATCGTAGGGTTAGCTTCATTTGGACAATCAACTTACGAAAAAAGCTATAATGGTGGTATGGGAAGCAACGGACTAACATCTGCACGTCATGATGTTTTTGGTAAATACCTGGCAACCAAATATCCAGAAAGTTTTGACGCAGCAGTTCCCGAAGAACTAATTTATTCAGGACAAGTAAAACTTACCGATGCTGTCGAGAATAGCCCGATAGATGCAGGACAATTGGTGCTTTCGCCAACAAGAACCTACGCACCAATTATCAAGAAAATATTAGATAAATATACACCAGAACAAATTCACGGAATGGTACATTGCAGTGGAGGAGCACAAACAAAAATCCTTCATTTTGTACAGAATTTGCACATTATAAAAGACAATTTATTTCCAGTTCCACCATTGTTTCAGCTTATTCAGGAACAATCTAAAACCGATTGGAAAGAAATGTACCAAGTATTTAATTGCGGTCACCGTATGGAATTATACGTTCCCGAAGAACTTGCAGAAGACATAATTGCTATTTCAAAATCATTTAATGTCGATGCACAAATCGTAGGAAGAGTAGAAGCAGCCGACGATAAGAAACTGACAATTACCAGCGAATACGGTACATTCGAATATTAATATTTTAAGGTAGTAGAGACGCACCGCAGTGCGTCTAACATTGCCTTTTAATATTAAAGACATCATTAAAATAATAGCTTTTTTAGGAGCTAATCCCGCTATCCGCTATATCTTTTCGGGCGAACACCGCCCAAAAAGGATGTCGCTACTATCGGGGCTAAAAATCACGTTATCATGTACGAATTACTTTTTTGGAGATACTCAGAAGGAATTTATTTAAACCATCACGAAGTTTACGAAGCACTTATCGAAGAGCAGGAAGTCGACGGTTTAGAGGAACTTCCAGTTACTGTAATCCTAAACAGGATAGGTTCATTGTTTTCCAAATGGGAAAAAGTCGATGATAATAGCTGGAAAAACAACGAAGGAAAAGGAGCATTTCAAGTTATAACTACACCGCAAAGCGTTAGAATAGACTGTTACGGAACCCAAGGAAAAGCCATGGATATTCTGGTAGGTGCCTTAGAAGAATTTAAATGTCCGCTTTACGACCCGCAAGTTCCAGAGCGTTACGACGAAATGAGCGAATAACAAAAAGAGTTTTTAAATAGATTATAAAATTATTTTTTTTACAAAATGGATTTCAATTTCTCTGAAAATATAGTACTCGAAGACGACTTAGTTTTATTACGTCCGTTACAAAAAACCGATGTAGAGAATTTATTAGAAATTTCTATCAACGAGCCCAATACCTGGGAATATTCGTTAATTCGTGCCAACGGAAAAGAAAACCTAGAGAACTATATAGACATTGCCTTAAAAGCAAGAGAAAAGAAAATAGAATTCCCATTTATAGTCTTTGATAAAAAATCAGGAAAATACGCAGGAAGCACCCGTTTTTACGATATGCAACTTCAGTTTAAAACCCTGCAATTAGGATATACCTGGTACGGTTCAGCCTTTAGAGGAACAGGATTAAACAAACATTGTAAATTCTTGTTATTACAATACGCATTCGAAACCATGGGAATGGAACGAGTAGAATTCCGCGCCGATAATAATAACCAACGAAGCATCGCAGCCATGAAAAGTATCGGTTGCAAAGTCGAAGGAGTTTTACGTAATCATATGCCTACTTTTGGCAGCGAAGCACGCCGAGATTCAATTATCTTGAGTATTCTGCGAGAAGAATGGTTTGATGAGGTAAAAGAAAACTTGAGGAAAAAGCTGTAAAATAAGTTGTTGGTGTAATTCGTTAAGAAGGTTAACTGCAAAGGTTTTAAATTGGTGTAATCTTTTAATCTGTGGTAAAAAATTAACCGTAAAGCTCACAAAGTTTCTCCTCAATTTTGTCTTTCTGAGGAACGAAGAATCTCCACGAGAAACTCCATAATCTGTGGCAAAAAAAATAAACGCAAAGGGCGCAAAGAGTTACGCAAAGCACGCAAAGCTTCTCCTCAATATTGTCTTTCTGAGCGGAGTCGAAGAATCGTAAGAAACTCCATTATCTTTTTAATTGTTGCTATGATTTAACCGCAAAGTTCGCAATGGTTTACACAAAGCAAGCAAAATTTTAAGTTTATAGTTAAAAAACTTTTTTACAAAGTTTATCACAAAACAACCACAATATTGTCTTTCTGAGGAACGAAGAATCTCCGCGAGTAGCTCGCCAATCTAGAAATACTTTATGTTAGCTTCTTACGGAGATTGCTTCGCCAGTTCGCTAGCGCTCGTGTCTTCGTTCCTCAGAAAGACAAGTTTGCGATGGCTATTCCACATCTTTTATGATCAATCTGTTATTTTTTAGTTTAGCAAAAAGCAATTAAAACTTGTTTCTAACCATCAGCAAGAATAACATTTTGCTCTTTCCTAATTTTTACAACAAGCTTATCAATATGTGTTTTTACTTTTGTAGGTAATGAATTCCAGTTTTTATCTTTTTTAAAGCTTCTGCAATAATCTAAGTCACATTCAACAGCACGTATAACATACTTTTTACCTTTATAAAGAGTAATAATTTTAATACGTCTTAAGTCACCAACATCTGTTTTTGTGCCATAAACAAGTACTGGCTCAATATAACCATCATCGTCTAAATCTTGTGTGCTGCAATATTTTGTCCAGAACCAAATAGAAGTTTCTTCAACTTCGGCACTTTCAATTAAATCATTTATTTTCCATTTTTCGATATAACCACCATGATCGTTTAAATAGCAAACAGCTTCAATTTTGGTATTTAGCGTATCCTTGTCTGAAATTACTTTTTGGTTTTCGCTTAGAACCAATTCATAAACACCACCTTTATCTTGATATTCATAGGCTCTAAAAATGGGGAATTTACCACCATCTAAATCTCTTTCGGTTATTTCGGTTTGGCTTAATACTTTGCTTTGTACAGCTTGCGAAAAACTAATTGTAGAATAAAAGAAGAAGAATAATAAAATGAAATTTTTCATGAGATCAATTACTTTTTTGAATACTCAAAGATATTCATTTTTAGCCTTATTAAAAACAAGAGAATATATGATAGTATATCAGAGCTAATATAATTCAGTAACAATTTTCATTAATAGAATTCGCAAAGTAATTTTTAAAAAACCAATATTTATTGTAATTTTCTAACCTGAAATTGTTATTAAATCGTTTTAGTAAAAACGAATAATGCTATAAACACAAAACCATAAACTAAAAAAGACCTGATGAATATTGTAAATTATAAAAGTTTCCTTTTCGGATTATCAGTTTTAATGCTCAGTCATACACATAAAATGATTGGGCAGGAAAAAACTAATAAACTCAAAGATTTAGTTCAATATGTAGATCCTATGATAGGAACTGCCATGATGGGGCATACATATCCAGGCGCAACAGTACCTTTTGGGAGCGTACAATTAAGTCCTGAAACCGATACAATTCCTTACGCAACAAATGGTAAGTATAATAAAGATGTTTACAAATATTGTGCAGGATATCAATACGAAGATAAAACGATTGTAGGGTTTAGTCATACCCACTTTAGCGGAACAGGGCATTCCGATTTAGGAGATTTCCTTATTATGCCTACAACAGGAAAATTACAGTTAAATCCTGGTACAGCAGCGCATCCTGAAACAGGATATCGATCAGTATTCTCGCATAAAACCGAAAAAGAAGAACCAGCTTATTATAGTGTTCTCCTGGAAGATCATAATATCAAAGCCGAACTTACTGCAACAACCAGAGTTGGGATGCATCAATATACATTCCCAAAATCAGATCAAGCGCATATAATCTTAGATCTTACAGCAGGAATTTATAATTATGATAAAAAGAATGTCTGGACATTTGTTCGCGTAGAAAACGACACTTTAATTACAGGATATCGCCAAACAAATGGCTGGGCAAGAACAAGAACAGTATATTTTGCAATGTCATTTAGTAAGCCAATAAAAGGATACGGACAAGCTACACCCGAAAAAAGTGTGTATAAAGGTTTTTGGAGCAGATTTGATCAAACCAAAAACTTCCCAGAAATGGCAGGAGCAAACCTAAAATTATACTTTGATTTTGATACAAATGAAAATGAAAAAGTCAAAATAAAATTTGCTATTTCTCCAGTAAGTACCCAAGGAGCTTTGGCAAATATGAAAGCAGAAATTCCGGATTGGGATTTTGAAAGAGTTAAAAAAGAAAGTCAGGAAGTTTGGAACAAAGAACTGAATAAAATTCAGGTACAAACCATCCAAAAAGAAGACATGGTTAATTTTTATACCGCAATGTACCATGCATTTTTAGGCCCAACGGTATATATGGATACAGACGGAAACTACAAAGGATTAGACGGAAACATACATAAAGCAACTACATTCCAGAACTACACAAGTTTTTCATTATGGGATACCTATAGAGCTTTACATCCTTTATTTAATCTGGTTCAGCCCAAAAGAAACTCCGATATGATTAATTCTATGTTGGCGCATTACGATCAGAGTGTTCATAAAATGCTGCCAATCTGGTCACATTATGCCAATGAAAACTGGTGTATGATTGGGTATCATAGCGTTTCGGTAATTGCAGACGCGATAGTAAAAGGTAACACCAATTTTGATGTAGATAAAGCACTTCTTACAACTGTAAATACAGCTAAAGTTCCCTATTATGACGGATTAGAGTATTATATGAAAAAAGGATTTGTTCCAGAAGACAAAAATGGTTCATCGGTATCTAAAACTTTAGAATATGCTTATGATGACTGGGCAATTGCACAAGCAGCAAAAAAGTTAGGGAAAGAAGATATCTACAACGAGTTCTCTAAAAGAGCAACAAATTATAAAAATGTATACGATGCCAAAACAGGTTTTATGAGACCCAAACTCGATGATGGAACATTCAAGAAAGAGTTTGATCCATTAGACACACATGGGCAAGGATTCATCGAAGGAAATTCTTGGAACTACAGTTTGTATGTGCCACAAGATCCTGCTGAAATGATAAAAATGATGAATGGTGCAGATGCTTTTACAAGAAGGTTAGATTCTCTTTTTTCTATGCACTTACCAGATAAATATTTTGAAAATACTGAGGATATTACCAAAGAGGGAATAATAGGGAATTATGTGCATGGAAACGAACCTTCGCATCACGTAGTTTATTTATACAATTGGACAAAATCTCCTTGGAAAGCGCAAGATAAAATCAGGATGATTCTTAAAAGAATGTATAAAAATGGTCCTGACGGATTAGGAGGAAACGATGATTTTGGACAAATGAGTGCTTGGTATATTTTTAGCAGTCTAGGATTTTATCCCGTAGCACCAGGATCAGAAGATTATAGTTTAGGAAGCCCGCTAGTAGCAAATGCTATTTTTAATCTTGAAAACGGAAAAACATTTGAAGTTGCTACAGTAAATCAATCCGATAAAAATGTATTTGTGAGTAAAGTGCTTTTAAACGGAAAACCATTAACAAGTCCTGTTATAAAACACAGTGATATTGTAAACGGAGGAAAGATTACATTTTATATGAGTAGTAAGCCAAATAAGAAAATATATCTATAAAAGAGGCTAAGGTACTAAGGTTCTAAGTCGCAAAGGTTCAAAGGTTTTACAGATGAATTTAAAAAGCATTTTAACCGTTTATATTATTTTAGTGTAGAATAGAAGTTTTACGTTATCATTCTGCAAGATCAAGAAAAAACCTTGCAGGAATAGAATTTCTAAGAAAATTTGAGGATAACACTTAATTTTCCTTAATTTCTTAATGGTTCATTTTTTTTATCTTTAATTTTATAAGGTTCAAAAATTTAAAGATTCAAAGGTTTTATGCAGAGAGTGTAAAGCTTTTAAGTGTGAGATAATTAATTGATTAGGTGGTTCGCGTTCGCAGTTGTCCTGCAAGGTCTTTTATGACCTTGTAGGTATTAAGACTTATGAGGTCAAGTTTTTTTTTTTTATTACAGATTTACTTCGCCTGTTTGTTATTGTTAGAGTAGCAGATTTTTTTGGTATAAAAAAATATTGAGTAAATACTCTATAAGCTCCAGCGGAGCGAAATGTTTATAGCTAATATATACGTTCTTGCTGTAAAAGCTCCAGCGGAGCGATACCTACGATTATTTTCTAATTGTGAAGCATGTCACCCCGATGGGGTTCTTTAAAAAATAATTAAAATTTCTATAAATATAACGTCCCACTGGGACTTACTTTATTGTGATTTAATAAAGAGTTAGATAAGGGTAGGAGAATTTTTTTACATTGTTAGGTATTAAATTTAGACCTACAAGGTTAAAAAAAGCCTTGCAGGAATAGAATTTCTAAGAAGATTTGAGGGTAGCTCTTAATTTTCCTTAATTTCTTAATGGTTCGGTTTCTTGTCTTTAATTTTTTATTGAATTAAAATAGAAACATAATGCAGTTTGTAAAAAACTTCACGAAATTTGCCTTTTAAATTAATAGAAAGAGACACATGAAAATAAATCCAAAAAACGGAATAGACAAGTTGTTGTTCGGTATGAAACAGAACGATGTTACAGCTATTTATGGTAAACCAGATAGAAACTATAAAGACGAAGATGATAATGTAATTTTTGCTTACAACAAGCATAAAATAAGATTGACATTCTATCAGGAAGAAGCTTTAAAATTGGGTTATATTGTGGCATCAAGTCCAGATTTAGAGATCTTTGGTTTTAAAATTATAGGAAGAAAAATTGCTGATGTAAAAAAAGATTTGGCAACCAAAGAAATTACAAAATTCACACAAGAAGAGTTTGATACTTTCGAGAATTACTTTAACGAAGAAAACTGGATTATCTTCCAGACAGAATTTGAAGAAGTAGTAAAATTTGAAATCGGAGCAATCATCAATAATAAAGATGAATTCGATTGGAAGTTTCCAGCTAAAAAATAAAATAAAATAGAGTATAAAAAAAACCGATAGTTGTAACTATCGGTTTTTTTTATGATATATAATTTATGGAAATTATTGTTTTGGTGTTGGTTGATCTTTATAGATTTCCAATTCAAAAACAAGCGTTGTATTTGGAGGAATCACATTACCTGCACCTCTTTCTCCATAAGCAAGTTTTGAAGGAAGGAAGAATACTGTTTTCTCACCATAAGACATAAGATCTAAACCTTCGATAAAACCAGGAATCATACCGTCTTTTTTACCAGCCTGAAAAGGAAATGCTTGGTATCCTCCTTGAGCGGCACGATTTGTATCATGTTTTCCGTAAGTTTTAGCGATTTCTTCGATACTACTATCAAAAAGAGTTCCGTCTTCAAAATATCCTGCATACTTAAAATAGAAAGTAGCACCATTTGCCGGTTTTTCTCCAGTACCTTTTTGAATTACTTTATAACTTAAACCAGATGGAGTAGTTGTTGCAGTTGCTTTAGCAGTTTCTAGGTATGCTTTTTTAGCAGCAATTACAGTCGCATATTTTTCTTTGTAAAGACGTTCTTGTTCAAGAGCAGCAGCTTGTGCTTGTTTAGTCTTTTCAGCCTCAATTAAAGCTTGTTTTTTAGCATCTTCAGCTTTGTTTTCATAATAAGCTGCAAATACCTTTGGAGCATCAAATTTCTTAGCCATAGCTCCTTTACGAGTAATCGTTACAGTAAGCATTACATCATCCTGAAGAATAAGATTAACAACATCCATTCCTTGTACAACGTGACCAAATATACTGTGTTTGTCGTTTAACCAAGGTGTTTCTTTATGAGTGATAAAAAATTGACTTCCGTTTGTAGTTGGACCAGAATTTGCCATTGCAAGAATTCCGCCTTTATCAAATCTAAGATCAGATACAAACTCATCTTTAAATGCATATCCAGGACCACCAGAACCATTTCCGTCAGGATCACCACCTTGAATCATGAAGTCATTAATAACTCTATGAAATTTTAAACCATCATAAAAAGGTTTTCCTTTTAATTTATCAATAGTCACATAAGGATTAGTTCCTTCTGCTAATGATACAAAATTAGCAACGGTAATAGGAGCTTTTATGTATTCTAGTTGCAATACGATATTCCCTTTTTTTGTTGCAATTGTAGCAAAAATTCCTTCGTTAACAGAAGGCTTAGTTTCAACTTTTGTAATTGTTGTTTTTTTGCCTGGAACAGGCTTTTTAGTCTGCGCTTGTAGGTTAAGTACACCCAAGCAAAATAAAAATAGAATTTTTAATTTCATCTTATTCGATTTTAAAATCTGTTAATTTCTAAAATAAACTTATTGTTGTGGCATTTTTTCCAACAACTGTACTTCAAATATAATATTTGCATTTGGCGGAATTACACCTCCTGCACCAGCTTGTCCATAAGCTAAATGAGAAGGGATAAAAAGTACTGCTTTATCTCCAAAAGAAAGTTTCTCGATACCTTCGATAAAACCAGGAATCATACCTTCTTTGCTACCAGCTTGAAATGGTATTGGGTTGTATTGCTTAGCTTCAGCTCTGGCTGCGTCAAATTTCCCAAAAGTTTGAGCTACATTTTCTATACTAGTATCAAATAAAGTTCCGTTTTCTAGAAAACCAGCATAATGTATAAAAACTTGTGCTCCGGCAGCAGGTTTTTTACCTGAACCTTTTTCAGTAATTACATATTCTAAACCTGAACTAGTTTTTGTAGCTTTTGATTTTAAACCAGCGTAGTAAGCTAATTTCTCGTCGCGAACTCCTTTAAATTTAGATTCAAATTCGCTTTTTTGTTTCGCTTCAGCAGAAAAATAATCATGAAAAACCTTAACAGCATCAAATTTCTTAGCTGCCTCGCCATTTCTGATAATAGTTACTTTCTTGATGTAATCATCTTGTTTAACTTGGTTAACAACTTCCATTCCTTTGTCTACAACATGACCAAAAATAGTATGTTTTCCTTCTAACCAAGGAGTCTCAACATGCGTGATAAAAAATTGACTACTATTTGTAGCAGGTCCGTTATTTGCCATTGCAAGAACACCACCTTTGTCAAATTTTAAATCGCTAAACTCATCTTTAAATTTGTATCCAGTATCTCCAGAACCAGTTCCTAATGGATCCCCAGTTTGGATCATGAAACTTTCGATAACTCTATGAAATTTTAATCCGTCAAAAAAGTGTTTCTTTTTTAATTCAGGATTAGTAACAAATTCGTTTTTACCCTCTGCAAGCGTTACAAAGTTGGCTACAGTAATAGGCGCTTTTTGATAATTTAATTCAACAATGATATTTCCTTTATTTGTTTCAATTTCGGCATATAAACCATCAGGTAAATTGCTATGTTCGTCTTTACAAGAGTAAAGAGTTGTAATTGCAAGTAATAATAATATGAGGCTTTTTTTCATTTTAAAAATATTAGTTGTTTTTATTAATTTAATGAATCTTTCTTTATTGCAGGAGCTGCAGGTGTTGTAGGTTTAGGAGTCTCAGATTTTGGTTTTTTTGTTTCCATTTGTCTTCTATAAGCAGTTTCAGGAACAAAATTGTGTAACGTAACCGTACAGATTAAAGGCTGATTAATTCCAATTCTTTTTTCATCACCATGATAACCATAAGCCATATGAGATGGAAATAAGAAATTTACAGTTTCATTCTTGTGCATTAATTTAATACCATCGCGCAACCCCATCATGATTTCTTGTTTATCTACAAAATAAGTTTGAGGTCTTAATTCCATTTCACTATAAATAACATTTCCTTTTAAGTCTTTTATTTCATAGTCAAAAAAAGCAACATCTCCTTTTTTAGGAGTTATAGTATCTGTAGTATTTTGGTTTTCGTAAGCATACCAATATCCTTTTGTCGAAGCAATATATTTTATTTTAGGATTGTTTTTTATAACAGCCTTAATTTGTTCTTCTTCAGTAGCTACAAGTTTTTTATTTCGCTCGATAGATTTTTTCATGAAAGTTCCCGAAGAAATAGAAATGGGTCTTCTGGCATCTTCATGTTGCTTGCAGCTCGAAACTAAAATGGCTAAAACAATAGCTGAAGCAAATATTTTAGGATAGTTCATGGTAGGTTATATTTTTAGTTTGGTTACTAAATCTTCAAATTTTTTCAAAGTTTCTTCCATCGAATCAACTGATTTTCCTCCAGCAGCATTGCTATGTCCGCCACCATTAAAATGAGCTCTAGCAAACTCATTTACATCAAAACCACCTTGAGAACGGAAAGAAATCTTGATTATTTTCTCGTCTTTATTTTCAATAAATATAGCAGTAAAAACGATACCTTTCATACTTAAACCGTAATTTACGATTCCTTCAGTATCACCTTTTACATAATTAAACTCATCTAATTCGGCTTGAGTTAAAGAAGTATAAGAAGTTTTATGCTCAGTTAAAATCTTCAGGTTTTGCAGTGCTCTTCCAAGTAATTGCAAGCGACTGTAAGAACTGTTGTCATAAAGCAAAATCGGAATCTGCGTGTTTTCGACACCCAAATCAATAAGCTCAGCTATGATACGATGCGTGTTTCCAGTTGTTCCAGGAAAACGGAAAGAACCAGAATCGGTTAAAATTCCAGTATAGATACAAGTTGCGATAGTTTTATCTAAATCTTCTTTTTTGTCTAAGAAAGAAATAAAATTATAAACCATCTCACAAGTCGATCCAAACGAAGTATCAGAATAGGTGTAAGCGGAGTAATCATCAGGTTTTTGGTGATGATCAATCATTATAAATGGAGCTTTTAGCTTTGCCAAAGTATGTTCCATTTCGCCAGTGCGATGTAAAGCATTAAAATCTAGCGTAAAAATAAGCTCAGCTTCTTCAAGAATTTTAGTGCAGTTATCGATATCTTTTTCGAATACTTTTACAGTTTCAGAACCTGGTAACCAAGCAAGGAAATCTGGAAAATCATTCGGAGCAATTACAATTGGCTCATGATTGTTTTTTAATAAAAAGTGGTATAAACCTAAGGTTGAGCCCATGGCGTCTCCATCGGGACCTCTGTGCGGAATTATGGCAATTTTTTTGGGAGTTGCAAGTAACAACTTTATGGCTTGAATGTCTTGTATTTTCATAGTGTGCGAATTTACATTTTTTTACTGTAAACCTGAAAACATTTTAGACATTAACATGCTTTTATATCTTCTTATTTTTAGTTGATAGTTGTTGGTTTATAGTTGTTAGTTTATAACTTTAAGTTTTCAGTCGCAGTTGCGGTTTTCAGTGAACAACTTTAGATTTGATTTTTTAACTGCAATCGCAACTGAAAACTGAGACTGGTACTGAGAGCTGCAACTGCATACTGTAACTAAATGCTATATCAAAACCATTTCTGATACAAATCATATTTAGGACCTCTTACAATTTGCGATTTGTAAATGCCTACAGAACCCGATGATAAGTAGGCTATAACACAGGCAATGGCAATAAAAATTCCGCTTTCAATACCAAAAAGTTCTATTCCCATAACGGTGCAAGCAATAGGAGTGTGGGTTGCACCAGAAAAAACGGCAACAAAACCCATTCCGGCAAGAAGCGCAATCGGCATAGGAACAATGAGAGATAAAGCACTACCAAAAGTTGCGCCTACAAAAAACAGGGGGGTAACTTCTCCGCCTTTAAAACCAGCACCCAAAGTAAATCCGGTAAAGAGAATCTTGAGTAAGAAATCATACCAGGCATTAGTATTTGTAAAAGCGTCAACAATTACTGGAACTCCTAATCCTGAGAATTTTGAAAATCCGAAACCAGCAATAGCAATTGCCAGAATGATTCCGCCAACAAAAGGACGAAGTGGAGGATATTTTATCGTTTTAGAGAATAACGAACCCCAAAAATGTGTGCTACGGGAGAATAATAAAGCAGCAAACCCAAATAAAGCTCCACAAATTGAAGTATAAAATAGATTAGTCGCGGTGATTTCCGGCACAAGCGGAATACTATAATGAGTGTGTTTTACCTGCCAAATTTCGACAGTAAAATAAGCTGCGTAAGCCACTAAAAAAGAAAGCAAAATGCTTTTTAAGTTAATTTTACTAAAATATACAACTTCAAGGGCAAAAATAGCACCAGCTAATGGTGTTCCAAAAACAGAAGCAAAACCAGCACTAATCCCTAAGATAATTAATGTTTTTCTTTCAGAATTATCAAGTTTAAAGATTCGGGTAAATTGATCAGCAATTGCACCGCCCATTTGTACTGCAGTACCTTCGCGACCAGCCGAACCACCAAATAAATGAGTGATTATAGTTCCAAAATAAACTAAAGGGGCCATTTTTAGCGGAATAATTTGCTTAGGATTTTCATATTCTTCGAGCAATAAATTATTGCCTTTTACAACATCTTTCCCTAAGTAATAATAGCTAAAACCTACAAGTAATCCGCCAATTGGCAAAAGCCAGATAATCCAATCGTGTAGGATTCTATATTGAGTAACAAATTCTAAAGTAATTAAAAAAAACGCCGAAGCAGATCCCGATAAAACACCTATTAAAACACAAATGAAAATCCATTTGAGAATGAGAAGTATAGTTGCTTTTAAATTCATTAAAGAAGGTTAACTGTGCTTGTGTGGGTACAAATATAATAAATCAGTTTTGAACACAAATTTCACTAATTACCACTAATTCTAAAGGCTAACTTAGTTTGTGATATTAATTTCACAAATGAATTTGTGGTAATTAGTGAAATTACTTCGTCTGTTCGCTCTTTCAGGCTCGAGTCGTGTTTGATTTTTATAATTTAATGATTGTTTGTTATTCTACAATTACAGCAGTAAATTCTATTTCTACCAAGTATTCAGGAGATACAAGTTTACTAATTTCGTAAAAACCAGTTGTTGGTTTTATATCTTTAAAAAACGCCGAATGTGCTCCAGCTACAGATTCAAAAGTCGAAATATCGGTGGTAAAAATTCGTGTTCTAATTACGTCTTTCATGCCGATTCCTAAATCTTCCAATACTTTTTCGACTCTTTCCAGTATGTTCAAAGTTTGTGCGTAAGCATCATCTGCTTTAACTTTGTCGCCATCAACAATTGCAACAGTTCCCGAAACTTCTACGATGTTACCAATGCGAACTGCGCGACAGTATCCCATTTTGTCCTCCCATGGTGATCCCGTCAAGATGTTTTCTCTTTTCATTATAAGGTTGTTTTGTGTGTTTTCGAACTGCTTTTTTGTGGTTTTAAAGAGCAATTCATAGTTAGATTAATATGCTGCAATTTATAAAAAATGCACAAGAAAATCTGTAAAACAGCGCTAATAATTCCTTATAAATAACCAGTTTTTGTGATAAAATTTCAAGATTTGGGCGTGTCCCTACGGGTCGGGCTGTTCACGGCAAGTCCTCGCACTTCCTTCGTCAGGCTGTGGGCTTTCTGTTGCCATCCCTCACGCGAGATTGCGAATAAGAGAAACTTCTTAAACCAATTAAAGATTGTTTTTTAACACAAATAAGAAAGTGTTTTATAGCATATTGTGACCTATATCCATTTTTCGTTGCTAGTATAATCATTAGGGAAATAAGTAAGATATTGTACCATTCTAGGAGATGTACCTCGGTTTGCAGATGCACAATGAGGCAATGTATTTTGCCAAATAATAAAATCGCCGGCATTTGCGACAATTGGCACAGGTTGAGTTATTTTAAAAATTTCCTCTCGAGGGTTTATATCAGACTCAAGGTTTTTTAACCAAGAATCTATTTTGTTATGAAATCCAGGAACACAATGAAAAGCACCATCTTGAGCGCCACAATCAGTTAGATAAAGTAGTCCTTGCAAGCCAAAACTAATAGGCAAACTTAAACTAACATCCCAATGAAGAGCGCCGCCTAAAAAAACAAATTTCTGAGTTTCTGGCGGATTAAAGCTTACTTTATCAATCGTTTTATATATGCCGTTAGTTTTATAAAGCTGTTCATACGCTTTTTTTATACGAGGAGAAAGTCTATTTTTATTTAACGTTTCATGATCAGAAAAATTAAGCATCAATCCTTTTTGATCTTGATGATTGTTATACCATGATTCCCTTTTATCAGGATCCATTTTTAAGAAATCCCAAATAGCAAGTTGTGTGTCTTTGCAATCTTTTTTAGAAATAGCATTTTTTACAATAACATAACCGTTTTTATTCCAAAAAGCTAGATCATCATCCGACAGTACATTTTCAGTAAGGTCCTCAGGTTCTAAAGTTTTGTCTTTCTTATTTTTGTTAATCCAAATTTTAAAAGCTTCAAAATCGGGTTTCTCAAAATACAGATATTGTAAAGTATCTTCCATGCTAATTCCAAATTGGTAAAGCATTTCAATTTCTTTATCCCAAGTTATATTTTTATTAGTAGTAAACGTATTTGGGTTTAAAGTACGATTCCATAGATTTTCAAGAATATTCCAAGGCATAGTTTAAAATATAGATGTGGTTTAAAATTAAGAAATAATCAGATTTACTGTATCATTTCATGTGGTAATTGGTCAAAATAGACTTGTAGTATAAAATCACCCACTACAATATCATTTACTAACAATAAGTGACCATTTGGAGTATTGTCCCATTTTATGTTTGTAGAAATATGAGGTAAGCTACCTTTCTGATTTTTAATACTAAGATTATCTATTTTTAATGATTTTCCGTTTTTATCAACTATTTCCTGTCCAGAAAAAAGTTTGTCGGCTCTGGTATATTTTCCATTTGGGAGTAAAAAAGGCAAATTAGAGTTACAAACTAAATAAGGAGTATCATTACGATCTAAAGTCATATATACCATCTTATTCGATTGGTATTGATTACCTGCACTAAAAGAAATTTTTGCTTTAGATGATGATAATTTAATTTTTCCCCTGTATAGTTTTACTGATATTGCCGATACAGCATCTCCTTTTTCAAAATGATCTATTGGTTTTAAACCTCTGGGAATTGTAATTAAAGCATTGGAAGTTGGGGTGAAATTGTTTTTCATAGTGCATTTTTTTTAGGAAGTTGTAGACTGTATTAAAAAAAATATGACTCAAAATTAATGCATTTAAAAATCTAGTCGTTACGTATAAATACCTGTTTTAAGAGGATGAAAAAACTAATTGAATGAATCCATTTATTTCTTGTCAGCGTAATTTGAAAATAAAAAGACTACTTGCATTTAGTTAAGTTTCATAAAGAAAATCACTAAAAGCAAGAAGTCTTTTAGAATTAAAGGAATATTATTCCGAAGAAATATATTCGTATAAGCAACATCATTATAATTAAGTATACTAATTAAATTAGTCAACTTGATATTGTTCAAAAAGGCGAAGCTTATTTTGGGTCGCAGTAAGGTCTTTTTGTAATGATTCAATCTTATTTAATAAATGAGCAATAGCATCGATACCTTCTAAATTAATTTTGAGATCATAATGCAAGCGTATCATTTTTTCGATATCAGGTAATTGTTCAGGTTGCAAATATTGTTCTTCTTCCAGAACAATAATTTCTACTAAACCATAATTATTTAGCTTAGCTATAAAGGTATCTTCAATTTCATGATATATACAAAATTGCTTTATCTGGATTAAATTTTCACTATTCATGATTTCTTATTTTAGCTAATTCTTGGAATAATTCTTTTTCCTTTTCGGATAAATTTGTTGGAATTTTGATGGTATAAGTAATATACAAATCTCCAAACTGATTGTCTTTTTTATATACAGGAAAACCTTTCCCTTTTAGTTTAACTTTAGTTCCGGGTTGAGTTTCTGCAGGAACTTTAATTTTTACTTTTCCATCAAAAGTATTTACTAAAACTTCGCCTCCTAAAATTGCCGTGTATAAATCAAGATCAACATCAGCGTATAGATTATTTCCTTCTCTTTTAAAATCAGAATCGTTTGCAATTACAAACGTAATATACAAATCGCCATTTGGGCCACCATTTGCTCCAGGACCGCCATGACCAGGAATTTTTATAATTTGTCCGTTTTCTACCCCAGCAGGAATTGTAATTCTGATATTCTTGCCGTTCACAGTCAGATTTTGTTTGTGCGTAGTATAGGCCGATGCCAGATCTAATTGTAATTCGGCATTAAAATCTTGTCCTCTGTATTTAGCCTGACCTCTGGAACTTCTTCCGCCAGAACCGTACATAGAATTGAAGAATTCAGAAAAATCACTTCCCGAAAAATCACCTCCGCCAAAACCAGAATAATCGGGATTACTTTGTTGTTGTCTGGAATATTGTTGCTGGTTAGGATCATATCCTGCTTTTTCAAACTCCTCAGCATGTTTCCAGTCTTTTCCGTATTTGTCGTATTTTTTACGATTCTCAGGATTGCTTAAAACTTCATTAGCTTCGTTTATTTCTTTGAATTTTTGCTCGGCTTCTTTATCATTCGGATTCAAATCAGGATGGTACTTTCTAGCCAGCTTTCTATACGCTTTCTTGATTTCGGCTTCAGTCGCAGATTTTGTGATTCCTAATGTTTTATAATAGTCTATATAATCCATTTTTATGAGGTTTTAATAATGGTAAATTTAAGCATTGAAGTTATGAATAAGTTATTAATTATCAAAATAGTATATTTTTTTTATATTAAAAATTTGAAAGAAAAGTTTTAATATTATGTAATGCTAATTAAGTCTTTTATAATTTTTTGGCAGGTTTTTTGTATCTAAAAATTAGCCTAATATATTGTTATAAAACTCTTAAAGTTGTAGAGCCCATTTAAATTATGCTATTTTTGCGTATACTCTTGATTTTAAAAAAATCTAAAAATTGATTCCATAATATTATACCCGAATGAAACAGCTTTTATTTTTTATACTATTAATCACAACTGTTACAGCATCAGCTCAAGCAGAATTTAATACTAAGTTTAAACCAATTCCTCCGGCAAGTTTTGGCATTAAGCCTAAAAAAATACCGCCTGCGGGAACAATTCCGCCTGAAATACCTAGTATAAAAGCACCAAATGTTTTTAATAGCACAAGTATTGCGCCCGTACAGTCACAATTAAACTCTACATATCAAATAGGTAAAAAAGATAGCTTTACAATGACACCTTCTGATGAATTTGCAAATCCTGGAGATAGATTCATACCAGGAATGGAAAAAGATTTGAATAAAACACTAAAAGATCAAGGTTTAAAAGAAGGAAGAGGGACGTTGCTTAAACAGAATATTTCGTTTGGAGATTTTAAAACCAAAGCAAATTATTTTATTATCAGGCTTAGAGATTTTGGAGCAATTGATGGCGATTTGGTTAAGGTATCTTCTAATGATAAAGTTATACAGTCGGAAATATTTTTGGATGTTAATTTTAAAGACATCAAAATCATTCTCGAAAAAGGATTTAATAAAATGGAGTTCGAAGCACTAAATATAGGTACTTTAGGAGGTAATACTGCCGAAATCCAAATACTAGATGATCAAAAAAATGTGATTGTTCATGACTATTGGAACAATCTTGCAGCTGGATTTAAAGCATCTGTAGTAGTTACTAAGGAAGAGTAGGTCTTTTAAAGGTTCAGAGGTGCAAAGGTTCTGAGGTTCTAAGGTTTCTCTTTTTGAGGTTCATTCTTTGAGGTTTAAAGGTTCTGAGGTTTTTTATAGAAACAGAAACATTCTTGTCTTTTGATGTGAGTGAAACTCATGCCATATAAATCAAACCAATAGCTCTACAGCGTATTGTAAATACAAATAACATGTTATAAACATTGCCAACGGTTTCAACCGTTGGAGCACAATGCATTATCGCAAACCGTATTATACGGTTGAAACCATGAGCTATGATTAAAATAGGATAGAATTTAGTTTTTTAAAGGTACTGAGATACAAAGGTTCTAAGGTTTCTCTTTTTGAGGTTCAAAGTTACAAAGGCTCAGAGCTGCAAAGGTTTCTTTTAAGGTTTTGCTTTACTGTTTACCTTTATTATATAAAAATCCCTTATTCTGTTTAATCGTTAATTCAATTAAAACAAAATAAGGGATTTATAAAGTAAGAGTTAAGCTAATTTATATTTAGCCTAGCGAAAGAATTTGTAATCGTGAGTAAGATTATACGAATCTATAATTTGTAATTTATATGGGCTGTCGCTTAAAGGCAATTTATCAACCTCTATAGAAAATTTGTTGCTAGTAAGATTATCTACTTCTAGTACTTTACTTCCAGTACTATCATACACAATTCCTGATTTTAAATTTTTATTGGCTGTAACATCAATTTTATCAACAGCAATAGTTTTTGTTGAGTCAATCTGATATTGAACTTCATGGTATCTATTAATCTTCAAACCTAATGCGATTTTTTGCATTTTAAGAAATTCATTATAATATCTTGCACCCATTTCTCTTTGTCCAGCTGCATCAAAATGAATATCATCAAAATTATTGTTAGGTTTAGAAATTACAGTAGGAAATTCAGAATCAGCATATCCTGTGTTCATAACTCTATCAGGAGTAGCTTTAATAATTTGCTGTTGTTGCTTTCTTGAAATGTTGTAATTAGCCCAATAAGGAACCATACCACCAAGTATAAATGGGACTTCCTGAATATCTTCCTGATGAATGTCGCTACGCATATCAGCAATCATTTGATCAAGCGTTGTTTGATATGGAGCCCACCCAACATTGGCTTCACCTTGATGCCAAAGTATAGCAGTTAATCTACTTCCAGGAATATTATCTAATAGATAATTTACTCTTTCCATAGCATCTTTATATAAATTCTGGTTTTTTGTCCAGCTAGTAATACTACTTCCTGAATATCCGCAAGGAACAATTAAAACTTTTCTTTTTGAATTTTTTAAAATGTCATTTACATAAAGGTTAGAAAACGTAGTAGAGAAACTTACTCTGTCATTTGCTCTTGTCCAGAAATCTAGTACTGGTTTTGCAGGTGCAATTCTATAGTTAAGTCCGTCTAATCTATAAAGCGAATAAACTCTTGAGCTTACCGTATCGATAGCTTTGTTAAGTTGATAACCGTAGTGCGTATTAGATTGTCCAGCTACTAAAACGATGTCATAACCTTCACTTTGATCTAAATTTGTATTGTTTTGTGCAATTGATAATTGGAAACAAAATAGTATTAATAGTAATTTTATATATTTCATGTCGATTATTTTTTGATAATTTTTATTTGTTTAGTCACATTGTTTTCAAGTGTTACCGATACAATATGAATTCCTGTTTGAAAATGGTTTACTGCAATTACAACCTCATTTTGGTCATATTTTTTTTGAAAGACTACTTGCTGACTTTGATTAAAAATGGTTATATTTTTAATCTTTGACGTTGCCGATACAGTTATATTGTCAGTTGTAGGATTTGGATAAACCATTACATTTTCTGCTGTAATCTCAGGTTCAATCGATACCGTTTGTGCCTCAATTGCCGGTTCAATTAATACCGCTTGTTTCTCAACCGTTGGTTCAATTACTTTGGATGTACTTAATAATTGAGGTTTTGTATCATTATTAAGCATTCTTAAAAATTCCTTATAATATCTTGCTCCCATTTCTCTTTGTCCAGCTGCATCAAAATGAATATCATCGAAATTATTATTTGGCTTTGTAATTACAGTTGGAAACTCTGAATCAGCAAATCCTGTATTTTGTACTCTACTTGGTGTACTTTTTATAATTTCTTGCTGTGTTCTTCTGTTGCTTGCTGCATTTACCCAATACGGAACCATACCACCAAGTATAAAAGGAACGTCTTGTATGTTTTTTTGATCAATGTCGGATCGCATATCTGCAATCATTTTATCAAGTGTTTTTTGATAATCTGCCCAACCTACGTTAGCCTCACCTTGATGCCAAAGTATAGCTGTTAACTTACTACCTGGAACATTCTTTAAAACATAGTTTACTCTTTGCATCGCATCATTATACAAGTTTTGGTTTTTTGTCCAGCTTGTAATACTGCTTCCGGAATAACCACAAGGAATAATTAGAACTCTTCTTTTTGAATTCTTTAAAATATCATTTACATAAAGATTAGAAAAAGTCGTAACAAAGCCGACTCTGTCATTTGCTCTTGTCCAGAAATCTAGTACTGGTTTAGCAGGTGCGATTCTGTAATCTAATCCGTCAAACCTATTAAGAGAGTATACTCTTGTGCTTACCGTATCAATAGCTTTGTTAAGTTGGTAACCATAATGTGTATTTGATTGACCCGCAACCAAAATTACATCATAGGAAACATCATTAGCATTTATTGGATTTTTTTTGGTTTGCGCAACCGATGTTTTTAATCCTAAAAAGGTGAATAGGACCGAAAAGAGTAATAGCGTAATTTTATTTTTCATTGACTTGTTTTTTTAGTTTATCCTTAAAAAAATAGATTTAATTTAAAGGACGTAATTAATATTTAATATTTTTTTGTAAAAAAAGTATTATATTTTTTGCAAATGTAGAACATCTTTATGTAAATTTTTTCTTAATATTAAAATGGTTTTTTTCTTTTGAGAGCAATTGAGATAGTTTTTATTCTGAAAAAAAATGATTTTAATATAGAAAATGTTTAATTGGTGTTCAATTTTTAAGTTATTGATTATTAAAGAGTTATTTCGTTGCTCTTTTTGTAAAAATAATTTACACAAAATTTAGACTAATATTTAACTATTTTGTAGGTTTTTGGCTTTTAAAAATTACATAAAGTACTGGTTTTTAGTTAGTAATGATTTTGTTTTTTGTGTGTGTGTTTAAGTCAGACAGCTAACTAATAATAAAGTCTTGTAATAAAATTTTCGGGTAAATTTGAAAATGAATAAAGGATGTATGCTTAAGAATGGATAAAACCTTAAAAGATAAACGTTCAAAACGATAAGACGTTATTGTAATGCTTTTGAAATCTCAGAACCTTTGTGGCTTTGAAGCTTTGATCCTAATTTTGAAAAAAAAATCAGAATTCAATTTTTCAATTCGGAATATAAAAAGTATTTTTGCGCATGCAACACAACGTACTTATTTTAGATTTCGGATCGCAATATACTCAGCTTATTGCGCGTAGAGTTCGCGAATTAAATATATTCTGCGAAATCTTCCCTTACAATCATTTTCCGAGTGATTTATCAAGTTATAAAGCAGTAATTTTAGGAGGAAGTCCATTCTCTGTTCGCGCAGAAGATGCTCCACATCCTGATTTATCTCAAATTCGTGGTAAGCTTCCAATGTTGGCAGTTTGTTACGGAGCACAATATCTAGCTCATTTTAGTGGTGGAAAAGTAGCTGCTTCTGATACTAGAGAATATGGTAGAGCCAATTTGACTTATATTAAAGAGAACGAAGTTTTCTTTGAAGGTGTTTCTGAAAACAGTCAAGTTTGGATGAGTCATAGTGATAGTATTAAAGCTTTGCCTACAAATGGAGTGAAATTAGCAAGTACACACGACGTAGAATTTGCTGCTTACAAAATTGAAGGTGAAACTACTTATGGTATTCAATATCACCCAGAAGTATTCCATTCTACAGATGGATCAAAAATGCTAGAAAACTTTTTAGTAAAAATTGCTGAAGTTCCTCAAAACTTTACACCAAATGCTTTTGTAGAAGAGATGGTGGGAGAATTAAAAGAGAAACTAGGTAATGATAAAGTAGTTTTAGGATTATCTGGAGGAGTAGATTCGACAGTAGCAGCTGTATTATTGCATCAAGCTATTGGTAAAAACCTATATTGTATTTTCGTAAATAACGGTTTACTTCGTAAAAACGAATTCCAAAATGTATTAGATCAATACAAAGGAATGGGATTGAACGTAAAAGGAGTAGATGCTGGAGATCGTTTCTTGTCTCAATTAGCAGGAATTAGTGATCCAGAAACCAAACGTAAAACGATTGGTCGTGTATTCATCGAAGTTTTTGATGATGAATCGCACCTTATAGAAGATGTAAAATGGTTGGCACAAGGAACAATTTATCCTGATGTTATCGAATCGGTTTCTGTAAAAGGACCTTCGGCAACTATTAAGTCACACCATAATGTAGGTGGATTACCAGATTACATGAAACTGAAAATTGTAGAACCATTACGTATGCTTTTTAAAGATGAAGTACGTAGAGTAGGTGCTACTTTAGGAATAGATCCAGAGTTATTAGGAAGACATCCTTTTCCAGGACCTGGATTATCAATTAGAATTCTTGGAGATATTACTCCAGAAAAAGTACAAATTTTGCAAGATGTTGATGCCGTATTTATCGACGGGTTAAAATCTTGGGGATTATATGATAAAGTTTGGCAAGCAGGTGCAATTTTACTTCCTGTAAATAGTGTTGGTGTTATGGGCGATGAGCGTACTTACGAAAAGGTAGTAGCGCTTAGAGCTGTAGAATCTACCGATGGTATGACTGCTGACTGGGTACATTTACCGTACGATTTCTTAATGAAAGTTTCTAACGACATTATAAATAAAGTAAAAGGCGTGAATCGTGTAGTTTACGATATCAGCTCAAAACCACCTGCAACAATTGAGTGGGAATAGTATTTTTTTTCAAATTAAGGCATTACATTTGTAATGCCTTAATTTTTTCAAACCTACTATTTATGAGAGAACTTTTAACGATTTCTCTTGTCTTTATTTTGTCTTTTAACAAAATAACTGCGCAAGAATCAATTATTGAACACAAAATCCAAAAAGGAGAAACTGCTTATTTCATTGCTCAGAAGTATAAAGTTTCCTTAGACGAGATTTACAGATTAAATCCCGAATCGCAAAGCGGATTAAAGGATAGTCAGATTATCCGAATTCCAGTACATTCTCCAGTCAAGGAGAAAGAAACCAAACAACTTACGCACACAGTTGCTGCCAAAGAAACTCTGTTTGGATTATCAAAACAATACAATGTGAGTGTTGAAGCCATTCAAAATGCAAATGCTTCAATTCTTACTGATGGATTAAAAATTGGTCAGGAACTTATTATTCCACAAGATACTGCCAGTATAATTAAGATTGCATCTGCAAATAATGTTACTTCATCAAAAGTGACACATGAGGTTTTGGCTAAAGAATCGTTATTTAGTATTGCCAGACAATACAATGTTTCGGTTCAGGATTTAGAAACCTTAAATAAAGAAACCTTATTAAATGGTTTGCAAATAGGACAAACAATTGCGATCCCGAATAAAAGAAAAACACTCGATGGTCGTGTTCGTGTTATCAACGGAGAAACTATTTTTCATGTTGTAGCACCAAAAGAGACAAAATATTCGATTGCTAAAAAATACGGAATTACAATTGATCAGCTCGAAGCTCAAAATCCTGAAATTGTAAACGGATTAGTTGAAGGAAATAAACTAGCCATCAATACCAAAGAAATTACGCCTACTAACGACAATGAAGAGTTGATGCTTGTATTGGCAGAGAAACAAGTTGTAGTTGAGAAAACGAAAGCCAAGACTATTCAACTAGAAGACTTGAAAGATAGATTGGTAGTTCAGAAAGAGATGAACGAGAAAGTTATTAAAATCAATGACCTTAATGTTAATCTTAAGGGAATGGATGGTTTAAAAGGAAATTCGGTAGAGAAACTAAGACTAGTTCTGGAAGCTAATAAAAATGTTCAGGAGGTTTTAATGTCAAAATTGGATTCATTAGTAGTTAGTATGACTGATGATTTATATGACTTAAAAAAGATGGATGTCTTGAATATGAAAGAATCCAAACGTTTAGAAAAACTATCATACGAAGGTATTGCTAAAACTAATGAACTTTCTTCTCAACTTAAAAAAGAATTGGCCGAGAACAGAAAATCGTATGCAGGTTTGATGAATAAAGTAGAGCGAATTGCTGTAGAAGAAAATCAAGAGTATAAGAGAAAGGTTCGTGAAAACACAAAGAATAAAACTGATGAAACACTTTTGCAAAGTCTTTCTTTAGAAAAAATCAAGTATTATAAGATTGATCAGGAGAAAAATGATGCTCAGAATCAGAAATTGATTGCCAAAATTGATTCATTAGATACTCAGAAAAAAATTGAGGTAAAGCGACATATTAGTAAAGCATCATTTTATGGATCTGAGGCCAGAGCATTTGATGATAAAGTAGCTTTGGTTAAATTAAAAAGATACCAAGATAATGCAATTCAGAATCAGGGAAATACTGAAACTTCAATTGTAGCGTTATCATTAGACGAAATAAAACAGAAAATAAAAGAAGATCCTCTTTATACTAATAAAGATGTTAAAGTTGAATTTTTTGATAACCTGAAAGCAGTTCCCAATGGATATTACTTGGTTTTAGGTATATTTACAGACGCTACGCCAAGGGATCAATTTATTATGAAACTAATAGATTCGGGGGATTTTAATGCTAGTTTTTTCTATAATGTAAACAGTCAGTCGTATTATGTTTATGCTGAGAGTTTTGAAAACATAGAAGAAGCTTTGTATAAATACAAACAAAAAGAAAATTCACCGCTTTATAAAAATTGGAGTATCGCTAAATTAGAATTATACATTAGCAAATAATTAACAAGCTTGTGGAATCTTGTTTTATACAGAAATACTATCTTGTTTAAAATTTTTTATCTTATTATGAAATACATTTCAATACTAATTACAACTGCTTTTTTGATGTCTTATTCTGTTTTTCCACAGGATAAAATTAGTAAACACACGGTTACCAAAGGAGAAACAATTAACCAAATTGCCCAAAAGTACAAAGTAACACCTTATGATATTTATAAGCTTAACCCAGATGCACAAAGTGGATTAAAGTTGGATAGTGTTTTGTTGATTCCGAATAATTCAGGAAAAACAACAAGTTCAGATAAATCTACAGCAACCGTTACTCCTAAAAAAGCAAACGGAGCAACTACGCATGAAGTAGTTGCTAAAGAAACGCTTTTTGGTATTGAAAAAAAGTATAATGTTTCGGATGAAGCTTTGAAAAAAGCAAATCCATTTCTTGAAAAAGATGGTTTACAAATAGGACAGACGCTTACTATTCCTTCAGGAAATGGTTCTAAAGCGGCATCAAAAGATTCTAAGATACCTGCTACAAAATTAGTTCCTGCTAAGCAACAAGATAAATATGTTTACCATGATGTTTTGGCAAAAGAAACTAAATATTCGATTGCAAAACAATACGGTATTACAATAGAAGAATTAGAGAAACGTAATCCAGAAGTGGTGCCGAGTTTGCCAGTAGGATATCGTTTAACAATAAAAGGAACAGCTCCAAAAACAGTTGTTCCAACAACTACTCCTGTTAAAAACGAAGTAAAAGCTCCTGTAATCGAAACTACCAAAAAAGTATCGTATGCAGATTATCAGGTAAAACCAAAAGAGACATTATATAGTTTGTCTAAAACATTTGGTGTGTCGCAAGATGAGTTGCTTAAATTAAATCCTACTTTATCTGGAGGAGTTCAGGAAGGAATGATTTTAAAAGTTCCTGCAGGAATTATGCCTCCGCCAGAAATTAAATCTGAGACAAGACCAGAAATTAAAGAGGAAGCAAAAGAGATCGTTACTCTGACTAAAAAGAGAAGTAATGACCGTAAGAAGATAGCGTTATTATTGCCTTTTAATTTATCTAAAATTCAAAGTGATACTACCAGTGCTGCTACTCGTTTGAAAAAAGATAAATTCTTGAATATGACTTTAGATTTTTATTCTGGAGCATTAATGGCAATAGATTCTGCTAAAGTTCTTGGACTACCAATAGATGTTTCGATTTTTGATTCTCAGGAAACCAAAAACGGATCAAATGTAGCGGCTATTATACAAAACAACAGATTGCAAGAAGCTGATGCTGTTATCGGACCATTTTATCAAAGTAATGCCGAAGCAACTGCTAAGTTATTAGGAGAAAATAAAGTTCCTGTAATTTCGCCGTTGTCTAAAGATCAAGGAAATTCATTTGATAATTTATATCAAACAATCCCATCTAATGATATTCTAAAAAATGCAATGTTTGATTACATGCGTTCTAAAGGAGGTAATATAGTTGCAGTTGTTGATAAGAAAAAAGAATCAATAAGACAGTATATTCAGCAAAATCAGAAAGGTGTAATTTTTGCACCAGTTACTGAAGCAGGAGATTTTAATCCGGCAGGTTTAAAAATTCAGTTTGTACCTAACAGAATGAATTATGTTGTAATGGAAACAGGAAATACAGCTATGATTAATGCTACGATTAAAGTTATGTTGAGTTCTATGTCATCATATCAGGTACAGTTGGTGATTTTAGAACCAAACAGTACATTAGATACAGACGAAGTTAGTTTTGAAAGTTTAACTAAATTGAAATTAATGTACCCATCGGTAACACGTGAAAATGAATCTGCGGGAGCGCTTATCTTTGAAAAAGAGTATAGGAACAAAAATAAAATCAATCCAAATACGTATGCTACGAGAGGTTTTGATGTAACTTTTGATACTATGATGCGATTATCACAAGGAAAAACGTATGAAGAAACTGCAAGTGAAATTGCAACTGAACAAGTAGATAATAAATTTCAGTTTTATAAAAAAGAAGATGGAGGATTTGCTAATAAAGGCGTTTACATCTTATATTATGATAGTGATTTAACAATTAAAGAAGCAAACTAATGACATCAAAAGTAACCTACTTAGGGGATTTAAGAACTAAATCAGTACACGTGCAATCAGGAAATGAAATCATATCTGATGCACCTATAGATAACAACGGAAAAGGAGAAGCTTTTTCTCCAACCGATACTGTTGCAAATGCTTTGGCAAGTTGCATGATGACCATTATGGGAATTAAAGCCCGTGATTTAAATGTAGATTTCATTGGCTCAACTGCCGAAGTAACTAAGATAATGAATGCTGAACCAAGAAGAATTGGAGCAATAGAAATTGTTTTTGATATGCAAGGTGTTGCAGATGAAAAAAGTAGAACAATTCTGGAACGTGCAGGAATGACTTGTCCAGTTTTCCTAAGTTTGAATACTGATATCGAAAAGAGAATTACTTTTAACTGGAAGTAATTTTGTTTTACACATATTTAAAAAGCCATCAAGGAATTATTCTTTGATGGCTTTTTGTATTTACTGAAATGATTCTATAATCCTTTCTCAGGTCTTAAATCTTCAAGAATAGGAGTAAGGATGGTTTTTACTTCCTTTTGAATGGTTTCATTTTTTTGCTCAAAAATAACAATGTTGTTTTTACCTTTTTTAAGCCAACAACCAGGTAGGTAAAGTGTTTGTTGTGGGCCAACACTCCAATAACGACCAATGTTTATTCCGTTTACAAATACAATTCCATTGCCCCAATCGCGCATATCCAGAAATACATCTCCAGTTTTATTAAGATTGAAATTACCTTGGTATAAAGTTGGTCGATTCACTTTTGCTGAATTTTTATAAGACGCTAGATCTGGTTCTGTAGTCATTGGTAATTTATACATTTCCCAATCGCCAGTAATTGTTTCGCCATTGATAATAACAGGACTTATGATTCCTTTATTATTGGCATTGATTTGTGAACCGTAATTAATGCGTCCCATGTTTTCGACAACAATATCTAATGTGGCATTAAATGGAATTTCTATTTCGCAATCGTATTTTTTGTAATAACGATTTAACTCCGCTATTTTTTTTCCATTTACATATACTATTGCATAATCGCGTAATCCATTTAATTCTAATTTCCCACTAATTGGTTGAGTAAATTTTTTGCTATACCAAACGTAACCATCGCCTTGGTTTAATTGTTCAAATGTTTGTGGGTTATCTTCGATTACAGGTGAGATTTTAGATTTTAAATCGGCTAAATCTACTGCTTTTGTCAGCTTTATATTCGGAATAGTGATTACTGGTATTTGGTCAGGAATAGCTGGAGTTTCATTTGTTTTTAATAATTCTCTTAAAGCATTATATTTTGGAGTTGCCCAACCTGCTTCACTAATCGGAGCATCATAATCATACGATGTCATATCGGGTTGAATATCGTGTTCTTTATCATAATTAGCGCCCGAAGTAAAACCGAAATTAGTTCCTCCGTGTACCATATAATAATTAAATGAAACCTGATTGTCCAGATATTTTTTCGTTTGTCGAACAGTTTGTTCTGGTTTTTGAGTTGGGAATGGTTCTGCCCAATGATCTAACCAACCAGGATAAAACTCAGCTACCATATAAGGACCTTGATTATTATTAAATTGATTCACGACTGCTTTTAGTTTAGCGATATCACTTTCACCATTTGCAGTGGGTAATGCACCTGGTAAAGCACCTCCTTCAAACAACCAACTTCCATCAGAGGTAAAGAAAGGAACTTCAAAACCAATATCTTTTAATTGCTGAAATACGGCTGCGCTATATTTTTTATGTTCTTCGAGAGGAACATCTTTGCGTTGAGCAACATAAGAACCAAATTCGTTCTCACCTTGTACCATGATTATTGGACCGCCTTTGGTAATTTGTAAATCTTTAACCTGATTATATAATTCGGTAAAATAGGCTTTGGTCGCAGCCAAATATGCTGTGTTGTAACCACGAATTACCATATTAGGAATATTCTGCAAGAACCACGGATAACCACCAAATTCCCATTCGGCACAAACATAAGGACCTGGGCGTAGGATTACGAACAAACCCTCTTCTTGAGCTATTTTTATATATTCGGCTAAGTTTTTATTTCCGGTTTTAAAATCCCAAACTCCGGGAGCTGTTTCATGATAGTTCCAGAATACATAGGTAGCAACGGCATTTAATCCCATAGATTTCATCATTTTTAAGCGATGACGCCAATACGGTTGAGGAATACGCGAGTAATGCATCTCGCCTGAATGTATTTGTACTGGTTTGCCATTTAGCAAAAAGTTTCCATCGCTTATGGCAAAAGTTTGTTTTTGCTGTGCTACTAGTGGGGAGAGTATAAAGAAAGAAAACAGAAGGGTTAAATAAACTTTTTTCATTTTTAATTGAATTAAAGATTATAATTTATTGTGTTTTTGGGTTTATAGAGGTTGGTTATTAATTATGTCACCCTGAGGCGAAGCGCTATATTGAGTTTCAATAGCGCTTAGTTGGGAACGCGGATGACACAGATTTACTCCGTAAAGACGCGGATAAAAACAGATTTTTTTTAATTAAGGATAAGAAAAATCCGTTTTTATCTGCGTTTCCGTCTTTGACGAATCCGTATTATCCGCGTTCCTGACTAAGCTTGATATTGATTAAGTTTATCTAGAGTAAAGTTGAATGAAATTAGTTTGACATTTTGCCTAAGCAAATGATTATAACAAAAAGAGGGCACTTTATAAGGGTGCCCTCTTGATGCAATTTAACTAACTTCAAAATTTTATTTTATTTAGAAAATTCTAAACCTTTTAATTTATTCCAACCTCCACGTGTGAAATCTGGGATTTCTACTGGAGAAGAATTGTTGTCAAGAGAAATTTCTGTTAATGGACCTAAACAAGACCATTCAGCAAGATCGTAAACATCCATATCAAGAGGTAATCCGTTTTGTAAGCAGTGAATTAAACGGTAATCCATGATGAAATCCATTCCACCGTGTCCACCAACTTGTTTTGCTTTTTCTTCGATTCCTACTACAATTGGGTGTTTGTATTTTTCCATTAATGCTTTTTTCACATCTTCTGGTACGAATTTGTGTGCACTTAGGTTTTCATGATCAGGCTTAATGTCTGAGCTAATAGATTTAGAATCTAATGCATATCCTTCTACTGGATATTTATTAGCAAATCCTTTAGTTCCGCTAAGTTGGTACATACGGCTGTATGGGCGTGGAGATGTTACATCATGCTGAATTTGGATAGTTTTTCCATTTTCAGTACGAATCATAGTCATTGTATGATCTCCGTTTCTGAAATCTTTAATATCGATTCCTGATTTTTCTTTGATGTAAGCAGGGTTTCCAACTGCTTTTGTATCCATAGAAACTAAATAGTTCATTTTGTCACCACGGTGGATATTTAATGCTTGACAAGCTGGCCCCATACCATGTGTAGCATAAATATCACCACGGTGTTTTATATTATAATCCATACGCCAGTTATTCCAGTACTCTCCCCAAAATGGTTGAAGACCGTGAATGTAAGATCCTTCTGCATGAAGAATTTCTCCAAATAAACCTTGTTGAGCCATGTTTAATGTAGTAAGCTCGAAGAAATCATACACACAGTTTTCTAATTGCATACAGTGTTTACGAGTTTTTTCGGAAGTATCGATAAGATCCCAAATTTCTTTCATAGTCATTGCACCAGGAACTTCAATAGCTACGTTTTTACCATCTTTCATAGCTTGAACTCCTATAATAGCGTGGTGTTTCCAGTCGGTAGCGATATAAACTAAATCTACGTTTGGAAGCGCAGTTACTTGTCTCCAAATGTTCTCATCACCATAAAATTCTTTTGCTTTAGGAAGACCTTGTTTAGTAAGGATTTCGTTTGCTGATTTGGTATTTTTTTCAAGCATATCACAAAGTGCTACAATCTCTACACCAGGAATATGTGTCATGCGTTCTACTGCACCAGGACCACGCATTCCTAAACCAATAAAGGCTACACGAACTGTTGGGATTGGAGCAAGTGCCAAACGTAATACATCCTTTTGTCCTTTGGCACGCGCAGGAGTAGGTGTCTTAATCATTTGAGCTGAAGAAGTAGCATATCCTAAAAAGAAGCAGGATATCAGAATAAATTTAAAGATACTAGTTTTCATGTTGAATTAATTTTAATTTAAAATTGTGGGCAATCTATTTTGGGATTGTCTTACTGTTTTTTTATGGCAAAGTACTAAAATTTATACTTGGCTTATTATGCTTTAATGGTTTTGTAAATTTAGTTTTGGCTTTAGTATATTTGTTAAAGAAACCTCCGCCTTTTAAAAAGAAAAAATCTTTTTCGACTCCACCAGAATAATCCATTCTATATCCTTTTCTTCCAGTATTATCTACTGTAAAAATAGCCGAATCTATTTCTGTCCAAACGCCCTTATCATCGCAATACCATTGGTTGTTAAACAAAACTTTGCGAGATTTATTTCCTTGTTGTGGCACGAAATTCTCTAAGAAAGAATGAAATCTTTTTAGATAAGTATTGGTTTGCGGACGGTTAAAACTTGCTATTAACATCCATTTGTTTGCTTCGGGTGCATAAAAATATGCAGTGTATGTGGTTGAGTTATCATTTTGAGGAACTCCGTTAAGCAAGAATTTATATGTTTTGCCAGCTTTCCAGTTGTATCTTAAATAACTTTGTCCACCAGAACCTTCATTTCCGAATTCACCAGTTTGTACATTTTCTCCTTTTTTTAGCATTTTAATTTTATGCGATTCAGGAATACTTTTTGGATCATCTGTAACAAAAGGGCTCCAAACAGAAAACAATACGCGGCGCTCTGTTTCAGAATTTACCTGAATTCCAAAGTACCCTTCGCCAAAACCGTTTGCCATATAATAAGAACCTATTTTATCTTCGTTTACAGGAACGGTAATTTCGTTATAATACCATTGAACGTTTACTTTTTCGGGTACTTCGTAATTTAAATGTACCGAAGGACCTCTTCGTCCCCAGTGAAAAAAGTTGTCATCATTATTAGGTACAAAAGCAGTTTTTCCTTGGAGTGCTGATCCGCTAATGATTAATTTAGAAATAGAAGGGAAATTGTTTTGTGTTTTACTAATCCCTTTTATTTTTAAAGCAACATATCCTGTATCAATAATTTTCCATTCGTTTATTACAATTGGTCTTTTGTTACTTTCGTCAAATTCGATTTTTTTGAATTCTTTGTTAATACCAAATTCTAATGTAGATTTTCCTTGAATATTTACAAATTCATCTGTTGAGATTCGTATTAATCCTGGAGTTGAAACTCTAAAATAAACTGTAAAGTATTCTTTAGGATCTGTCCAGTTTTCTATTCCGTTATCGGTTATAGTATTATTACTTTCAAGATTGTAAGAACTAAAAGCATTTCCGCCAAGTGGCAAATGGATTTCGTTTTTTGAATCTTGTGCTAATACATTTGTGCTAATAAGCAGCAATGTAAGGAAAGAGAAAATAATTTTATAATATTTCATTTAGCCTGATTTTAGCTATTGTTGTTTTTGCATTTAACTTCTCTAGAATCCCCCTTATTTATATAAGAGGGAAATTCTAAAGAGAGCCTTATTTACTAACTAACCATTAAACTCAAAATTAGTTTTTCAAAATCTTTATTAAGGATTTTGAGTTAAAGTTCCAGGATAAGCATTTATTTCCGATTGCGGAATGTATTGTACTACTCTTGGACTTGTTGCCGGATAATCTACCATTGGTGTATGAGGACCAGGGTAATGACGTGTCATTGTTTGTCCGTTTCTATAAACGTCATATCCACGTTGTGCTTCAAAAGCTAGTTCCAGTTGGCGTTCTTCATCAATAAGTTGTACAGCATTTGTACTAGTTAAAGAAGTATATCCACCACCTACAATTGATCTTTCTCTAACAATATTTAAATTCTTAAGAGCATTCTGATAATCTGATTTTTTAGCATAAGCTTCGGCCATATTCAAATACATTTCGGCTAATCTTGAAATAATAGGCGAGTGTAGGTGAGAGCTATTGTCTTGCAAAGAACATTTTGTAACGTAGTACATAGGATATACACGATTTAATAACATCATATAATCTTTTTCTCCTACATAGGTTTTACCAGCATAATTTATTGAATAACTATTTTCGGCAGCATTTACTACAGTAAGATTGTAATCTGTATTTGCTATAGTAATATAGTATGAACCGCTAGAATTAGTTTTAAGAGGTTGTTGTACATAGTTATAACCCGTTTGTACTCCTGCGGCATTAAAAGCATCTGTTATAAAACGGAAAGCTTCTGTTTTATTGTTAGCAGCATCCAATGCATATTGAGGATCGATAAAAGCCCATCTTGCATCTTTCTTTAAACCAGATTTACGTAATAAATCTAAGTATTTTGCACTAGCGTACATTTCTCCCCAACCTTGTCCTTGAATATTAGCATACATACCACCAATACCATAATAATGATCAAAACCAGAGTACTCTGAAGCCACACGTTTAACAGCAAAAATAGTTTCTGTTTGTCCGCTTGCATCTGGTGCAAAAGTGTTATATTTCATAAAATCAGCTCTGCTAAGCATATTATAACGACCGCTAGAAATTACTTTGTTAGCATACTCAATAGATAAATCAGCGTATTGTTGATTTGGCGTTTCATAAGTTCCACTCATGTATAAATATACTCTTGAAAGCATTGCCTGAGCAGCTTCTTTGGTTGCATAAGCAGCAGTTCTGCTTTCATTCATTAATGCTTCTCCTTTTTTAAGATCGCTAATAGCTTGCTCATAAGATGCTTTTACTGTAGCTCTATCCGGAAGATTGATGTTGGCAATATCCTCCGGTAATCCGTTAACAATTGGTACACCCAAATTAGTTTCTGGAGATTGTGCATAAGGTCTGCCGTATGTTTTAACTAAATAGAAATAAACCATTCCTCTTAGGTAATAAGCTTCTCCTAATTGCTGATCCATTTTAGGGCTTTCTCCTTCAGAAATCATTTTCATTAAGTCACTAGATTGTGAGATAACTTTATAACTATTATTCCAGAAAGTAGATAGTCTATCATTGACAGGGCTATGCTGATAAGAAATAAAAGTATAGAATGCATCTGTAGAGGTACCTCTAATCATGATGTTGTCTCCAGGATATTCACCAACACGGTGCATTACATCTGACCAACCTTTAAGTTGTGCATAACATCCGTTAAGAAGTACTTCGACAGCAGCTTCTTTATCCTGCATAATTTTATCTTTTGTATATGAGCCAAATGGTTCTCGCTCCAGCTCACATGAAGATAGAAAACTAAGGGTAATAAATAATATGAATATTTTTTTCATGGTTCTGTTTTTTAAAGAGTAAGATTAAAACCTAATACAAATCTGCGTGTCTGTGGATATACTGAGGTTGAAACTCCAGTTATTGTTCTTACACCATTTCTTTCAAATGGAGGTATTTCTGGATCTACACCTGAGAAATCGGTAATTGTAAACAAGTTTTCACCAGATACAAATATTCTTAGATTAGAAATATTCAAACGCTCAATAGATAAATTATATCCAAATGATACACTTCTCATTTTTAAGTATGACCCATCTTCTAAGAAACGTGATGATGCTTTATTTGAGTTGCTCGAATTGTTATAAATTGCTTGTGGGTGTGTAGCAATATCCCCTGGTTTTTCCCAACGACTCCATCCTTTTTGAAGATTCATTTGGTTACGATCTGTATAAGCTCCATCTGAATCAAATTCTGCACGAGCATAGTTATAAATTTTACCACCTACTGAATAACTGAATGTTGCTCCAAAATCGAAATTTTTATAATTTAAACTAGTCGAGAATCCTCCGTAATAAGATGGCGTGTAGGCATCGATAGCAATTTGATTTTTAGATGCATCTCCATAGTTAGATGTCTTAACACGTTCTCCAGCTGCATTGGTTGTAAACCATTCTGGCTTTCCATTATCAGGATTTACACCAGCCCATTCTGTAAGGTACCAAGTATCTACATCTTTACCAGGTGTTAATAGTTTGTTTGCTGAACCTGAGATTCCAGTTCCATCAGGAACAATAATTTGTTGTTTTGTTCCGTAAAGGCTTGTCACTTCATTTCTATTTAAACCAATATTAGCATCTACATTCCATCTCCAGTTTTCATTTTTAATGATATCTACGTTAATAGATGCCTCAAAACCTTTGTTGTTTACAGCCCCAACATTTCTCCAGATACTTGTTACTCCAATTACTCCAGGTAAGGGTACCTCGTATAATAAACCAGAGGTGTCTTTATTGTAATAGTCTAATGTTAGATTAATTCTGTTTAAGAAACTAACATCTAAACCAATACCAGTTGTAAACGTTTTTTCCCAGCTTAAATCAGGGTTTCCTATTTGAGAAATAAGCGCACCAGGATTTTCATTATAACCAGAAGACACAGAATATAAAGGTAAGTGCAAGTATAAACCATTTGGTCTGTTTCCTACTGAACCATAACTAGCTCTAAGTTTTAAGTTATTGATATAATCGGCTTTAAAGAATTTTTCTTTATGAATATTCCAACCACCACTAATAGAAAAGAAATTACCATATCTTGCATTTTCTCCAAAATTAGAAGCCCCATCACGGCGTATAGAAAATTGTGCCATGTATCTGTCGTCATATGTATAGTTGATGTTGGTAAACAAAGATTGAACCGCCCATTGAGATCTGTTACCTTTAACTTTTTCTGGAACAGTTGCAGCATCTGCAACAATAAATCCTGGAGGTATTCCAGTTGAAACACCTTCAGTACTTTTACCATTATATTCATTCCATTCGTATCCAGCAATTGCGTTTATAGCGTGTGCTCCAAATGATTTGTTGAATTTGAATAATTGACTAGTATAAAAACGATTGCTACTAGTAGTTTCATCTGTAATTCTTCCTTTTACTGATAACCCTTCAGAAGATCTTGGATCAATGTAGGTCATTGAATTATAATTTGAGAAGGTATAGTTATTTGTAGAAGTGAATGATAGCCAACTATTAATTTTAGCATCAAAGTCTAAATTGGTTCGAACACTATATCTTTCAGATTCTCCATAATTCCATTGTAAGTCATACAAATAGTTAGAACCCGTTGTGTTTACCCAAGTAGGATTTGGTTGGTTGCCTACCAAAGTTCCATCAGGAAGATATGGGCTATCCCAAGGCATATTGCCATACATAGCACCGACAGAATGTTGTTTGTCTTCAGTTTCTGTACGTGTAATATTAGCTTGAGGACGTATGGTTAACCAATTGTTTACTTTATAGCTAAATTTAAGTAGTAAGTTATAACGAGTATAATCATATCCTTTTATAGCACCAGTTTCGTCATATATACCAAGAGAAACATAGCTTTTAAATACGTCACTACCACCGTTAATTGATAAGTTAAAATCTCTTGCAATACCAGTTCGAGTAGCATTTTTCCACCAATCGTAATTTTTGTTTCTTAATTCAGGGTTCCACCACCATGCATTACTAAAATCTTGTTTGTTAGGGAAAGAGTCATATAAGTCATATAATTCCTGACCATTCATGATGTCAAAATTTCCTGTATTTACAGTTGTTGCAGCAGTTTTGATAGAGGCATTAATAGTTGCCTTGCCACTCTTTCCGCTTTTTGTAGTAACAATGATTACACCATTTGCACCTTGTGAACCATATACCGCTGTAGATGCTGCATCTTTAAGTACAGTCAAGGTTTCGATGTCGGCTGGATTCATATTTCCAGAACTACTTCCTACAATTACACCATCGATGACCCATAAAGGATCAGTACTTCCGTTAACAGTAGTTTTTCCACGAATAACGATTTTACCAGTATCTCCTGGCTGTCCATTTCCTGAACTTACATAAACTCCGGTAGCTTTACCAGCTAATAAATTCTCTACAGATGGAGTAGTAATATCAGTAAGTTTTTTATTATCTAACGTTTGTAAAGCTCCAGTAAGACTTTCTTTTTTAATTTTGCTGTAACCAACGATAACTACTTCGTCCATTACTTCTCCAGCTTCTTTTAAAGTTACAACGATAGGCCCTTTTCCAATCGTTACTTCTTGTTCTTGCATTCCCATATAAGAAATAACCAATACTGTTTGATTATCTGCTACTTCTATGGCAAATTCACCATTATAATCTGTTTGTACACCGATAGCAGTTCCTTTAATAAGAACATTTACTCCAGGAAGTGGCATTCCATTAGAATCGGTTACTTTACCCTTAACAATTTTTTGTACCAATGATAAATCAATTCTATTTGTGCTTACTTCTTTTGATGAAGCAGCGTTTGAAATTTGAAAAGTCAAAGCGAACAATGAAAGAATTGCTAATTTAATTTCCTTTCTAGAAGGGGCGTTTAACCGAAAACTTCTAGGTTTTTGTTTAATTAATAAATTCATACTCTTAAAAATGGGTTTGGTTAATAATTTGTTTTGTGTTGTTGTGTTAACTGGTATTCATTTTTATTATAATCGATTTAAGGAAATCTGCCTTAAATGAAATCGTGATGCTATTCTTTTTTTACTATTAATTAGCTGAAAATTCAATTTTTGCAATCTTAAATATGTACACTTTTTCTTGTTTATTTAGTTATGTTTTTTTAACATAAATTGTACTTTATTTTTTAAGATATGACGAAACTATATATTTAATTTTTATTAAACAAGGAAAAACACAAAAAATGTGCTCGAACACACAATATTTGTGTTCTCGAGCACATTTTTTTTATGGAAAATGTTTTTTTAGTAATAAAATTCTAGTTTCTTATTAAAAAATATGAAGCTTCTTGATTATTTAAAAACTAGTGTTTTGATGGTAATTACCATAAGAAGATGAAATAAAGAAAGAGGATTGATAAAAAAAGTATCAAATTCTTATATAAGGGTACAGTTGAATATTAAATATTCCTGAAATATTGTGTTAACAAAGGCGATAATATAGTATCAATAACGGTATTATAAACTTAAGATTTAGTGTGTCTTTTTAGCTTAATGGAGATAACAGGAAATCCTTCAGATGACCGCAATCATTTGAAGGATTTTTATTGTGTGTATTTAAGTTAATTTTTGTTAAAAAATGTGAATTTGGAATGAAAAGAAACCAGGCTGTAATTTCAGTTTAAATAGTAATCGAAATATCGAATACAAACGGAATATTAAAAAAGTTTAAACCTTAAAAAATTACCTTTTGCTATTAAGTTGAAACAAGCCAATTTCTTTACCAGAATCATTAAGCATTTGCAAATTTAAAACTTTAGGATTGGCTTCAATTCGTATTAAAGTTCTAATTCCAGTTTCTGGTCCGCCGCCAATAACAAAATGATAGGAGTGATCTTTATTTGGTTCGAACATTCCGTATTCGTGTGTGTGTCCTGCAACAAACAAATCAATTCTATATTTTTCGAATAAAGGACCAAATAACCTGCGACATTCGGTTGTTCCGTGTTCTTCATCGGAATGATAATGCGGAATGTGCATCATTACTACTCTAAACGGAGCATTCTTAAAAGCTTTAGACTTCATTTGTTTCTCTAGCCAAACTGCTTGTTCTTCTCGATAAGAATCATAATTTACAGTTCCGCCATATACAGGATGTGAGTCTTTTTTATCTTCGCCAGTATCTAAAACAATTGTAAAAACGGGACCCATTTTAAAAGTATAATACTCTTTCTTATCGTAGTTGTAGTAATAATCTAATAGATTTCTTGAGTATTTACCTCTGGTTTCATGATTTCCTCTTACAAGCATAAATGGTTTCTCAGTTGAAAATATGCTACAAGGATTAAGTAAATGATTGATGATTTGGTTTTCATCCGTTTGATAGTCAAACATATCTCCGTTAAGGAAAACAAAATCGTAAGGTTTATTTTGGTTAAGTTGTATGAGTTCTCCAAAAGATTTCGGGCGGTCGTGTATGTCGTTTAAAACGAGCCAGCTTACTTCTTTTGCTTTTGGATTGAGTGTTTTAAAATGATATGTTTCGCTATTTATAATATCTCCAAAAGTGATTTTATATGGTTGAAAATCTAAAATTTGTTTGGAGAAAACTTTATAGTAATAGGTCGTATCTGATTTAAGATTTGTGAGTGTTACAGTATTGATTTTAGAATTAATATTCATCATACCATGAGCACATTGCTGGACTTTGATCCCTAATTTTTCGGTTTCGCCATATTCTACCCAATTTAAGCAAAGTTGGTTAGTGAGCCACATTATTGTAATGCCATCATTTGTGGGAGCTTGCAAATAGGGCTTTGTTAAAAAATCATGTTTAACGTCTAATACTTCGATATTTGTGTTTGATGCTAATGCTGATAATGGTAAGCCTGTTGCTATAACTGTTCCCGAAATACCTGCAATAGTCTTAGTTAAGAATGAGCGACGGGAGTTTTTTTCTTCTTTCATAAAAGATAAAAATTTGGTTATTTATAGTTAAAAAGGTTGTTCTTTTGAGGTTAATAGGAACGAAACTATAGATTATATTTTATTAAACAAAGAAAAGTATTGTAAAATGTGTTCGAGCACATTATATTTGTGTTGTTGTAATATTATGTCAAAAAGATAATTGAAGAATAATATGAATCAGGGAATTAAGAATTACGAAGTAAAGTCAATAGCTGCAAACCAATTAATTGTATCCGGAAAAGGCGATTCTGATTTATGGAAAACAGCAATTATCCTGGATGATTTTTGTTCGCCTTGGGATTCTAAAGCGGTTTCCCGAATCGAGTTTAAAGCCTTATGGGATGCTGAGCAATTGTTTTTTTGTTTTACCGTTTATGATTCTGAAATTCATATAGTAGAGAAAGACGATAGTATTGATAGTATCAATAATTCCGATAGGGTAGAGCTCTTTTTTAGACCAGACAGTTCGCTTAATCCGTATTATTGTATGGAGATTGATACCGCAGCCAGAGTAATGGATTTTATAGCGTATCCTGATAAGAATCTTAATTTTGACTGGTCTTGGCCAAAAGATGATTTATTAGTTAAATCATCTGTAAATAAGGATTCTTTTGTTGTAGAAGGCGCAATACGTATTGCATCCTTAAAGAAGCTTAATTTAATAAAGAACAATCAAATCGAAACTGGAATTTTTAGAGCCAAGTATTCTAAAACCAATGATTCCGATTATGAACCCACTTGGATAACTTGGGTGGATCCTGTTACCGAAACGCCTAATTTTCATATTGCATCATCATTTGGAATTTTAACCTTGAAAAACTAGATTATTCCAGATAAAAATCGGCATTTTCGGAGTTAATAATATCAATAGGTAAGAGCGTAACAGCAGGTGTTTCTTTATGAAAAAGGAAATGCTCTACAAGATATGTTATGCCAAGATATGCTTGTCTTTTTTGGTTTTGATGAATTAAAAAATCAATTACGCCAAGATTTAGATTATTTACATTCTCATCGATTAAGTCATAACCAATAATTCGAATTTTTCTATCCTTAACCTCGTTAATTGTCTTGGCTATTTGATATGCTCTGGATGTAGTAATAAAAACACCAGATAAATCTGGATTTTCATTGATGAAGTTTTTTAGAGTGACTTCAACATTCGGGCTTTTTAGTTTTAATGTTGTAATCTTATAATTAAGGTTTTCTTTTTCGCTAAAATAATTTCTAAAACCTCTTTCTTTTTCCTGCATGTGAATTGCATTCTTGTAAGTTTCATCAATGTGTATAATTGCAATTTGGCCTTTATCTATAATTGTATTTAATAATTTGGCTGCTACACGACCACTTCTAAACAAATCTTGCCCTACAAAATTTTTGATTAAAGTAGATTCTACCTGATTATTAAATGTATTTACAATAATATTTAAAGAATCGTATTTTTTTATAGCATCTAATGTTTCCTTATGAAATAAAGGAGCTAGCAAAACTGCATCTGGCGATTTCTCTATAATCGTTTCGTTTGTGTTTGTAAACGATTTTGTTTTTTCGGGATTAAAGTAAAATGTTTCAACACGTATATTGTATGCTTTAAATTCCTGAATAGCATCTTTAATTCCTTGAATGCAAGGAAGCCAATAAGGGTCGATTTGAGGATCGGGTAATAAAATACAGATATGATATATCTTATTGTTCTTTAAATTTCGAGCAATAAGATTGGGTTCGTAATCAATTACATTTAAAACTTCGTTTACTTTCTCTAGAGCCAGCGGAGAAACTTTTCCTCTTTTATGCAAAACCCTGTCAACAGTACCTTTCGAAACACCTGCTAATTTAGCAATATCTTTAATCGTATATTTTTTATTCATAAGGAGGCAAATATATAAAAACTTTGTATTTATTCTTTTTAGGAGATATTTATAAAGTAAATGGCTTTTTTATTTGTAATGAAGTATTTGGTTGTGTAATAAATGGTTAATTTACTGAAAAAACGGAATGTAAAACAAAAATATAAAATTAGGTATTCTTAATTTCAATTAACATAAAAATCTTAATAAATTTCAAGAAGATTTTTATCAACATTTTCAGGCATCTATATAAGTGTGCTCGATAACATTATTTAAGTGTGTTCGAGCACATTTTTTGTTTTTTTCTTAGGTTAATTAAAATTTAATATCTAGTTTCGTAAAGTTAAAACTAAAATAAAAGCCTATTTTATAAACTAATAATAGTGTAATTACCAGTATTGCAGTATTTTAATATATTTTAAAAGTGAAGAAAATTATATCATTGGCACCAGGACGAACGTGCCTTTTTGGAGATCATCAGGATTATTTAGGATTACCTGTTATAGCTTGTGCAATAAATAGAAATATACAATTAACAGCAGTAGAAAATGAGACTTCTATTTTTAAACTAAACATGGAGGATATTAATGAAGTTAGAGTCATTGATATCAATGCAACTTTTGAAGAATTAGAACCACGTGATTATTTCGCTTCTTCGCTGAGAGTTTTAAGAAGATACGGTTGTATCCCTACAGTTGGATATGATATTACTGTAAAAGGAGATATTCCGATTAATTCAGGAACGTCAAGTTCATCGGCATTATTAATGGCATGGATTAACTTTTTAATTACAGCTTATGGAGTTGATTGCGAAGTTACTCCAGAGTTTATTGCGCAAATGGGGTATGCTTCAGAAGTTTTGGAACATGGAGAACCAGGCGGAATGATGGATCATTTTAGTATAGGAGTAGGGAATATTGTTCATATTAATACAAGCGTTCCGTTCTCGTACAATATAATTGGCACACAATTAAAAGGATTAATTACAGGTGTTTCGGGAGTTCCAAAAGAAACAATTGGGTTGATAGGAGAATTAAAAGGCAATGCATTATTGGCTATCGATATTATAAAGCAAAATTTTAAAGATTTTGATTTACATAAAACCGAATTAGAAGATATAGATAAATATCGTAATTATTTGCCAGACAGATTGATTCCGTTTTTTGAAGCAGCTATAAAGAACTATCAATATACAAAAGAAGCTTTAAAAGAATTTGATAAACCAACACTTGATTTGGTTAGAATTGGTGAATTAATGAACATGCACCATGCTGTTTTGAGGGATTTATTAAAAATAACAGTACCAAAAATCGACGATATGATTAATGCAGCCTTACGTGCTGGAGCTTATGGTGCCAAGATTGTTGGTTCAGGCGGAGGCGGAAGCATTGTTGTAATTGCAGATCCTAAAAAAGAAGATGCGGTTGTAGCTGCAATATTAGCAGCAGGAGCAAAAGAAGCATATACTGTAACCGTTGATCCGGGAGCAAGAGTAATATAATAATTTTAAAATTTTAAAGAACAAATTATGCATGACAATTTAATTATTTTAGCAGGCGGTGCATCTTCTCGAATGAAAAAAGAAGTTGTATTAAATAATTTAACCGAAGAAGAAATCGCTCAGGCGAATGAAAGAAGTAAAGGATTAATAGGAGTTGGTCCTAATGGAAGACCTTTGTTAGATTATCTTTTGCTAAATGCAAAAAAAGCAGGATATAAAAATATCATCATCATTATAGGAGAGCAAGGAGATTTGTTTAAAGAATTCTACGGAAATCAAGATAAAAACAATGATTTTCATGGATTAAATATTTCATTTGCTGTACAGTATATTCCCGAAGGCAGAGTAAAACCATTTGGCACAGCCGATGCGTTATTTCAGGCAGTAGAACAATATCCAGAGATGAACACCCAAAGTTACTCAGCTTGCAATAGTGATAATTTATATTCTACAGCAGCTTTGCTGGCGCTAAGAGAAACTAACAGCCCAAATGCTTTTATTGGCTACGACCGTGACGCATTGGATTTTCCATCCGAAAGAATTTCTCGTTTTGCAATAGCCAAACTAGATAAAAATAATCACTTATTGGATATTCTGGAAAAACCAACCGCAGACGATTTAGAAAATTACAAAGATTCCGAAGGGAAATTAAGAGTAAGTATGAATGCTTTTAAATTTGATGGAGCAATGCTGTATCCTTATTTAAAAAATTGTCCGGTTAATCCAGAAAGAGACGAAAAAGAATTGCCTACAGTGCTTTTAAATACAATAAAAGACAACCCAAATGCAGCTTTAGGAATCCCTTTTTCGGAACATGTTCCAGATTTAACTGCCAAAGAAGATATTGCAGAAGTAAAAGAATATCTTAAAAAAAACTACCCAGAACTAAACTGGGAATCATAAAAAATTAACAAAAATTTCATATCTAATTTAGGAATAAGAAGAACTTATTGAGCTACTTTTGTCGTAGTATTGCAAAAAAATCGCACAACCCGTGATTAATTTGCAAAAATTATGAAAGTGTTGGTGCTATTTTAGATTGAAAAAAAATAACTAATCTATTAACCATCAACCAAAAAATAACTATGTCAAAGATTGAAAGTGCAATACGTATAGACCAGAGGAGTACCATTATTCCTATGGTTATTTTAACCGCATTATTTTTTATTTTAGGATTTGTTACCTGGCTTAACGGGCCGCTAATTCCTTTTTTCGAATTAGCCTGTGAGTTAACTGCTTCTCAAGCTTATTTTGTAACATTTGCTTTCTACATTGCCTATTTTGTAATGGCAATTCCATCTTCTTGGGTTATCGAGAAAGTAGGATATAAAAACGGAATTTCGCTTGGCTTAATTGTAATTGCAGTAGGAGCTTTTATGTTTTATCCAGCAGCAGCAACAAGAACTTTCGTATTCTTTTTATTAGCATTATTTACCATGGGAACAGGTTTAGCAATTTTGCAAACCGCTGCAAATCCTTATGTAGTTGTTATCGGACCGAGAGAAAGCGCAGCAGCAAGAATTAGCGTTTTAGGAATTGCAAATAAGTTTGCAGGATTTATAGCCCCATTAGCCCTGACAGCTTTGGTGTTATCAAATATGCAAGAATACACAGCAGATAAAATTGCACTTTTAGATGAAGTTTCTAAAACAGAAGCCTTAAATTTGCTCACATTACAATTGCAAACACCATATCTTTATATGGGATTGGTTATTTTGGTTTTGGCACTTTTAGTTAAGCTATCACCATTACCAGAAATTGATTTAGATGAAGAAGGTGATGTACTACATTTAAGTATTTTTAAGCAAATAAAAAATGCTTTCAAGCATCCACAATTAGTTTTAGGAGTAATAACTTTAATGCTATATCTGGCAGCCGAAGTTTTAGCAGGAGATTCCATTGGAGGATTCGGAAAACATTTGGGAGTATATGGTAAAGACGGTAATTTTTATTTAAAATTAACCTCATTTACAATGTCAGCAATGGTAGTAGGATATGTTTTAGGGATTACATTAATACCTAAATATCTTTCGCAAGTTACTGCATTAAAAGCATCTGGAATTTTAGGATTAATTTTAGTAATTTTAATAGTTGTAATATCACCTGCAATAACAGTTCAGTTTTCGGGGATTCCAGCGATACCATTAGTTGTTATTTTAGTAGCATTAATGGGACTTGCAAATGCACTTTGTTGGCCGGCAATATGGCCAATGGCATTACAGGATTTAAAAGGATATACCAAAATAGGAAGCGCAATTTTAATCATGGGTATTATAGGAGGAGCAATCTTTCCTTTAATTTATGGAGCTTGGGCAGAAAGTGTTAATGCAGCCAATATAGCAAATGGAGTTGCTAAAACGGCTAAAAGCGGAAATCAGATAGCATATTTAATGTTAGTGCCATGCTACTTAATGATTATATTTTTTGCATTCAAAGGACATAAATACAGAAGTTGGTCACGCAAATAAAAAACAGGATAAATAAATAAAGTAAATATAAAAAGAAGCGAATAATGTTAAAAAGTTCCATAGATAAGGCGACAGGTTTCGAAAAACGATTCGAAAATATTGACACGGTAGTTTTTGAGAATTCCACCGATGCATCCAAAGCAGTTGCGCAGCAAATAGCGGCACTTATCAAGTCAAAACAAGAGAAAAACGAATCATGTGTATTAGGATTAGCCACAGGATCATCCCCAAAAGGATTATATGCTGAGCTAGTACGTTTACACAAAGAAGAAGGATTAAGTTTTAAAAACGTAATCACTTTTAACCTGGACGAATACTATCCAATGGAGCCAGATTCAGTAAATAGCTACGTACGATTCATGAAAGAATTATTGATGGATCAAGTCGATATTTTACCTGAAAATTACCATATTCCAGACGGACTTTTAACAAAAGAAGAAATAGCAGATTATTGCGCAGATTACGAAGCTAAAATAGAAGCTCTGGGCGGAATCGATCTACAAGTTCTTGGGATTGGAGCAAATGGACATATCGGATTCAACGAATCAGGTTCCTTACAAAACTCAAAAACAAGATTAGTAGCATTAGATCATATCACCAGAGTTGCTGCAAGTAAAGACTTTTTTGGATTAAACAATACACCAAGAACAGCCATTACACTTGGAGTAAAAAAGATAATGGAAGCTAAACAAGTTATTCTATTAGCTTGGGGAGAAGGAAAAGCAGACGTTGTAAAAAAATCTGTAGAAGGAGAAGTTACTAATAGAATCCCTGCGTCATTTTTGCAAGAGCATAACAATGTGGTTTTTGTTTTAGACAAAGAAGCATCATCAAAACTAACAAGAATCAACAGACCATGGTTAGTAGAGAAAATTGTTTGGACAGA